>NZ_JBVHJO010000005.1:0-592850 GCF_055559995.1 Streptomyces sp. NPDC023541
GAGCGCAGCGACATCGCGAAGCGACGCGAGGAACGAGCGCCCTTGAGGGACCGGCCCGACACGGAGAGACGATGGGACTGACGGGAAACCCCCAGCACATCCCTGACACCGCTCCAGCGGCTCCCGACCTCCCGAAGCCACCCCTCGCCCTTCCCTCACGGCCCGGGCGTCTCCCGCCCCCGCGAAGCCCCCGCGCCTCCTCCGTCCCCGCCCGCGTGGAACCCGCCCCCCGAAGCCCCCGCCCCGCCCCGCTCCCCTCCCCCGCCCGCCGCCCGCCCGCCTGGCCGCACGCCTAGCCGCACGCCCGCCCCCCACCACGCGCGGCAGGCCAGGCTCTCGGGTCCAGATCAGCCTTCCTCCGGCTTAGGTGCCTTCAGGACCTTGCTGACCCATTCCAGGGAGCCTTCCTTCATGCCCCGGACGTAGTGCCAGCCGTTGTGCTCGCCGTTCTGGATGTCGCGGATGGTGGTCTTGACCGGGCCCTTGCCGTACTGCTGCTGGAACTTCACCATTCGGTCCTTGCCGGACTCCTTGGTGCCGACCTGGAAGTTGATGTACACCTCGGGGCCCTTGGTGTCGATCAGCTTCTGGGCGAGCTTCTCCGGGTTGTTCGCGTCCATCTCCGCCTGGTGCCCCTTCCACAGCGGGGAGTCGGGGACTATCTCGCCGCCGGAGGCGATGACGGCCTTGAACTTGTCCGGGTGCTGGAGGACCGTCTTCATGCCGACGAACGCGCCAGAGGAGGAGCCCATGAAGGCCCACCCGTCACGGGACTTGTAGGTACGGAAGTTGGCCTTGGCGAACGCCGGGACGTCCTCGGCGATCCACGTGCCCATCTTGGCCTGGCCGGGGATGTCGGAGCCGTCGTAGTAGTACTTCGCGTCCGGGTTGAGCACCGGCATGATCACGATGTAGGGGAGGCTGGTGCCGGCCTTGACGCCCTCGTTGATGGCCTTCTGGAGCCCGAGGCTGGTGTCCGCCCAGTAGTTGTTGGGGAAGCCGTTGCCGCCGGGGAGCGCGATGAGCACCGGGAAGCCGCTCTTCGCGTACTTCGGGTCGTCGTACTGCTTGGGGGCCCACACCCACACGTCGCCCTCGAAGCCGGACTTCGCGCCCGCGAGGCGGGTCTTCGCGATGATCGTGCCGTCGTCCAGCTTGGCGGTCTGCTTGAAGTCCGACTTCGGGCCGGTCGGCATGAGCACGTCCGGGTCGCCCGAGGGCTTGGCCTCGGCGCTCGGCGTGCCCGCGTCGGACGCGCCTGCGGCCGGGGACTGCGGCGGGTTCTTGCCGAAGGTCACTGCTTCGCCGTTGCCCGAGAACCAGTCGAGCTTCCAGGCGGCGAACCCGCCGCCGCCGAGGAGGAGCGCGAGGGCGACCACGGCGCTGACCCATATTCGGCGCCGGGACCGCTCGGGCTGCCGGAGCTCGGTGTCGTGCTGGTACCCGGCCGCGGTGGGCGGCTCACCGTACGGCGGCCGGCCCGGGTAGGGCGAGGGCGTCTCGTACGACTGGTGCTGCTGCTGGCCCTGCTGCTGGTGCTGCTGGCCGCCATGCCCCTGGGGCGGGTAGTCCTGGTACGACTGCTGGTCGTCAGGCCGCGGGCGCTGCGGGTACTGGTGCACGAACTTCGCTCCGAACGGTCTTGACTGCCCCCGAGGGCAGAGCGGCTGGTCTCCCCTAAGTCCTGATGAGCAAACCACCCGCACAGTTCCAAATTCGAGCAAAAAACATACGTTGATCCGTGCGGGCGGAGAGATCACCGCTCGGCGTCGAGCACCTCCGCGCAGCGCCCGAGCAGCGCGATGAACAGTTCCCGCTCCTCCTCGGTGAACGCGGCGGCGAGGGCGCGCTCCACCCGTACGGCGCCCGTGTCCGCGAGTTCCATGGCCGCCCGGCCCACTTCGGTGAGCCGGGTCTCCAGCACGTTGCGGTGCCACTCGTGCGGGGTCCGCTCGATGAGCCCGCGCTCCTGGAGGTTCTTCAGCACGGTGTTCATGGTCGGCGGCGTCACCCCGCACAGGCGCGCGAGCGCGGCGGCCGAGATGCCGGGCTTCTCGGCGAGCCAGAGCAGGGCGGCGTACTGCGGAACCGTTACTGCGGCGGGCTTGCAGGCCGCGTTCTTCGCCGCGAGGAGTGCCTGCTCGGCGCGCTTGATGTGAGAGCCGATGCGCTCCTCGGGGGCCATGGAGGTCATTCCGGCATCCTACGGCCCGGCCCTTGCATGCATTAGAGCTCTAACATAGATTCATCCTCACATGATCAGTAGAGGACATCGAACGAGGCGGGCGATGACGCAGAAAACGAAGAGGGCCGCAGCGGAGAGCGCCGCAGCGGAGAAGGGCGCACCGAAGAAGGGCGCGGTGGCAACGGCCCTCAGGAGGAGGTCCGTCCTGGGGGCGGCCTCGCTGGCCGGGGCCCTCGCACTCGGCGCGGCGGCGCCGGCTCCGGCCCTGGCCCGGCCGCAGACGGCGTCCGGCGATGCCCGGATATCCACCGCCTTCGCCCTGCCCGGCGCGAAGGTCTATCCGGAGGGCATAGCCGCGGACCCCCGCACGCACACCGTCTACGTGGGCTCGTACGCGGACGGCACGGTCTACCGGGCCCGGCCCGGCCGGCACGAGGCCGAGGTGTTCCTGCCCTCGGGAACCGACGGCCGCCGTACGGCCAACGGCCTGCGGGTCGACGCCCGCGGCCGGCTGTGGGTCACGGACTCCACGAAAGGCGTGGCCGTCTACGACACCGCGACCGGGCGCCGGCTGGCTCACTTCGAGGTGGCCGCGGGGACCTCGGCGCGCTTCGTGAACGACCTGGTCCTCACCCCGGACGGCACCGCGTACCTGACGGACAGCAGCCGAGGCGTGATCTACCGCGTGACCCCGCGGCAACTGGCCGCCGGCAGCGGCATCCTGACCGAGGCCTACGACCTCACCCCTGCCCTGCGCCCCCGCCCGTCCGGCACCTTCAGCCTCAACGGCATCACCTCCGACCGCGCGGGCCGCTACCTCCTGACCGTCGACATGACGGCGGGCGACCTCTACCGCGTCGACCTGCGGACCGGCGACGTCCGCCGGGTCGCCCTCACCGGCGGCGACCTGAAGGCCGCCGACGGTCTCGACCTCGCCCCGGACGGCACCCTGCGCGTGGCGCACAACGCCACCAACACGCTGACCCGCTGGCAGGTCGGTGCGGACGGCACCCGCGCCAGGCTGACCCGTACGATCACGGACCCGTCGCTGCAGATCCCCACGACCCTCGCGCGCGTACCCGGACGCACCCTCGTGGTCCGCTCCCAGTTCGACAAGGGAGGCCCCATGGACCCCGGCACGGGCACCCCGACCACGTTCACGGTGGCCTCGGTGCGCGGCTTCTGAGCGGGCCGCGCCCGTCGCCGGACGGCACCGTCAGGCGGCGCCGTTCCTCCTGGCCCGTACGTCGGCGACGGCGTAGGGCAGCCCGGGCAGCAGCAGGAGCGCGGCAGCCCACAGCGGCACGGTGAACAGCGGCTCGTCACCAACCAGCCAGTCCGCGACAATCCCCGCGGGGAGCGCGATGAGGAGAGCGACGGCCCAGCTTCGGCGGATGCCGAGGCTGCCCCGCCGCAGCTTCCAGGTGACGGTGACCGTGGCAAGGACCACCCAGAAGACGGTGTTGCCGGGGGTGACGTCCAACTGCGTAGTCCACCGGATCAGGTACGCGATCAGCAGGACCCAGCCGGCGACGTAGCAGCCGAGGGAGGCGGTGCGCAGCACGCGGCGCGGCAGCGGGGAGCGGGCCCGCGCCCACGCGGCGGCGAAGGTGCGCACGTCGGGGCCGACGACGTCCTGCCCGGTGCGGCCGGCCGCCTCGGCGTCCTCCAGGTGCGCGGAGAGCTCGTCGAGCATCTCCCGCACAGACGCGTCGTCGATCCCGCGGTACTCCCAGTTGCTGCGGCAGGCCGCGAGTATCTGCGCGTTCGTCATGCCGTGTTCTCCCCCGTGGATGGCGTGGGCGTGGTGGTGGCGGTCACGATCCGGCCCACCGGTCCGGTGAAGGCCTGCCAGTCGGCGCGGCCCCGGCCGAGTTCGGCGTCCCCCGCCTCGGTCAGCCGGTAGTACTTGCGGGGGGCGCCGCCGCTCGGGGACGGGGCGCGGTACGAGGAGATGAGCCCCGCCCGCTCCATCCGGGCGAGCAGCGGATAGATGCTGCCGTCGCTGACGAGCTCCAGCCCGCCGGCGGCGAGCGCCTCGGCGAACTCGAATCCGTACCGGGGCCGTTCGGCGATCAGGGACAGCAGACACAGGTCGAGCACCCCGCGCAGGAGCTGGCTGCGCCGTTGGTCACCGGTCGCCGGCGGCTCCTTTGTCATGCGGCACAAGATACTCGCGCACTACCTTGCGCCACAAGACACTAGACGGCGCCCGCCGCCTACCTGGGCGCGGTGATGCGACGGGTGGCGGAACGCATGACGAGGGCCATCACCACTTCGAACACGCCGAGCAGGACGAGCCACAGGCCCAGCAGCCGCGTCAGGGCGACCGCGGAGTCCACCGGGAAGCAGAGCACGACGATTCCGGCGACGGTGCCGAGAGCGCCCAGGCCGAAGAGCAGCCCGCGGTGGACGAGGAGCCGGTCGGCGATCGCGACGTACGCCGTGAGCACGCCGGTGATCAGCCAGAACACTCCGACGATCAAGGACAGCGCGCCGATGGTCTGCATCGGGTGGCGCAGTACGAGGACGCCCGCCAGGAAGGCCAGTACCGCGACCAGCACGCTCGCCAGCCGGCTGCCGCCGGCGTCGTTGCTGTGCGAGAAGGCCGATACGAAGCGGAACCCGCCCGCAACCAGGAACTGCAGCCCGATGATCACGGCCAGGATGTGCAGGGTCTCGTCGGGCCAGACGAGCACGAGGATCCCCGGGATCAGGGTCGCGAGGGCGACACCGAGCGCCCAGTGCCATGAACTCCCGAGCTGGTTGAGCGTGTCCTCGGGATCATGCTGCGCGCGCTGCGGCGGCGCGTCGGGTCGTACGGACATCACGCCTCCCGAACCCACCTGGAGTACCTTTACACCCATTTTATGCCGATCTGCCCTACCCCGCGGCCCCACACCGCTCGCCCGCTACGCCTCGCCGGGGCCTGCTCCGAGCTGTGCCGTCCAAGCCGCCGCCTTCTCTGTGAGGGCGTCGGCCGGGACAACTGCTCTCGCCTGCCGACGGTTGTAGACGGAAGCCCGAAACGCGGCCGTCGTCGCTGAGACGGGAGCCGCCACGCAGGTGACCACCATGGCCACCTGGACCGATGAGTCACTCATGGCCGAACGCTGGGCGCGTGGCCGGTCATGGCACGGCAAGTTGCCGAAAACCACCGGATCGGGTTCGTTGGCTCTCCGGCTTGAGCCGCGGGCCGCTACCGTGAAGCCATGACCGCACTGCCCGACTGGATGCGCCCGCCGCGCGCGGAAGGCTGGTTCGCGGAGGACCTCGACCGCCTCCCCGAGGCGCCCCGCCACACCGAGCTGATCGACGGAGCCCTCGTCTTCATGATGTCGCCCCAGAGGTGGTGGCACGGCCACCTCGTCACCATGCTCACGGTCGCACTCATGGAGCAGGTCCCCGCTGACACCCGAGTCGGCCGCGAGATGACCATCAAGCTCGACCCGCGCAACCGTCCCGAACCGGACCTGCTGGTGACGACGGCCGACTTCGACGGCGACCGCACCTGGTTCGCACCGGAGGAGGTCCGACTCGTCATCGAGGTCGTCTCCCCCGAGTCCGCCCATCGCGATCGCACAGTCAAGCTCCGCAAGTACGCGGAGGCCGGCATCCCGCACTACTGGTGCATCGAGGACGAGGACGGGGCGCCCGTCGTCCACGCCTACGAACTCGACGAACCCACCGGCGCCTACGCGCCCGCCGGGATCTTCCGGGGCACCCTCCAGCGCCCGGTGCCCTTCGAGATCAGCCTGGACCTCGACAAGCTCACACCGCCGCGCAGCAGCTGAAGAGTCAGCGCCAAGTCGGCACGGGAATGCGGAAGGGGTCGGACTCACCGGAGTCCGACCCCTTCTGACTGCACGTTGACGAAATCATTCAACGTGCGGCAACGCGATGACTACACGTTGAAGCGGAATGTCTGCGGACCGATTCTGACCTGCGGCGGAGCCCCGCACAGCGCCCTGACCAGGCATTTCTCCGTTGGCGTGCGTTGGGTCCCGACGGCCGCTTACGGGTGTGCTGCGGACTCTCTGCGGACTGGCCGGGTGTGCCGAGGCGCGGAAATCCATGGCACGCCGACCGGACCGTCGACGAGACTGCGCAGGTGAGCCATCTGTACCCCTGTCCCTGCTGCGGGCACCGCGTGCTGGACGCCATGCCCGGCTCCTACGAGATCTGCCCCATCTGCTTCTGGGAGGACGACGGGGTCCAGTTCCGCTGGCCGGCCTCGCCCGTCGGAGCCAACAGGGTCTCCCTGATCGAGGCGCAGCAGAGCTACCAGGACTTCGGCGCCTGCGACCAGCACGGCAGCCAGTACGTCCGCCCTCCGGTAGCGGACGAGCCGCTCGACCCCGCCTGGCGCCCCATCGACCCGACACGCGACTCCTTCGAGGACTGGGACTCGGACGAACGCACCCCGTGGCCCGACGACCGCTCGGTGCTCTGCTGGTGGCTCCCCACCTTCTGGCGCCGCGACCACCCGGCGTCATGACGTCCCGCATCGACGCACTCAGCACGCGATCGACATCCTTATCGGAGACCCGCGTCTCCGGACCGGTGTGGGCCTCCATCGCCAACAGGGTGCGGATCCGGGCCCGCGCCTCGTGTGTCGCGCGTCGACCGGGCTTAAGCAGAGAGGCGATCTGCGTGTACTCCTCGTCGAGAAGAAGCGCAAGATCACCCGGAGGGTGGGCGGAGACGGGCAACACTCGCACCGGCAAGTGATCGGCAAGCGGTTCCTTGAACACTCGTTGAAGGAAGTCATCAAAGAGCGTCACGCCGGCACGAGCATGCACATACAGCAACTGCTCGGACACCTGGTTGAACCAATGCTGCTCGTCGTCCCGCATGGCATCAATCGCCCTGAGCATCCCGGCGTCCGCTTCGCTGAGCTTGATGTCGGTGTGCTGCATGGCCTTGCGCACACATGCCTCGAAGCCGATCGACCGACCCAGAGTCGGATCGAGTACGCGGATTCCCCTTTGGACAAGGGCGGCTTTCAACAGCATTTCGAAGGAGTGCTGAAGGTGCAACAGAACCTTCGTCGCGCGCCCGCGATCGTACGGCGAGTTGAACGCTTCCGCCGCAGCGACCATCGACGAGATGGCCTTCTCTTTCAGGACGCGAGTTTCTTGCCTAAGTCTCACCCGCAACCTCATTTGCTCCGGGCTTGCAGTGCCTGCCGCTGATCAGCGTAGAGGGATCACGCCAGGGACTGAACAGGTGAGCGAGGTCTGGGGCCGCAGTCAGGACGCAGCCGCAGCAAATCGGTAGCGGCGCTGCGGACTCTGCGCGGACAGCAAAAGCCGCCCAACCCGCTCCGTCGCAGGTCAGGCGGCCTTCGCCGTACGTGTTAGACGTTGAAGCGGAACGTTCAAGAGGCCTCCCACTCCCCAGTATTCCCAAGGGTTTCAGCCCTCTGAAGGGGTGCAGGGTCAGCACCAAGTCAGCACAGTGTCGGCAGGTCAGCACGTCACGCCGCCAGCTCGGTCGCCGACGCCTGACGGGGAAGCCCGGGGCGCAGTGCCTGCTGCATCACGTCCCGGCAGCGGTCCCACGCCTCCGGCACCAGGTGCCCGTACGTGTCGACGGTCGTCTTTATGTTGCGGTGCCCGAGCCAGCGGCTCACCTCATGGATCGGCACACCGTTCGCGAGTGCCGTCGAGGCGAAGAAGTGCCGCAGCGAGTGTGGCGTGTACTTCGGCTTCCCGTCCGGCGTCACCACGCCGGCACCCGTCAGCGCCTTGCGCCAGTGGTATCCGTACGTCGAGGCCGTGGGCATGTTGCCCTTGCCTCGCTCACGCGGAGCGAACAGCACCTCCAAGCCGTCGATCTCGACCGTCCCCCAGCGCTTCAGGTGCAGCCCGATCTCTTG
This sequence comes from Streptomyces sp. NPDC023541, assembly GCF_055559995.1. Classification (NCBI taxonomy): domain Bacteria; kingdom Bacillati; phylum Actinomycetota; class Actinomycetes; order Kitasatosporales; family Streptomycetaceae; genus Streptomyces; species Streptomyces sp. NPDC023541. Next base: position 8,067 of record NZ_JBVHJO010000005.1, read on the forward strand.
ATCAAGGAAGACCGGCGTGGGCACATCCCGGAACTCCTCCGGCGTGCGGTGCTTCAGCGGCACGAAGCGCGTCACGCATTCGCCCTGGTTCGCCTTGGCGCTGATCTGCCGACGCAGCCGGAGGAAGCCGTCTCGCTGACAGTCGGCGGAGAAGCCGAGGGCCTCGCTGATGCGCAGCCCTGCGCCCGCCTGGAGCCACACGGTAAGCCGGTACTGCTCAGACATGGCGGCGGCGATGGCGTACACCTCAGCAAGCGTCGGGATCTCGTCCGGGTCGACCGCAGCGCCCGCGGTCTTGAGCGGCGGCACCTCGTCGCACGGGCTATCCGGTATGCGGCGTTCCTTCACGGCCGCCGTCATCATGCTGCGCAGGATGTGGCCGAGTACTTGGGCAAGAAGCCCGCCTGGATCTACAACAACCACCGGATGCTCGGCATCCCGTCACGGAAGGTCGGCGGCAGCCTGCGCTTCCGGCTATCAGAGGTCGACCGCTGGATCGATCGGGAGTGCCCGGTCTCGGCCTGACCAGCGCATCCCCATCACCGAAAGCCAACCGAAAGGAGGCACATGTCCCGCCGTCTGGCGGGGATCACTGGCGCACCCGCGTGCGCCACACAGAGACGGAGTCACGCTCTTGATGAGCGAGCACAAGCCACGGATTCAGCTCAAAGAATGGGCTGCCATCTCCCGTCCGGAATTCCGCCGTATGGCCACGGTGCCCGATTGGCCGCTCCCTCTTCGAGCCTTCTTCGCCGCCCTGGGCAGGGCAAACCAGATCGGCCACGCTGAGCTAGGCCCAGGCGAACTTGCGAACATCCTCCGCCGCAAGGACGGCTCGGAACAGACGAAGCAAGGGGTGAGTCGCGCTGTCCGCGAAGCCAAAGTCCGCCGGCTGCTGCACGCGTCATCCACTGCCCGGTGCCTCGTCCTCCCCTCACACATGTACGACATGGGGCAAGGGTCCCTGTCCTGCCGAGAACACGGCATTCGCCGCGCTGCCTGACCCGAGGTAGGCGACGAGCGCCTACTCGGTAGACGCGTCGCGCCTACCTCTACGGCCTCATTCCATAGGAAAACGATCCTGCCCTCTATATCTATATGTGCAGCAGCGGATCCGCCCTCCTCCGCGCAGACGCATAACTACACGTCTGCGTTGAACCGGGAAGGACGGAGAGGCCGCGTCGCGGCCCCAGCGGCAGGCAGGACGGAGCGATCCGGCCCCGGCAGGGGCCGAAAAAGCAGGTCCGGCTCGACGGCGAAGTAGCTACTGGGAAGCGTGCAGGGGCGGCCGACAGGCCGCCACAGAAGGAAAACGGGTAGCGGCTTCCTTCGGCCCCTTCCGGGGCCGCATCACGAAGCCCAGCAAGCCAGCAATGGGGGCGCTGACGCGCCCCGTCTAGCGATGGAACCAGCGCGCCAACGCGGCCCCGACAGAGGCCACACAGACAACGAAGAGTGGACCAAGCTCTTACGTTGGGCCGCTACGCAACCAAAATGTGAAGCCCCTGAGGCTTCCACCGTTACTTACATCGGGGCCACCATGGCGGCTACTCGACAGGTTCTGTCCAGGCTTCACTTCAATGGTCTGCACCGCCGTTGCGTACGTCATGCTACTCCAGGATGTCGAGCGCCGGGAGAGCATCCACGATCTTCATCGTTTCCAGGCTGACGGTGACGATCCGCTTGAGCAGGTCGATGATGTATCGCGGATTGTCGGACCAGTCGTTGGGATCGTCGACGATCTCCGACGCCTTGTCGACTTTGACCTGGTAGCGATCGATGATCCACTCGATCGCGGAACGTGCGCCGAGCTGGTAGCGGTACGCCTCCTCTGGAATGTTGGCCAGTTTGATCCGGTTGTTGTAAATGATGGTCGACCGGTCAGCCTGGCCCTTGACCTTCGGGATCTTCATCTTGGCGACGCGGTACAACTCGTTCGGCGGGGTTACCGAAATGTCGCCAGTCGGCGTCTCAACGATGCCCTTGTACGGCTCAGCCTGCTCATAGTTGATGTGCAGGTCAGCGAGCTTACGCCCGGCCTCCGCGAAGCCATGGAAGTCTCGCACCTTGGGGATGCGTGGCAGGGACCTCTTCAAGTCTGCGGCAAACCGCTTGCGATACTCCGCGGAGTGGAGCAGGGCGTACACGTAATAGAAGACGTCATCCTTGGTAATGGCAGGGTCTGTATACACCTTGCGGTAGTCAGCCAGAGCAACATCGGTGATGTTGTCGACACGCTCGTAGCTGGCATCGCCTTCGCTGAAGTCGAAGCCGCCATCGACAGACAGTTCGTGGTACATGTAACGGACGAAGTGCGGGCCGACACTCTTGGTGCCAACAGCATGTAGGTCCGGCACAGCATCCGTCATCAGGAGCGAGAACGGCTCGTCGGACCCAGTACCGGTGGTATAGAAGCCGAAGTTCTCGTGATCCGGTGTCGGGAACATTTGCGGCAACTTGCCGGGACGGTGATTGAGGTCGCGGTCAAAGTACACCGCACGGCGATCGAAGGGCCGGTACGTACCGACGATGGCGCGCTCCGCCACGTACTCGATCTTCTTTCCCTGCATCAGCTTGGAAATCAGGCTCGACGACCAGCTGATCCGCATCGGATTGCGATCGATGAACTTCTCGGCATCTGCAATGCTGGGTTTGGAGATCCCCAGGGCATTGCAGTGTACCCGAAAGCCCTCTGCCTGCGTGTTGTAGAAATCGATGAGCGCCTCAACATTCTCGCCAAGTTTCTGACGAGAATGGTTGTAAACCCAAGCGTCCCTATTGGTCTGCAGTCCGGGGGTGTACAGCGCAAAGATCGCCTTTTCTGCCGCCTTCTTATCCTTCTCCCCGATCGCCTGGAATTCAACGAACCGCTCATCTCGCTGATTTATCCAGTCACCCTCGGCGTTCGGGCTGACCCTCTTCCACTCGACGCTGCCCAGACTCTGTGTGCGGAGCTTGTTCAGCTTCTCCTCGCGGGTGAGGTAGTCATCGACCTCGTGGTAGTACAACTCGCACCCGGACGCAGAGACACCATTCTTGTCGCCCTTGGCGAGAATCAAGATGGCGACGGTGTTCTGGCTCCCCGAGCCAAAGATCTTGCCGCCTTCTCGCTTCCAGTCGTGTGTGCGCTGATTGCCACGCAGGTTGTAACAGTAGATAGCGTCGAACTCCTCGACGAGCGACTTGCGTAGTCCGTCCGCTGTATTGCCGTCGATGTAGCCACCGTTGGAGACGAAAGCGACCACGCCGTCATCCTGAATGCGGTCGGATGCCCAGCGGATAGCTCGGATGTAGGAGTCATATAGCGAGTTCTTATTTGTCGCTGTCGACTTGGCGGCGTACGTCTCCTGGATACGCGTGTCCAGGGTTTCGTACTTGAGGTTCTGGTTGTCGTCGTTCTGGCTGTCCTGCCCCACTGAGTACGGCGGGTTCCCGATGACGACCGTGATTGGCTGGGCCTTCTGCTTCTTCGCCCGTTCGCTGTTACCTTCCAGGACCTCCATGCCGTCGAGCTGCGCCGTCCCCTCGGCGAGCTGGAAGGTATCCGCGAGCACGATGCCCTCGAAGGGCTGGTACTCCCCGCCGGCGATGTCGTGGAAGGCAGCTTCGATGTTGACAGCAGCGATGTAGTAAGCGAGCAGCACGATCTCATTGGCGTGCAGTTCGCTCGTGTACTTGCGCAAGAGGTCTTCGGGCTTGATGAGACCGGACTGGAGGAGGCGTACAGGGAAGGTGCCAGTGCCAACGAAGGGGTCGATGATCTGGACCCCCTGGTCGGACAGGGACTTACCGAAGTGCTTCGCGAGGGCCTGCTCCGTGGAGCGGATGATGAAGTCGACAACCTCGATGGGGGTGTAGACGATGCCGAGCGCGTCAGCGGTCTTGGGCAGGGCGGTCTTGAAGAACTTGTCGTACAGCTCGACGATGACGCGCTGGCGGCCCTCGTGGTTGTCAATGCCCTCGGCGCGCACGCGCACCGACTCGTAGAAGCTCTCCAGGGTCTGGGCCTCGGCGTCGAGACCGGTGTCGTCGAGGACGTCAAGCATGCCCTGCATGGCCTTGGACACCGGGTTGTGCTCGGCGAAGCCGTAGCTGCTGAACAGGGCATCGAAGACGGGCTTAGTGACGATGTGCTGGGCGAGCATGTCGACGGCAGCGGCCTCGGTGACGCCGGGGTTTATCGTCGCCCGCAGTTCAGTGACGAACTCCTGAAAGGCCACCTGCTTCTCGGGGATGTTCAGCGCAGCCTTGATGCGGGTGACGTGGCGGTCTGCGATCTGGGCGATGTCCTTGGCCCAGTCCTCCCAGTAGTGGCGCTCGCCGACCTTGTCGACGATTCGGGCATAGATGGCCTCACGCCAGTCGGCCACGGAGAACAAGGCGTCCTGGATGTGCTGGGCGCTCTGGGCTTCCTGGTCCTTAGCGGCCTTCGCGCTGTCTTCGGTGCTGGAGCCGTCCTGGTCGCCGACCGTCTCGTCACCGGCACAGATGTGACCGATGCCGATCGTGTCGGGCTTGGCCTTGTTCAGCTCGATCTGGTTAACCGTCGCGTTGAAGCGGTCGTCGTGGGCGCGGAGCGCCTGAAGAACCTGCCAGACGGTCTTGAAGCGCCTGTTGTCTGACAGGGCCTGCTCGGGTGTCATTCCAGCCGGGACGGCCACCGGCAGGATGATGTAGCCGTAGTTCTTGCCGGGCGCAGTGCGCATCACGCGGCCGACGGACTGGACGACGTCCACCACAGAGTTGCGCGGGTGGAGGAACAGCACCGCGTCGAGGCTGGGCACGTCGACGCCTTCGGACAAGCAGCGGGCGTTGGACAAGATGCGGGCGTTGGCCTGGCCCGGATCCTGCTTGAGCCAGTCAAGGAGCCGGTTGCGCTGGAGGGTGTTAAAGGTGCCATCGACGTGGTTGACCTCGCAGTGCAGCACCTCGTCGTCCGCGTCCTCGTAGGCATCGACGATCGCATTGAAGTTGTCAGCGACGCTCTTGGAATCGGCGATAGAGCGGGCAAAGGCGACGGCCCGCTTCATCGGGGCCTCGTCCTTGCCGAAGCCGGAGCCATCAGCGAAGGTTCCGGTGCGCTTGGCCATGGCGTTCCAGCAGCCGATGATCTTGGCGGCGTCATCGAGGTTCAGTTCGGAACCCCCGCCGGCGAAGCCCTCCTGGAGAGTCTTGGCGACCACGCCCTCGTCAATGGTGAGGATAAGGACCTTGTAGTCGGTGAGCAGACCCTGTTCGACCGCCTTACCGAAGCCGAGACGGTGGAATTCGGGGCCGTACTTCGTCTCGTCATCCATGGACGCGACGGCTGCCTGAGCGCCCTTGGCGTCCTGCTTGGCGTCGTCGTTGTACACGCGAGGCGTCGCGGTCATGTACAGGCGCCGGTCGGCACCGATGAAGCTGTCGTCGTGAACGCGGACGAACGCGGACTCGTCGTGACCGGAGAGAGTGACACCGGTGGTGCGATGCGCCTCGTCGCAGAGGATCAGGTCGAACCGGGACAGGCCCTTCTTCTGGGCCGCCGAGATGGTCGCGATCGACTGGTAAGTGGAGAACACCACCGTCAGGCCAGGGGCCGCCTCGACGCTCGCCATCTGCTCGACCAGCCGGTCCGCGTTAGTGGTAGCGGGCAGGGCCAGGTCATGGGTGGACATGTCCTTGTCGTCGCCCTGAGCCTTCTGCTTACCGACCTGGGCGTCCGAACAGACGGCGAAGGCATTCAGCGAGACCTCTGCCTCATACGACCACTCGCGCAGCGTCTGCGAAAGCAGCGCGATGGAGGGCACCAGGAACAGGACCGTGGTGTGTTCACCCTTACCGGCCTCGGCGCGCTCACGCCGCAAGCGCTCCACGAGCTTAAGACCGGTGAACGTCTTGCCGGTACCGCAAGCCATGATCAGCTTGCCCCGGTCGTGTTCGGCGAAGCCCGCGAAGACGTCGTCGATGGCCGCCTTCTGGTGCGGACGCGGTTTCTTCTTCTCCCGCAGCGTCATCTCGAACTCGACGTGCAGCCCAGGAGTGGGCATGTGCCACTCAACCGGACTGTTGGCGATGTCGGAAAGCCCGACGCGGGTCACGGGGACTTGCTGGTCGGTCAGTGCTTCCTCGGCGTGAACGCTCCACTTGTCGGTGGTGGAGATGATCATTCGGCGAGTGAAGGCGCCCTTACCGGAGGCGGTAAAGAAGGAGTCGATGTCCTCCTTGTGGATCGTGTGCTGCGGCTCGTAGAACTTGCACTGGATAGCGCAGTAGCCGCCGGTCTCCCGGTCCTGCGCGACCAGGTCGATGCCCGTATCCCTCTTGTCGTGCTCGGTTCCGGGCCAGTCAGTCCACATCCATACCCGGGTGAACTGCTCAGTCCACTGGGGGTCGGTGCTCAGGTACTGGACCATGAGTTCCTCGAAGCGGGTCCCCCGGTCACGGTTCACGGTGGAGCCGTCGCGGATCGCCTTGAGAACGTCGTGCACCGTCGTCGCAGTCGTGGTCCCGCTCAACGCGCCTCGCACCCCATCACAGTCAGTAGCGCGCGTATCCGCGCGCTACGTGGCTCACACCAGAATCGTCACAACACTACTGGCGAGTCCCTCAGCAAAGGCATCGAATCAGCCCCGCGACTGTCAGTGCCTGCTCGTACGCTCACTTCCATCTGTCGGGACTACGGGGAGGAACGCGATGGACACGGTCCGCCGCGGCGAGAGAGGCAAGCAGAAGACCTGGCAGTGGCTCATGGTCCTGACGGCGCATCGCGGCCTGTGCGTCTACTGCGGGCGATCTTCTGCCACCACCATCGACCACGAAAGACCCGTCGTCGACGAGGGAGCCGACATCTGGTGGAACTTCGTCCCAGCGTGCGAGCACTGCAACCGCTGGAAGAAGGGCCGTAGCGCCAGGGTCTGGGTACGCGACATGGATCTCCACGTCATGCACCCGACGGCCGGCTTTGCAACGCGCGCCATGGCCCCACGCGTCTACGCGGGCATCACACGGCGCGTGGAACGTGTGCAGCGAGAGATAGCAGACATGGACCGCCGAGAGTGGTTCGAGCTGCACTACGGCGACGCGAAGCACCGGAACAAGGACGAGCTGTTCAAGATCCTCGACCGCTGCAAGAAGGAGCTGCGGGGATACCCCATTACCCCTGGCGTACGCCGAACGTCGGCACGTCCGCGAGGCGATGCATGCGTCTGATCTGCTGTGGCTACCAACACCCAAACGCGGAGTTCCTGGTGGCCATCCTGGACCCCACAGACCGCGCCGCCCTGCGACGAGCGGCGTTCAACGAGCGGCTGCACGAGGGCGAGGTACTTGGCCGGATCATTCGGGAGTACCTCACGGACAAGCGACGCAAGCTGAGTGATGAAGCAGCGTAGTCTCGCATCAGCGACACGACGGAAGCATGCCTCGCATGGGGCCTGATCTGCGAATTCTCTCTACTCTGGCCTGCATCTTCAGTTCTCTCGTCGCCCCTGGAACCGTGGCAGAATCCGAGCTGCTAAGACACGGCGGACTGGAGCACAGGCCCAAAGGGGTCACACCCCACCCCCTTCGCTCTCTCCCGGTTCTCCGCCACCACCTCTACGATCCGACCCATGATCAAGCTGTCGTGGGCGCTGATAGCCCAGCACGTGGATGACTGGACCGGCGACGACACAGCAGAGGGCGCGGCCGTCCTCGAAGCGAGAGTGGGGGCCGTGGTGGACGCGAGCGGCATGAAGCCGGAGACCATCCAGCATTGGCGAACGACCTTCCTCGCGCCCGTGATCGAGTCTCTGCGCACTGAGGGGACAGCGGCTCTCGCACGGGGCGAGTCCTGGAGCAAGGCAGCTGGCCCTTTCCTGGCTTGTGCCTCCCCTGCGAGCTGACCTCAGCAAGGGGAGAGGCAGGCACCTGTCGCCCATGAAGGCTCTCCGCAGCAGCTCGCGCGGACCGGGCCCCGGGTCACACTCCTCAAGGGCCCTGTGGCGTATCCGCGTGAAGCTTGCCTCTTCCGTCTCGCGCCGCCGCGATCACGGAAGAAGCAGGCGCCTCGTGGGCCTCGTCTTCAGGGAAAATCCCGAACCACCGAAGCATGGCTCGGACCCACTCGTCGTCTCGCTCGGGCGCCTTGGCCAGCTCTCTCTCGATCCACTCTTCCTTCGTCATGAACGTCCCTCCTGGCTCGCATCGCCCAGTGACTCCGTGCGGCGATTGCCACGTACGACCGACGGCCTCCGTAGCTGCCTTCTGGCGGGGTCCTCGCCACTCGACAGGACGAGCCCTGCTTCGGTGCCGTCCCTCATCACCATGGCGAACGAGGTGCACACGCGGCGGAAGCCTCTGTGTCCGCTGCGTCCGGTGTGTCCCATGCACTCGACGTCCACGGCTGCCCCGTCCTCGGACGGATTTGCCATCCACGCGCAGTGGAGGCACTCGGCCTCGAACGTCACGTCGGTGTCCGGGTGCTGGGTGATCCGGTGCGTGACGTAGCGCAGGACAGCGCGGGTCATTGCTCGCCCCCGTGCTGGTCGCGCAGGTGGGCGCGCAGGGTCACGTTCATGTCGGACACCTTGGAGTAGTCCCAGACCGACCCGGCGTTGGCCCGTTGTACCGCGAGGCCGAGGCAGTCCCGGCAGCCCGGGACGGGTTCCGGCCGTGCCGGCGGTAGGGAAGAAGCCACCGGCTCCGGCAGCGTCGACGGTTCTCCGTGCATCTCGTATGCCTCCCCGCATCTCGTCGAGAAGGCCATGGTCAGCCGGTCCGAGGGGCCGAAGCTAGGGCGTTTCCCGTTCGCGCAAGAACGCGTCCCGAATGCCCTCGACTAGGTCGCGCATTGCGTCCCCGGCAAGGGACACGGAGGCGAAGCGGTCGAACTTCTCGACGTACAGGGAGACGTCCCGTGGGTCGGTGACGACCACCTCGGCGTGTGTCGTCTCGACCGTCACCACACGGTCGTCCCGGATGACGAAGGAGTGACCGGGCACGTCGCGCTGCGGCGCGTCGAGGGGGACCACGCGCACGTCCACGTTCGGCAGGCGGGACACCGACACGATGCGGTCCAGCTGGCCCGCCATCATCGCAGGCGGAAGGAGACGCCAGCGCAGGACGGGTTCCGTAACCACGAAGTGCAGGGTTTTGCTGGTGTCGTACAGGACGCGTTGCCGCTCGATCCGGGCGGAGACCGTACGGGAGAGCTGTTCGTCCGTGAGGCCCTTCGGCTCCAACACTGCCCGGATGTATTCGGGCGTCTGGAGCAGACCGGGAACCAGGGACGGCTGGAAGAGGCGCAGGAGCGTCATCGAGGACTCCAACGCCCTGATCTGCTCCTGCTTCTTGTGGTAGCCCATGCGCCGAAAGAGGCGCCATGCGGTTGCCTCTGTGGCCTGTGCGCGGGCTACAGCGAGGTACTCGGCCTTGATCTCCGGGGACACGTCCAAAGCCGTGAGGATGCGTTCCACATCCGCCGTCGCCGGGGCGACACGGCCGTTCTCGATCTTCGACAGCTTGGCGGTCGACATGACTGCGCTGCGGGCGACGACCTTGGCCTCCTTGCCGGACGCCTGCCGCAGCGCCCGCAGCGCGGCACCGAGTTCTGCCTGATTCACGCTGCTCCGTGCTTCCCCCACCACTCGGTGAAGGGCACCGACATGGCCAGGGCGACGCTTCGATACGTCGCGTACTCGGACTCCTCGCCCGTGGGCAACGCCCCCGGTGCCGGGACGAACGTCGGCCCGGTGAACGCGCCGTTCTCGTCGTAGTTGAGCACCACAGGCTCGCGGCCGTCGAAGAGCCAGAAATCGGGCACACCCTCCAGCGGATTCGGGTGGTCGGTCGTGTCGAGGATGTGGAACTCCTCACCCGCCGTCATGTTCGTCTGGTAACCCCAGCTCAGCTCGTAGCGGAGGTACGGCGTGAGCGGGCGGGACAGGACGTGGACGCGCACCATGCGCTTACCGCTCTCCGTCGCCTTTCGCACGGTCTCCAGCCAGTCTGCGTTGTAGTCGGCGGGCTTGGTCTCCCCCGCGAGGAAGGCACGGAAGGCGGCAGGGTTGCCCGAGTTGCTGTAGTCGTCGAGAGTCTCCAGCCGGAACGCCTCCTCCTGGAAGGTCGAGAAGCGGGCAGCCAGGTCGTTAGATGCGCTGATCACGGATTGCCTTCCGGATGAGGTCCATCGGGATTTCCACCAGGGATTCGCCCTCCGGCACGTCGAGACCGTGTCCCGTCGGCACGCCTCCCTGCACGATCAGGGTTCCCTTGTCGGTGCCATACAGGGTGGGACAGTCCCCGTTCTCACAGGTGGTGGCCAGCTTCGTCAGCCTCATACGGTGCCCCCTCGTTCCCGTGCTCCGGTGTCCCGTTCATCGTTCCCAGCCGGCGGCTTGCACAACAAGAGGTTCGGGTTTCCAGAACGGGAAACCGGTCCGCCGTCGCTTCGTCCGGGTCAATCCCTTCGGCTGTCCTCCCCTCTCCCATCGGAGCCCCAGGTCAGAGCTTCTGAGAGTCGCAGCCAGGGTCAGCACCAAGTCAGCACACGCCCCAGAAACAGCCTGAATCCGCAGGAGAAAACAGGAAGGGGCCAGACCCGATGATCTGGCCCCTGACCTGGGGATTCATGCCCTGACCAGCCGCGTTAGCCGATCAAGGAATCAGGCACTACACGTTGAAGCGGAACTCGACCACGTCGCCGTCCTGCATGACGTAGTCCTTGCCCTCCATGCGGGCCTTGCCCTTGGCGCGGGCTTCGGCCACCGAGCCGCAGTCGACCAGGTCGGCGAAGGAGATGACCTCGGCCTTGATGAAGCCGCGCTGGAAGTCGGTGTGGATCACGCCGGCCGCCTCCGGGGCCGTCGCGCCCTGCTTGATGGTCCAGGCGCGCGTTTCCTTCGGGCCGGCCGTCAGGTAGGTCTGCAGGCCCAGCGTGGCGAAGCCGACGCGGCCGAGGGTTGCCAGGCCCGGCTCTTCCTGGCCGACCGACTGGAGGAGCTCCAGGGCCTCCTCGTCGTCCAGCTCGGCGAGGTCCGCCTCCAGCTTGGCGTTGAGGAAGATCGCCTCGGCCGGGGCGACGAGCGCGCTCTGCTCCGCCTTGAAGGCGTCGTCCGTCAGCTCGTCCTCGTCGACGTTGAAGACGTAGAGGAAGGGCTTGGTGGTGAGCAGGTGGAGCTCGTGCAGGAGGTCACCCTGCTCCGTGCCCTTCGTGATGCCCTTCGAGAAGAGGGTCTCGCCGCCTTCCAGGATCTTCTGGGCGGACTCGACGGCGGCGAGGACCGCGATCTTGTCCTTCTGGAGGCGGGACTCCTTCGTCAGGCGCGGGACGGCCTTCTCGATGGACTGGAGGTCGGCGAGGATCAGCTCGGTGTTGATCGTCTCGATGTCGTCCTTCGGCGAGACCTTGCCGTCGACGTGGACGACGTTCTCGTCCTTGAAGGCGCGGATGACCTGGCAGATGGCGTCCGACTCGCGGATGTTCGCGAGGAACTTGTTGCCGAGGCCCTCGCCCTCCGACGCGCCGCGCACGATGCCCGCGATGTCGACGAAGTCGACCGTCGCCGGGAGGACCCGCTGCGAGCCGAAGATGCCCGCGAGGACGGCCAGGCGCGCGTCCGGGACGCCGACGACGCCGACGTTCGGCTCGATGGTGGCGAACGGGTAGTTGGCCGCCAGCACGTCGTTCTTGGTCAGGGCGTTGAACAGGGTCGACTTGCCGACATTCGGCAGGCCGACGATTCCGATCGTGAGCGACACGTTGGCGACTTCCCGTAGCTGGAGGGGCGGCGGCCCGGGAGTGGGCCACCGGACAGTTTACTTTCCGATGAGTGGGGGTGGATGTACGCGTGTCCGGGCCCGGTCCGGCCGCCGTCCCGCCTAGTTTGGTGGGGTGGAGCAATACAGGACGCGACCGGCGCCTCACCCGCAGCGACCCCCGGCCCAGCGCAGGGGCCCGCGGCCCGCGGGCGTGCCCGCGCAGGGCGGCGCCCCGCGGCCGGCGCCCGTGCGCCGGATGCCCCGCCCCCGGCTGACGGGCCTGGGCGGCGGGCTGTTCGCGTGCACCGCGATGGTGCTCGTCGCCGGCATCTGCTGGCTGCTCTTCAGCTCCTCGCTCTTCGTCTACGGGCTACTCTTCCCGCCCGTCGCGGCCGCCACCGCGCTCTGGGTGCGGCCGGCTGACCTGATCACCGCGCCGATCGGCGTCCCCATCGCCTTCGCCGCCGGAGTGTGGCCCATCTCGGGCGGCTCCGGCGGCTTCGGCGGTCAGCTGATGGGGCTGGTCTCCGCGCTGTCCCTGCACGCGGGCTGGCTGTACGCGGGCACGCTCGTCGCCGCGCTCATCGCACTGGTGCGCAAGGCCGTGCTCATCGGCCGGCGCCGCCTCCCCCGCCGTGTCGCTTGACCACGGACAGGCGGGTCACCCCTTCGCCGCCATCGCCGCTCCGACGATGCCCGCGTTGTTCTGCAGCCTGGCCGGGACGATCTCGGCCCGGACGCCTTCGATCAGGGGCAGGAACTTCTCCGGCTTGCGGCTGACGCCGCCGCCGATGATGAACAGGTCCGGGGAGAACAGCATCTCCACGTGCTGCATGTACCTGCTGAGCCGGTTCGCCCAGCGCTCCCAGGTGAGGTCCCCGTCCTCCTTGGCCTTCACCGACGCCCGCGTCTCCGCGTCGTGGCCCTTCAGCTCCAGGTGGCCCAGCTCCGTGTTCGGGACCAGCCGTCCGTCCGTGAAGAGCGCGCTCCCGATGCCCGTGCCCAGCGTGAGCAGGAGGACCGTGCCGCCCCGCCCGCGTCCGGCTCCGTAGGTCATCTCCGCGACGCCCGCCGCGTCCGCGTCGTTCAGCACCGTCACCGGCCGGCCGCCGAGGCCGCGCGAGAGCAGCGCCGCCGTGTCCACGCCGATCCAGGACTTGTCCATGTTGGCCGCCGTGCGGGTGACCCCGCCCGTGACCACGCCCGGGAAGGTCACGCCGACCGGGCCGTCCCAGTCGAAGTGGCGCACCACCTCGACGACACAGCCGGCCACCCCGTCGGGGGTGGCCGGCTGTGGTGTCAGTACTTTGTGGCGCTCCTGCGCCAGGTCGCCTCGCTCCAGGTCCACGGGAGCGCCCTTGATCCCTGATCCGCCGATGTCCACGCCGAAGATCTGCATGGACATACGGTACGAAACGAGTTACTTGTCGGCGACCAGTTCCGCCGCCTCGGTGCGCAGGTCGCGGCGGAGCTCCTTGGGCAGGGAGAAGGTGATGGACTCCTCCGCCGTCTTGACGATCTCCACGTCCGCGTAGCCGCGCGCGGCCAGCCACTCCAGGACCTCCTCGACCAGGACCTCAGGCACCGAGGCGCCCGAGGTGAGGCCGACGGTGGTGACGCCCTCCAGCCAGGCCTCGTCGATCTCGCTCGCGAAGTCGACGAGGTGCGCGGCCTTGGCGCCGGCGTCCTTCGCGACCTCGACCAGCCGGATCGAGTTCGAGGAGTTCTTCGAGCCGACGACGATGACCAGGTCGGAGTCCGCGCCCATCACCTTGACGGCGGCCTGCCGGTTCGAGGTGGCGTAGCAGATGTCGTCGCTCGGCGGCGAGACGAGCAGCGGGAACTTCGTCTTCAGCGCGTCGACCGTCTCCATGGTCTCGTCGACCGACAGCGTGGTCTGCGAGAGCCAGACGACCTTGGACTCGTCGCGGACGGTGACCTTGTCCACGTCGTGCGGGCCGTCGACGATGGTGATGTGGTCGGGGGCCTCGCCGGAGGTGCCGATGACCTCCTCGTGGCCCTCGTGGCCGATGAGGAGGATGTCGAAGTCCTCGTTCGCGTACCGGATGGCTTCCTTGTGGACCTTGGTGACCAGCGGGCAGGTCGCGTCGATCGTCGCGAGCTTGCCGCGCGCCGCCTCCTCGTGGACGACCGGGGCGACGCCGTGGGCGGAGAACATCACGATGTTGCCCTCGGGCACCTCCTCCGTCCGCTCGACGAAGATGGCGCCCTTCTTCTCCAGGGTCTGGACGACGTACTTGTTGTGCACGATCTCGTGGCGGACGTACACCGGCGCCCCGTACTGCTCAAGGGCTTTCTCGACGGCGATCACGGCTCGGTCCACGCCCGCGCAGTAGCCGCGGGGCGCGGCGAGCAGGACACGGCGGGAAGCGGGAGCAGGGGCGGGAGCAGTCATGTGCTCCATCGTACGGGGGTCTCCAGCAGGCCGGACGTCGCCCGTTCGGCACAGACTGACCGGGAGGCCCCGTGAGGACGTCCCACCCGTCACCCGGAGGAATGATGGCGTCCGCGACGGATTCCAGCAGGGCCCCGGCGCCCGCGGCACTGCGGCGGAGCCTCGGCTTCCGGGATCTGGTCGTCTACGGGCTGCTGTTCATCGCCCCCATGGCCGGGGCAACGGCCGCGGCGTCCGACACTTCCGACACTTCCGACACCGGAACCGACACCGGAACCGACACCGGCACCGACACCGGAGGCAGAGCCTGAGACGCTGTCAGCGGCTCCGGATAGCCTGCGCACATGGGTCTGAATACGTCGGCCGAGGCGCCGCTGCCGGTGGGCCAGGTGTCCCGGCTCATCGGGGGCTGGATCGAGCGCCTCGGGCAGGTGTGGGTGGAGGGGCAGATCACGCAGCTCTCGCGGCGGCCGGGGGCGGGGGTGGTCTTCCTGACGCTGCGCGATCCCTCGCACGACATCTCGGTCAGCGTGACCTGCTTCCGCCAGGTCTACGACGAGGTCGCGGACGTCGTCTCGGAGGGCGCGCGGGTCGTCCTGCTGGCCAAGCCCGAGTGGTACGCCCCGCGCGGGCAGCTGTCCCTGCGGGCGACGGAGATACGGCCGGTCGGCATCGGGGAGCTCCTGGCCCGGCTGGAGCGGCTCAAGCGCTCGCTGGCCTCCGAGGGGCTCTTCGCTCCGGAGCGCAAGAAACCGCTGCCCTTCCTGCCGCAGCTGATCGGGCTGGTGGTCGGACGGGCCTCGGCGGCCGAGCGCGACGTCCTGGAAAACGCCCGGCGCCGCTGGCCGGCGGTCCGCTTCGAGGTGCGCAACGTCGCCGTCCAGGGCGTGCACGCCGTGCCGCAGGTGGTCCGGGCCGTCAAGGAGCTCGACGCCTTGGACGAGGTCGACGTGATCATCGTGGCGCGCGGCGGCGGCAGCGTGGAGGACCTGCTGCCCTTCTCCGACGAGGAGGTCGTACGCGCCGTCGCGGCGGCCCGTACCCCGGTGGTCTCGGCGATCGGCCACGAGCCGGACTCGCCGCTCCTGGACCTGGTCGCGGACCTGCGGGCGTCCACGCCCACGGACGCGGCCAAGAAGGTGGTCCCGGACGTCGGCGAGGAGCTGGAGCGCGTACGCCAGTTGCAGGGCCGGGGGCTGCGTGCGGTGAGCTCGCTGCTCGACCGGGAGGAGCGGGGGCTCGCGCACGCCCTGGCCCGGCCGGTGTTCGTTCACCCGCAGCGCATGGTGGAAATGCGGGAGGACGATCTGGACGCGCTGCTGGCGCGCAGCAGGCGCACGCTGGGGCACCTGCTGGACCGGGCGGACTCGGAGCTGGCCCACACGCTGGCCAGGGTGGTGGCGCTGTCGCCGGCCGCGACGCTGGAGCGCGGGTACGCCGTACTGCAGCGGGCGGACGGACACGTGGTGCGCTCGCCGCAGGAGGTGTCGGCCCGGGAGGTGCTGCGCGCCAGGGTTGCGGCGGGCACCTTCACCGTGGAAGTCGCCCCGGCAGAGGCCCCGGACGGGACCGCGGACGGGACCTCGGACGGGACCTCGGAGGGCTCGGCCGCCGGCGAGGCGGTCGCTTCGGAGTAACGACACACTGCCGCAATCACGTGGTCGCACTACACACATAGGGTGGAAAAGGGAATGACAGAGGCCGAGACGGCGCTGGGTTACGAGCAGGCCCGCGACGAACTCATCGAAGTGGTCCGCAAGCTCGAAGCCGGGGGAACCTCGCTGGAGGAGTCCCTCGCGCTCTGGGAGCGCGGCGAGGAGCTGGCGAAGGTCTGCCGGCACTGGCTGGAGGGGGCCCGGGCCCGGCTGGACTCGGCGCTGGCGGCGCGCGAGGCCGCCGGGGAGGAGTGATCCGGATCACGGCCACACCGATTTAGTTGAAAATTCATCTACTTCGACCGTAGAGTCGTGGACATCGCTTCACCTCCGTATGGAAGAAGGCTTTCCGATGTCTCTCGTACTTGACTCCGCCGCGCAGGACCTGCTGTTCCGCGAGGCCCGCACCGCCAACTCGTTCTCCGACGAGCCGGTGACCGAGGAGCAGGTCCAGGCGATTTACGACCTGGTGAAGTACGGCCCCACCGCTTTCAACGGCACGCCGCTGCGCATCACGCTGGTCCGCTCCGCCGAGGCCCGTGAGCGCCTCGTGCAGCACCTGGCCGAGGGCAACCAGGCCAAGACCCTCGCCGCGCCGCTGGTAGCGATCCTCTCCGCGGACAACGAGTTCCACGAGGAGCTGCCGCGCCTGCTCCCGCACTTCCCCCAGGCCAAGGACCTCTTCTTCGCCGAGCGCCCGGCCCGCGAGCAGTCCTCGCTGGTCAACGCCTCGCTGCAGGCCGCGTACTTCATCCTGGGCGTCCGCGCCGCCGGCCTCGCCGCGGGTCCGATGACCGGCGCCGACTTCGCGGGCATCCAGAAGGAGTTCCTGGACGACGACCACACGCCGATCATGGTCGTCAACATCGGCAAGCCGGGCGAGGACGCGTGGTTCCCGCGCTCCCCGCGCCTGTCGATCGACGAGGTCATCACCACCGTCTGAGCGCGGCCGCGGCCCCGTGGCCGCAGCACGCGAGAAGGGCCGTGGGGGGCGGGGGGCCGCGGGGGCCGGGCCCGGGGGCGGGGGGGGGGGGCCGGCGGGCCGCCGCGCGCCCCCCCGGGGGGGTGGCGAAGGGGGGCGGCCGGGGGGGGGGGCCGGGGGCCCCCCCCCCCCCCCCCCCCCCCCCCCCCCCCCCCGCCGCGGGCCCCCCCCCCCCCCCCCCCCCCCCCCCACGGCCCTTCGCCGTGACTGCCGCGCACTGCCGGCGCCACCGCGCGTCGTCGGCGGGGCCCCCCGTCGTGCCTGTTGCCCGCCTGATGGGACTTCTTCGCCCGGGTCGGCGGCACCGAGCAGCCGCGGGTCCGGCGGGCCGGCGGGCGCCGCGGCCTTCGCCGTCCTCGCGGTGGTCGGTTGCGTCTGCACGCTGCGGCTGCCGACCCGGGGCGGGCGGCGACCGGTTCCCGATCCGGCAGCAGGCCGGAGCCGCTCCGCCCTACGCCCTGATCGCAGTGGTCGGCGCCTTCCCGAGTTCGCCGAGCCGTTCGGGCTGCGGCCCGTCCGGGGCGAGGCGCTGATCCTGATCGGCCTGATCCGCCTGGGGCCCCGCCCTGGTCTGGCCGCTCATGGCCGGCGAGGGCCGGACCGCCGAGGGCTGAGAGGCCCGAGACTGCACACCGGTCCCTCGGCCCTACCGGCCCTGCTTGAACTCCAGCGCCGCAGCCAGCGTCCCGAGCTGCTCGAAGGAGGCCGTGCCCGTCACCACCGTGACGTGGCCCTGCTCCCGCCGGACGAGGGCGTCGTACTTCTCGCCCTCCCAGCGCTCCCATGCCGCGTCGCCGACCTGCTGCGTCTGCCCCGAGGCCGTGGCGTTCCTGGTGACCCGTTCGAGGTACTTCACGGAGGTGTCGCTGGACTGCTCGACCGCCGCGTACTGCTGCTCCGGGTCGAGGAAGCCCAGGTGCCAGGCGTCGGCCTTCTTGCGCTCGTACGTCACCGAGGTCGCCCGCCACTGCTCCGGAAGGCCCACCGGGGCCGCCACCGGATACGGGGCCGCGCGCCGGGCCGTGAGGGTCTCCACCCGGTAGTCGACCGTGCGCGTGGGATCGGCCTTGTCGTCATGCGGGACGAAGACGTAGATCCCGGCGACGACGACACCGATCACCGCCAGCGACCGGACCATGTCCCAGACCGTCTGCTTGCCTTTCATACCTGCCACGGCACCATCGTCCCGCATCACCGGGCGGCGATCACCGCCGGGGTCGCGCGGGCGCGCCGCACGGCGCACCCTTGAGTCGCCCGCCGAGTCCGCGCACGGGCGCGCAAGGCGTCCGCTCAGGACAATCGAATGACCGATATTCCGCTCATACGTGACCCGCCCTGCTCAATATGTCGACGTACCGATAGAGTTCCAGCACCCTCACTTCCCGGCCGTCGCCGTACAGAAAGGTGCGCTCCGATGACCGAGCACAACCTGCCGCCCCAGCTCGAAGTCTCCCCGGAGGCCCCTGACCGCAACCTCGCGCTCGAACTCGTACGGGTCACCGAGGCGGCCGCCATGGCCGCCGGCCGGTGGGTCGGCCGCGGCGACAAGATCGGCGCGGACGGCGCCGCGGTCAACGCGATGAGGACCCTGATCTCCACCGTCTCGATGAACGGCGTCGTCGTCATCGGCGAGGGCGAGAAGGACGAAGCCCCGATGCTCTTCAACGGGGAGCAGGTCGGCGACGGCACCGGTGCCGAGGTCGACATCGCCGTCGACCCGATCGACGGCACCACCCTGAACGCCAAGGGCATGCCGAACGCCATCGCCGTCCTGGCGGCCGCCGACCGCGGCACGATGTTCGACCCGTCCGCCGTGTTCTACATGGACAAGCTGGTCACCGGCCCCGAGGCCGCCGACTTCGTCGACATCAACGCCCCGGTCTCGGTGAACATCCGCCGGGTCGCCAAGGCGAAGGGCATGGCCGCCGAGGACGTCACGGTCGTCATCCTGGACCGCCCGCGCCACGAGGGCATCGTCCGGGAGATCCGCGAGACCGGCGCGCGCATCAAGTTCATCTCCGACGGCGACGTGGCCGGATCCATCATGGCCGCCCGCGAGGGCACCGGCGTGGACCTGCTCCTGGGCATCGGCGGCACCCCCGAGGGCATCATCTCGGCCTGCGCGATCAAGTGCCTGGGCGGTGTGATCCAGGGCAAGCTGTGGCCGAAGGACGACGCCGAGCGCCAGAAGGCACTCGACGCCGGCCACGACCTCGACCGGGTGCTCACCACCACCGACCTGGTCTCGGGCGACAACGTCTTCTTCGTCGCCACCGGCATCACCGACGGCGAGCTGCTGCGCGGCGTGCACTACCGCTCCGAGACGGCGACGACGTCCTCGCTGGTCATGCGCTCCAAGTCGGGCACCATCCGCAAGATCGACTCCACGCACCGGCTGTCGAAGCTGCGCGCGTACAGCGCGATCGACTTCGACCGCGCCCAGTAGAGGGCGGGGGCACAACGCGAGAGGGGCGGTCACCCTGTGCGGGGGTGACCGCCCCTCTCGCGTGTCCGCGTACGAGGCGTGGGAGACGCACCGGGACGTGCGTGGCATGCGTACGTCCGTGGGGCGTGTGGCGTGCGACGCGGACCAGGACCTGCCCGCCGGGGCGGCAGCCGGCTCAGCCCGCCGCGGCTATGGGCCCCGCGCCGGGGGCCTGCCGCAGCTCGGCGGACCTGCGCCGCATCCGCGCCAGCACCACGCGGCGCTCGGCCGCGGTGAGCCCGCCCCAGACCCCGTACGGCTCGGGCTGCAGCAGTGCGTGTTCGCGGCAGGCGACCATCACCGGGCAGCGGGCGCAGACGCGCTTGGCGGCCTCCTCGCGGGAGAGCCGGGCGGCCGTCGGCTCCTTGGACGGCGCGAAGAACAGCCCCGCCTCGTCGCGGCGGCACACCGCCTCCGCGTGCCATGGGCCGTCTTCCGCCGCCCTGGCCGGCACCCGCGGGCTCGGCACGGCCGAAGGGCGTGCCCCAGGACCCTGAAGGCTCTTCACGGCGGCTACCTGCAGGGACTGATGCGGCGGAAGCGGCACGGTCTACTCCTGACGACGTATACGTGAGCGAGAGACGACGCACCTGTCCCTACCCGCTGTACGCGCCCCTATGCACTGTGTGCCACGGGGCGCCCGGGGTTCGTCCGAAACGAGACCCTCCGCCTCCGGATGCGCTGCCGCCGCGTTTCAGCCGTCAGCCGTCGAGGTTCTTGCGGAGCTTGCGCGCCAGGTCGACCAGGCGGGCGCCCAGCTTGGGCCGCGCCTCGATGTTGCCGAGCAGGGAGAAACCCCGGACGATCACCACCGGCGCCTGCGGGTCCGTCTCCCCGCGGCTCTCGCCGCGCACCTCGAAGTTGCCGAGGACCCCGCTGCCGTAGCCGCGCAGGGTGACGTTCTCGGGGACCAGGACCTCCACGTTGCCGAGCACGCAGGTCACGTTGATCTCGGTGACCTGCTGCTCGAAGACCGCCTGGGTGAGGTCGATGGTGATGTCGCCCATGACCGAGACCGCACGGGTGTGTGCGCCCGGCCTCCAGCGGCCCTTGCGGCTGGAGCTGCTGCACACGGCGACGATGGTCTCGGCGGCCGGACCGGCGGCCCCCCCGTACGAGGACGCGGCTGGGGCCGGGGCATGGGCGGTGCCGGGCGCGGGCAGATCCCGTACGAGCACTTCCAGCTCGCCGACCGTCTTGACGGCGTACAGCGTGTCCAGGCGCTCGGAGTGCTCCTCGGCGGTCAGCCTGCCTTCGGCGACGGCGTCGCCGAGGATCTGCGCGATCCGGTCCCGGTCGGCGTCGGAGGCGCGCAGCCCGGCGTGGGCGGGGGCGGCGGGGGGCTTTTCCAGGTGTTTTTCCAGGTGCTTTTCCAGGTCCACGGCGCCAGCATAGCGAGACACGATAGATCGCGATACTACCGAGTGAGCCTTACCTCACAGACACACGCCGGACGGGAGGTCCTACGCTGGTGGACTGCGCTGCCAAATTGGTCGTCAGTGCTGTCTGCCGAGTGAGGAATGGCCCCAATGCCGGAGTTCGCGTACACCGACCTGCTGCCCCTGGGCGAGGACACCACCCCCTACCGGCTGGTGACCGCCGAGGGCGTGTCCACCTTCGAGGCGGACGGCCGTACGTTCCTCAAGGTCGAGCCGGAGGCGCTGCGCAAGCTCGCCGAGGAGGCCATCCACGACATCCAGCACTTCCTGCGTCCCGCGCACCTCGCGCAGCTGCGCCGCATCATCGACGACCCCGAGGCCTCCTCGAACGACAAGTTCGTGGCCCTGGACCTGCTGAAGAACGCGAACATCGCGGCGGCCGGCGTCCTGCCGATGTGCCAGGACACGGGTACGGCGATCGTCATGGGCAAGCGCGGCCAGAACGTGCTCACCGAGGGCGGTGACGAGGCGGCCCTCTCCCGCGGCATCTACGACGCGTACACCCGCCTCAACCTGCGCTACTCGCAGATGGCGCCGATCACCATGTGGGAGGAGAAGAACACCGGCTCGAACCTGCCGGCGCAGATCGAGCTGTACGCGACCGACGGCGGCGCGTACAAGTTCCTCTTCATGGCCAAGGGCGGCGGCTCCGCCAACAAGTCCTTCCTCTACCAGGAGACCAAGGCGGTCCTCAACGAGGCCTCCATGATGAAGTTCCTGGAGGAGAAGATCCGCTCGCTGGGTACGGCGGCCTGCCCGCCCTACCACCTGGCGATCGTCGTCGGCGGCACCTCCGCCGAGCACGCCCTCAAGACCGCGAAGTACGCCTCCGCCCACTACCTGGACGAGCTGCCGCGCGAGGGCTCGCCGCTGGGCCACGGCTTCCGCGACGAGGCGCTGGAGCAGCAGGTCTTCGAGCTGACGCAGAAGATCGGCATCGGCGCCCAGTTCGGCGGCAAGTACTTCTGCCACGACGTCCGCGTCGTGCGCCTGCCCCGCCACGGTGCCTCCCTGCCCGTCGCGATCGCCGTGTCCTGCTCGGCGGACCGCCAGGCCACCGCGAAGATCACCGCCGAGGGCGTCTTCCTGGAGCAGCTGGAGCGCGACCCGGCCCGCTTCCTGCCCGACACCACGGACGAGCACCTGTCCGAGTCCTCGGACGTCGTCTCCATCGACCTGAACCAGCCGATGGACGACATCCTGGCGACCCTGACCGAGCACCCGGTCAAGACCCGCCTGTCGCTGACCGGCCCGCTGGTCGTGGCGCGCGACATCGCGCACGCCAAGATCAAGGAACTGCTGGACTCGGGCGCGGAGATGCCGCAGTACCTGAAGGACCACCCGGTCTACTACGCCGGCCCCGCGAAGACCCCCGAGGGCTACGCGTCGGGCTCCTTCGGCCCGACCACGGCCGGCCGCATGGACTCCTACGTCGAGCAGTTCCAGGCCGCGGGCGGCTCCAAGGTCATGCTGGCCAAGGGCAACCGCTCCCAGCAGGTGACGGACGCGTGCGCCGCGCACGGCGGCTTCTACCTCGGCTCGATCGGCGGCCCGGCGGCCCGCCTGGCGCAGGACTGCATCAAGAAGGTCGAGGTCCTGGAGTACGAGGAGCTCGGCATGGAGGCGGTCTGGAAGATCGAGGTCGAGGACTTCCCGGCCTTCATCGTCGTGGACGACAAGGGCAACGACTTCTTCACCTCGCGTGAACCCGAGCAGCCGACCTTCACCAGCATCCCGGTGCGCGGCCCGGGGCTGTAGTCCTCAGCCCGTTCCGAGGGGCGCTCTGCCGAACGGCAGAGCGCCCCTCGGGCGTTTCCGCCGATCGGCAGATGGAGCGGGGCACGCCGGACGGCGAGGCTCTACCCGTAACCAAAACCACTTTGGAAAACGGGAGTTCACGATGAAGAACCGTACGCGGAAGAACCGTACGCGCGCCCTTGCCGTCGCCGGATCGGCCGCGCTGCTGGGCACCCTGATGGCGGCCGCCCCGGCTCCGGCGGCGCCTGCCGCGCCGAAGGCCGCCTCGGTGCACGGGGGCGGCACGGTGCACTACCCGTACGTGCCCGCCTCGCACGACATCCGCTTCACGGTCGACGCCGAGTCGGTGCCGTGGAGCAGGCCGCTGAAGGGCGAGAACCTGGAGCACGGTCTGCCGACGGACGCGCGCGGCCGGGTGACCGTCTACCACGCCATGCCGGACCAGGACTTCACCGGCGTCGCCGAGGCCGAGGTGGACTGCATGGTGACGGGCGGCAGGACGGCCACGATCACCGCGGTGGTCAAGAGCTCGAACGTCGGCTGGGAGGGCAGGCGGATCGGCCTGAGCGTCCAGGACGGCGAGCGCGGCGCACCCGACCGCGTCGGCTTCTCCTGGGGCATCGTGAACGTCGACGCGAAGCCCGACGGCTCGGTCGCCGAGCCGACGGTGGGCACCTGCATGGCCCCGGCGCCCTTCACGGAGGTCACCAAGGGCGGCTTCAAGATCGCCCCGGCCCCGCTGACCCCCCGTCCGCAGCCGTAGCCACGGCCGTAGCCGCAGCCACAGCCATCAGGTACCGGGCCTCAACGGGGGTGGCCCGGTACCCCTCCGTCCGTGCGGCCACGGCCTCGGCGATGCTCAGGCCGTACACCCGGCGCAGCAGCGCGATCGGTACTCCGTCGGGCCCGCCGACCGCCAGGTGGACCGATCCCTCGCGGGCGAGGATGCGCTCCCGGACCTCCGGCGGCGGTACGCCCGTGCCCCGGTCGCAGGCGTAGACCTCGTTGCGCGGGCAGTGCTGGTACCCCTCCCAGCGCAGCTCGCCGGCCTGGACGAGCTGCCAGTCCTCCTCGACGCAGTCCTCGCAGGGGCCGCAGTGCGTCCACGCGTGCATGTGCTGTTCCGCCATCCGGGCAGCATGCGGTACCGGGGCGTTGCGCGCATGCCGATAGCGTCGGGGGCATGACGCACACGCAGCTCCGTACCGACCGCGCCGTCCGGGTCGTCGCCCATCGCGGGGCCTCCCACGAGCATCCCGAGCACACCCTGGCCGCCTACCGGCAGGCCATCGCGGACGGTGCCGACGCCCTCGAATGCGACGTACGGCTCACCGCCGACCGCAAGCTGGTGTGTGTGCACGACCGGCGCGTGGAGCGGACCTCCGACGGGCGCGGGGTGGTGTCCGGGATGACGCACGAGCAGCTGTCCGCCCTGGACTTCGGCAGCTGGAAGGGCGAGGAGCACCGCGGGGCGCAGGTGCTGCTCTTCGAGGACCTGCTGAAGGAGGCGCTGGCCGCCGACCGGCCCGTCGGGCTGGCGGTCGAGACCAAGCACCCCACCCGGGCCGGCGGCCGGCTGGAGGCCGAGCTGGTGCGGGTGCTGAAGGACCACGGGCTGGCCGACGGCTCGACGGGCCTGGTCGAGGTGATGAGCTTCTCCCGCAACGCTCTGATCAGGCTGAACCGGCTGGCGCCCGGCCTGCCGGCCGTCTACCTGATCGAGCGGCGGCTGCGGCCGGCCCGGCCGCCGTTCGCCGGGCACGCCGGGCCGGGCATCGACCTGGTGCGCAAGGATCCGGGGCTGGTGGCCCGGCTCAAGGCGAAGGGGCTGCGGGTGCGGGTGTGGACGGTGGACGAGCCGGAGGACGTGGAGCTGTGCCTGCGGCTCGGTGTGGACACCCTGATCACCAACCGGCCGCGCGAGGTACGCGCACAGCTGGACGCGAACTAGCGGGGGCGGCGGCCCGGCTCCGTGGTGGGGAGCCGGGCCGGATTCCCTCGTCCCGCTCAGCTCGGGTTCGGGTGGTAGTTCCAGGACGCGTTGTTGTTGTACGTCACGGAGAGGTTCCGCTTCGACTGGGCGGTGACCACGTCGTAGGGACCCTTGTACCAGCTGTTGTAGTGGACCCGGACGGCCTGGGTGGCGTAACGGCTGTCGGCCGAGGCCGCGTTGTTCTTGATCTGCTGGCCCGCCCCGTTGCCGGTGCCCGGGCTGAACACGCCGGCGAAGTCCCAGGACGGCATGCCGTCGATGTGGTTCATCGTGGCGACGGCGCCGGCCTGGTTGGAGTTGTAGTAGACGCAGGCGAGGCCCGGGTAGCAGCGCTGGGTGGGCGCGGCCTCGGCCGCGGTCGGCAGTGCCATGACCAGCACGCCGGAGGCTGCGACCGCCGTGACGGCAGCACGCATGGTCTTCATGGAAGTGATCCCCCTAGATGGTGGTGCTCGGCTCCGGGTGGCGGAGCCGGGCGGACCGCAGCGCCTTCGTGCGGCCTCAGCGGGTGGCGGCCCCCTACTGGACGTGGGCCAGGGCGGTCTGCTTCGCCTTCTTGACGGCGTCCATCTCCTTCGCCTTGGCGTTGATCATCTTTTGCTGGATCTGCGCCTCGGCCCCGTGCCAGACGTCGACGAGCTTCGTCTCGTTCTTGCAGGCCACGTCCGCGCCGGCGACGGCGATCTCCTCCGCGGAGGCCGTCGGCGCGGCGAACTTCGGGTCGTCGTTGGCCTGCATCGGGTCCTTGTAGCTGTACCCCTTGCCCTTCATGCAGGCGGACCAGGCCGCGAAGGCCTTGGTGACGCGGGGGTCCTTGAGGGACTCCTTGTAGGACTGGCCGTTGATGTCCTGCGCGAGGTCCGCGTACAGCTGCTCGCCGCCGCCGGTGAGGGTGCGCGTGGACTCGGCGATGCAGCCGCCCGGCGGGATGTCCTTGCCCTGGACCTGGCTGGGCGCCGCCTGCCTGGCCTTGGCGGTGTCGCCGGCTTCCTTGGTGGTGCCGGTCATCGCGAGCCACTCCGCGTCGTTCAGCACGGGCTCGGCCGCCGCGGAGGGGGCCGGGCCGTCGGCCGCGGCGGCCGCGGCCGGGCCGCCCGCCTTGGCGGTCTGCCGGGCTGCGACGAACGCCGGCTTGTAACCGGAGCGGGCCGCCTGAGCGGCGTCGACCGTGCCGTACCGCAGGTCGGTGAAGGTCTCGCGCGGGTCGGCCGGACCCTGCTCGGGCGCCTGGAAGGAGGCAAAGCCGAGGCCCTGCATGCACTTCTGCTGGAGCTTCCCGCCGGCCTGGCTCAGCTTCGCGAACTCGGCGGGCGTCGGCAGGTACTGCTCGATGGGCAGGGTGCGGACCTTGGCGGAACCGGCGATCGCGGTCGCGTCGGCGCCGGCGTCGGTACCGGCGGAGGCGGCGTAGCCCGCCATCACCGCTGCGGAGGCGACGGCCGTCGCGAGAAGGGAAATACGGGTGCGCTTCTTGTTCATTTCGCTCAGCATTCTCTCTCGGTCCTCAGACGCCGTTCGGGTGGTAGTTCCAGGACGCGTTGTTGTTGTACGTCACGTTCAGATTCCGCCTCGTCTGAGGCTCGACCACGTCGTAGGGACCCTTGTACCAGCTGTTGAAATGAACACGGACCGCCTGGTTCCAATAGCGGCTGTCCGCCGAGGCGGCGTTGTTCTTGAGCGGGGTCCCCTCCCCGTTCCCGGTGCCGCGGTTGAAGACCACATTGTCGAACGTGTAGGCCGGGTAGTTCTCGATGTGGTACAGCTGCGACAGGGCGCCCGCCTGGTTCGAGTTGAAGTAGAGGCAGGCCATGTCCGGATAGCACCGACCGGTGGGCGCAGCCTCGGCCGCGGACGGCAGCGCGAGAACCAGCACCCCGGACGTCGCGAGCGCCGCTGCGGCAGCACGCATGGACTTCATGAAAGCAATCCCCCCTTGGATGGCACTTCTGGGGGACGGTCAGACCCCCCGCGGTGCGACAACGCCAAGATCGTATGCACGGAATACGGAAAAGAGCACCCGGAAAATTATCGGCTGGCATATTTTCGGCCATGGCTAAAGCCGCGCATAAGGCAGGCGTAATGCGACGCTAAAGCCGAGCATGAAAACACCCGGCCGGGGTGCGCCGGCCGGGCGTGGGGGAATCGGGTGGAGCGGGGGCGGTTTATGCGAAGCGCTGGCTCGCGGATCCGTTGCAGGCCTGGAGGCGCAGCGGGTCGTGGGCGGCGGCCACGGTCAGGCACATGCCCGGCGCGGCGGCGGGCCGCAGGGTGGCGCCGTCGCGTACGAACTGCTGGTTGGCTCCGCCGTGGCAGTTCCAGATGATCAGGCCGGTGCCGGGGCCGTAGTCGGCGCCGGGGGCGTCGAGGCAGCGGTCCTGGGTCAGTTCGATGTGGACGGACTTGCGGGCGCTGTCGTACCACCAGCCCTGGTTGCGGCCGCCGTGGCACTCCCAGCCCACGATCTTGGTGTCGTTGGCGCTGGAGCCGCCGAAGGAGTCGAGGCAGTTGCCGGTGGCCTCGTTCCTGAGCGGCTTGAACTGGTCGTCCCAGGCCCCGGCCTGGAGGACGGGCGTGCCGGTGCTCGCGGGATCGGCGCAGGAGGCCTCGCGCAGGCCCGAGGCGTACAGCTGGGTCAGGCAGGACGCGAAGGCGCCGTGTCCGCGGTAGTTGGGGTGGAAGGACTGGCGGGCGGTGTTCTCGTCCCACGGGAAGTGGTCCCCGAGGTCCAGGTACAGCCCGCGGGCCCAGGTGTCCTCCATGCACACCTCGTGGCCGTGGAAGAGCCGGGAGTTGTCGAGGTAGACCGCGCCGGAGGCCAGGGCCGCCGCGCGCATGCCCTTCTCGAAGGCGGGTACCGCGTAGTTGCGGCCCCAGGTGGCGTCCGAGTCGTAGCCGGCGCAGCCGCCGGGCAGTTTTCCGGGGAAGCCGGGGTTGTCGTGGAAGTCGGGGCCGATGGGGCTGGGGTAGCCCATCAGGACGAGCTTGTAGTCGGCGTCGGCGTAGCCGGCGTCGCGCATGACCGTCCTGAGGTCGGCGACCGTGGCCTCGACCTTGGGCTTCAGGCCGTCGACGCGGGCCTGCCAGCCGGGGGCGTACTTGGGCTCGCAGGTGCCCTGGCTGAGGACCCAGCGGGTCACGCAGTCGGTCATGACCGGACCGAACTGCAGGTCGTCGTTGGCCCCGGCGACGAGCAGGACCATCTTGATCCTGGTGTTGCGGGCCTTGATGGCCAGGCTGTCGCTCTGCACCAGCTCGTCGGCGTACTGCTTGCTGCCGCCGATCCTGATGTTTCCGGTGTAGCCGCCGGAACAGGCGACGTTGAAGGTGAGGTCGGCCGGTATGCCGGTGCGGTGGATCGCCGCGTCCGGCGAGCGGTGGCACTGGTTGTCCGGCGTGTTGGTCGCCGGGTCGTAGGTGCCGACGCCCTCGCCCGAGATCTCGCTGTCGCCCAGCGAGATCAGGCCGGTCCTGCGGTCGGCCTGCGGGCGCACGGCCGGGTCGCCGTAGATCTTGACGGCCTCGGCGGCGCGGATCGCCTCCAGCTCGGGCGGGAGCGGTTTGACGACGCCGGCGGTGGTGGCCGCCTGGGCCATGGGGGTGACGGCGGTGACACCCCCCAGGGCGGCCGCGATCGCCGCGACGGCGGCGAAGGTAGATCTGAGCATGGGTTTCGTACGGGCACGTGCCATGGACGCCTCCCCGGACGGTCAGTGTTACCCACGGTATTTACTGGTCGGTAGGGGAGTTGGGAACACTCGCAACAAGAGAATTGCTCAACTTTTTGAGGAGGCAACAGACATGACAGACAATCAGCACGCCGACGGGTTCCGGACCGAGCACGACTCCATGGGTGACGTACGGGTGCCCGTGCACGCCAAGTGGCGGGCGCAGACCCAGCGCGCCGTGGAGAACTTCCCCATCTCCGGACAGCGGCTGGAGCGGGCCCACATCGGGGCCCTCGCCCGGATCAAGGCCGCGGCGGCCCTCGTGAACGCCCGGCTCGGCGTGGTGGACCAGGACGTCGCCGAGGCGATCCGGTCCGCGGCCGGCGAGGTGGCGGACGGCCGCTGGGACGACCATTTCCCCGTGGACGTCTTCCAGACCGGATCGGGGACCTCGTCCAACATGAACACCAACGAGGTGATCGCCACCCTGGCCACCGAGCGCCTCGGCCGGGACGTGCACCCCAACGACCACGTCAACGCCTCGCAGAGCTCCAACGATGTCTTCCCGTCCTCCATCCACATCGCCGCCACCGCCGCCGTCGCGAACGACCTGGTGCCGGCCCTGGAGCACCTCGCCGCCGCGCTGGAGCGCAAGGCGACCGAGTTCGACCGGGTGGTCAAGGCCGGCCGCACCCACCTGATGGACGCCACCCCGGTCACCCTCGGCCAGGAATTCGGCGGTTACGCGGCCCAGATCCGCTACGGCGTCGAGCGGCTGCGCTCGTCCCTGCCCCGCCTCGCCGAACTCCCCCTGGGCGGAACCGCGGTGGGCACCGGCATCAACACCCCGGCCGGGTTCTCGGCCGCCGTGATCGCCGAAGTGGCGGTCGCCACCGGCTTGCCGCTGACCGAGGCCCGCGATCACTTCGAGGCCCAGGGCGCGCGCGACGCGCTGGTGGAGACCTCGGGAATGCTCCGTACGGTCGCCGTCTCGCTCACCAAGATCTGCAACGACCTGCGCTGGATGGCGTCCGGGCCGCGGACCGGATTGGCCGAAATCAGCCTCCCGGACCTCCAGCCCGGCTCCTCGATCATGCCCGGGAAGGTCAATCCCGTGGTCCCGGAGGCCGTCCTGATGGTCGCCGCTCAGGTCATGGGGAACGACGCCACCGTCGCGGTGGCGGGCGCCGCCGGGAACTTCGAACTCAATGTGATGCTCCCGGTGATGGCCAGGAACCTCCTCGAATCGATCCGGCTGCTGGCCGCCGCCAGCCGGCTGCTCGCCGACCGCACGGTCGACGGGATCACCGCCGACGAGGCCCGGGCCAGGGAGTACGCCGAGTCCTCGCCCTCCGTGGTGACCCCGCTCAACCGCTACATCGGCTACGAGGAGGCCGCGAAGGTGGCCAAGAGGTCCCTCGCCGAGCGCAAGACGATCAGGGAGGTGGTCCTGGAGTCCGGCTACGTGGAGCGCGGCGCCCTCACCCTGGAGCAGCTCGACGAGGCCCTGGACGTCCTGCGCATGACGCGTCCCTGACCGGCCGTCCCGCGCCTCCGGGCGGGGTCCGGATCCGGTCGTTCCTCGTCCCCGAATCGCCTGGTGACCTGCACCGCAGCGGGCGTACGGGCCCCCGCCCTAAGATCTGCGCATGACAGGTACTTTCAAGCCCGGGAGCGGCCGGGCGCCGGACGCGCCGACCGGCCCCGCGCGCGGGACGCGCTGGGAGCCCGGGGACCAGATCCTCTGGCGCTACCGCGACCACGCCCCGGGACTGAAGGGCGCGGTGCACATCTGCCGCCCGGTGACGGTGGTGCAGGACACCGACGAGATGCTCGCCGTCTGGATGGCGCCGGGCACCGAATGCGTCAAGCCGGTGCTCGCCGACGGCACCCCCGTGCACGAGGAGCCGCTGGCCACCCGCTACACCGCGCCGCGCACCACCGTGCGCTCGCGGTGGTTCGGCGGCGGCGTCCTGAAACTGGCGCGGCCCGGGGACCCGTGGTCGGTCTGGCTGTTCTGGGGGCCGGGCTGGCAGTTCAAGAACTGGTACGTGAACCTGGAGGAGCCGCGGGCGAGATGGGCCGGCGGAGTCGATTCCGAGGACCACTTCCTGGACATCGCCGTCTACCCCGACCGCAGCTGGAAGTGGCTGGACGAGGACGAGTTCGCCGAGGCCCAGCGGTCCGGCCTGATGGGCCGTGAGCAGGCACGGCGGGTACGGGAAGCCGGCCGCGCGGCGGTCGCGGTGATCGAGGAATGGGGCGTTCCGTTCTCGGCCGGCTGGCAAGACTGGCGGCCGGATCCGGCCTGGAGGATTCCGGCCCTGCCCGAGGACTGGGACCACCCCCCGGCGCATATGACCTCATGAGACCCTTGATGCGCCCCCGGGGTTCAAACGTAGGATCGTCCTCCACGAGGTCGCGCGCGCGGAACGGTGCGATCGGGTCGCACCCCAGCAAGTGTCGTTCTGTTCACGGGATCTGACCGGAGGTCGACACACGAGGAAGTTCGAGCGAGGAACCTCTGGGCGATGGTGCCCGGGCCGCTGAGCGGGTATACCGCGACTGACCGAGTTGAGTGCAGCGCACATCGAGCGCAAACGGACGGAATTCCACGCGTGACGGAGTACCCCACCTCCCAGGAGGGCCCGCAGCCCGTCGCCTCCGGCGGAGGTACGGACGAGGCCGGCCACGGCAAGGCGCCCATCGCCGCCGCCGAGGCCGTACGCACGCACGCCGCCGGCGCCGGTACCGGCCCTGCGGCCGACCCGGGCGCGGCGGCCGCCGCGGCGGCTTCCGACGTACGGGCCGCGCGCTCGGCGGCGGGCGCGGCCTCGGGTCTCCCCCGGCCGCGCGGAGCGGCGGCGGAGGTTCCCGCCGCCGCGGGCTCCGGTCCGGGCCAGAACCACGACAACGCCCGTCCCCGGGACGCCGCGGACGCCGTGGACGCCCACGACGCCGCCCGCGGCGCCGGGGCCGGCCCGGCTCCCGCCGGTGCGGGGAGCGGCGCACCGGGCTTCCAGGGGGCCGGCGGGCCCGCCGTGCCGGGCGGGGGCGCCCCGGACGCGACAGCCGCGCGCCGCGAGGGGGACCGGCTGCGTTTCGTGGGCGCCGCCACCCGGCGGATCGCCCGCGGCATCGACCTCGACGAGATCGTGCTCGGCCTGTGCCGGGCCACCGTCCCGACCTTCTCCGACGCCATCCTCGTCTACCTGCGCGACCCGCTGCCGGTCGGTGACGAGCGGCCCGTCGGCCCGGTCGTTTTAAGGCTGCGCCGCACCGACCGGCTCCGGCCGATCGACGACCTGACGGACATCAGCAGCACCATCGGCGCGGGGATGGACCTCGCCGGGGCCGCGGGGGCCACCGGCGAGCTCGACTTCAGCCAGCTGCCGCTGGTCGGCCCGCAGGGTGACCTGCCCGCGGCGGAGCTGTGCGAGATCCGGCCCGGCGGCGCGCTCGCCGAGGTGCTGCGCGGCGTACGGCCCGTCTTCGCGTCCTCCGCCGGCGCCCGGGCGGCACTGCCCGAGCTGCTCGGCGCGGACCATCCGCTGCCGCGCGGCAACCGCGCGGTCCTGGCGCCGCTGCGCGGCCGCCGGCGGGTGATCGGCGCCGCCGTGTTCCTGCGCAGCCCGGAGCGTCCCGCCTTCGAGCAGAACGACCTGCTGGTCGCCGCCCAGCTGGCCACCCACACCGCGCTCGGCATCGACAAGGCGGTCCTGTACGGCCGCGAGGCGTACATCGCCGACGAACTGCAGCGCACCATGCTGCCCGACAGCCTCCCCCAGCCCACCGGTGTGCGGCTGGCCTCCCGCTACCTGCCCGCGGCCGAGACGGCCCGGGTGGGCGGCGACTGGTACGACGCCATACCGCTGCCGGGCAGCCGGGTCGCGCTCGTCGTCGGCGACGTCATGGGCCACTCCATGACGTCGGCCGCGATCATGGGGCAGCTCCGCACCACCGCCCAGACCCTGGCGCAGCTGGACCTGCCGCCCGCCGAGGTGCTGCACCACCTGGACGAGCAGGCGCAGCGGCTGGGCTCGGACCGCATGGCCACGTGCATGTACGCCGTGTACGACCCCGTCGCGCACCGGATCACCATCGCCAACGCCGGCCATCCGCCGCCGGTGCTGCTGCACCTGGGCGGCCGGGCCGAGGTGCTGCGCGTACCGCCCGGCGCGCCCATCGGCGTCGGCGGCGTGGACTTCGAGGCCGTCGAACTGGACGCGCCCGCCGGGGCCACCCTGCTGCTGTACACCGACGGTCTGGTGGAGTCGCGCCTGCGGGACGTGTGGACGGGCATCGAGCAGCTCCGCGAGCGGCTGGCCACGACCGCGCAGCTGACCGGCCTGGACCATCCGCCGCCGCTGGAGGCCCTGTGCGACGACGTGCTGGACATGCTGGGCCCGGGTGACCGGGACGACGACATCGCGCTGCTCGCGGCCAGGTTCGACGGCATCGCGCCCAGTGACGTCGCGTACTGGTTCCTGGACCCGGAGGAGACCGCTCCGGGCCGCGCCCGGCGGTTCGCCCGCCGGGCACTGACCCGTTGGGGCCTGGAGGACCTGAGCGACTCCCTGGAGCTGTTGGTCAGCGAGGTGGTCACCAACGCCGTCCGGTACGCGGAGCGGCCCGTGACGCTGCGTCTGCTGCGTACGGACGTGCTGCGCTGCGAGGTCGGGGACGACTCCCCGCAGCTGCCCCGCCAGCGCAGGGCCCGGGACACCGACGAGGGCGGCCGTGGCCTGTTCCTGGTGAACCGGCTGGCCCGGCGCTGGGGTGCGACCCGGCTCAGCAGTGGAAAGGTCGTCTGGTTCGAACTCCCGCTGCCGGGCGCCGGCGAGCGGCGCTGACCGCTCGTCCAACGGCCGGCACGAGCACGGAACAGCGCCGCCCCGCAGCCTTCTCGGCTGCGGGGCGGCGCTCTCGTTTCAGTTGGCCGGGTGCTCGCCCAGGACCGGCGGGTCCGGCGGCTTGGGGCCGCCCGTCTTGGTGGCCGTGGCCGTCGGGGACGTCGTCCCGCTGGGCGTCGGACCCGTCTTGGTCGCGGTGGGCGTCGGCGACGTCGTCGGGGACTGCGTCGGGCTGTTGGTGACGGCCGGCGGGCTGGAGGACGGGCTCGCCGAGGCCGTCGGCGAGGCGCTGCGGGACGGCGTCTGCACGGCGCCCATGTCGGCCTCGGACAGCTGGAACTTGCCGGCGTTGCCGCCCTTGAGGGCGGCGGTGGTGTACGCCTTCCAGATCGAGGCGGGGAAGCTGGAGCCGCCCAGACGGCCGAGGCCGGCGGTGCCGGTCAGGGTGACCTGCCTGGCGGTGCCGGGCTCCTCACCGAAGATCGCGACGACGGTGACCAGCTCGGGGGTGTAACCGGCGAACCAGCCGGAGAAGTTGTTCTCGGTGGTACCGGTCTTGCCGGCGGCCTCGTAGGCGCTGCTGCGGACCTTGTTGCCGGAGGCGCCGTCGTCGTTGACGACGCCCGTGAGCACCTTGGTGACGGTGTCGGCGGTGCGGCGGCTGATGGCCTGAGTGCCGATCGGCTGGACGGGCTCGACCTCGCGGTCCTTGTGCTCGGCCGTCTTGATGATGGTCGGAGTGACCTTCTTGCCGTGGTTGTCGAAGGTGGCGTAGACGGCCGCCATCTCCACGGTGTTGGCGCTCATCGTGCCGAGGGCCATGGCGGGCTTGTCCGCGGGCCAGCCCTCACGGTCCTTCATGCCGACCTGGATCGCGGTCTTCTTCACGTTGGGCGGCTCGACGTCCACGATCATCTGCGCGTAGACGGAGTTCACCGAGGAGTTGGTCGCGTCCTGGACCGTCATCATCGGGTCGCCGAAGTTGCGGTTCTCCTGGTTCTGCGGGGCGAACGGGATGTCGCTGCCGACGACCGCGCGCTTGCTGGTGCCGTCGTAGAGCGCGTTCGGGGTGATCGGCTTGCCGTCCTGGGTCTTCGCCCCGTTCTCCAGGGCGGAGGCCAGCACGATCGGCTTGAACGTCGAGCCCGGCTGGTAGTCCTTGCGCAGGGCGTTGCTGGACCAGTGGTCCTTCAGACCGGTGCCGCCGTACATGGCGACGATGTGGCCGGTCTTGGGGTCCACGGAGGTGGCGCCGGCCTGCACGCTCTGGTCCTGGGGCCGGCCCTTGGTGTCCTTGCGGTCGAGCTTGGACTCCAGCTCCTCCTGGACGGCCGTCTCGAGCGCTTCCTGCTTCTTCGGATCGATGTTGAGCGTGAACGTCCAGCCGCCGGCGTCGATCAGCTTGCGCTCGACGCCCTGGGCGTTGAGCTCGGCCTCGGCCGCCTGGACCAGGTAGCCCTTCTGGCCGTCCATGCCCATCGGGGGCTGCGGGGGGATCGGCTCCGCGAACTTCATCCCCTGGCGCTTGGTCTCGTCCAGCTTCTTCATGTCGACCATGTTGACGAGCGTCGCGTCGTAGCGGATCTTGATCCGCTTCTTGGTGTCGTCGCCGGCGGTCGACCAGTCGTACTGGCTGGGTGCCTGGACGAGGGTGGCCAGGTAGGCGCCCTGTTCCAGCGTCAGCTTCTCGGCGTCGACGCCGTAGTACGCCTGGGCGGCGGCCTGGATGCCGTAGGCGCCGCGGCCGAAGTAGCTCGTGTTGAGGTAGCCCGCGAGGATCTCGGGCTTCTTCATGCGCTGGTCGACCTTGAGGGAGATCACCAGCTCCTTGAGCTTGCGGGTCGGCGTCTGCTCCTGCGTCAGGTAGTAGTTCTTGACGTACTGCTGGGTGATCGTGGAGCCGCCGGCCTTGCCGCGGCCGGTGGCGGTGTTCCACAGACCGCGGGCCAGGCCCTTGAAGTCGACGCCGCCGTCGCTGCGGAAGGACTTGTTCTCGATCGCGATGAACGCCTCCTGCACGTCCATCGGGATCTTGTCGATGGGCAGGATCTCGCGGTTGACCTTGCCCTTGGTGGCCATGATCGTGCCGTCTGCGTACTTGTAGACGTTGCTCTGCTGGAGCGCCTGCTTGTTGGGGTCCGGCTCTTCCACGTAGAAGTACAGGGCGACCAGCGCGCCCATACCGAGCAGGGCAAGCGTGAAGAACGTGCCCAGGACCTTCTTCCAGGTGAAGAAGCGGCGTATGCCGGTGCGCTTGCCGGTACCCCCGCTCCCGTTGGCGCCCTTCGCGCGTCCGCTCGGCGCCCGCCGCGCACCGCGCTGCTGCGCCTTACGCACTTCTGCTCGGCCCATCGCTCCCGCTCCGCTCGATTACCCCCCCGACGTCAACTCAGAAAGCTAACACCGCAGGCTGTGACAAACTTTGGTCAATGCGGACCAATTCTGGTCATTTCGGACGTGAGAATCAGCACCCACGTCACAGGAACCGACGCTCAGATAAGCGGATGGGTTGCCATTGCGCAAAAAAGTGATATCACTTTGCTAGGCGGCTCGACCGGCCGCGCGCACAGAAACGGGGCGAAACATGACGAACCACATAGCCACTCCGGACGGAGTACGGGAGTTCACCGCGCGCAGCATGGGCGGCGGGCTGGCGCTGCTGCTCGGCCTGGCCGGCCTGCTCGCGGGCGCGGGGCTGGTCGTGGCCGGCGCGGCGGCGGGCGCGACCGGGGCCAAGGTTGGGCTGATCGCGAGCGGCGTGCTCCTGGGCCTCGCCTCCGTGATCGCGATGAGCGGCCTCAACACGGTGGCGCCGGGCGAGGCCCGCGTCGTCCAGCTCTTCGGCCGCTACCGCGGCACCATCCGCACCGACGGCCTGCGCTGGGTCAACCCGCTGACCTCGCGCGAGAAGATCTCCACCCGCGTGCGCAACCACGAGACGGCCGTCCTGAAGGTCAACGACGCCTACGGCAACCCGATCGAACTGGCGGCGGTCGTGGTCTGGCGGGTCGAGGACACCGCTCGCGCGGTCTTCGAGGTCGAGGACTTCACCGAGTTCGTCGAGACGCAGACCGAGGCCGCGGTCCGGCACATCGCGATCGAGTACCCGTACGACGCGCACGAGGAGGGCGGCCTGTCGCTGCGCGGGAACGCCGAGGAGATCACCGAGAAGCTCGCGGTGGAACTGCACGCACGGGTGGACGCCGCCGGGGTGCAGATCATCGAGTCCCGGTTCACGCATCTCGCGTACGCTCCTGAGATCGCCTCCGCGATGCTCCAGCGCCAGCAGGCGGGCGCCGTCGTGGCGGCTCGCAAGCAGATCGTGGAGGGCGCGGTGGGCATGGTCGAGCTCGCCCTGACCCGTCTGGCGGAGGAGGAGATCGTGGACCTGGACTCGGAGCGCAAGGCGGCCATGGTCTCGAACCTGATGGTCGTCCTGTGCGGCGACCGCGCCGCCCAGCCGGTCCTCAACACGGGCACCCTCTACCAGTGACCCCCTCCGGCGAGGAGAAGCCGGCGGGCCGGCAGGCGCGCAAGCAGGTGCTCCTGCGACTCGACCCGCAGGTGTACGACGCGCTGGCCCGCTGGGCGGGCGAGGAACTGCGCAGCGCCAACGCACAGATCGAGTTCCTGCTCCGCCGGGCCCTCGCCGAGGCCGGCCGGCTCCCCTCCGCCCCGGGCCCCATTCCCCGCCGGGGCCGGCCGCCGAAGCCCTCGGACTGACCGCCGCTCCCGTGCCGCGCACGGGAGCGGCTTTCGCGCTTCCGCAGCGGGCTTCTATACACTCCGCGTATACACGCAATGTATAGTCGGTGGCATGTCCATCGGTCACACCCTCCTGGGCCTCCTAGAGGCCGGCCCGCGCCACGGCTACGACCTGAAGCGGGCCTTCGACGAGAAGTTCGGCCACGACCGCCCCCTCGCCTACGGGCAGGTCTACTCGACCATGTCCCGCCTCCTGAAGAACGGCCTCGTCGAGGTCGAGGGCATAGAGGCGGGCGGAGGTCCCGACCGCAAGCGGTACGCCATCACGGACGCCGGGATCACCGACGTCGAGGCCTGGCTCTCCCAGCCCGAGAAGCCGGAGCCGTACCTCCACTCGACCCTCTACACCAAGGTCGTCCTCGCACTGCTCACCGGCCGCCGCGCCGACGAACTGCTGGACACCCAGCGGGCCGAGCACCTGCGCCTCATGCGCATCCTCACCCAGCGCAAGCGCAAGGGCGACACCGCCGACCAGCTCATCTGCGACCACGCCCTGTTCCACCTCGAAGCGGACCTGCGGTGGCTGGAGCTCACCGCGGCCCGGCTCGACCAGCTCGCGCGGGAGGTCCGCCGATGATGACCCCGGCCGGCTCCCTGCTCGCAGCCACGGACCTGCGCAAGGCGTACGGGACCACCAACGCCCTGGACGGCGCCGAGTTCTCCATCCACGCGGGCGAGGTCGTCGCCGTCATGGGCCCCTCCGGCTCCGGCAAGTCCACCCTGCTGCACTGCCTCGCCGGGATCGTCCCGCCCGACTCCGGCTCCATCACCTACGCCGGCCGCGAGCTCACCACCCTCGACGACGCCGAGCGCAGCGCCCTGCGCCGCACCGAGTTCGGCTTCGTCTTCCAGTTCGGGCAGCTCGTACCCGAGCTGACCTGTGTGGAGAACGTCGCCCTCCCGCTGCGCCTGACCGGCGTCAAGCGCAAGGAGGCCGAACGCACCGCCCTGCACTGGATGGAGCAGCTCCAGGTGGAGGACCTCGGCGCCAAGCGGCCCGGCGAGATATCCGGCGGCCAGGGACAGCGCGTGGCCGTCGCCCGCGCCCTCGTCACCGGCCCCCGGGTGATCTTCGCCGACGAACCCACCGGAGCCCTCGACTCCCTCAACGGCGAACTCGTCATGCAGCTGCTCACGGAGGCCGCCCGGTCCGCGAACGCCGCCGTCGTCCTCGTGACGCACGAGACGCGCGTGGCCGCCTACTCCGACCGCGAGATCGTCGTACGCGACGGGAAGTCCCGCGACATGGAGCGCATCGTATGACCCGGCTCCAGGTCTGGACCCGCGACCTCGGCATGGGCGCCCGCTTCGCCTTCGGCGGCGGCCGCGAGGGCTGGATCCGCACCCTGCTCACCGGTGTCGGCGTCGGTCTCGGCGTCGCGCTGCTGCTGATCAGCACCGCGATCCCCGGCGCCCTGACCGCACGGTACGAGCGCGGCGACGCGCGGTCGACGCTGCACTCCGACACGGCCGACGCCCCCGGACCCGACACCCTGCTGATCGCCCGGATCGGGCAGACGTACCACCACAAGGACATCGAGGGGCACGTGGTGCGGGCCGAGGGTCCGGACGCCCCGCTTCCGCCCGGCCTGAAGAAACTCCCGGGCCCGGGCGAAATGGCCCTCTCCCCCGCCCTGGACGAGTTCCTGAAGTCCTCCGAAGGCGCCCTGCTGCGCGAGCGGCTCGACGCGCGGGTCAGCGAGATCGTCGGCGACCCGGGCCTGGTCGGCCCCGGCGAACTGCTCTTCTACCTGGGCAGCGACACCCTCCGCAAGAACGGCCCCGAGGACTACCGCGTCGAGCGCGTCACCGGCTTCGGCTACGAGGCGGACCGCGAGAGCCTCGACCCCGTGCTCATGCTGATGGTCGTCCTGACGTTCGTCGCCCTGCTGATGCCCGTCGCCGTGTTCATCGCCACCGCCGTCCGCTTCGGCGGGGAGCGGCGCGACCGGCGGCTCGCCGCGCTGCGGCTGGTCGGCGCGGACAGCAGGATGGTGCGCAGGATCGCGGCCGGTGAGGCGCTGGGCGGCTCCCTGGTCGGACTGGCCCTGGGCACCGGCTTCTTCGCCGTCGGCCGCTCACTGGTCGGCAGCGTCAGCCTGCGGCAGCGCAGCGTCTTCCCCGCCGACCTCGACCCGGCGCCCTGGCTGGCGGTACTGGTCGCCCTCGCGGTGCCCGCGGCGGCCGTGGCCGTGACCCTGTTCGCGCTGCGCGGTGTGGTCATCGAGCCGCTGGGCGTCGTCCGCACGGCCAAGCCGTCCCGCCGCCGCATCTGGTGGCGGCTGCTGCTGCCACTGGTCGGGCTCGGCCTGCTCCTGCCCATGGACGGCCGCGGCAACGACCAGGGCAGGTTCAACCAGTGGCAGGTCAGCGGCGGCGTGGTGCTGCTGCTGGTCGGGATCACCGTGCTGCTCCCCTGGCTGCTGGAGCGCTTCGTGGGGAAGATGTCCGGCGGCCCGGTCTCCTGGCAACTGGCCGTGCGCCGGCTCCAGGTCGACAGCGGCGGCGCCGCCCGCCTGGTCAACGGCATCGCCGTGGCCGTCGCGGGCGCCATCGCCCTCCAGATGCTCTTCGCGGGCATCGAAGGGGACTACACCGAGTCGACCGGCCAGGACCCCTCCCGGGCCGCCGTCGCCGTCATGGCCAACCGCGAGTCGGACGCCCCGATCGACGACCTCGCGCATCGGATCGCCGCCGTACCGGGCGTCACCCGCGCGGTCCCGCTGACCTCCACGCAGGCCGCGCACCGGATGCCCGCGGAGGAGGACACGGTCCAGGTGACCGTCGGCACCTGCGACGCGCTCCGGGAGGTCGCCACGCTCGACTCCTGCGAGGAGGGCGACGCCTTCGTCCTGACCGGACCCTCCTCCACGGGGACCTACGGGGGCACGGCGAAGCCCGGCGACGAGCTGTTCGTCGGCAACGTCCGGCGGTACGAGTCCGATCCGGCCGACCGGCCCGGGCCGGTGAAGTGGCAGGTCCCGGCGGGCACCCGTAAGGTCCCCGCCCGGGAGGACCCCTCCGGGTCCGTGCGCGACGGCCTGCTGGTGACTGCGTCGGCCGCGCCGAAGGAGCTGGGCGACTTCCCCGACGCGCGGATCTTCGTCCAGGTCGACGATTCCGGTCCCGACGCCCTGGACCGGGCGCGCAACGCCGTCTTCAAGGCGGACCCGCTCGTCGTGGCGCTGACGCTGCGCCACTCCGAGCAGGCCGCCGGCTTCTCATCGATCCGCACGGGGCTGTTCTTCGGCGCCGCAGCCGTGCTGGTCCTGATCGGCGCCAGCCTGTTCGTCTCACAGCTGGAGCAACTGCGCGAGCGCCGGCGGCTGCTGTCCTGCCTGGTCGCCTTCGGCACCAAGCGCTCCACGCTGAGCCTGTCGGTGCTGTGGCAGACGGCCGTGCCGATCGTCCTGGGCCTGGTGCTGGCGGCCGCGGTGGGCACCGCGCTGGGCGCCGTCCTGATGGGGATGGCCGCCCTGCCGGTCCGGATCGACTGGCCGTCGGTCCTCGGGATGACCGGGGTCGGCGCGGGCGTCGTCGCGGCCGTGACCCTGCTCAGCCTGCCGCCGCTGCTGCGGCTGATGCGCCCGGACGGCCTGCGCACGGAGTGACCCCTGTGCCCGCCCGCCCCCGTACGCCCGCCTCCTGATCCGGCCCGACCTACAAGCCGCCTCCTAGTCGGTGGGCCAGACGGGGAGCGGGCGTACGGCTTCGCGCAGGGCGGCGGCGATCGCCTCGAACTCCTCCTGGCGGGCGGTCCCCGTGCGCATGGCCAGGGCGATCCGCCGTGAGGGGGCGGGCTCGGCGAAGCAGCCGGTGGACAGGTACTCGTTGCGGGCCGTCTCCAGCCGCAGGGCGGTGCGCGGCAGCAGGGTCACCCCGAGGCCGCCGGCGACGAGCTGCACGAGCGTGGACAGCCCGGCGGCGGTCGTCGTGACGTCCGCCCCGGTGGTCCGCCCGGCCTCCCGGCAGATGTCGAGGGCCTGGTCCCGCAGGCAGTGCCCCTCGTCCAGCAACAGCAGCTGCAGGTCGCGCAGTTCGTCGAGGGGGATGTCCCGGCGTCCGGCCAGCGCGTGCTCGCGAGGGGCGAGGAGGACGAAGTCCTCGTCGAAGAGCGGCAGTTCGGTGACGCCGGGGACCCCGAGCGGCACCGCCAGCAGGAGCAGGTCCAGGCGCCCGGCGGCCAGCCCCTCCAGCAGCGAGCCGGTCTGCTCCTCGTGCACCTGGAGGTCCATCCGGGGGTAGCGGCGGTGGAACAGCCCGAGCACGGTCGGGAGCAGGTACGGCGCCACGGTGGGGATCACCCCGAGCCGCAGTATCCCGGTGAAGGGCGCCCGTACCGCCTCGGCCTCCTCCAGCAGTCCGCCGACGGCGTCGAGCACCACCTGCGCCCGGGCGGCGATCCGCTCGCCCGCCGGGGAGAGGAGCACCTTGCGGGTGGTGCGTTCCAGCAGCTGCACGCCGAGGGCCTCCTCCAGCGCGGACACCGCGCCGGAGAGCGCCGGCTGGCTCATGCCGATGGCCGCGGCCGCGTCGCGGAAGTGCAGGTGCTCGGCGACGGCCGTGAAGGCGCGCAGCTGAGCCAGGGTCGGTTGCTTCGCTCCCCTATTACCGACAGCCACTGATAGGTACCTCCGATCACCCGCATCAAGACTAGCTATTTCCATAATCAATGCAGGTTGTGCCAGCATGTGAGACACGTCCAACCCCATCGGAAAGCCCCCAAAAGGGGTCTGTTTCCATTGAAACAAGGAGAGCGCGTGCTCACTGTTGGTGACAAGTTCCCCGCCTTCGACCTGACCGCCTGCGTCTCGCTCGAGGCCGGTGCCGAGTTCGCGCAGATCGACCACAAGACCTACGAGGGCAAGTGGAAGGTCATCTTCGCCTGGCCTCTGGACTTCACCTTCGTGTGCCCGACGGAGATCGCCGCCTTCGGCAAGCTGAACGACGAGTTCGCCGACCGCGACGCGCAGGTGCTCGGCTTCTCCCTCGACTCCGAGTACGTGCACCACGCCTGGCGCAAGGACCACGCCGACCTGCGTGACCTGCCCTTCCCGATGATGTCGGACATCAAGCGCGAGCTCTCCGCCGAGCTGGGCATCCTCGGTGAGGACGGCCTGCCGATGCGCGCCGTCTTCGTCGTCGACCCGAACAACGAGATCCAGTTCTCGATGGTGACCGCCGGTTCCGTGGGCCGTAACCCCAAGGAGGTCCTGCGGGTCCTCGACGCCCTGCAGACCGACGAGCTGTGCCCCTGCAACTGGAACAAGGGCGACGCCACGATCGACGCCGGCGCGCTGCTGGCCGGTGAGTGACGGATGTCCCTCGACTCCCTGAAGGCGTCCGTCCCGGACTTCGCCAAGGACCTGAAGCTGAACCTCGGTTCGGTCATAGGCAACAGCGACCTCCCGCAGCAGCAGCTGTGGGGCACCGTCCTGTCCTGCGCGATCGCCGCCCGCTCCCCGCGCGTCCTGCGTGAGCTGGAGCCCGAGGCGAAGGCGAACCTCTCGCCGGAGGCGTACACCGCCGCCAAGTCCGCCGCCGCGGTCATGGCGATGAACAACGTCTTCTACCGCACGCGGCACCTGCTCTCCGACCCGGAGTACGGCACGCTGCGCGCGGGCCTGCGGATGAACGTCATCGGCAACCCGGGCGTGGAGAAGATCGACTTCGAGCTGTGGTCACTCGCCGTCTCCGCGATCAACGGCTGCGGCCAGT
This sequence comes from Streptomyces sp. NPDC023541, assembly GCF_055559995.1. NCBI lineage: Bacteria > Bacillati > Actinomycetota > Actinomycetes > Kitasatosporales > Streptomycetaceae > Streptomyces > Streptomyces sp. NPDC023541. The sequence continues at coordinate 50,514 of NZ_JBVHJO010000005.1, forward strand.
GCCTGGATTCGCACGAGCAGGTCCTGCGCAAGGCGGGCGTCGACCGCGAGACGATCCAGGAGGCCTTCAAGATCGCCTCGGTGATCCAGGCCGTCGCGGTCACCCTCGACGCCGAGGCCGCCCTCGCCGGCGAGTAGCAGCACCCCGTACGACGGCCAGGGCGCCCGCGACCGGAAACGGCCGCGGGGGCCCTGGCGTTGCCAGCCGTCAGTGGTCAGTCCTTGCGCAGGGCGGCCATCAGCGCCCGCGCGTCCTCGACCGCCGCCGCCGTGAGGGCGTCCTGGTCGGGCGGCGCCGCTTCCTTCACCGGGAGGCCGGGTTCGCCCTCCGTCCGGTTGAAGAACATCGCCAGGAAGGTGAACACCGCCCCTCCGTCACGGACGCGCAGCCGAAGATCGCTGCTGCCATCGGACGACCCGACCAGAGCCTGCTCACCCAGCCCGGGCACCTCCTCCCACCGGAGGTCACTGTCGAACATCCGGTCGGACTGCGAGCCCAGGGCGAACTCGGGCGCCGGATCGGACTTCTTGTGCAGTTCGACCATGGCCACCACCATGAACCTGCCCGACCCGTCCTTGCTGTCACCGCTGCGGCTGCACGACGCCCAGTCCAAGGCCGGCTGACGGCCGGCCTTCCGCGGGGTGGAGTCCGTGAACGCGCCCAGCGCCGCCGCGAGGGCCGGCGCCTTGAACCGCCCGCACAGGTCGTCCGTGACCGCGTAGCGGACCTCCGGCTCCGCGAGCCGGTCCCCGAAGGCGTACAGCCCGCCCGCCCACAGCGCGGAGGTGGCCGCGACCGCGGCGGCGATCCCCCACCACGGCCGCAACGGCCTCCGCGGGCGCACGGCCTCGTCCTGTGCGAGCTCCGCCGGACGCGCCGACTCCCACGCCCCGTCGAGCTCGGGTTCGCTGATCATCACGCCGCCCCCTACTTCTTCGGCGCAGCCATCAGCGCGCGGGCGTCCTCGGCCATCGCCGCATGGAGCGCGGCGGTGTCGGCCGGGGCGTTCTGCGCACGGCCGCTGCCGTAGGCCTCGATCGTGAACACCGCACCGCCGTCCAGAACTCTGAGCTGTACGGTCGCGTCGCCGGGGCTCACGAGGACGACGGCGCGCTCACCGAGTCCCTCAACCGCCTCCGTACGCCCCGCGCCGATATCGGCGGCGAGCCAGAGCGACGGTACGTCGAACTCGGCTCCGGGGTCGGTCTTCTTGTGCAGGTCGACCTGCGCCCGCACGGTGAGGGTCGACACCGACTCACCGTTCTGCAGCACGCATATCGCCCCGCGCACGGCCGGGTGGTCGTTCTGCTGGTTCATCGGCCGGTACCGGTGCAGGTCTCCCGCGATCCTGCCCAGCGCCTGGGCCCGGAAGTCCTCGCACAGGTTCTCCGTCGCCCGGTACGAGATCTCCGGCGCGGCGAGCTTCTCCCCGAAGGCGTACAGGCCGCCCGCCCATACCGCCGAGGCGGCCACGGCCCCGCCCAGCGCCCACAGCCACGGCCGGCGCGCCCCCGCGGCGCCCTCCGCCCGTCTGCGCGGCGCGAGTTCCTCCGCCCGCTCCCCCGCGTGCTCGGCCTCCCACGCGCCGTCGAGCTCCGGATCGGTGATCATGCCTGTCCCCCCTGTCGTACCGCTGCGGGCGCCACCGGCGGCGCCCGCCCGTTCTCGCCCCGGCCTGGTCAGGGCCTGGGGCGCTCCTCGTCGACGGGCCCCAGGCCCAGGGCCGTCGCGCCGTGCGGCGCGGGGCCGACCATCCCGGTCCCGAGATGGTGCTGGTCCCGCGAGTACGCCCTCAGGTAGCCCACCACCGTGTTGGTGACGGCCACCAGCGGAACGGCGACCACCGCCCCTCCGATGCCCGCGACCATCCCGCCGGCGGCCACCGCGAGAACCACCGCGAGCGGGTGTACCCGTACCGCCCGGCCGAGGATGAAGGGCTGGAGCACGTGCCCTTCGATCTGCTGCACCGCCAGGACCACCAGCAGCGCCATCAGGGCGGTGAACACGCCCTGGGTCACGAGCGCCACGACCACGGCGAGGGCGCCCGAGATCACCGCGCCGACCAGCGGGATGAAGGCGAAGAGGAAGATGAACACGGCCAGGGGCACCGCCATCGGAACGTCCAGGAAGTACAGCCCCAGGCCGATGAAGATGGCGTCGATGAGGGCGACGATGACCGTGCCGCGGACGTACGCGGTCAGCGTGCGCCAGGCGCGCGGACCGGCGCCGGCGACTCCGGCGCGGGCGGCGGCCGGGACCAGGCCCAGCGCCCAGTTCCAGATGCGCTTGCCGTCGTAGAGCAGGAACAGCGTCGAGAACATCGCGAGCAGCATGCCCGTGAGGATTTCGACGAGGACCGTCACGCCCTGGAGCCCGGCGGAGGTGATCTGCTCGGTGTTGGTGCCGATGGTCTCGCTGAGGTTCTTCGCGATGTCGTTGATCTGCTTCTCGGTCACATGGAACGGACTGTCCAGTGCCCAGAGTTTGAGCTCGTTGATGCCGTCGCGGACCCGGTCGGAGAGGTCGTCGAGGTTCTCCATGACCTGCCAGACCACGAACCAGCCGACGAGCCCGATGACGACGAAGCCGAGGACCGCCGTGACGGCCGTGGCCAGACCACGCGGCAGGCCCAGTCTGCGCAGGCGGACGACGAAGGGCTGGAGCATCGCGGTGACGAGCATGGCGGCCGCGAAGGCGAGGACGACCAGGCGGACTTCACTGATCACCTTCATCAGCACCCAGAGCATCCCGGCGAGCAGCAGCAGCCGCCAGCTGGCCTCGGCGGCGACACGCATCCCCCACGGGACCACGCTCGCCGGATCGGGCCGCTCGGGGCGCTCGTAGCGCGCGGGAGCGGCCGTCGTGGCCCCGCTCCCCTCCGCCGGTGCGTCGGCCCGCTCAGCGGCCGCCGGAGCCGCCTGCGCCGCCTGGGCCGGCCGGGACCGCCCGGGCAGGTCGCCGCCGGTCTCGGCCTCGACTTCGGCGCGCCGCTCGTTGAGCCGCGCCTCCATCGCGTTCAGCCTGTTGCCCAGCCGGCCGAGCCAGCCTTCCCTCTTCGCCATGTCAGCTTCCTTCCCCCGCCCCCCGGTCTACGGGCACACCCCGATGACCGTACACGCGGGTAGCCCCGCACCGTACGACGGTGCGGGGCTACCCGGGACGAGCTGTGGCGCCGCGGTGCGGCGGCGGCCGTCAGTACCAGCCGTTGGCCTGGTGGAAGCTCCACGCGGCGCAGGGGCCGCCGTAGCGGTCTTCCATGTAGTTCAGGCCCCACTTGATCTGCGTGGCGGGGTTGGTACGCCAGTCGGCGCCGGCCGAGGCCATCTTCGAACCGGGGAGCGCCTGGACCAGGCCGTAAGCCCCGGAGGACTTGTTCACGGCCAGGTAGTTCCAGGTGGATTCCTGGTTGATGATGTTCGAGAAGCACTGGAACTGGCCGGCCGGGACCATCTGCTGGGCGATGGCCTTGACCTGAGCGACCGTGTAGGAGCTCTGGACGGCGAAGTCACCGGCGTCGCGGGCGGCGGAACGGCTGGCGACTTCCTTCGCCTCGCGTTCCCTCTTCGCCTTCTCGTCGGCGGCCTTCTGCGCCTCGGCCTTCTTGGACTTGGCGTCCTCGGCGGCCTGGAGGCGGGCGGCCTCCTCTGCCGAGCGCTTGGCGTCCGTGTCGGCGGCGTGCGCGATGGTGTCGGCCTGCTGCGTCAGGGCGCCCTGGACCTGCGCCTGGTCGCCGACGGGGATGTCTGCGAGGAGGGTCGCCCCGGACGCGGTCGTCTCGAGATCGTTCGTGGGGTCGCCGGTGGCAACGCCCACGACTGCGCCGACGGTGGTGACCGCGGTGGCCGAAGCCACTGCGAACCCCCGGACCGAGATCCGGCTCACACGGTGTCCTTCCAGCAGCGTCCGCAGTGACCGCGCGGGCGCAAAAGTGCCCTCGACTCTGGCCTCCGTGGTTCTACGGTCACTGGAGGCGCGGGCCCGTGGGCAACTCCCCTGCGGGGGCTGCCGCGTGTAGCTCCGGGCGGCATACGGCCATCGGCTGTGGAGTTGTGGTGCTGCGCGTACCTCACGGGAGATACAGGTGTGCCGTATGCGGGGCCTGACGGAAACCAGACTCTGCCGGACCTCACACCGCAAGGCAATTCTCCGTTGCGTGGGAAAGGTCACACCTGGCACGTCGCCGTCGATTTCCCCAAAGGGCTGTGCAGCACGGCGCCGCCCGGCTAGGCTCTCGGGCCTTTGCCGGGCGGCGCCAACTCACCTTCCCGCTATGGGGCTTTTGACCGGTTCGACCGCCCCGGGGGGCGGGGTCGCGGGCTCACCCGGGTCAGAGGGTCTCCAGCATCTCGGTGACCAGAGCGGCGATCGGGGAGCGCTCGGATCGCGTCAGCGTGACGTGCGCGAAGAGCGGATGCCCCTTCAGCTTCTCGACCACGGCGACCACTCCGTCGTACCGGCCGACCCGCAGGTTGTCCCGCTGGGCGACGTCGTGGGTCAGAACGACCCGCGAATTGGCCCCGATCCGGGACAGAACGGTCAACAGGACGTTCCGCTCCAGCGACTGCGCCTCGTCCACGATCACGAAGGCGTCGTGGAGCGAGCGACCGCGGATGTGCGTGAGCGGCAGGACCTCCAGCATCCCGCGGTTCAGCACCTCCTCGATGACCTCGCGTCCGGCGACCGACGAGAGCGTGTCGAAGACCGCCTGCGCCCAGGGGCTCATCTTCTCGGAGGCGTCTCCGGGCAGGTAGCCGAGGTCCTGGCCGCCCACCGCGTACAGCGGCCGGAAGACCATCACCTTCTGGTGCTGCCTGCGCTCCAGCACCGCCTCCAGGCCGGCGCAGAGCGCCAGCGCGGACTTGCCGGTGCCGGCCCGGCCGCCCATCGAGATGATCCCGATCTCGGGGTCGAGCAGGAGGTCCAGCGCGATGCGCTGCTCGGCGCTGCGCCCGTGCAGCCCGAAGGCGTCGCGGTCGCCCCGTACGAGCTTGACGTTGCCGTCAGCGGTGACCCGGCCCAGGGCCTTGCCGCGCTCGGACTGCAGGACCAGTCCGGTGTGCACGGGCAGTTCCGCGGCCTCCGGGACGTAGAGCCGCTCCTCCGAGTAGAGGAGGTCGACCTGCTCCCCGGAGAGGCCGATCTCGGTCATGCCGGTCCAGCCGCCGTCGGTGATGGCGAGTTCCGCCCGGTACTCCTCCGCGATCAGCCCCACGGAGGAGGCCTTGATGCGCAGCGGGAGATCCTTCGAGACGACCGTGACGTCGTAGCCCTCGGCCTGGAGGTTGCGGGCGACGGCGAGGATCCGAGAGTCGTTGTCCCCCAGGCGGAAGCCGGCGGGCAGGACGCCCGGGTCGGAGTGGTTGAGCTCGACGCGCAGCGTGCCGCCCAGATCGCCCAGCGGGATGGGGGCGTCCAGGCGACCGTTGCGAACCCGGAAGTCGTCGAGCAGGCGCAGGGCCTGACGCGCGAAGTAGCCGAGTTCGGGATGGTGCCTCTTTGCCTCCAGCTCGGTGATCACCACGATCGGGAGCACGACCTCGTGCTCGTCGAAGCGGGAGATCGCATTGGGGTCTGCCAGCAGGACGCTGGTGTCGAGGACGTAGGTCCGCCTGTCTGACAGGCGGCGCTTAGTGCTGGTCACCACGGAAGGACGTACCCCCTCGGAAGAGGTCGGGCCATGAAGACCGGACCGGTCATCGGCACCCATGCCAGGGCCGATTCCCGGCCCTCCACTGCGTCCGTGCGAACCGCACGTGCGTCCTGGTGCAAAGGGCCTCCCGGGCGGACGGCCCCATGCCGTCCGCTGAGACTCGACACCCGTGGATCGGGCATCGACCTGAAAGGGATATTCCCCGAACAGGCCAGGACATGCCATGGCATATGACGGACGCTCGGTGAATGCCTGGTGAAGGCTTCGAGGGGAGGGGGCGGCGGGGCTGAGGGGGCTCCCCGACGGCCGGAACCCTCCAGGGGGTGTCCGGCCTGATCGGCCGGCACCCCCTACGAGGCATCAGGTGCCGTAGCGCCGGTGGCGGGCGGCGTAGTCGCGCAGGGCACGCAGGAAGTCGACCTTGCGGAAGGCCGGCCAGAACACCTCGCAGAAGTAGTACTCGGAGTGCGCGCTCTGCCACAGCATGAATCCGGACAGCCGCTGTTCGCCGCTGGTGCGGATCACGAGGTCCGGGTCGGGCTGGCCGCGGGTGTAGAGGTGCTCGGCGATGTGGTCGATGTCGAGGATCTCGGCGAGCTCCTCGAAGGAGGTGCCCTTCTGCGCGTGCTCCAGCAGCAGCGAGCGCACCGCGTCGGCGATCTCCTGGCGGCCGCCGTAGCCGACGGCGACGTTGACGAGTATCCCGTCGACGTCGTGGGTCGCCTGCTCGGCCTCCTTGAGGACGCGCTGGGTCCCGGCGGGCAGGATGTCCAGGTTGCCGACGTGGTGGACGCGCCAGCGGCCGTCCGCGGCGAGGCCCCGCACGGTGTTCTCGATGATGTTGAGCAGGGGGCGGAGCTCGACCTCCGGCCGGTCCAGGTTGTCCGTGGAGAGCATCCACAGGGTGACGACCTCGACGTCCGTCTCGGTGCACCAGCCGAGCATCTCGGAGATCTTGTCGGCTCCGGCCTGGTGGCCCTGCTCCGTCGTACCTCCGGACGCCTTCGCCCAGCGACGGTTCCCGTCCAGGATGACGCCGATGTGCTTGGGCGCCGCGTCGTGGTCGAGGCGGCCTTCCACCCGGCGTGCATAAAGCCTGTACACCAGGTCGCGCAGCTTCACGATCTTCCAGCCCCTCCGTGCCTTGCCCCCGTGCGAAATGCGGTCCCTCCCCCGAGGCCGCCACATTACTGCGCGCCGGGATCGGGTACCCAACTCGGTCTGTCACAACTCCGTGATAGGGAGGACAACGTGACTGATACCAATCCCTATCGGGCAGAGCCCTCGCGCTACGACTCCATGGAGTACCGGCGCACCGGCCACAGCGGCCTCAAGCTCCCCGCCATCTCCCTGGGCCTCTGGCACAACTTCGGTGACGACCGGTCGCTGGAGTCCCAGCGGGCGATCCTGCGCCGGGCCTTCGACCTCGGGGTCACCCACTTCGACCTCGCGAACAACTACGGGCCGCCGCCCGGCTCGGCCGAGCTGAACTTCGGCAAGATCTTTTCGCAGGACTTCGCCTCCTACCGCGACGAGCTGATCCTGTCGACCAAGGCCGGCTACCTGATGCACCCCGGGCCGTACGGCGAGTGGGGCAGCCGCAAGTACCTGCTCAGCTCGCTCGACGCCTCGCTGAAGCGGATGGGCGTGGACTACGTCGACATCTTCTACTCGCACCGCTTCGACCCGCAGACCCCGCTGGAGGAGACCATGGGCGCCCTCGCGTCCGCGGTCCAGCAGGGCAAGGCGCTCTACGTCGGCGTCTCCTCCTACACGGCCGAGCAGACGGCCGAGGCCGTGCGGATCCTGCGCGGAATGGGCGTGCGCCCGCTCATCCACCAGCCCTCCTACTCCATGATCAACCGCTGGACGGAGGAGGACGGCCTGCTGGACGCCCTGGAGGACGCCGGCATGGGGTGCATTTCCTTCGCGCCGCTCGCGCAGGGCCTGCTGACCGACAAGTACCTCAAGGGGATCCCGGCCGACTCGCGGGCCGCCCAGGGCAAGTCGCTCAACCCCGACCTGCTCTCGGCCGACGTGCTGCGCCGGCTGGCCGGGCTGAACGAGATCGCGTCCCGCCGCGGCCAGTCCCTGGCCCAGCTGGCACTCACGTGGGTGCTGCGCGACGAGCGGATGACCTCGGCCCTGATCGGCGCTTCGAGCGTCCGGCAGTTGGAGCAGAACGTGGCCGCCCTGGCCGGCGCGCCGCTCTCCGAGGCGGAGCTGAAGGAGATCGACTCCTTCGCCGTGTCCACGCCCGGGACGAACATCTGGGCCCAGCGCGGCTGACCTGCATCTTTGCCCCAACACCCGTACGGGAGACGGGTGAACGAAAAACGGGCCGGTCCGTGGGGGGGATACGGACCGGCCCGAGGGGGGGGTTCCACCATAACCCTTCGTAAAGCATGGTGCGTGCATCGGCGCGAGATGATTACGCTCCGAAACCACCCAGCAGCACTCCGGTGAGTGCTCCGGCCGCCATGAAGGGGCCGAAGGCGAAGCCCTGCTCACGGGTCGCGGAGCCGCGCAGGAGCAGGGTCAGGCCGTACAGGGAGCCGTAGAGGAGCCCGAGGAAGGCGCCCGCGGCCCATACCCCCCACCCGTACCACCCAAGAGCGACCCCCAGCGAGAGCGCGAGCTTGACGTCCCCGAAGCCCATGCCGGCCGGGTTGATCAGATGGAGCAGCAGGTACGCGGCTCCCAGCGCGCCTCCGCCCAGCAGGGCGAACCGCCAGGAGCCGGCCGAGCCGGGCAGCAGGGCGGCGATCCCGAGCAGGGCGGCCGCTGCGGCGGCGAGCGGCAGGGTCAGGACGTCGGGCAGGCGGTGCACGGCCCGGTCGACGAGTGCGAGCAGGACCAGGAGCGGGGCCAGGGCCGCGTACGCCGCCGCTTCGGGCCGCGCCCCGACGGCCGCCGCGATCAGGGCGCAGACCCCTCCGGTGAGGGCGGCCGGGAGCACGGCCCTCCGCCCGTAGACGTGCGCCGGACTGTACGTCGTCCCCCGGCCGGCCCGCTCCGCCCCGGCCGTGCGGCAGCGGGCCGGGCCGAGCCAGCCGCGCAGCCGGTGCCCCTGCGGGCAGTGCCCCCGCCAGGGGTCACCTGGTTCCACCGACAAGCGGTAGGCCGCGCGCGGCAGCAGCAGCCCGGCGGCCACGCCGTACGCGGCGGCGAGAACGATCACGACCACACCCATCCGGCGAAGGTAGCGGTCCCCTAGGGTGGCCGCCATGGCGCACTGGCATGACGGGCCCGCCGCGTTGCGGGTCGGCACGGACCCCACGCGGATCCCGCTGGAGGTCGCCGCCTCCTACCGGGCGAGGACGCGCGGCCTGCTCGGCCGGGACGGGATCGAGGGGGCGATGCTGCTCACCCCTGCGGCGAGCGTGCACACCTTCCGGATGCGGTTCGCGATCGACGTGGCGTACCTGGACCGGAGTCTGCGCGTGCTCGACGTGGTCACCATGGCGCCCGGCCGGATCGGACTGCCCCGGCCGCGCGCCCGGCACGTCCTGGAGGCGGCGGCCGGCGCCATGGCCGGCTGGGGGCTGAGGGCCGGGACCACGCTGGAAGTGGACACCCCTTAGGGGTTGGCCCCCGGCGGCAGTAGGTTGGGGCGGTTGAGCTGGGGCAACAGGGGAGCGGCATGACGGAGAACGCGCGGATCAAGGCGCTGGAGCAGATCATGCCGGCGACGCACGGCGCCGACGAGGACGTCGACTGGCCCGCGGCCGAGGCGGCCTGGGGGACCCGGTTCCCGGCGGACTTCATCGCGTTCATGGGCCGTTTCGGCGCCGGCTCCATCAACGGCGAGGCCAGCGTCCTGCTGCCGCTGCCCAAGCCCGGACTCCAGTGGGACCCGGCCGAGATGGCCGAGGAGACGGACAACGCCCGGCAGGCGTGGGAGGCGGAGGGCGGCCGTTCGGCCTTCGACGCGGATCCGGAGTCGATCATCGCCTGGGGTGTCACCGGCGGCTCGGACATCCTGTGCTGGCTGACCTCCGACCCCGATCCGGACCGCTGGCCGGTCCTGGTGTGCGGCCGGCACACCGCCGACTCCTTCGCCGTGTACCCGTACGGCATGGCCGAGTTCCTCTACCGGCTCTGCTCCGACGAGTTCGACGTGAGCCCCGTCAGCATCACCTTCTGGGACGGCGGCCACCTGAGCTTCGTGCACTGGCGCAAGGCGCAGCGCCGCTGGCAGGAGGGCCGCAACCCGGAGACGGGCGAGCCCGACCCGTACGCGGGCGAATTCGCCGACTGACCGGCCGTCGCGCCGTCGCCGCCCCCTGAGCCCGTTTCCCGACCGGAAACGGGCTTTTCGGCATGTCTACGCGCGTCCGCATGGTCGATCACATATCGGAAAACACCACTCGGAAAAGCGCCGATTGGAGCAATGAACACAAGTGCGGACCCAATGGAATCAACCACCCTCCGACAGGAGAGAATTCCGGCCAACGGGCCATCGAGGGATCAGCCGGCCCGGAGCAACCCATAAGTAACAACGGGACACAAAAGAAATTCAGGGGAATAGACCCGTGCGACGGAGAATTTTCGGCACGACCGCCACCGCGGCCGTGCTCGGTCTGCTGATACCGCTGGCCGGATGCGGCGCTTCAGGGGACGACGCAGGTGACGGCGGTACGCTGCAGCTCGTCGCCGCCGAATACGGCGACAGCCCCGCCACCAGTTCCAAGCCCTTCTGGGACAAGGTGACGACTGATTTCACCAAGGAGAACCCGGGAATCAAGGTCGAGGTCACACTCCTGCCGTGGGCCGACATCGACCGCGAGGTCTCCCGTATGGTCAAGGCCGGCAAGGCGCCGGACATGGCGCTCATGGGCTCTTACTCTGACTTCGCCGCCCGGGGCGAGCTCTATCCCGCGGACGAACTCCTCTCGGTCACCGCCGAGGCGAATTTCCTGCAGCCGCTGGCCGATGCCGGTTCGGTGGGCAGCACCCTCTACGGCCTGCCCTTCGTGGCGAGCAGCCGCCTCCTCTTCTACAACGAGGCGCTGTTCGGCAAGGCCGGCATCAAAGAGGCCCCGAAGACCTGGTCCGACCTGAAGGCCGCCGCCAAGGCGCTGAAGGACAAGGGCGTGAAGTACCCGTACGCCCTGCCGCTGGGGCCCGAGGAGGCGCATGCCGAGGCGATGATCTGGGAGCTGAGCAACGGCGGCGGCTACGCCGACAGCAGCGGCAACTACAGCTTGGCCTCCGACCAGAACATCAAGACCTGGGAGTGGGTCAAGAGCAACATGGTCGCGACCGGGTACACGGGCCCGACGGCGCCGTCCCAGCTGAACCGGGCCGACGCCTTCGCCGCGTTCACGCGCGGCGAGGTCGGCATGCTCAACGGCTACCCCTCGCTCGCCCACGAGGCACGCGCCAAGGGCATCAGCGTCGTCACCACCGCCATGCCCGTCTCGGACGACCTCGGCACCGGGGAGATCCCGCCGGCCGTCGGCGTGGCCGACTGGATGATGGCCTTCAAGCAGAACGGCAAGCGCGCGGAGATCGGGAAGTTCCTGGACTTCGTCTACCAGGACCGGAACCTGTCGGACTTCGCCAACCGCTACCACCTGCTGCCGTCAACCGTGTCCGCCTCGCGCACGCCGGCCGGCGGCGGACTCGACAAGAACGACCAGCAGTTCCTGAACGCGCTGCGCGGCGCCCAGCTCTACCCGGTCAACGACCCGTCCTGGGTGACGGTCAGCGACACCATCAAGCGCAACATCGGACGCGCCGTGGAACCGACCGGCGACCCCAAGGGCGTCCTGGAGGACATCGCCGCGCAGGCCGCCCAGGCCTCCAAGAAGCACTGAGCGCACCGAGAGCACCGAAGTTCCGCACGACACGGGACCTTCGACCCGGGCCGCAGACCACCCCGTGCGGCACCATGGCCACTACGGCACTTGATCCAAGGCCGCGGCCCAGCCGCCCGCCGAGCACTCACGAGGTGCGCGGGGCGGCCGGTCCCCGACGGGAGCGTCAGCGCTGCTTCCCGTGGTTCTGGGAGAAGGCCGTCCGGTACTGCTCGCAGCTGGAGTTCCAGCGCAGGGAGCCCTTGAGCGTCCCGTAGCCCGAGCGCGTCACCGACCACTCCACCGTGTACTCACCGGTGTCGCAGGCGATCCGCCTGTCGCCCGCGACCTTCTCGCGTCCCGTCGCCGGCTTCCCCGCCAGCTCCCTGCGCACTTCCGCCACCGTGGACCGGTCCGCGCGGCGCAGTACGGCGTGCACGACGATCGGGTGCTCGCCCTCCTTGACCGTCACCGCCTTCTTCACCACGGTCGAGTCCGACACCGACCAGGCGAACTCGTACGAGGGCTGCCACGCGAGCGTCGAGGGGTCGCCGGCCTTCCGCTCGTAGTCCGGCGCGGCCGCGGGGCCGGGGCGGGTGACCGTCTTGTACTGGACCCCCGGGTGGAAGCGGAACTGCCCCTCCACCTTGTGCCTTTCGTCCTTGGTCCACATCGACTTCATGCTCTTCTCGCCGCCCGCCGGGTCCTGGAGGTAGGCGCCCTCCGCGGCGGTGGCCTGCTGGACGAGGACGGGGGCGAGGGCCGCGGCGGCCGTGGCGAGGGCGAGAGCGGCGGTGCGGGTGCGCTTCATGTCGGGACCAACGGCGCCCCGGCGCGGGCCGGAACGACGCGGCGGGGCCTTTCACCCGTAAGGGAGTCGCCGATCACCGGAATATCCGGTGATCCACTTCGGTTCCGAGCCTGCGGAACGACGATCCGATGCGAGGGGGACGCAATGGGCGGGAACGGTGTGAACGGCACGGTGGCGGCCGGGTGGGAGCGGGTACGGGAGGAGTTCGAGGCGTTCGCGGCGGCGGAACCGCATTCGCCCGAGGCCCAGCTCGCCGTCCACCACCGGGGCCGGCGCGTCGTCGACCTGTGGGCCGGCGAGGACACCGACGCGGACACGCTGAGCGGGGTCTTCTCGATCACCAAGGGTGCCGCGCACCTGGTGGTGGCGCTGCTCGTGCAGGACGGCACGCTGGAGTTGGACCGGCCGGTGTCGTCGTACTGGCCGGAGTTCACCGGGCACGGCAAGGAGCGGCTGACGCTGCGGCAGCTGATCAGCCACCAGGCGGGGCTGCTCGGTGTGGACGGCGGCTTCGACTACGACGAGATCGCGGACGACGCGCTGATCGCCGCCCGGCTGGCCGGGCAGAAGCCGTACTGGGAGCCGGGGACGGCGTACGCCTACCACGCCTTCGTGATCGGCGCCCTGACCGGCGAGGTGGTGCGGCGCGCGACGGGCAGGTCGATCCAGGAGGTGTACGAGGAGCGCGTGCGCGCCCCGTACGGGCTGGACCTCTACATGGGGCTCCCGGCCTCGGAGGAGGGCCGCTGGAAGCCGGTCCTGGAGATGATCCCGACGCCCGAGCAGGCCGCGGCGCAGGCGGCAGCCGGGCCGGTGCCGGAGCTGCTGGCGGTGGCCTTCAACTGGCACCGGGAGCCGCCGATGGACCTGGTGACCCACGCCAACCACCCCCGGACGCGGAAGCTCGGCCCGGCCTCGGCGGGCGGCATCGGCTCGGCGCGCGGCGTCGCGGGGCTGTACGCCGCGGCGATCAGCCAGGTGGGGGCCCGGGCCGCGCTGCTGAAGCCGGAGACGGCGGCGGAGTTCGCAACGCTGCAGATGGCGGGCCAGGAGGTGCTGACCGGTGAGACCGACCACTTCGGGCTGGGCTTCGAGCAGCAGCACGCGGTGGGGCCGCAGGCGTTCGGGCACTGTGGCGCGGCGGGCGGGCAGGGCTTCGCCGACCCGGTGACGGGGATCGCCTACGGGTACACGCGCCGCCGCTTCGGCTTCCCGGGCGGGATCGCCCCGGAGAACGAGCGCCTGACAGCGGCGGTGCTGGAAGTGGCGCGGGGGCTCTGAATCAGGCCTGGCCGGTTTCGAAGCGGCTGATGCGGCCGCCGCCGGGGGCGATGGTGAAGCGCCAGGCGGTGCGCATCTCGCCCCAGGTGTCGTTGCGGTAGTTGACGACGAGGGTGCGGCCCCCGTCGGACTCGGACTGGACGTCCATGTGGCCGCTGGAGTCGAAGATCTCTCGGTCGATCCACTCGTGGAGGTCGCGGTCGGATCCGTCGTCGGACATGGTCGCGTCGGCGGTCAGGAGCTTCAGGAAGGCGTCCTTGTCGTGCGCGTTGACGGCGGCGACGAGGGCGCCGACCACGGGGTCGGACAGTTTGGCGGGGGCGATGGCCACAGGACCTCCTGGTCGGGCGTACGTGCGTCCGTGCCGGACCAGGTAACAACGCGGTCGGGTCGGCGTCGTCGACCCTCACCCGTTCGCACGGTGGACGGCGTGTCAGGAGCGGGGGGCCTCGGGAGCGGGGGCGGGGCCTCAGGAGCGGAGGCGGGCCTCAGGAGCGGGTGGCCGGGCGGCTCAGGAGCGGCTGGGCGGGCGGCGACTCACGGGGTGTCGGGGGCGGTGCGGACCGGGAAGCCGGTCGGCCGGCCCTGTTCCCGGAGCCAGGCCAGCACCTGGTCGAGGGCCTCGACGGTCTGGGCGCGGTTGCCGCCGCCGTCGTGGAAGAGGACCGTCGGGCCGTTGCCCGTCTCGCGCTTGACGGCGTCGACGATGGCGGCCGTGCCCGGCTTCTCGAAGTCCTTGGTGTCGACGTTCCAGCCGAGCGGACGCATCCCGTTCGCGGCGGCGATGCGCCGGCTGTCGGGGGTGAAGGCGCCGCCGGGGGCCCGGTAGTACTCGACCTTCGCGCCGTTGCCGGCGGCCTCCTCTATGAGCTTCTTGGCGTCGAGTATCTGCCGTTCCTGGTAGTCGACGGGCTTCTTGTCCATGGCCGTGTCGTGGTCCATGGTGTGGTCGCAGAGCCGGTGGCCGGCCGCGACCACCTTCTTGACGAGGTCGGGGTGGGCCTTGGCGCGGGGGCCGACCATGCAGAAGGTCGCCTTGGCGTCGTGCTCGCGCAGTACGTCGAGCACCTCGGGGGTCCAGCGCGGGTCGGGGCCGTCGTCGATGGTGATGTTGACGGCGTTCCCGCCGCTCTCCGAGGCGTGGGCGATGCCCTCGGGTATCCCCTGCGACTGCTGCCCCGGCCCACCCGCCCGGCCGTGGCCGGAGTTGTCCGTTCCGTTCGGTTGGGACACGTTCTGGCGGGAGGCGGCGCCGGCACCGCCCGGTTCCACGAGGGTCGCCACTGCCCAGGCCGTCGCCGCCACGGCGACGGCCGACGCGACGATGGCCGCACCGGCCCGGACGCCGTTCTTGTTCGTGTGCGTCGTGAATCCCATGAACCGTCCACTCCCCATCCGCTGTGCGAGCGTTCCGTGGATCAGGACGTTCGCCGCCTCGGAGGAGTTCCAGTCAAATCACCTGTAAGTTCCCCGTAATGGGACTGACAGGACCGATGGGACTGACAGGACTGATGGGGCTGATGGGGCTGATGGGATGTCGGTCCTCGATCGTCCGGAGCTCCTTCCCGGCGGGCCGCGGTGAAAACGGGCCGGCCCCGGTGGACGCGTTCGTCCGCCGGGGCCGGGATCGTTCAATGTGCGGGGTCAGTGCGCGACGGACTCTTGTGCCGCGGAGGCGGACTTGCCGTCGGCCGGGGCCGCGGCGGGAGCCGGGCCGGCGCCGCGCAGCGGGACCTCCTTGACGAACCAGGCCGCCAGGAAACCCAGTACGGCGACGCTCGCGCCAAGCAGGAACGCGGAGTGCGTGCCGGCGGCCACCGCATGCTGGTACGCCTCGCGCACGGCTTCGGGCAGCTTGGCCAGGCTCGCCGCGTCCAACTGGGCAGAACCTGCGGCTCCGGCGGCCTCCGGGCCGAGGCGCTCGGACATGGTGTCCGTGACCCGGGAGGTGAAGAGGGAGCCCATCAGCGCCACGCCGAAGGAGCCGCCGAGCGTACGGAAGAGGGTCGCCGACGACGACGCGACGCCCATGTCCTTCATGTCGACGCTGTTCTGCGCGACCAGCATGGTGATCTGCATCAGGAAGCCGAGCCCGGCACCGAGAACGGCCATGTAGACGCCGGACACGAGGCGGGAGGTCCCCGTGTCCATGGTCGCGAGCAGGAACATCCCGACGACCATGAGCGCACCGCCGACGATCGGGAAGATCTTGTACTTGCCGCTGTTGGTGGTGACGCGTCCGGCGATCAGCGAGACGAGCATCATCGAGAGCAGCATGGGCAGGAGCAGCAGGCCCGAGTTGGTGGCCGAGGCGCCCTGCACCGACTGCTGGAACAGCGGAAGGTAGAGCACGCCGCCGAACATGGCGAAGCCGACCAGGAAGCCGATCAGGGACATGAGGGTGAAGTTGCGGCTGCGGAAGATGTGCAGCGGCATGACGGGCTCGGCCGCCTTGGTCTCCACGTAGAGGAAGGCGGCGGTGGTCAGCACGCCGACGGCGACGAGGCCGAGGATCTGGGCGGAGCCCCAGGCGTACTCGTTGCCGCCCCACGTGGTGACGAGCACGGTGGAGGTGATGGCGACGGTGAGCAGGGCCGCACCGAGGTAGTCGATCTTCGGGCGCTGCCGCTCCGCGTGCTTGGGCAGGTGCAGGACGGCGGTCACCATGGCCAGGGCCACCGCGCCGAGGGGCAGGTTGATGTAGAAGGACCAGCGCCAGCCCATGTGGTCGGTGATGGTGCCGCCGACGAGCGGGCCGCCGATCATGGCGAGAGCCATCACGCCGGCCATCATGCCCTGGTACTTGCCGCGCTCGCGGGGCGGGATGAGGTCGCCGATGATCGCCATGACACCGACCATCAGACCGCTGGCGCCGAGGCCCTGGATCGCGCGGAAGCCGATGAGCTGGCCCATGTCCTGGGCCATGCCGCTGAGGGCGGAGCCGATCAGGAAGATGACGATCGAGGTGAGGAAGGAGCCCTTCCGGCCGTACATGTCGCCGATCTTGCCCCAGATGGGGGTGGAGGCGGCTGTGGCCAGGGTGTAGGCGGTCACCACCCAGGACAGGTGCGCCAGGCCGCCGAGTTCGCCGACGATAGTGGGCATCGCCGTACCGATGATCATGTTGTCGAGCATCGCCAGCAACATTGCGATCATGAGTGCCATGAGGACGACCCGCACGCTGCGTGGCTTCACCTCCTGCGAGGTCTCCGCGGGCTTGCTTGTCTCCACCATTTCCTGTCCACTCCCCTGGGTACTACCTGCCGGAACGGCACTTACTTGCCGACCGGCTAGTTCACTACAATGGGGACGGTAGACCCGTAACTTGCCGGGCGTCAAGTAAGTAATCGAGGAGAGTCATGTCCAGCAGCAGTCCGCAGCGCCGTCGTGGCGACACGCGCCAGCGCATCCAGGACATCGCACTGGAGCTCTTCGTCGAGCAGGGATACGAGAAGACGTCGCTGCGCGAGATCGCGGAGCGGCTGGAGGTCACGAAGGCGGCGCTGTACTACCACTTCAAGACCAAGGAAGACATCATCATCAGCCTCTTCGAGGACGTCACGCGTCCCATCGACGAGCTGATCAAGTGGGCGGAGCAGCAGCCGCGCACGCTGGAGACCAAGCGCGAGGTGCTGCGCCGCTACAGCGAGGCGATGGCGGCCGGCGCGGCGCTGTACCGCTTCATGCAGGAGAACCAGGCGACGACGCGCGAGCTGAGCATCGGCGAGACGGTGAAGAAGCGGCTCTACCGCCTGGTGGAGCTGCTGCGCACGGACGACGGCCCGCTGACGGACCAGGTGCGCTGCGTCAGCGCCCTGTTCACGCTGCACGCCGGGATGATGTTCCTCCAGCACGTCGAGGGCGACCCGGAGGAAACCCGCCTGGCCGCCCTGGAGGTCGCCACGGACCTCATCACGCAGGCCCACCACGAGGAGTCGTGAGCAACCACGCGGATGCGTGAGCCGCGGCTGGCCCCACCCGGACGGCGACGCCCACCCGGAGGGCGACGCCCCACCCGGGGTTCAGGACCGGCCGGAGCAGGGCGGCGGCCGGCCCGGGGCTCAGGACCGGCCGGAGCAGGGCGGCGGCCGGCCCCGGAGAGGACACCCGTCAGGTCGGGGCCGCCCCCGTCGTCCGCGCGGACGGCCGCTCCGCCCGTAGAACAGGCACGGGGTTCAGCTACCCGCCCATTCCTGCAGGGCGTCGAGCGAAGGCGCGTCACGGATCTCGGCATCAGCCCCCGACAGTTCGGACTCCGACCGTGCCGCCGCCGCGAGGGCGTCGAGTGCTGCCGATCCGGCTCGACGCGCCTCGGCGAAGGCCAGGAGCAGGGGTACACCGGCGGTGAAGGCGATCTCCCCGGCCGCGGGGCGCGGCTCGTATGCCGCACTGCCGTCCTTGCCCGCCCAGAGCAGGCCCACGGTGTCACCGCTCCGGCGAACCTCGATGTACTTGACCGGGCCTTCGGTGAACGCCTCGTAGGACTGTTCCTGGTAACCCTTCGGCAGGAGGCGCAGCATGCGCTGCCATCTGGCCGGTACGGCGAAAGTGCTCCAGGGGTCGATGTGGTCGGTGCCCTCCTCCGAGAGGTCCTCGAAGCCGGAGGCCGTGGGCCTGCCGTAGTAGGTGGGATCCCCGGGATCGACCTCGGCTCCCAGCAGCTCGGAAACGCCGCTCAACAGGGATGCCAGACGCGGCGCGTTCGCCGCGGCGACCTCGGGCTGCGGGCGCTCCCTCAGGTCCAGGGTCATCCAGGCGTCGGAGTACGCCGCCAGCGACACGACGGTGTGCCCGCCGGGCCAGAGGAGCAGCCGCAGTGCGAAGAGACGCTCGGAGCGGTGCGCCCCGCCGTCGGAGTCCAGCCATGCGCCGGGCAGCACGCTCCACAGGTGCAGCGTCGCGTCATGGTCGAACCACGCCCGGCTTTCCTCCACCGCGCCGTCGAGGCGGCCGTTGCCCTCCCACACGTACCGCGTCTCCCGCGGCGCCTGCAGCGTGACGACCTTGACGCCCCCGTGTCCCCAGCCGTCGACGAGACCCAGGCCGGAACCGAGGGAATGGATCCGGTCGAAGAGACGGAGCGCCCGGTCCGCGCCCTGCTGCCCGGATCCGGCGGTCGTCGTCTCCCAGAACCATTCGCCTACAGGGTCGGTGGTGATCACAGCATGTCCTTCGGATCGGTCTTTGAGCCCGGGGGAACGACCAGCGTTCCGTCGTCGAGCCGGATGACGAAGGTCACGTCCTTGCCGGCCTCGAAGCGGCCGCGACCGTTCTGGTGGATCTCCATCAGCCTGTCGACAGCGCCTTCGGCTGTCCACTTGGCGACGCTACCCTGCCCGTCGACGAGCATGACGCGGTGATCGCCCGCCGAGTGGGTCAGCTGTCCGAGGTTCTTGCCCCGGGTGATTTCGGATACGGGGTCCAGCGGGTTGTTGAGCCGCTTCATCTGGTAGACGAAGGCATTGCCGTCATCGTCCAGCAGGCGTACGTCGGCGTCCCCACCCGCATCGTTCTTGATCTCGAAATCGATTCGATCACCTGCGAACCCGCTCCGCGCCAGGTCGTCGGCCAGAATGATCTGATCAATTCCCGGTTCGGCCATCTGTACCTTCTTGGCACCCAGGCTGGACACGACCTGACCGAAGTTCTCGCTGCCGTTGAAGCGCCCCGAAGCGATGATCTCGGCAACCTGCTGACCGCGAGGGTTGTCCCCGAGAACTTCGAGGACCCGTTCGAACACGGGAACCTTCGGACGTGAGGCGCCGGGGATGCCCTTCACCGCGTCACGGACTGCTTGCTCGAGTTCTCCCCCGCGCGGCATGGGGGCCGGCTCGATCTCAGGACCCGGTGTCGCTCCGCCGGGCGCGGAGCCGTCCGGCGGTGACCCCGCATCGTCTGCGGCGCCTCCCGGAACGGCGTCGTCGGCCGCACCTGCACCGCCCGGAACCTCAGGCTCGTGACCACCGCTGGACGGGCCGTCCGTGTGGCCGGAACCGCCACCGGGGCCGTCCGTGTGCCCGGAACCACTCGGGCCGTCGGGGTGACCGCCACTGCCTGGCGTTTCGGGGTGGGCTCCGCCTCCGGACGGAGTCCGGCCGTGGCCACCATCGTTCAGCGGCTCCTGGCGGGGGCCGCCGTTCCCGCCGGCGGGGTTGTCCACGCTGTTGCGCGGCATGTTGTCCGGGGTGTGGCCGCCCGGGGTGGTGTCGGTGTTGCGGGGGCCGTTGTCGAGGGTGTGGAGCGGGCTGGAGATGTCGGAGCTGAGGTTGATGCCGTTGTCGCCGCCGCGACCGCCGACGCCGGCGAGTTCGAGTTCCGGGACCCTGGCGGTGGAGGGGGTGTCGACCTTGGGGGCCTCGGTGCGCGGTACGCCCGCGTCCGTCTCCGGCGAGGGCTCCTTCGGGGAGTCCTTGCCGGCCTGGGAGAGCGTGCCGTCCGCCTCGTAGATGTTGCCCTTGGGGTCCATGAACTGCGCCGGGCCGTCGACCGGGAGCTTGACCGTGCCCGGGGGGAACGTGGTGGTGCCCTCGGGGAGTTTGATGTTGCCGTCCGGGAGCTTGGCCGCCCCTTCGGGGATCACCGCGCCGGACGGGAGGTGGATCGCGCCGTCGGGTAGCATCACGGCGCCGTCGGGGAGGGCGATCGCGCCGTCGAGGTTGATGCTCGGGACCTCGAACTTGCCCGCGCCCTTGAAGATGTACGTCATCGGGTCGATGGCGTGGCTGGCCTTGCCCGCGACCGAGAGCGCCTTCGCCACGGCGCCCGCCTTGCCCGCGCCCGAAACGGCACCGCCCGTGCCGCCCGTGGCAATGGTGGTGATCACGTTGAAGGTGACCGCGCCCGCCGCACGCCCGGGGTTGGAGCCCCACTGGTCCCACGCGAGCAGAGCCTTGCCCGTCTCCTTCATCGCGGTACGGGACTCACGCAGGTAGGCGGGAAGCTTGTCGTCCGGGGCCGCCAGGTACAGCGCACCCACGCCGGGGATCATGGCGATCGACAGGCCCGTCCCGAGCTTCGCCAAGCCCGCCCACGACTGCTTGAAGGTGTCCCAGCCCTGCAGGCCGACGAGGCCCCCGAGACCTTTGAGGGTGCCCCACACACCGTCGACGAAGAAGCCCTTGCCGAACTCCCAGGCGTGCTCCCACACCTGCCATCCGGGGATCGACTCCTCCACCGCGTCGCCCCACGGCAGGGACTTGGCCTGCTTCATCGCCTCGGCGTCGTAGCCGTACATGTCCGGGGCATTGGAACCGTCGTTCACCCGCAGCGGCTTGCCGCCGACCAGCGCGACGATCGCCACTTGTCGTCGTCGGCGACCTTCGTGCGGAACGCTTCGGCCTCCGCCTTCAGGTTCTCCAGCTTCTTGATGACCGGTGCGGCGTCACGCGAGTACGTGCCCAGGGCGCCGGCGATGGTGCACATGTCGGAGCTGAGCTTCAGGCCCAGGTCGGAGACCGGCTTCGTCGTCGCGAAGAGCTGGTCCGCCTCGGGCGCCTGGTAGAACGCCTGCAGGCCGCCGAAACTGCTGTGAGCGTCGGACGCCTTCGTCGAGACGGCCGCCCCGCCCGACGAGATCTCCTTCACCTTCACATCGAGAGTCTCCAGATTCCCCGTGAAGACCGGTACCTCTGCCGGATCGACCGGCGCGTCCCCGCTCACTTCTTCCCTCCGGTCTTCTCACGCAGGATGTCGAGGTTGACGGACTTCGCCGCGTCCTGGGCGGCCTTCGCCTGGTCGAGGTCGCCCTCCAGGTACTCGTTCGTCGCCGCGACCGCGCCGAGGATGCACGCCTCGATCCGCTCCGCCATCGACTTGAACTCGGGCTTGCGGGCAGTGAGGTACTCGCCGAGGGCAGCCGCGACCGGCCCCATCGCCTTCTGCGGCGCCACAAAAGCCGAACCCGGTGCCGGTCCCGCACCCGGAGCCAGCGGACCCTGCGGAGTCATCCCCGACTGCGAACCCGGCACCGCCGTCCCCGCCGCCTGAGCCGCCTCCGACATGGCCGTGAGCAGGGCGTTCAAGGCCTTCTCCAGCTCACCGGCGTTCCCGCCGACGGTCTTCAACTGACCTTGCACACCCTGCGGCTTGATGTCCCACGACGTCATCGACAACCCACCCCCGTGCCCCCGATTTCCCTGCTGATGTGCTGAAACGATCCTGCTCAGCCGATGTTGTCGACCGCGGCCTTCGCGCGCTGCAGCGTCTGCCGCGCGGTCGCGTCGTTCTTCTCCAGCGTCGTGTTCAGCAGCTGGATGATGTTCTTGACCTCCTGCGAGGCGTTCTTCCACCGCAGCTCCTTGGCGTGGTAGTCATCCGCCACACCGTCCGCCGCGAAGTCCGACATCGCCGCCGCCACCTGCGCCTCACGCGCCGCGATCACCTGCTCCAGCTGCCCGATCACCGCCTTGATACCGCCCTGCACCTCCGTCGAGGCACCCACGTCGTACGCACGACGGTCCGTCCCACCCGCACCCATCACAACCACACTCCCCGTGAGATGTAAGAAGATCGAAGAAGACCCGAGAAGGCCCGAGAAGACTCAGGCTCAGCGACCGCGGAAGCGGGCCGCGTCGAAGTTCGCCGAGCCCTGCGTCTGACGGGCGTTCTCGCCCTGCTCCTGGTCACCCGACCCGAACGCCTGCTCCATGCCCGACTGACCGCCCAGGATCGCCGCCAGCGACGCGTTCAGCTCCTTCGCGATCCCGTCCGCACGCAGCTTGAACGAGTCGAACGCCACCTTGCCCTGCCCCTGGAACTTGCCCTCCAGCGGCTGCGCCGCCACCACCAGCTGCTTCACCAGCGAACCCAGATCGGTATTCGAGGTCCGCGAACCCGACATCAGGTTCGTCAGAACCTGCGTCCCCATGCTTACCCATGACAAACCGCCAGGTGCGTGCACGCGCGGTATCCGCGCGGCACGCATCCGGCGGACGGCGGGTCAGGAGCGGTCTGCGGAGGCCGTCGAGGCGAGGAAGGCGAGGAGGTTGTCGGCGTAGCGCTGCGGGGCGGTGAGGTGGGGTACGTGGCCCTCGCCGCGCAGGGTCCGCGCCTGCGCGCCGGGCAGCACCTGCGCGAGCCGGTCGACGATCGCGCCGAACCACGCCGGGCTGTCGGTGCCCTTGCTCAGCACGGCCGGGCCGGTGTAGCCGGCCAGCCGGGCGAGGTCCACGGTGTCCCAGTCCGGGTCCCTCTGTTCGTCGGCGGCGGTGGGGGCGTTGGTGACGAACGTCCGGCGGGCCGCGTCCGGCATCCCGTCCCATGCACCCGGCCCGAACACGACCTCCTCGACGAACCGGCGCGCGCCGCCCTCGGAGTCGCCCGCGCGCACGTCCGCCATGATGGCGTCGATGGGCGCCTGCGCGTTCCGCATCAGCCGGTCGAGCTCCGGATCGCCGGCGACGACGGCGGTCAGGGGCGGCTCGTGCACCGCGAGGCTGCGCAGCAGTTCGGGGCGGCGGGCGGCGAGGCCGAGCGCGACCGAGCCGCCGAAGGAGCTTGCGGCCACGTGGGCGGGGGCGCCGAGCATCTCGATGAGCGCGGCCAGGTCGTCCTCGTCCTGGGTCCGCGTGCCCTGGCCCGGCGGGCGCTCGCTCCGGCTGTGGCCTCGGCGGTCGTAGACGAGCACGCGGTGGGTGCGGGTGAGCTGCGGCAGGACGGCGTGCCAGCTGTGGTGGTCGGTCCAGGAGCCGTGGACCAGGACGAGCGGTTCCCCGTCGCCCTGGATCTCGTAGAAGAGCTCGACGCCGTTCACCTGAGTCCGCGCCATGCCTGGTCCCCCTGCCCGATGCCCTGCCGCCCGGCGTCGTGCCGGGCCTCCCCCGTGGAGCGTTGATCATCTTGGCAGACGCGCACACCCGGCGGGTCGGACTTCGGTCAAGAGCCGTGGCGGCGAGGTCAGGAGCCCACGGTCAGGCGATGCGGCGGTCCTCGGCGGTGATCGGGACGTCGTTGATGCTGGCTTCCCGGCGGCGCATCAGGCCGTCGTCGTCGAACTCCCACTGCTCGTTGCCGTGGCTGCGCCACCACTGGCCCGAGGCGTCGTGCCACTCGTACTCGAAGCGGACGGAGATGCGGTTGCCGGTGTGGGCCCAGAGCTCCTTGCGCAGCCGGTAGTCGAGCTCGCGCTCCCACTTGTCGGCGAGGAAGGCGCGGATCTCTTCGCGGCCGGTCAGGAAGCGGTCGCGGTTCCGCCAGACGGAGTCCTCGGTGTAGGCGAGGGCGACGCGCTCGGGGTCGCGGCTGTTCCAGGCGTCCTCGGCAGCCTGGACCTTGGCGCGGGCGGTTTCGTCGGTGAAGGGAGGCAGGGGCGGACGGGTCATGGCGCATCCTTCCGGCAGAGGAGCGGAGAACGATCGTTCTCGCAGTCGCCGCCAGCCTAGGAGAACGACCGTTCTCGCCGCAAGCGAAATCCGGCTACCCTGCCTTCATGGACGACGAAGAGGCACGCACCCGGCTTCTGGACGCGGCGGAGGAGCTGTTCTACCGCCACGGCATCCAGGCGGTGGGCATGGACCGCATCCGCACCGCGTCCGGAGTGCCCCTCAAGCGCCTGTACCGGCTCTACCCGGCGAAGGAATGCCTGGTCACGGCCTACCTGGAACGCCGCGACCGGCGCTGGACGACGAGCCTGCGCGAGTCGGTGGCGGCGTCCGCGCAGCCGCCGGTCCTGGCCCTCTTCGACTGGCTGGCGCGATGGTTCTCGGAGCCGGACTTCCGGGGCTGCGCGTTCCTCAACACGTACGGGGAACTGGGCGCGGCCGCGCCGGAGGTCGTCCGCGTCCACAAGGCCGAACTGCGCTCGCTCCTTGCCGAATGGGCCCCGGCCGCGGCCCCGCCAGCGCTGGCCGACCAGCTCTTGGTCCTGGTCGAGGGTGCCACGGCGGTGGCCGCCCTGAGCCCCGGCCCGGAACCGGCCCGCCGGGCGCGCGAGGTGGCGGAGATCCTCCTGGCGAAGTGACGCAGGTCACTGCTCGGCGCTTCGACGGGCTGTCACATCCGTCCGGTGCGATCCGTCAGAGCTGTGCAACCGTCTACACGGCAGGGAGAATCACCATGGATGCCCGACTCAACTTCTACGGCAACCCCGTCGCCACCAAGTTCGCCAGGTACATCAACTCCGCAGGCAAGGCCGTCTCGGACTCGACCCTTCCTGCGGCCACCCAGGAGCTGGTGAAGATCCGGGCCAGCCAGATCAACGGCTGCGGCTTCTGCACCGACATGCACACCAAGGACGCCGCGCACGCCGGGGAGACCGCGCAGCGCCTCCACCTGGTGGCGGCCTGGCGCGAGGCGAAGGTGTTCACCGACGCCGAGCGGGCGGCCCTGGAGCTGACCGAACAGGGCACGCGCATCGCCGACGCGGCCGGCGGGGTCACGGACGCGGCGTGGGCGGACGCCGCGAAGCACTACGACGAGGACCAGTTGGCCGCGCTGGTGTCCCTCATCGCCCTGATCAACGCCTACAACCGGATGAACGTGA
Organism: Streptomyces sp. NPDC023541; assembly: GCF_055559995.1. Lineage (NCBI taxonomy): Bacteria > Bacillati > Actinomycetota > Actinomycetes > Kitasatosporales > Streptomycetaceae > Streptomyces > Streptomyces sp. NPDC023541. The sequence continues at coordinate 75,536 of NZ_JBVHJO010000005.1, forward strand.
TCATCCAGCAGCCGGCCGGCGACTACCGGCCGGGGCAGTTCGGCTGACGGTACGGAACACGGACCTGGGTACGCGTACTCAGGACGGCAGCCCGCGGGCTCCCGACCATGGACGGATGAACGCTCGTACGCTCGTCCGCCTGACCTTCGCGAACCCCGCTTCAGGGATCTACCTGGGCCTCGTCGGCGTCGCCGTGGCCATCGCGACGGCCGTCACGCTGTTCGCCCCGGATCCCGGCTTCGTGTGGGTGCTGCCCGCCCTGTTCGCGTTCCCGCTGTTCCTCGTCGTGGCGCTCGCCCAGGGGGCGGTCCACGGGGAGGGGCAGCCCGAGACGTGGCTCTTCCTGACTGAGCTGGTGGTGTGCGTACTGGTCCAGTCGCTCGTCCTCGGCACGATGGTCGAAGCCTCCCGCGGCCGCCTCCGCCTCCGGCGGCGGCCGCGGCCGCGGTTGCGGTTGCGGTTGCGGTTGCGGACGGGCGACTAGCCGGCGGCGCCGCGCGGGAAGGTGATCTCCACCCGGCGGTTCTTCTTGCGGCCTTCCTCGGTGCCGTTGTCGGCGATCGGGTAGTCCTCGCTGTACCCGCGGACGTCGAAGACGACGCTCGGGTTCGTCACGGTCTTGGCCAGCTCGTTGTGCACGGCATCGGCCCGCTGCTTGGACAGCTCCTTGCCGTGCTCGTAACTGCCCTGGTCGTCGGTGAAACCGAAGACCCGGATGCGGGTCGCCTTGGACTGGTTGATCTCGTTGCCGATGGCCTGGATGCGGGCGGCGGCCTGCGCGTTGAAGACGGCGCTGTCCTCGGGGAACAGCACCTCGGACTGCAGCGCCATCATGACGGTCTCGTTCGTCTCCTGCCGCCGCTGCTCCCCGCCGAGGTCTTCGACGACCTCGGCGATGTCGAGCACCTTGACCGGTGCGAGGGTTCCGCCCTGCGGGATCTTCAGCCCGGGGGCGTTGGAGTCGATCGCCACGGGCGCGGAGGCCGAAGGCTCCGTGCCGGGGGGTACGGACGGCTTCACGTCATCGGCGTGGGCGGCGGTGGCCCCGATGAGGTGTCCTCCTGCGATCACAAGACCGACAGCGGCCGTAGCGGCGACGGTGCGGCGGTGGGTTGTCATGGGGTCACCCCGAGATTTTGACTGTGGCCGTGGCAAAGGTGGGCAGGCTGAACTCCACCTCTGTGGTCGAGGTCGGCGGGGCAGGGAACTGCGCGAAAAACGGCACCACTTGGCCCGGGTCGACGCTCGAGATCCCCGTGGTGCACAGGCAACGCGCTTCGGTGTCCCGAAGTACGTAATAGCGCTTCTTGCCCGCCTTGTCGACAAGCGTGGCCCCCGCCACGGACTCCCCGCTGCCCTTCAGCTCGATTCCCCGCCATGCCGAAGTACCAGTGAAGGACTGGCTGCCGGTGTTCTTGATTTGTCCATTGATCGTCAGGAAGCCGCCAGGATCGCGCTGCAAGGAATGGATTACCAGCGTCATGCCACTCGCTCCGTTCACGGTGGCGATAACAGCGGTCGGTTCGGAACCCTGGCTCGCACTCGGCGCTGGGTTCTGCGCTCCCGATCCTTGAGACTGGGGCGCCGAGGGCTTCCGCTCACCCTTCGGCTTGTTGTCTTCGCCGTTGCCGCCACATCCGGCCAGCGTGAGGACCATGGCCGCCGCCCCTGCAACAGCCACTCCCCCGCGGACCTTCACCATGCGCCGCATGCTCATCTATGAACGCTTCCTTGTCTCTCGGTCCCTGTCAGCCGACGAGTCGCACGCTGAACAGTCTTCTGGTCAATCCGCTGAGCGAGCCCGGCTTGAGCGGGTCGAGTTTGATCAAATCTCCGCCGCAATCGAGGTTGACCGTTGACGAAGTCGGCGTCGGCGTCGCCGGGGGCGTCGAGCCGCCCCCGCCTGGCGTGGTGGGAGTGGGGATGGGGGTGGGCGCTGGAGCGGGTGCCGCGCCCAGGTGACACCTCGGCTTGATCACGGCCGTGGCTGTGGCGGTTCCGTGCATGCTCTCGGTCCCTGGAATCACCGATTGACCAACTGCTTTCTTGGTCTCCACTGTGACGGAGAATCTGGGGAGAGCGGGATCACACGATGTAACTGTCGCGTCGTTCTGCACAGCGAAGGCCGTGGCCTCGCCGCATGCTTCACCGACCTCGAAGGCCTTCCCTTCGAGGATCCTTTCCCAGTCCGCAGGCGCTAGAGCGGCCAGGTCCAGACCCAGCAGCACGTCGTCTCTGGCCGCTCGCCCGGCCGCCAGAGCTGCGGCGTCCGCGGCACCCTGGGCGTCGCTCCGAGTCACAGAAGCCTGGCCGACGACGAAGAACGCAAGCGCGGCAAAGAGCAGGCCCGCCACCACGATGACGTAGATGGGGAAGGCCTGCCCTCGGTCAGCCGTTCGCTGCCCAAGCGACGCCATCAGCCGGCTTTGATGTCCTTCACTGCCTGCTTGATCCTGGTGGTGATCTCCGTCCCGACACCAGAGCCGACGATCGCTCCGACGATCACGATCACCACCAGGATGATGCCGAGGTATTCGAAGGCCGTCTGGCCTCGGTCGAGGGTCGCGTGGCGCTGGCGAAGCCTTGTCACGGCCGTGTCCGCCCATCCGTTCACCCTGATCCGCGCCTCCACGGCGGCCTTCAGCAGCGTGTTCTGTGACATGGGGGTTCCCTCCCGGGCCGGTACCGGTGTCGATCTGCGGACGGTACGGCGAGTCACCAGTCGTAACCAAGGGTCCCGGGACCCAATTACGGACCCACTGCGCACTCTGTCTACCCATGACCGGTCACTCCTGGACGGGCGGTTCCCAGCCAGCGGGCTATCGCCTCGCTGCGCGTGGCGCTCCGGAGCTTGGCGAAGATGCGGTTGATGTGGTTCTTGACCGTCTTCTCGCTGATGAAGCAGGCGGCGGCGATCTGCTGATTGCTCATCCCGGACGCGATCAGATCCATGATCTCCACCTCCCGGGAACTCAGCCCGAAGACAACAGAGTTGTGCATCCGCTCGGACGACTGTGCCACATCGCGTTGCGGATGCGAAGAGGCCCTGAGTTCCGCCAGCAGGGCACTCGCAGCCGTCGGGGTGAAGTGGGGGCGGCCCAGGGGTGCGTCGTGAACGGCCCTGACCAGCTCGTCGGCCGTGAACTCCCCGTGCACGAGGTAGCCGCCGGCGCCCAGCAGCAGGGCCTCGCGCACGATTTCTGCTTCCCTGCTGTACGTCAGCATCAGTACGGGCGCCAGCTGCACCAAGTGCGGCAGCGCCGAGATCCCGTCCACCCCCGGCATCCGGACGTCCAACAGGACCACGTCCGGAGCGTGCCGGCGGGTCAGGCTCAGGGCCTCGCGGCCGTCCGCGGCCTGCGCGGTCACGTCGACGTCCCCGGCCGCGCCCAGGATGGCCGCGAGGCCCGCCCTGATGACCGGGTTCCCGTCGGCGATGAGCACGCTCAGCCGCGCCATCGTTCAGCCACCCCCGAACAGCGCGCCGAAGTCGACGTTCGCGCCGTAGACGAAGCCGCACACCAGCAGGATCAGCGTGCCCGGCAGCATGAACATCGTCACGGCGAAGGTCGCCTTCGGGACGGCCCGAGCCGCCCGCCGGCGGGCGTTCTGGGCGTCCGTACGGCGCATGTCCTCGGCGATCGCGATCAGTGTGTCGACGATCGGGGAACCGAGTTCCTCGCCCTGCTGCAGGGCTGTCACGAACTGCGCGACCTGTTCGCTGTCGTTGCGACGCCGCAGCTCGTCGAAGGCCTGACGGCGGCTGACGCCCATGTCCATCTGCTGGAGGGTGATGCGGATCTCGTCCGCCCACGGCCCCTCGTACTTGCCGGCCACCCGGTCCAGCGCCTGCCGGAAGCCCAGCCCCGCGCTCACCACCACGGCGAGGACGTCCAGGAAGTCCGGCAGCGTCCGCTCGATGTGGTCGCGGCGGACCCGGATGGCCGACCACAGGCCGACCTCCATCCAGAACAGACCGAACGCCACCATCAGCAGGGCCGCGACCAACTGGCCGTTGACCAGCATGGAGAAGGCACCCGCGGCGCCCAGTACCCCGTACACCGCGCGCCGCGCCGCGTACCGGTCGATCGTCAGGCCGGCCGGGTTGCCCGCCATGTCGATCTGCCGGCGCTTGCGGGCCACCCGGGTCGCGCCCATCGCGCGCAGGACCAGCGGCGCCCAGCGGATGCCGATGCGGTCGACCAGCGATCCGACCGCCGTCGTACGGGTCGCTCCGACCTCCAGGGCCAGGGCGAGGTCGGTGGGGAGCTTCACGTCCGCCCGGTAGAGGCGGACGCCGTGGAACGCGCCGAACACCGAGAGGCCCACGGCGAGAGCGAGGAGAAGTGCGGTCATCGTCCCGTCCGCCCCCTCACACGTCGATCTTCGACAGGCGCCGGATGAGGATGAAGCCCAGCGCGAAGAGGCCGAGCGCGACGAGGACGGCCGTCTGTCCGAAGAACGCGCCCGTCATCCGGTCCAGCGCGCCCGGCATCATCATGTCGACGAGGAGCAGCGAGCCGAGCCCGATGGCCGGGACCAGGTAGGCCGTCACCGTGACCTGGGACAGCTGGGTGCGGATCTCGCGACGTGTCTCCTTGCGCTGCTCCAGCGTCACCGTCAGGTTGCGCAGGCTGTCCACGATCGCGCCACCGGCCCGCGCCGACAGGACGAGGGTCGAGACGAGGACGACGAGCTCGCGCGACGGAAGGCGCTCGGTGAGCTCACCGAGCGACTCCTCGATGGAGTGGCCGACGGCGAGGCGGTCGGCGACCCGGGCGAGTTCCTCGCCGGCCGGCGCCTCCAGCTCCTCCGCCGCGATGCCGATGGCGGTACGCAGGGCCAGCCCGGCCTGGGTGGCGTTGGCGAGGATGCGGGCCAGGTCGGGGAGCTGGTTGATGAAGCGCTCCGTACGCCGTGTCCGCTGCCAGTTCAGGAACGCGTTCGCCGCCCAGATGCCGATGAGGCCGGCGACCGGTCCGAAGAACGGCGCGAGGAGGGACGAGGCGATGAGCCAGACGCCCGCGATGGAGGCGAGCATGTGGACGAAGAACTCGCCGGGCGTGAGGTCCAGGCCGGTGGTCGCCAGCTTCTGCTCGATGCGCCGGCCGAACTTCGTCTTCCGCAGCCGGCGGTCGATCTTCCGGAAGCGGCGTACCCGGCCGAGCGGCTCGGGGACGCCGCTCGCCGAGAGCCGTTCGACGAGGGCGGCGTGCTGTGCGCGTCCGGCCGCGTACGCCTGGAGGCCGACGACCGCGAGTGCACAGGCAAGCAGCGTGATGCCGAGGGTGAGGAGGATCAGTGGGTTCACAGGGCGGTCCGTGTGATGTGCGGGGTGGTGAGGGGGTCGTCGGGCAGCGCGACGCCGAAGGCCTGCGGGATGGGCTGGTTGTTCATGTACAGGCGTTCGGCGATGCGGCGGGGCAGCGGGTAGTACTGGAAGTAGCCCTGGACGCGGCCGTCCGGCCCCATGGGCTGGGCGACGAACCGGCAGACCGTGGTGATCCGGAAGGGTTCGCGGCCGTGTGATTCGAGGATGGAGATCTCCGTGATGCGGCGCGAGCCGTCGCCGAAGCGCGTCAGCTGCACGATGACGTTGACGGCGCTGTTGATCTGGTCCTGGAGGGCTTCGAAGGGGATTTCGACCTCCGACATGGAGGCCAGGGTCTGCAGGCGCGTCAGGGCGTCGGAGGAGCTGTTGGCGTGGACGGTGGCCAGGGAGCCGTCGTGGCCGGTGGACATGGCCTGGAGCATGTCCAGGGTCTCGCCGCCGCGGACCTCGCCGACGATGATGCGGTCGGGGCGCATGCGCAGGGAGTTGCGTACGAGGTCGCGGATGGTGATCTGGCCCTTGCCCTCGACGTTCGCCGGCCGCGATTCCAGGCGGATGACGTGCGCCTGCTGCAGCTGCAGTTCGGCGGAGTCCTCGATGGTGATGATGCGCTCGCCCTCCGGGATCAGGCCGGAGAGGGCGTTGAGGAGGGTGGTCTTGCCAGTGCCGGTGGCGCCGGAGACGATCACGTTCATCTTCGCCTGGACCAGCCCGGACAGCAGCAGGAGCATCTGCTCGTCGAGGGAGCCGAGGGCGATCATCTCGTGCAGGGTGAAGGCGCGCGGGAAGCGGCGGATGGTGAGGGTGGCGCCGGTCAGGGAGAGCGGCGGGATGATGACGTTGACGCGCTCGCCGCTCGGCAGGCGCGCGTCGACCATGGGATTGGCTTCGTCGACGCGGCGGTTGACGGTCGAGACGATGCGCTCGATGGTCTGCATGAGCTGTTCGTGCGAGGCGAAGCGGAGGGGGAGCTGCTCGACGCGGCCGGACCGCTCGACGAAGATCTGGTCGGGTCCGTTGACCATGATCTCGGAGATGGAGGCGTCTTCGAGGAGCGGTTCGAGCACGCCGAGTCCGAGGGCCTCGTCGACGACGCGGCGGATGAGCTGCGCGCGTTCGACGGTGGACAGGACGGGACCCTCGCGGCTGATGATGTGCCCGAGTACGCGTTCCAGGCGCGCCCGGCGCTCGGCGGGTGCGAGCGCGGACATCTCGGCGAGGTCGATCTCCTCCAGCAGCTTGGCGCGGTAGGAGGAGACCAGCCGGCCGTCCTCGCGGGGGCTGTGGCGGTCGTCGGGGGTGCTGACCCGGGAACGCAGGCTCATGGTCCGGTCACCTCGGGGTCGTCGTTGGGCATGACGGCTGTGGCCCTGGCCGGATCGGGGTCCAGCCCGGGGATGATCGAGTTGATGCGGATGGTCACGGTCGCGGTCACCGCGTCGCGTCCCGGGTCCACGTCGACCACCGCCGGAAGTCCCTCGCGGATGGCGGCGTGTCCGGCCGCCGCGCCCCGGCCCGGGTGCTGGGCCTCCACGCGCGCCGCCGTACGGGCGGCCGTGTCCGCCTGCTCGTGGACGTACGCGACCCAGCCGAGCTGGATCGCGCACAGCGCGACGAACAGCAGGATCGGTATGAAGCCGATGTACTCCAGGGCCACTTGGCCCCGGTCGGAGCGGATGCGCCGTCTCATGTCACTCGGCCTCCTTCTCCAGCGCGGCGCCGCCGGTGCCGTCGATCTCGCCGAAGTTGAGCGCCGGGTGGAGGACGGGAAGGGACAGGCGCACCCTGGCCCGGTAGATGTCGCCCGACCTGCCGCAGTCCACCTGGAGGTCCCACGCCTCCCCGATGTGCTCCCTCGCCGCCGCGTCGCAGGCCGCACCCCCGTGCACCGCCCCCGCCCGGGCCGCCTCGTCCGCCGCGTTGCCCGCCAGGGAGAAGGCGTATCCGATCAGGACGCACTCCCATACCGCCGCCACCAGGAGCAGGATCAGCGGTACCGTGCCGGCGAACTCGATCGCCACCTGGCCCCGGTCGCCCCGGGCTCCTCTCCGGGCGGGCATCCGTCAGCCCTCCCGGCCGCGGCGCAGGCGGGAGACCGTGCCCGCGGCGCGCAGGGTGAGGGCGCCGCCCGGCGGGGCGGGGGTCGCCGGGGTGTCCGGGGCGGCGGCCAGGAGGCCGAGTTCGCCGGCCAGGGTCCACAGGGCCTGCTTGACCGTCGAGCGGTTGTCGAGGTCCTGGACGCGGCCCGCGTCGACCACCGCCTGCAGCTCCTTGAAGGCGGCCGGGACGGGGGTGCGGGTGGCACGGGTCTTGGTGATCTTCTCGATGAGGGCGGGCTGGATCTCGGTGTGCTTGCTCCAGCGGTTGACGACGACCGAGGTGTCCTCGGCCTTGCGGACCTGGAGCCGCTCCCACAGCCGGACCATGCGCTTGGCGGCCCGTACCGCGATCACGTCGGGGGTGGTGACCAGGACCGCGACGTCCGCCATCTCCACCGCGGCGGCGTTGGCACCGGTCACCTGGGTCCCGCAGTCGACGACGACGAGTTCGTAGCGGCTGCGAAGGGCGCCGACGATGTGGCGGGCGGCCCGGTCGTCGACCTCCTCGCCGCGTTCGCCGTCGGCCGGGGCCAGCAGCAGCGCGAGTCCGGTGCGGTCCTCGTAGACCGCGTCCTGGAGGACCCGCGTCGAGATGTCCTGGATCCCGGCGAGGTCGGCGATGGAGCGCCGGAACTGCACGTCGAGGTACGAGCCCACGTCGCCGGCCTGGAGGTCCATGTCGACCAGTGCGGTACGCCGTCCCGAGGCGGCCGCGGCGAGCGCGAACTGGACGGCGGTGAAGGTGGTGCCCACACCGCCCTTGGCCCCGGTGACCGTGACCACCCGTCCGCCCGGCCCGGTGGGGGTGTCGGCGGGGCCCCTGCCCAGGTGGCGGCGGACGCCGACGGCCCACTGGGCGGCGGCATGGACGCGGGCGGCGAGTTCCTCGTAGGACAGCGGCAGGCCGACGAGGCCGCGGGCGCCGGAGTCCATCGCGGCGGAGAAGAGCGCGGGGCCGGCGTCCGAGGAGACCAGGACGACACCCACGGCCGGGAAGCGGAGGGCGACTTCCCGGATGAGCTCCAGTGCGGGCACCGGGCCGATCCGCTCGTGGACGAGGACCACCTCGGGGAGGTCGTCGAGGGAGTCGGCTGCGAGCCGGGCGAGGGTGTCCAGCAGGGTGGTCGAGTCGGCGACGGCAGCAGCGGGCTCCGCCGACGGGAGCTGGCTCAGGAGGGTGGAGAAGATGCGGGCGGCGTCCGGGTCTGCGACCGCGGGGAGGATTCGGGTGGTCATCCGGGCCTCACTTGTCCCCGTCGAGGGTGTACGTACGGTCGCCCGCGGCGGGCGCGGAGTCGGTGCCGGGGGCGACCAGCGCCAGCCGCACGTGCTCCGCGAAGGACTCGGCGTACGCGACGCGCTGGGTGTCCTTGGTGCTGAGGGCGAAGGTGATGGGGACGGCCTCGGAGGGGCCCTTGCGGTCGCTGTCCTTCTCCAGGGCGGTGAGCTTGCCGACGTTCAGGACCCGGGCGTTGGCGACGATGATCACCGAACGGGAGGGTTCGGTGTCCTTGGCGCCCTTGAAGGTGGCGATGATGTTGACCTTGGCACCGGAGGTGATCTTCCCGGCCACGCCCGTCGCCGCGTCGATCATGATCGCGATCTCCTGCTCGCCGGGCTGGAGCTGCGGCCGGTCGACGAACATGTCGCTCTGGAGCAGCGAGCCCTTCTTCAGCGTGGTGAGCGCGATCTTGTCCCTGAGCGCGCCGAGGTCGGTGACGGCCGTGTCGGACAGCCACCGCTCGGGAACCCTGATCTCCTCGAACTGGCCGGCCGCCAGCGGGGTGTACGGGGCTATGTCGGCCTTGGCGCGGTAGGCGACGACCTCGGAGCCGACCTTGGAGTTGACGTCGCCGATCACCACGAGGACTCCGGCGAAGGCCCCCAGGGCGCACAGGACCGACAGGAGCAGCAGAATGACGCCGCGGCGCTGGCGTGAGTTCATAGGCCGTACTACCTCGCCGTTCTTTCTTCATTCGTACGTTCGGTCGTCGGTCAGGGTCTGGAGCGGCCGTTGCTCGCCGGCACCGCCGCGGGCGGCGGTGGGGCGGTGAGCGGCGCGGCGCAGAAGCCGCAGCGGTCGCCGATGAGTTCCAGGCCGCACCAGCGGCACCGCTCGCGGCGGACCGAGGCGACCAGTTGGTAGAGCACGGACAGGTCCGGGATGCCGGCGGCGAACTCGACGAGCTTGGGGGTGCCCCACCAGGCGGGTGAGGCGGCCGGCAGCGGGTTCTCCAGGACGCCCTGCACCTGCCAGGCGGGGGCGAGTTCGGCGGCGACCCAGTCGGAGGCGAGGTGGCCGCGCGCGAAGGTGAGGTGCGTGGCGAAGTCGGGTCCGGCGGGCAGGTCCGCGGCCCCGCCGTGGGAAGCGCCGTGCGGCCCGCCGTGCGACGTACCGCTCGGCCCACCGTGCGCCCCGCCGTGGGACGGACCGTTCGGCCCGCCGCCCGACGCCGCGCGTGAGCCGGCGCGTGAGCCGTGTGACGCGCCGTGTGAGCCGTGCGACCCGCCGCGGCCGCTGCGCCCGCCGCCGGCGGACCCCAGCTTGGCCAGATATGGGGTCGGGTGGGCGAGTACGGCGAACTGCGCGCTCGGCGACCAGGACCGGGCGTGCGCCCCCAGTCCGACGGGCACGCGGACCCGGTCGAGCTTGGCGACCGAGCCGAGCAGGGCGCCCGCGTAGATGTAGTGGGACAGCAGCCGGGCCGCGGAGGCGATGACTCCGGGGCTGAAGTCACAGACGCTGAGCTGGCGCAGCTGACGGGCCAGCAGGGCCGTTGCCAGCGGCGGCAGATCGATGTCGAGCAGCGCGATCCGGTCGGTTTCCAGGATGGCCCGTACGGTGTGCAGCCGCTGGACGGTGGGCCGCGGCAGCCAGGGCGGTACGAGGGCCACGACGTGGCCGTGCCGCTCCAGCAGGGCGCTGGTTTCGGCGAGGGCGGACTCCAGGTCGTGCTGTTCGGGCGGGTGCAGCAGGGCGGCCCCGGGTGTGTGCCGGTCAGGGGCCGGCAGCACCAGGTCGGCGCTGGTGACAGCGATGGCGGTCGGCACGCGAATTCCCCCGTTCCCCCACGTTCTCCCCGTACGCCCGGACTTTCGCGCGCTCGACGGGGACGCGTCGCAGCCGAGTCGCGTGCGCGCACCACTGCACGACCGCGGACGGCCCGTCGCCCATCCCCCCTTGCCCCAGCACCATAACCGCGTCACCCCTGGCAGGTCAGGGGCTTGGTGATTCCCGTGTGTAAGGCAGCGGTCACAGGTGACGAAAAACCTGGACAACAGGGATCACACAATCAGCCATTTCAAGCCACTTTGCGAAGACCCTTGACACGAGGATTGGTCTGGACCAACTTGGCAGCGCACGCCGTGAGTCGGCCCCACCCCACACGGTCCGGCTCTCGCCTCCCCACCACACCTCCCCCCACGGAGCCCACGTGAACCGCATACGCTCCCTCTCCCTGCCGCTGGCCGTCACCGTCGCCGCCGGGGCGCTGACGGCTCTGGCCGCCGGTACCGCACAGGCCGCGGACGTCAACGTCGCCCGCAACGGCGGCTTCGAGTCGGGTCTGGCCGACTGGTCCTGCACCGGCGGGAGCGGCGCGGCAGTGTCCTCGCCCGTCTACGCCGGGGCCGGCGCCCTGAAGGCCGCCCCGGCCGGTTCCGACAACGCCCGCTGCAGTCAGACCGTCACGGTCAAGCCGAACTCGACGTACACGCTGAGCACACAGGTGCAGGGCAGCTACGTCTACCTCGGCGCGACCGGGACGGGCACCCAGGACGTCTCCACCTGGACCCCCGGCTCGGGCGGCGGCTGGCAGAAGCTGTCCACCACCTTCACCACCGGCCCCTCCACCACCCAGGTCACCGTCTACACGCACGGCTGGTACGGCCAGCCGGCTTACACCGTGGACGAGTTCAGCGTCTTCGGCCCGGACGGCGGCGGGGGCACCGACCCCGGCCCGGGCATCCCGGGCGCACCGGCCGGAGCCGCCGTTTCCGGCCAGGGCGCGAACGGACTCACCCTTTCGTGGAACCCCGTCAGCGGGGCGACCGGCTACCACGTGTACCAGGACGGCGCCCGCGTCCGGACGGTGTCCGGGACCTCCGCCCCGATCACCGGGCTCACGCCCGCCACCTCGTACTCCTTCCAGGTGAGCGCGTACAGCGCGGCGGGCGAGGGTCCCAAGTCCGCTCCCGTGACCGGGACCACGACCGGCGGCGGGAACCCGGGGAACCCGGCCGTCCCCAAGCACGCCCTGACCGGCTACTGGCAGAACTTCAACAACGGCGCGACCGTCCAGAGGATCTCCGACGTCTCCGCGCAGTACGACATCATCGCCGTCTCCTTCGCCGACGCCACCACCACACCCGGCGCCATCACCTTCAACCTCGACTCGGCCGGCCTCGGCGGCTACACGGTCGCCCAGTTCAAGGCCGACATCGCCGCGAAGAAGGCGGCCGGGAAGTCGGTCATCCTCTCCATCGGCGGCGAGAAGGGGACCATCACCGTCAACGACCCGGCCTCCGCGACCAACCTGGCGAACTCGGCGTACGCCCTGATGCAGGAGTACGGCTTCACCGGCATCGACATCGACCTGGAGAACGGCCTCAACCCCACCTACATGACGCAGGCGCTGCGCGCCCTGTCGGCGAAGGCGGGCCCGTCGCTGGTCATCACCATGGCGCCGCAGACGATCGACATGCAGTCCACGCAGGGCGGCTACTTCAAGACGGCGCTCAACATCAAGGACATCCTCACCGTCGTCAACATGCAGTACTACAACAGCGGCTCGATGAACGGCTGCGACGGCAAGGTCTACTCCCAGGGCTCGGTGGACTTCCTCACCGCGCTGGCCTGCATCCAGCTGGAGGGCGGGCTCGACGCCTCCCAGGTGGGCATCGGCGTCCCGGCCTCCCCCAGCGGCGCCGGCAGCGGCTACGTCTCCCCGACCGTCGTCAACAACGCCCTGGACTGCCTGGCCCGCGGCACGAACTGCGGATCCTTCAAGCCGTCGAAGACCTACCCGGGCCTGCGCGGCGCGATGACCTGGTCCACCAACTGGGACGCCAAGGCGGGTAGTGCTTGGTCGAACTCGGTGGGTCCCAAGGTCCACGGGCTCCCGTAGGCGGTACGTGTGGGGGTGGCCGGATCGGTTCGGCCCGCACCTGAGGTCCTTGACCGGGACATGCCACGAGAGGACGCTGAGCGCGTCCGCACGGCTACCCCCACACTCCCCACCCAGGAGAACGCATGCGGCTCCATACCCGCCGGAGGGCCGGCCTGACGGCGGCCCTGCTGGCGCTCGCGCTGGGCGCACCCGCCTACGGCATGAGCGCGACGGCAGCGCCACCGCCCAGCCCGTCCACCGCCACCCAGGACGAGGCCATCGTCCAGTACCGGATCCACGGCCCCTCCACCGTCGCCGACCGCACCGCCCTGCTCCGTACGGGCGTCTCGATCGACGAGGTGGACGACCACACCGTGGTGGTCAGCGCCGACACCATGCAGGCCAGGAAGCTCAAGGAGCTCGGCTACAAGCTGACCGCCCTTCCCGGGCCCCCGGACCGCTCGCTGCCCGGCATCGCCGCGAGCCCGATGGACTTCCCCTCGGCGGACTCCAAGTACCACAACTACGCCGAGGCGACCGCCGAGATCAACCAGCTCGTCGCGCAGTACCCGGCGATCGCCTCCAAGCGGGTGATCGGCAAGTCGTACCAGGGACGGGACCTCCTCGCCATCAAGATCAGCGACAACGTCGCGGCGGACGAGTCCGAGCCCGAGGTGCTCTTCACCGCGCACCAGCACGCCCGCGAGCACCTGACCGTCGAGATGGCGCTCTACCTGCTCAAGGAGTTCACCTCCAAGTACGGCACCGACTCCCGCGTCACGAACGCCGTCAACGGCCGGGAGATCTGGATCGTCCCGGACCTCAACCCGGACGGCGGCGAGTACGACATCGCCACCGGCTCCTACCGCTCCTGGCGCAAGAACCGGCAGCCCAACTCCGGATCCTCCTACGTCGGCACCGACGAGAACCGGAACTGGAACTACAAGTGGGGCTGCTGCGGCGGCTCCAGCAGCAGCAAGAGCTCCGAGACCTACCGAGGCGCGGCCGCCGAGTCCGCGCCGGAGGTGAAGGTCGTCTCGGACTTCGTGCGCAGCCGGGTCGTCGGCGGCAAGCAGCAGATCAAGGCCGCGATCGACTTCCACACCTACAGCGAGCTCGTGCTGTGGCCCTTCGGCTACACCTACAACGACACCGCCCCGGGCCTGACCGCCGACGACCTCGCCGTCTACAAGAAGATCGGCACGAGCATGGCGGCCAGCAACGGCTACACGCCGGAGCAGTCGAGCGACCTGTACATCACGGACGGGACGATCGACGACTGGCTGTGGGGCAACCAGAAGATCTTCTCCTACACCTTCGAGATGTACCCGGAGAGCGGCGGCGGCGGTTTCTACCCGCCGGACGAGGTGATCGACCGCGAGACCGCCCGCAACAAGGACGCGGTGCTCCAGCTCCTGGAGAACGCGGACTGCATGTACCGCTCGATCGGCAAGGAAGCCCAGTACTGCTCATAGCGGGGCACGCGGGCACCTGAACCGGGGGCGCCCCGCCGCCAGGGGGCGTCCCCTTCCCCTGCGGCGGGGCGTCGGCCCCTGTCCCCGTGCGCGCGGGACGTCAGCCCAGGACGGCGAGGGCGTCGACCTCGATGAGCAGCCCGGCCGGCAGGCCCACGTACACGGTGGTGCGGGCAGCCGGGACCTCCTGCAGCCCCTGCTCCTGGAAGTAGGCGTTGTACAGGTCGTTCATCTCGGCGAAGTGCGCCGTGTCGGTGAGGTAGACGCGGATCATCATCACGTCGTCCCAGCCCGCGCCGCCCGCCTCCAGCACGGAGCGGACGTTCTCCAGCGTCTGGAGGGTCTGCTCGCGCAGCGTCGGCCCGGCCGGCGTCGGCGGTCGGCCCTCCACGTGCGGCAGGAACCCGACCTGCCCGGCCACCTGCAGGATGTTCCCCTTGCGCACCCCGTGCGAGAACTTCGCGGGCGGGACGGTGTGGGTGGCGGGGGTGATGGCGGTCTTCTCGGTCACGCTGTCTCCTGTACTCCTGAATAATCCTGGCTGATGGCACCGGCGGTGCGCAGTACCTGCGGCAGCAGTTCGAGCAGCCCCTCCGCCGGGACGACCACGCCGGGCGCGGAGACGGACAGCGCGGCGACGACCCGCCCGTCGGGCCCCCGCACGGGCGCGCCCAGACAGTTGATCGACTCCTCGTGGCCGCCGAGGTCGGTGGCCCAGCCCTGCTCCCGTACGAGGTCCAGTTCGCGGAGGAAGGCCTCGGCGTCCGGGGTGGAGCGGGCGGTGTAGCGGGGGTACTCGATGCGGTGGGCGAGAGCCCGGCGTTCGCCCTCGGGCAGGTCGGCGAGGAGCAGCTTGGCGACGGCGGCGACGGTGAGGGGCACGGGCCTGCCGATGCGGGAGTACATGCGCACCGGGTAGCGGCTGTCGACCTTGTCGACGTACACGACCTCGTCGTCCTGGTGCAGGGCGAGGTGCACGGTGTGCCCGGTGGCCTGGTTCAGCTCGGCCAGATGGGGACGGGCGACCTCGCGGACGTCGAGGTTCTCGATGGCCTCGGCGGCGAGCGCGAAGAGCTGCGCGCCGAGGCGGTAGCGGCCGTCGGGCCGTCGGTAGACGAACCCGCGCTCGTTCAGGGTGCGCAGCAGGCGCAGCGCGGTGCTCTTGTGCACGCCCAGGTCGTCGGCGACGTCGCCGAGCCCGGCGGGTCCCTTCGCGAGCAGCGGCAGGACCGCGAGTGCCCGTTCCACCGACTGGCTCATACCTCGTCCTCCGGATTCAGGCCCGCCTGCGTGTGAGGCGCGCAGGTCCGGGGGCGGAGCCCCGCGACGGCCCCGCACGTTGACCGGTCGTCACCGGGGATGTTAGACAGCATGCAGTGGTACACGCAACGATCGTTGCAGCCAACGCAACACACCCGGGAGGCATCCGCATGGCCAGCGCCAGCGACCCCGTCAAGGACCTCGCCGACGAGCCGGTCGACCACCGGTTCAAGGGACTGCCCCCGGACGCCCAGGCGGACGGCCTCACTGTCGGACAGCTCGCCGCCCAGCGCCGCGACCTGCACACCGGCGGGTTCACCACCCCGGTCCTGACCCTCGACGCGGACGCACTGGAGCACAACCTCGCCGCCCTCGGTACTTACGCCGCCCGCCACGACCTCGCCTTCGCCCCGCACGGCAAGACCTGCATGTCCCCGCAGCTCTTCCGCCGCCAGCTGGACCACGGCGCGTGGGGCATCACCGCCGCGGTCCCCCACCAGGCCCGCGTCTACCGCGCCTTCGGCATCCGGCGGATCTTCCTCGCCAACGAGCTCGTCGACGCGGCCGCGCTGCGCTGGGTGGCCGGCGAACTCGCCGCCGACCCCGGCTTCCGCTTCGTCTGCTACGTCGACTCCGTGCGCGGGGTCCAGCTCATGGACCGGGCCCTGCAGGGCGCGCCCGCCCGCATCGACGTCGTCGTCGAGCTCGGCGCCGGCGAGGGCGCCCGTACCGGTGCCCGTACCGACGAGGACTGCCGGGCCGTCGCCGACGCGGTCGCCGCCACCACCACCCTGCGCCTGGTCGGCATGGGCGGCTACGAGGCCGAGGTACCCGAAGCCGACCCCGCGCGCGTCCACGCGTACCTGCGCCGGCTGACCGCCCTCGCCGTCGAGTTCGACAAGGCGGGCCGGTTCGCGGCCGACCTCGACGAGATCGTCGTCAGCGCCGGCGGCTCCGCCTGGTTCGACGCCGTCGCCGATGTCTTCGCCGAGCTCCCTGAGCTCTCCCGGCCGGTCCTCAAGCTGCTCCGCTCGGGCGCATACGTCTCCCACGACCACGGCTGGTACACCCGCCTGACCCCCTTCAACCGCCACCCCGAGGAGGGCGGCCTGCGCCCGGCGTTCCGCCTGTGGACCCAGGTCGTCTCCCGACCCTCCCCCACCCAGGCCTTCGTCAACGCGGGCAAGCGCGACATCGCCTACGACCTGGGCCTGCCCGAGGCCGAACTGGTCCGTGACCCGCTCACCGGCGGGGAGCGGCCCGCCACGGGCATCCGCGTCGTGAAGCTGTCCGACCAGCACGCCTGGCTGGAGACCGGATCGGCCGACGACGTCCAGGTCGGCGACTGGGTGGCCCTCGGCATGTCCCACCCGTGCACGATCTTCGAGAAGTGGCCGCTGATCCCGGTCGTGGAGGCCGACGGCACCGTCACCGACTTCGTCCGCACCTTCTTCTAGGGCCGGCCCGGCCGTGGACCTGGTCCTGCGGGGCGCCCGTGTCGTCGACGGCACGGGCGGCCCCTCGTACACCGCGGACGTCGGCGTCCACGAGGGCCGGATCGCCGCCGTCGGCAGGCTGTCCGGGGGCCGCGAGACCCTCGACGCGCACGGTCTCGTCCTGGCCCCCGGCTTCGTCGACATGCACGCCCACAGCGACCTCGCCCTGCTCCGCGACCCGGACCACAGTGCGAAGGCCGCCCAGGGCGTCACGCTCGAAGTCCTCGGCCAGGACGGCCTGTCCTACGCGCCCGTCGACGACCGCACCCTCGACGCGGTACGGGCCGCCATCGCCGGCTGGAACGGCCCCGGCGACGACATCGACTTCGACTGGCGCACCGTCGGCGAGTACCTCGACCGGCTGGACCGCGGCTTCGGCGGCGAGGGCGTCGCGGTCAACGCCGCCTACCTCGTCCCCCAGGGCACGGTCCGCGCCCACGTCGTCGGCTGGGACGACCGCCCGGCGACCGCGGCCGAACTGGACCGGATGCGCGCCCTCGTCGCCGACGGCCTCGCCCAGGGCGCCGTCGGCATGTCCTCCGGGCTCACCTACACCCCGGGCATGTACGCCTCCGGCTCCGAACTGGCCGAACTGTGCCGCGTGGTGGCCCACCACGGCGGCTACTACTGCCCCCACCACCGCAGTTACGGCCGCGGCGCCCTCGCCGCCTACGCGGAGATGGTCGACCTGACCCGGGAGGCCGGCTGCGCCCTGCACCTCGCGCACGCCACCATGAACTTCGGCGAGAACGAGGGCCGCGCCCCCGAACTCCTCGCCCTCCTCGACGCGGCCCTGGACGCGGGCGCCGACATCACCCTGGACAGCTACCCCTACACCCCCGGCTGCACCACCCTCGTGGCGCTGCTGCCCAGTTGGGCGAACGCGGGCGGCCCGGAGGCGGTCCTCGCCCGGCTGCGCGACGACGACCAGGCCGCGCGGATCCGCCACGCGCTGGAGAACGAGGGCGCCGACGGCTGCCACGGGGTCCCCGTCGACTGGTCGACGATCGAGGTCTCGGGCGTCGCCGATCCCGCGTACTCCGCTCACGTCGGCACCCGCGTGGACGGCTGGGACACCGCCCGCCGGCTGCTGATCGGCGACCGGCTCGCGCCGACCATCCTCCAGCACGTCGGCCACGAGGAGAACGTCCGGACGATCATGCGCCACCGCGCGCACACCGGCGGCTCCGACGGCATCCTCCAGGGCGCGAAACCGCACCCGCGGGCGTACGGCACCTTCCCGTACTACCTGGGCCACTACGTCCGCGAACTCGGGCTCCTCTCCCTGGAGGAGTGCGTCGCGCACCTGTCCGGCCGCCCCGCCGCGCGGCTGCGTCTGCCCGACCGCGGCCTGGTCCGCGTGGGCCACCGCGCCGACCTCGTCCTCTTCGACCCGGACACGGTCGCGGCCGGCTCCACGTACGAGCGGCCCCGCACGCTGCCCACCGGGATCCCGCACGTCCTGATCGGCGGACGGTTCGTGATGCGCGAGGGGCGCAGGACCCAGGTGCTGGCCGGACGTTCGGTGCGCCGGACCGGCGCCGACCCCCGGTGAACCGGCCGCCGTCCGCGGTGGATCCGCCACCTACGATGGCGCCATGGTCGCCTTCGCCCTCGCCGCCCTGCTCTTCCTCGCGTTCTGCATAAGCGTCCGGCAGGACCGGCGCCGCTTCAGCAACGCCGTGCTCCTGGGACTGACCTTCCTCACGGCCTTCTCGGCCCTCTTCCTCCAAGTGGGCAAACTGCCCTTCTGGGCGGGCGTCACGGTCGCCGTCCTCACCTTCGCCTCGCCCGCGTTCGGCATCCTGGCGCTGGGCGTCCTCCTCGTACGCAACGGCATGACGATGGTCCGCAAGGAGGGTTTCCGCCCGGCCAACCTGCTGTCGATGCTCGCGGGCCTCGCGATCTTCGCGCTGATCGCGTTGCTGGTCCTCGTCGCCGTGGTCGGCTCCCCCGTCCTCGGCGGCATCGCCGGAACCCTCACCGTCGTCGCTGGCTACGTCTCCTTCGTCTTCTTCTGCTTCCTCGGCTACGCGTTCCTCTACGGCCGGATCAAGGTGCGCGGCGACATCGACCACGTGGTCATGCTGGGCTCGGGCCTCATCGGCGGGGACCGCGTGCCGCCGCTGCTGGCCTCACGCCTGCGCAAGGGGCAGCAGATCTACGCGGGTCAGCTGGCCCGCGGCGGCCGGCCGCCGGTGCTGCTCGTCTCGGGCGGCAAGGGCTCGGACGAGAAGGTCGCGGAGGCCCGGGCGATGGCGGACTGGCTGATCTCGGAGGGCGTGCCGGCTGACCACATCGTGCTGGAGGACCGGTCCACCACGACCGAGGAGAACATGCGCTTCAGCCGGGAGATCATGGAGGCGCACGATCCGGCGTACCGGTGCGTGGTGGTCACCAACAACTTCCACGCCTTCCGGGCCGCGATGCTGGCACGCAAGACCGGCGTCAACGGGCAGGTGCTGGGCTCCCCCACCGCGAAGTACTACTGGCCGAGCGCCACCATCCGGGAGTTCGTCGCGGTCTTCTGGGAGCACCGGACCGTGAACCTGGCCATCTGCGGCCTGCTGACCGTCTTCGGCGCGCTCGGCACGCTGGCCGCGGTCCTGGTCTGACGCGCGCGGCGCACGGGGAAGGTGCCGTGACTCCCCCCTTGGCAGTCACGGCACCGGTCACCGAACCGATCAGACCCGCTGCCAGAGGGCCGGGACGTTCGGCGGCTCCCAGCCGGTCTGGGCCTGGTGCCCCTGGATGCAGCGGTAGGTCGCACCGCCGTGGGTGGCGGTCGCGCCGGCCGCGTAGACGGTGCCCGCCTTCCAGGTGCCGCCCGGCTCGGGCTCGCCGGGACCGGGGCCGGGGCCCGGATCGCCGCCGCCGACCTTGAGGGTCAGCCCGTACGCCGACAGGATCGGGTTCAGCGGCTGGAAGAAGGTGGTCCCGCCGCTGGAGCAGTTGCCGGAGCCGCCCGAGGTCACGCCCTGGGCCTGGCTGCCGGAGATGTAGGAGCCGCCGGAGTCGCCCGGCTCGGCGCAGACCGTCGTACGGGTCACGCCGGAGATGGTGCCCTCGGGGTAGGTGACGCTGGTGTTGTGCTGCTGGATCGTGCCGCAGTGCCATCCGGTGGTCGAGCCGGACCGGCACACAGAAGCCCCCACCGGCTGCAGCACCGAGCCCGCGACCTGCACGTTCGCGCCGCCGCTGCCCTTCACGTACGGGGTCGAGGTCCAGTTCGTGTTCGCGGCGACCCAGGCCATGTCGTTGCCGGGGAAGACCGAGGCCTGGAAGGAGCCCTGGGCGAGCTGGTTGAAGCCGGTGGTGGTGGTCCCGGCGCGCCCGCAGTGCCCGGCGGTGGCGAAGCCGTTGACGGTCCCCTTGGTCACGGGGAAGCCGACGGAGCAGCGGCCGCTGCCGTTCATGTAGTAGGCGTCCCCGCCGCGCAGGTCGTAGAGCGGACGCGGGGCCTGGGTCGTACGGATCACCGTGACCAGGGCAGGGTCGGTGCCTGTCCCGGCGAGCAGCCGGGCGGCCGCACCCTCTTCTGTCTCCTCGACGACGAGCGTGTTGGAGCGCGGGTCGACGTAGCGGACGGGGGTCGCGGGGCCGGCGGCCCGGTCCAGTACCGCCTTGGCGCCGTCGAGGTCGGCCAGGGTACGGACGACCAGCTTCGCCCGGGCCCCGGCGGCCCGTATCGCGGTGGTGTCGCCGGCCCGCGTGGTGGCGACGGTGAGGGTGCCGGCGTCGGCCCCGTCCACCCAGGCCCCGGCGAAGGCCGCGCCGAGCCGGTCCCGGAGGCGGGCGGCGGTGGCCCCGGCCTCGGCTTCGTGTGCGAGACGGGCCTTGGCCTGCGTGGGGGTCAGGCCGAGGTCGCGCTGCATGGCGGCGAGCAGCTCGGGGGGTGCGTCGGCGGTCCGCAGGGTGGTGGCGGCGGAGGGCACCGCGGGGGCGGGGGCCGGGTCGGCGACGGCGCCGCCGGTCCCGGCCAGCAGCAGCCCGGCGGCGGCCAGGGCGGTACACGCCGCGCGGGCGTGTCGCTTGAGCATGGGGGATCTCCTCGGTTTCCGGTGGGGGGTCTGCGGAAACCGTAGAAATCCGAACCTTCCTGCGGGAGCTGCCGGTTGGCCCCTCCCCCGGTGGTATGCCCGTCGCCCCGCGAAGGTCGAAGTGCGTTCATGGGGCGGCGGCCGGAGTATGGGGGCAGGGAAACCGTAGGAGGTACGCGATGGTCAGTGAACCCGACGAGCAGCCCACACGGTCGGACCGGCTCTTCACGGGCGGGGAACGACCGTACGACCCCGAGGACCTCGTGATGGCGACAGGCCACGACCCGACTCCGGAGCGGGTCGAGAAGGCCCGCCAGTTGATCGAGAAGGAGGGCCCGCAGGTCATCGAGCGCTACCTGCCGTAGGCCCGGCACCGCCCGAAGGCTGCCCCCCACGCCCCCGGCCCCGCCGGGGGCGTCGCCGTCCCGCCGCACCAGCCCAACCCGCCGGCGTTCGAGGCGCGGGAGCCCGGGGGCACGGCACCGCACCGATCCAGCCCCGCCGGCGTTCGAGGCGCGGGGGCCCGGGGCAGCGCCGCCGCACGGCCCGGGCCTGCCCGGCCCGGCCCGGCCCGCACTACGCCGCAGGCCACGGCTCGGCCGGCCGCAACGCCCCCGAGACCGGAGCCGCCCGCAGGGCCGATCCCCCGCCCGCCGCCCGCCCCAGGGCCTCGGCATGGGCCGCCCTCGCATGCCCCAGCACCTCCACCGCCCGCGCAGCGACCCGCGCGGCGGGGTGCCATCCGAGCACGTGCCGCCACACCAGCGGAGTCCCGGCGAGCGGCCGGGTGACCACCCCCGGGGTCGCCGGGAAGGTCGCCCGGCACAGGCCCACGGCCCGCCCCACCTGCACCAGGTGCACGCAGGAGGCCGTGTCGGTCTCGTAGACACGGGCGGGCGTGAATCCCGCCCGCACGCACGCCGCGGCGAAGCAGTCGCCGAAACACCCGTCACCGGGGACGTCCGTCCAGGCCTCGGCAGCCAGCTCTGCCAGTGCGACCTCCTCGCGCGGCGCGCGCCCCAGGGCCAGCGGGTGCTCCTCGGCCAGCATCACGTGCACCGCATCGCGCGCCACTTCCATCCACGCCAGCCGCCCGGGTTCCGGCGGCGCGCTCTCGCCGCAGACTCCGACCAGCGCGAAATCCAGGCGCCCCTCGGCCACGCCCCCGGCGACCTCCCGCTCCGACCAGGAGGTGTACGTAGTCACCGGAACCCCGGGCTCCTCATCGGCGAGCCGGTCCACGAGCCCGCCGAGCAGCGGGCCGTGCGTCCCGCCGAGCCGATAGCCCTGCGCCCCCTGCCGTGCGAACCTCTGCGCCTCCTCCTGGAGCTCGCACACCGCGGGCAGCAGCACCCTGGCCCGCTCCAGCACCAGCTCCCCGAGCGCGGTGGCCCGTACGCCCTCCCGCCCGCGCACGAACAGCGTGCCGCCCAGCGCCCGCTCCACCCGCTTCAGCTGCGCGCTGAGCGCGGGCTGCGCCAGACCGAGCACGGTGGCGGCGCGGGTCAGGCTCCCGGCGTCGGCGACTGCCCTGACGATCTTGAGATGCCTCAGCTCCAGATCCATGACACGGAGCTTGGTCCAGACTTATAGACGCGCGCTACGGGTCGTACGCATCCAGAATCGTTAATGCTCGTTAGCCGCCAGGGGGCCACGACCCTAAGGACAGGTAAATGCACACACTCGAAGTCGACTGGGACCACCCCACGGACCCGCGACCCGGCCCACGGCTCGACCACGTCCGCGCCTACGTCAGCACCGCCGGCGCCGACGGGCACCTGTGGCACGGCGTCCCCACGCTGCTGCTCACCACGCTCGACCGCACCACCAACACCACCGTACGCATCCCGCTGATCTACGGCGAGGACGCGGGCCGCTTCCTCGTCGTGGCCTCCGCCGACGGCGCCCCGGACCACCCCCACTGGTACCGCAACCTCACCGCCCACCCGGAGGTCCGCCTCCAGGTGGGCGCCGCCGCTTTCGAGGCGACGGCGCACACCGCGACCGCGACGGAACGGGAGGTGTACTGGGAGATGATGACCGCCCTGTGGCCCCCGTTCGAGGACGACCAGTCGGCCGCCCGGCCCCGCCAGATCCCCCTGGTGATCCTGGAACGCCTCCCGGGCCGCTGACCGTCAGGCGTCCGCCGCCCGTCGGGCGGCGATCTCACGGAGTTCCTCCTCCTTGAGCGCGATCCCGAACACCGTGCGCAGGGTTCCGTCCAGCGCCTCCGCGGCGATCTCCTCGGTGGTGCTCGACCCGTCGGGGAGGGTGGTGACGAGCGTCAGGTCGTCCAGGCTGTGGTGGGCGGCCGGGGTCATGCGCTGCGCGAAGAGCCGGCGGACGAACGGGGAGCGCGCGTTCGTGCCCACGAAGTGGCTGCCGACGACGTAGTCGATCGGGTACTGGGCGGTGAGGGTGAAGGTGTGACGGTCGACCCAGGGCGTCGGCGCGCGCCCGGGGTCGTCGTCCGGCCCGGACGGACGAGGGGCGGTCTGGAACAGCCACCACTGATCGATGCCGTGGGCGCCCGGCCGCCGCTCCAGCCGGTGCCGCCAGCCGTCGTACGCGACGTGGGCGCCGTCGGCGAGTTCGATCGGCCCGAGCGGACCGGCCCCGAAGCCGACGTCACACAGCCACTCGCGGTCGTCGTCGCGGGCGGTCACGGCGAGCAGGCCGTGCGTGGCGGGAAGCACCTTGGGCGCGCCCAGGCTGACCCGGCCGATCATGCCGGTGACGTGGAACCCGAGGCGTTCGACGGCGGCCGCGAAGAGGAGCACGTGCTCGAAGCAGTAGCCGCCGCGACGGTCCCGTACGAGCCGGGCCTCGACGGAGGGCAGGTCGAGCGGCAGGTCCCGGCCGAGGACGGCGTGGACGTTCTCGAAGGGGATGCCGGTGGTGTGGGCCCGCTGGAGGTCCCGCAGCACGGCGAGGGTGGGCTCGCGGGGACCTTCGTACCCGATCCGGGCCAGATAGGCGTCGAGGTCCAGCAACCCGCCGGACCACCGGTCGGGCCGGTGGTCGGTCGGGCTGGGGACGGTGACAGGGGCGGTTTTTACGGGGGCGGTTAGGGGGGCGGTTACGGGGATGTCGGCTGACCGGATGTCCATGACTCCAGCCTCCTACCTCGGCCTACCCCGCGGTCAAACCGGAATGCGGCCCTTCCGTACACAACCGCGGTCCGAGCCGGGACCGCAGGGCCCGGGCGGTGGACCGCACCTCGTCGTCCATGGAACCACCCGCGACGACGTCGAGCACGGCGAGCACGAGGTCGGCCTCCGCCCGGGTGAGGAGGGGCAGGCGTTCGGGTTCGGCCGGGGATTCGATCTCCTCGGCCACGATGCTGGTGTACAGGTCGTCGAGCGTCACGTGGGAGAAACGCGCCGACCCGGCCCCGGTCACGGCCGGATCGGTTCAGCCCCGGTCGTAGACGGTCACCTCGACGTCCCGCTCGCACAGCGCCCCGCTGATCAACGGCTCGACGCGCGACCAGACCCCGCCCGCCAGCCCGCATCCGATCCTCGGCATGTGCACGCTCGCACCCAGCTCGACGGCGTGCCCGGCCAGCGCGACCAGGCAGCGCTCCAGGGCGTCGTAACGGATCGGCGGGCCCCCGCTCCCGGTCCGCATCCCGCGCTGCCCGACCATGTTGGCCACCCACACGTCGGGCTTCACCCGCACCAGCTGCACGGCGCCCAACCCGAAGTCGTTGCCGCTGCGCCCCCGGTGCCAGGCCCGGTACGCAGCCTCCGGCTCGGGCCACCGCTTCGAAACGGCCAGCACGAACCCCTTCCCCCACCCCCCGAGGTCGTTGCAGACATGAGCAATGACTTTGGGCCCTTTGGCCTGGGGACTCGTCGCATCCCCCGCGATGATCCGCAGCGACTTCACTCCCCGACGATACGACGCCCCACCGACAACGCCCGCCCGGCAAGGGAGGCTTACCGGCACCCGGTGGCCGCCACTTGCTGCGCTGCGCAGACGCGCTGTCGGCAGGGCGGGGGGAGGCTTCGCGGGCAGCGGGAGCCGCGGGGGCGGGAGCCGCGGGGACGGGAGCCGCGGGGACGGGAGCCGCGGGGACGGGAGCCGCGGGCAGCGGGAACCGCGGGGACGGGAGCCGCGGGCAGCGGGAACCGCGGGGACGGGAGCCGCGGGGACGGGAGCCGCGGGACGGGAGCCGCGGGGACGGGAGCCGCGGGGCGGAGCAGGAAGGGCGAGGGGAGGCTTCGGGAGGTCGGGAGCCGCTGGAGCGGTGTCAGGGATGTCCTGGGGGTTTCCCGTCAGTCCCATCGTCTCCCCGTGTCGGGCCGGCCCGTCAAGGGCGCTCGTTCCTCGCGTCGCTTCGCGATGTCGCTGCGCTCCACCCTTGACCGACCGTCCCGCCACGGAAATCCGAAAGACTGCCGGGAAGCCCCCAAAGGAACGGGCCGGGACCAGATTTCAGGACGGGGCGTCGGATGCGTCCGGGCAGAGCCCGGTGCGCGTCCAATCGCTACGCGCTCCTGCGAGACGGCGTCAGCGAGCCGCTTGGGCTGGTCATAAGCCGCCGCAAATCGCTACGCGCTCCTGCCAGACGGCGCCTGCGAGCCCCTTGGGTTGGGCATAGGCCGCCATCGATCGCTACGCGCTCCTGCCGGACGGCGTCAGCGAGCCCCTTGGGCTGGTCATAGGCCGCCACCAATCGCTACGCGCTTCTCGACGACCGCGTCCGCCCCTCATCTGGGGTCGATAGGGGCCCTATCGCGGGGCGGAAGGGCGATCCATCGGCTCAGCCGAACCCAACCCCCATCAAGACCACCATGGGATCCCAGCCGTCGGTACAGACAGGGGCAATTGGGGCGAATTGACGGCTCTTCGAGGCACACACCCGCCCAGACATGGATTGGCATCGCTCCAGCCGTCGTCTGACGCCTTTCCTCCCCCACACAGGGGCCAGACGCTGTCCATGAAGAGTGGAGGAAGGTTTCTGCGGCCCGCGACCAGCCCCAGACGGATCGCAGACGCCTGATCGACAAGCGCGTAGCGGTTGGTGGCGGCTTATGCCCAGCCACAGGGGCTCGCAGGCGCCGTCCCGCAGGAGCGCGTAGCGATTTGGGGCGGCTTATGTCCAGCCACAAGGGGCTCGCGGACGCCGTCTCACAGGAGCGCGTAGCGATTGGACGCGCACCGGGCTCTGCCCGCGCATCGCTGGCCGCCCCGTCTCTTGCTCGATCCCCCGGCCCGTTCCTTTGGGGGCTTCCCGGCTGTCCTCGTATGTCCGGGGCGGGACGGTCGGTCAAGTGTGGAGCGCAGCGACATCGCGAAGCGACGCGAGGAACGAGCGCCCTTGACGGGCCGGCCCGACAGCGGAGAGACGATGGGACTGACGGGAAACCCCCAGCACATCCCTGACACCGCTCCAGCGGCTCCCGACCTCCCGAAGCCTCCCCTCACCCTTCCCTCTCCGCCCGAGCGTCCCCCGCCCCCGCGAAGCCCCCACGCCTCCTCCGTCCCCGCCCGCGCGGAACCCGCCCCCTGAAGCCACCCCACACCCTCCCGGCTCCGCCCGAGCGTCCCCCGACCCCGCGAAGCCCCCGCGCCTCCTCCGTCCCCGCCCGCGCGGCTCCCGATCCCCCGAAGCCCGCCCACCGGAGCCCCCGGCCTGGGAGGGGCCCGGGCCCCGTCAGAGGTATTCGCGGGCGAACTCGACCGCCCACTCGATCGCCGCCACCGGGACGCTGGCCGCCGCCGGGTCGATGGTCAGGCGGGCGCCCTCCCAGCCCTGGCCGTGCTCGCGGAAGATCGCGAAGTGTCCTTCCTCCAGCGTCCCTTCCGGCCTGACCAGGAACTCGATCGCCCGGTCGTCGCCATCCGTGCCGACCGTGGTGATCGCCATGTCACCGACTACGAACTCCACTGCCCCGCGCTCCTTGGTTGCCGTCGTTCAGGCATCACTCGCCCTGGTTCAGGACCCCAGCCTCTCCCGCGGGCCCCGCGCCCGCATGAGTGCGCGTACTCAGCCCGGGTACTCAGTCCCCCCACGTTCCACCCAAGGTGACGAGGGCAACACGCACCCCGGCGCGCAGGTCGGCCTCACCCATTTCCGTAGGTCGGACGACGGCCGCGCCCCGGATTCCAAGGGAAGAGCGCACACCCACCCGCCCATCGCGCCAAACGGGATAAATCGGCCTTCGAGTCTCTCCCGAAAAGGCAGGTCGAGCCCGCACCCGGCCCCGTAAGCTCCCGTCATGCAGGTGATCCAGTCAACGAAACTCGCCAATGTCTGCTACGAGATCCGCGGCCCCGTGCTCGAAGAGGCGATGCGGCTCGAAGCAGCAGGTCATCGCATCCTCAAGCTCAACACGGGCAACCCCGCGGCCTTCGGCTTCGAGTGCCCGCCGGAGATCCTCGAGGACATGCTCCGCAACCTGGGCTCCGCCCACGGCTACGGCGACGCGAAGGGCCTGCTGTCCGCGCGCCGTGCGGTCATGCAGCATTACCAGACCAAGGGCATCGACTTGGACGTCGAGGACATCTACCTCGGCAACGGCGTCTCCGAGCTGATCACGATGTCGATGCAGGCGCTGCTCGACGACGGCGACGAGGTCCTGGTCCCCGCACCGGACTACCCGCTGTGGACGGCGTCCGTCTCCCTCGCCGGCGGTACGGCCGTGCACTACCGCTGCGACGAGCAGGCCGACTGGATGCCGGACCTCGCCGACATCGAGCGCAGGGTGACCGACCGCACCAAGGCGATCGTGATCATCAACCCGAACAACCCGACGGGCGCCGTCTACGACGAGGAGATGCTGCGCGGGCTGACGGACATCGCACGCCGCCACAACCTGGTCGTCTGCTCGGACGAGATCTACGACCGGATCCTGTACGACGGCACCAAGCACTTCAACACGGCCGCCATCGCCCCGGACGTCCTGACGCTGACCTTCAACGGCCTGTCCAAGAACTACCGGGTCGCCGGCTACCGGGCCGGCTGGATGGCCGTGTGCGGCCCGAAGAAGCACGCCACCGACTACATCGAGGGCCTGACGATCCTCGCGAACATGCGCCTGTGCGCGAACATGCCCTCGCAGCACGCGGTGGCCACCGCGCTCGGCGGCCGGCAGTCCATCGAGGACCTGGTGCTGCCCGGCGGGCGGATCCTGGAGCAGCGCAACGTCGCCTACGACCTGCTCACCCAGATCCCGGGCGTGACCTGCGTGAAGCCGAAGGGTGCGCTGTACGCCTTCCCCAGGCTGGACCCGGCGGTCTACAAGATCAAGGACGACCGGCAGATGGTCCTGGACCTGCTGCGGGCCGAGAAGATCATGGTCGTGCACGGTACGGGCTTCAACTGGCCCGAGCCCGACCACTTCCGGATCGTCACCCTGCCCAACGCCAAGGACCTCGCGGACGCCGTGACCCGGATCGGGAACTTCCTGGACGGCTACAGCCAGGTCTGATCCCGGCCAGAAGCGATCACACCGGCCAACATCAGGATCCAGCTCAACTTTAGAACCAATCCAATGTAGGATGGCCTCCTGACCACGCAGGAGGCCTCCTCATGTACGAGCCGATCCGCACGAAGCCGGTCGTCCAGCGCATGGGCGGCACCACGGTCGACTACCCCCACAGCAGCCGCGCCGAAGCGCTGGACATCCAGCTCGCCGGCCACCTCGCGGCCCTGCTCGCCGTCACCGACGAGCTCGGGCTCGACGAGGCCGCCGAGTCGATCGCCGCCCAGATCGCCCGGCTGCGCGGGTCCCTGCCCACCCGGGCACCCCGGCCGCCCGTGGGGGACGCCGCCGCGCTGCACCGGCGCGCGCACGACCTCGCCGCCCGTGCTCTCCTCGTCGCCGCGTCCCGCGCCGACACCACCGTCGCGATCCTCACCGCCGAGCGCATGGACGCGCATGCCGCCGCCCTGGAGTCCCTGGACCTGGCCGACGCCCTCTAGACGGCCCCGGTCCGGGGCCGCGGAGGCTCCGGACCGGGTGCCATGACCGCCGGACGGCCCTCCGGGGCCCACCCTGCCGCACGCCCCGCCGCCCGGCCCGCGGCCAACGAATTGGACAGATCCCCGCGCTCCGAACACGATGTTGGCTGAAACATCGCGGCAGCACGGGGGAGGCCGCTCATATGGTCCATCTCCTCCACTCCGCTTCGTCCCCGATCGAGCACCCTGGAGAGATACGCCAATGAGCTTCGGCGATCCGAACAACCCCTACGGCCAGCAGCCCCCGCAGGGCCAGCCCGGCTACGGGCAGCAGGCCCCGCAGGGCGTCCCCCCGCAGTACGGCTACCCGCAGCAGCCGGCGCCGGGCGCGGCCCCGCAGTACGGCTACCCGCAGCAGACCCCGCCGCAGGCGAACTACGGCGCGTACCCGCCTCCGGGCATGCCCGGCATGCCCTCCGGGATGCCGCCGCTGGCCCACTGGGGTCTGCGCTTCGGCGCGTACCTGCTCGACATGCTGATCATCGCCGGCCCGATGTACGCGCTGATCGGCCTCGGTTCGGCGTTCGCCGGCGACGAGGCGGGCGACACGATCGCCGGCGTGCTGAGCCTCGTCGGCATGCTGTACGCCTTCGGCATGGCCATCTTCCAGCTCTACAAGGAAGGCACCACCGGCCAGACGCAGGGCAAGAAGATCGTCGGCATCAGCCTGCACCGCGAGGCCGACGGCGCGACGCTCGGCTTCGGCATGGCCTTCGTCCGCAAGCTGGCGCACTTCCTGGACAGCATGGCCTGCTACCTCGGCTGGCTCTGGCCGCTGTGGGACGCCAAGAAGCAGACCTTCGCCGACAAGGTGTGCAGCACCGTCGTCGTCAAGGTGAACTGAACCGCGACGCCTGAGCGGGCATCAGCCTCACCCGCCCCACCCGCTACGGGACCCCGGGTGCCGGGGTCGCCGGCGTGAACTCCGCGCCGGCGACCCCGCACCAGGGCACCGTCGCCACCGGCCACACCGGGCCGACCGCCTCCGCGTACTCGGTCGCACCCGGGGCCACACCCGGGATCCTCACCAGCGCCTGCGCCGCGCGCCCTCCCGGGTCCGCTTCGGCGCGGTCGCGGAACTCCACCGTCACGACGTAGGCGCCGGCGCCCCCGGCCCGCCCCGTCGCCTCGACCGCGGCCGCCACCCGCCGGCTGGCCGGATCGACACGGCAGCCGGTGACCCGTACGTCCTCCACCGCCGCCCGCGGCGGCGCCTCCTGCGGTTCACCGCCGCTCGCCCACACGTACAGGCCCAGCGGGGCGAACACCAGCAGCCCGGCGATCGTCACCAGGCCGACCAGCCAGCCCTGCCACTTCAACGCGCTCACGCCCATGCCCCCGATCCTCCCGGGCGGCCGCCCCGCCCACCAGCACCCGCGAACTCACACAGCATTTCGAAGTGGGACCGCCTGGACACCTGACGTTCACCCAAGAGGGCGCGGAATGTGGGTTTCCGTGAGCACGCTGCACCCGTGAGACGCATCCTAGGAATCGTCCTGGGCCTCCTCCTGATCGGTGGCGTGCTCTACGTCGTCGCACTGCAGGGGCAGGGTCACCCAGAAACCACGGCAACGAAGACCGTGCGTGGCGTCATCGGTTCGGAGAAGTCCGAATTCTTCCGCGACCCGGACGTCGTCAAGGCCCTTGCCGCCAAGGGCTACATCGTGAAGACAGAGACCTCGGGCTCCTGGGCGATGGACCAACTCGCCCTCGACGAATTCGACTTCGCCTTCCCCGGCAGCAGTGAACCCGCCAAGGAGGTCGCGGCGGCCGCCGGGCTCAAGGGAGCCCAGGAGACCAAGCCCTTCTACTCCCCGCTCGTCGTGGTCGCCCGCCCGAAGGCGGCCCGGGTGCTGGCCGCCAACGGCCTCGCCACCATGACCGGCAAGAACTCCGGGACCCTGCTGATGGGCCCCTTCCTCAAGGCCGCCGCCGAGGACCGCACCTGGCAGCAGCTGCCCGGCTCCTCCGCCCACGCCGAACTGACCGGCACGGTGTTCGTCAAGACCACCGATCCGGCCTCCTCCAACTCCGGCGCGCTCTTCCTCGCCGCCACCTCCAACGTCGCGAACGGCAACAGCGTCGTCGCCGACGACGCCGGCATCGAGCGCACCGCGCCCCTGATGCGCAAGCTGATCTCCGTCCAGGGCGCCCTGGAGACGAGCACGGACGACCCCTTCCGGGCCTTCATCAGCGGCAGCGGCGAACCGCTGATCCTGGTGTACGAGTCCCAGGTCGCCTCGCTGTTGCTGCAGAAGCAGGACCCCGGCGAGATGGTGGTGCTCTACCCGGACACCACCGTGAACACGGCGCACACCTTTGTCCCGCTCAGCGACGACGCGAAGGAGCTGGGCAGGCTCCTCACCACCGATCCGAAGCTTCGGGAGCTGGCCGTGCTCCGCGGGTTCCGCCCGCAGGACGGGGTGGCCGAGTTCACGGCCGCGACCGCCCCGCACGCCGACCACCTCAACCCGGGGCTGAGCGGGATCCGCCAGGTCGGCACACCCACCGTCAAGATCCTCATGGCGCTCGCCCAGCGCGCCAAGGGCTAGGGGACACACCATGACACTGACACCTCCCGAGGACGCCCCGTTCGTCCTCAGCGCTCCCGAGCCCGTCGCCCCCGTCCGCAAGGAGCAGGCCACCGGCCTGGTACCGCTCCAGGACGGGGTCCGCGACGAGATGGCCCGCCGGGCCGGGGAGTACGTCGGCTCGCTCGCCGGGATCGACGCCCGCTCCCCCGAGTTCGCGCAGCGCATCGGCGAGATCACCGCGCTCGGCTCGGCCGACATCCGCACCGCAGCCCAGCAGTCCAACCGGATGCTGGAGCGGGCCGTGCGCTCCCTCGGCTCCGACGGCGGGGCCGACGCCCAGGCGCGCGTCGCCGGCTCCCTCGTAGAACTGCGGCGCACCGTGGAGGACCTCGACCCCCGGGACACGCCCGCCAAGGGCGCCCGCAAGCTGCTCGCGAAGCTGCCGGGCGGCAACAGGTTCCGCGACCACGTGGCGAAGTACGCCTCCTCGCAGGCCACCTTGAACCGGATCGTTGGGGCGCTGCGCAGCGGGCAGGACGAGCTGCGGCGCGACAACGCGGCCCTGCACACCGAACGCTCCCGGCTGTGGGAGACGATGGGCAAGCTGCAGGAGTACGCCGTCCTGACCGAAGCCCTGGACACCGCCGTCGGGCAGCGCGTCGCCGAGGCCGAGCACACCGATCCGCAAGGAGCCGGCGCGCTGCGCGCGGACGTGCTCTTCCCGGTCCGCCAGAAGCACCAGGACCTGCTGACGCAGCTGGCCGTCTGCGCCCAGGGCTACCTGGCGATGGACGTGGTCCGGCGCAACAACGACGAGCTGATCAAGGGTGTCGACCGGGCGGCGACCACCACCGTCTCGGCGCTGCGCATCGCGGTGATGCTGGCCTCCGCACTGGACAGCCAGCGCACGGTGATCGAGCAGGTCAACGCCCTGAAGGGGACCACCGAGGACCTGATCCGGGGGAACGCGGACATGCTGTCGACACAGAGCGGAGAGATCCAGCGGATGGCGGCAGATCCGGCGGTGGGCGCGCAGACGCTGCGGACGGCCTTCGCGCAGATCTACAAGACGCTGGACGCGATCGACACCTTCAAGGTGCAGGCCACCGACAACATGGCCGCGACGGTGGAGTCCCTCGCCGGTGAGCTGCAGAACGCGTCGGCGTACCTGGCGCGGACGCGGACGGCCGGCGCGCTCGAAGGCGGTGCCCTGTGAGCGGGCGCGCCGGCCGCGCCTGGATCGCCGGTGTGGTCCTCGCCTCGCTCGTCGGCGCGAGCGGCTGTACCTCCGGCGGCGAGGCCGAACCGGGGCGGACGGCGTACAAGGAGGGCACCCTGCGGGTGCTGGCCTCCAGTGAGCTCGCGGACATGGAGCCGGTGCTCCAGCAGGCCCGGAAGGCGACCGGGGTCACGGTGGAGCTCACCTGGTCCGGGACGCTGGACGCCGCCGAGCAGGTCGCCTCCGGGCAGGCCGACGGCAAGTACGACGCGATCTGGCTGTCCTCCAACGACTACCTGCGGCTGCGGCCCGAGGCCGCCGGGAAGCTCTCCAGCGAGACCCCGGTGATGTCCTCGCCCGTCGCCCTCGGCGTGAAGCCGGAGGCGCTGGCCCGGCTCGGCTGGAAGCCCGGTGAGGTCACCTGGCCGGCGGTGCACGAGGCCGTCGCCGCGGGGAAGCTGACGTACGGGATGACCGACCCGGTGCGCTCCAACTCCGGTTTCTCCGCGCTGGTCTCGGTGGCGTCGGGGCTGTCGGGGGCGCAGGCGGCGTTGAGCGACGCGGACGTGAAGGCGGCCACGCCCCGGCTGAAGGAGTTCTTCGCGGGGCAGAAGCTGACGTCGGGCTCCTCGGGGTGGCTGGTGGCCGCGTACGGCAAGCGCGGGGACGTGGACGCGCTGGTGAACTACGAGTCGGTGCTGCTGTCCATGAACCGTGACGCGAAGGGCGGCGGGGCGCCGCTGACGGTGGTCCGGCCGCGGGACGGTGTGGTGACGGCCCACTACCCGCTGACGCTGCTGACGTCGGCCCCGGCCGGGGCCCGCGATGCGGGGCGGGCGCTGACGGACTACCTGCGCGGCGCCGAGGCGCAGCAGGCGATCACCGGGCAGACCTTCCGCCGCCCGGTGGCGGCGGGGGTGGCCCCGGCGGCCGGGCTGGACCAGGAGAAGCGGCGCGAGCTGCCTTTCCCGGGGTCGCGTGTCGTCGCCGACGGGCTGCTGGCCTCGTACGAGAACGAGCTGCGCAGGCCGTCGCGGACGGTGTACGTGCTGGACACCTCGGGGTCGATGAGCGAGGAGGACCGCATCGGGCGCCTGAGGTCGGCGCTGACCGATCTGACGGGCAGCGGCAGTTCGGGTACGGGGCGGCGCTTCCGGGACCGCGAGGAGGTCACGCTGCTGCCCTTCGGGTCGAAGGTGAAGGGGGTGAACACGCACGTGGTGGAGCCGGGCAATCCGGGGCCTGCCCTGGACGCGATCCGCCGGAACGTGAAGGCGCTGGAGCCGGAGGGCGGTACGGCGATCTACGGCAGCCTGGAGGCGGCGTACCAGCAGCTGGGCAAGGGCGGCGCGGACGCCTTCACCTCGATCGTGCTGATGACGGACGGCGAGAACACCGAGGGCGTCGGGGCCAAGCACTTCGAATCCTTCTACGCGGGGCTGCCCGAGGCGCAGAGGCGGACGCCGGTGTTCGCGGTGCTGTTCGGCGACTCGGACCGCAAGGAGCTCACCCGCATCACCGAACTGACCGGCGGGCGGCTCTTCGACGCCACCGGCACGGGGGTCCCCCCAGCGGTGGCTGGGGGCGGTTCGCTGGCCGGAGCCTTCGAGGAGATCCGTGGCTACCAGTAGGGCGACCGGGGCCTTGCAGTACCTGGAGTCGAAGAAGAACCTGGCCGGCTCCGCCTGCGGCGTGGCCGGCCTGGCCCTCACCCTCGCGGGGGTGGCCGGTGCGTACTGGCCGGTGGTGGTCGCCGGGCTGTACGGGGCGGGCGCGCTGATCGCCCCGCCGGAGCGGACGGCACCGCCGCCGTTCGATCCGCGGGAGGAACTGGGCGTGCTGCGCGAGGACTTCGGGCGGCTGCGGGAGTACGTGGCCGAGGTGGAGGTGCCGTCGGGGGCCGGGGAGGCGCTCGCGGAACTGCTGGAGCTGTACGGGGCGCTGCTGGAGCCGGGGTGGGTGGCCGATGTGCTGGTCACCGATCCGGAGGCGGTGCACGCGGTGTCCCGGGCGGTGCGGCAGGACGTGCCGGAGAGCGTGGACGCGTACAACCGGACCCGTTGGTGGAGCCGGATGGCGCCGGGCGGAGAGTCGCCGGAGCGGCACCTGGAGCGGCAGCTGGCGCTCCTGGACGAGGAGGCGCGACGCGTAACGGCGGGCCTCCACGAGGTGGAGGCCCGCCGTCAGCAGACGCACACGACCTACCTGGAGGAGCGCGGACGCTCCTGACAGGGCGGGTCGGTGCTGCGGTGGGCGCCGCTTGGTCGGGGGCTCCCACAGCGGTGGGACGCCGCTTGGTCGGGGGCTCCCACGTTCATCGGCCCTTCTTCAGGGCGTGTCCTGGCTCAGCCCAGGCGCTCCACGAGTGCGTGGTACTGCTCCCACAGCTCCTTGGGAGTGTGGTCGCCGTAGGTGTTGAGGTGCTCGGGGACCAGGGCGGCCTCTTCGCGCCAGACCTCCTTGTCGACGGTGAGGAGGAAGTCGAGGTCCTCGGCCGGGAGGTCGAGGCCGTCGAGGTCGAGGGACTCCTTGGTCGGCAGGATGCCGATGGGGGTCTCGACGCCCTCGGCGGTGCCGTCGA
Organism: Streptomyces sp. NPDC023541; assembly: GCF_055559995.1. Lineage (NCBI taxonomy): Bacteria > Bacillati > Actinomycetota > Actinomycetes > Kitasatosporales > Streptomycetaceae > Streptomyces > Streptomyces sp. NPDC023541. Next base: position 110,652 of record NZ_JBVHJO010000005.1, read on the forward strand.
GGCGGCCGACGATCCACTTCAGGACGCGGCTGTTCTCGCCGAAGCCGGGCCACACGAACTTGCCCGCGTCGTTCTTGCGGAACCAGTTGACGTAGTAGATCTTCGGGAGCTTGGCCTGGTCCTTGTCGGCGGCGACCTTCACCCAGTGGGCCATGTAGTCGCCCATGTTGTAGCCGCAGAACGGCAGCATGGCGAAGGGGTCGCGGCGCAGCTCGCCGACCTTGCCCTCGGCGGCGGCGGTCTTCTCGGAGGCGATGTTCGAGCCGATGAAGACGCCGTGGTTCCAGTCGAAGGACTCGGTGACCAGCGGGACGGCGGAGGCGCGGCGGCCGCCGAAGAGGATCGCGGAGATCGGGACGCCCTTGGGGTCCTCCCACTCGGGGGCGATCGTCGGGCACTGGGAGGCCGGGACGGCGAAGCGGGCGTTGGGGTGGGCGGCGGGGGTCTGCGAGGCCGGAGTCCAGTCGTTGCCCTTCCAGTCGACGAGGTGCGCGGGCGCCTCTTCGGTCATGCCCTCCCACCACACGTCGCCGTCGTCGGTGAGCGCCACGTTGGTGAAGACGGTGTTGGCGTACATGGTCTTCATGGCGTTGGCGTTGGTGTGCTCGCCGGTGCCGGGGGCGACGCCGAAGAAGCCGGCCTCGGGGTTGATCGCGTAGAGGCGGCCGTCCTCGCCGAAGCGCATCCAGGCGATGTCGTCGCCGATGGTCTCGACCGTCCAGCCGGGGATCGTGGGCTCCAGCATGGCGAGGTTGGTCTTGCCGCAGGCGGACGGGAAGGCGGCGGCGACGTACTTCGTCTCGCCCTCGCCGGCCGGCGGGGTGAGCTTGAGGATCAGCATGTGCTCGGCGAGCCAGCCCTCGTCGCGGGCCATGACGGACGCGATGCGCAGGGCGTAGCACTTCTTGCCGAGCAGGGCGTTGCCGCCGTAGCCGGATCCGAAGGACCAGATCTCGCGGGTCTCGGGGAAGTGCGAGATGTACTTGGTGGTGTTGCAGGGCCACGGGACGTCGGCCTGGCCCTCGGCGAGCGGAGCGCCGAGGGTGTGGACGGCCTTGACGAAGAACCCGTCGGTGCCGAGCTCGTCGAGGACGGGCTTGCCCATGCGGGTCATGGTGCGCATGGCGACGGCGACGTAGGCGGAGTCGGTGATCTCGACGCCGATCGCGGAGAGCTCGGAGCCGAGGGGGCCCATGCAGAACGGGACGACGTACATCGTCCGGCCCTTCATGGAGCCGCGGAAGATGCCCTTCTCACCGGCGAAGATCTCCTTCATCTCGGAAGGAGCCTTCCAGTGGTTCGTGGGGCCGGCGTCCTGCTCCTTCTCGGAGCAGATGAAGGTCCGGTCTTCGACGCGCGCGACGTCGGAGGGGTCGGAGGCGGCGTAGTAGGAGTTCGGGCGCTTCGTCTCGTCGAGCTTCTTGAACGTTCCCTTGGCGACGAGCTCCTCGCACAGGCGCTCGTACTCGCCCTCGGAGCCGTCGCACCAGACGACGCGGTCCGGCTGGGTGAGGGCTGCGATCTCGTCCACCCAGGAGATCAGCTCCTGGTGAGTCGTCGGGATGGTGGGAGCCGCGTTGTCGCGCGCCACGATTGCTCCTTGTTGAGGGGTTTGTTTGGTGTAGGCCCCGTGGGGGCTGCGACCCGGACGCTTCGCGCTCCGCTCATCCGGTGTCGACCGCACTCATCTGATCATCCGGTGGATGTGCGCATATGTCCAGAGGGCCTCTCACGTGAGCATTGCCACGTCCGTCAATCTTCCGTAAAGAGGATGAGCGGAAACCTACGGACCCGTAGGTAGCATGGCGCGCATGACTTCTGACGCCGCCGCCGTCCCCGCCGCCGAGGCCGCAGCGACCCGTGAGGCCTCCCCGGTCGTCGAGGCCGCGGAGGCCGTCGAGTCCGCCATCGAGGCCAAGCCCCTGCTGCGCGGCTGGCTCCATCTCGGAATGTTCCCCGCCGTGATCGTCGCGGGCCTGGCACTGATGGCCTTCACCGACTCGACCCGGGCCCGCGTCGCCTGCGGGGTCTACATCCTCACCGCCTGCCTCCTCTTCGGCGTCAGCGCGGTCTACCACCGCGGGACCTGGGGCCCGCGCGGCGAAGCCGTCCTGCGACGGCTCGACCACGCCAACATCTTCCTGATCATCGCGGGCACCTACACCCCGCTGACCGTCCTGCTGCTCCCGCCCTCCACCGGCCGGACCCTGCTGTGGGCGGTGTGGATCGCGGCGGCCGCGGGCATCGCCTTCCGCGTCTTCTGGGTCGGCGCCCCGCGCTGGCTCTACACCCCCTGCTACATCGCCATGGGCTGGGCGGCCGTCTTCTTCCTGCCCGACTTCATGCGCACCGGCGGCATCGCCGTCCTGGTCCTCGTGATCGTCGGCGGTCTCCTCTACAGCGCCGGCGGCGTCATCTACGGCATGAAGCGGCCCAACCCCTCCCCCCGCTTCTTCGGCTTCCACGAGGTCTTCCACTCCCTGACCCTCGCGGCCTTCGTCGCCCACTACGTCGGCATCTCGCTCGCCGCGTACCAGCACTGAGCCCCACCAGGAGGGGCCCGGCCGCACGCTCGCGGCCGGGCCCCTCCTGCGATGGGACGCGTTCAGCAGGCCAACCCGTCACCGTCGGGGTCGAGCCGCAGCGGATCGCTGCGGTTGACCTTCAGGCGCCCGGGGTACTTTGGCGGCACTCCCGTCCCTTCAGGGACGAACCGCACCCAACTGCTCCGCCAGCTCCACCGGGTCCGTCGTAGGCCGCGCGCAGACGAAATGTCGACACACGTACGCCGCCGGAAGGTCACGCACGAGCGTGCGCTCGGCCAGAAGCGGGAACTCCCCCTCGCCACCCTCGCCACCCTCCGCGGAATGCGGCAGCCCGACCGCGACCACCGCACCGGGGGCCGTCCCCAGCAACGCCGCCCGGTGCAGCGCCGCACGCGCCGGATCCTCCGGATGACCGACGACCGCCACCTCACGCGGCCCGTCCAGCAGCGCCTCGGCCACCGCCAGCCCGTGCCCGATGAAGCGCGGCACGCGCGGACCGAGCGCGTGCACCACCCCGAGCGCCCGCTCCGCCGCCGTACGGTGCGCATCGGAACCCGTGTGCGCGGCGTACGACAGCAACGCGCCCGCGGCGGCCGTCCACCCCGACGGCGCCGCCGTGTCGGTCGGATCCTGCGGCCTGCGGATCAGCTTCTCCGCGTCGTGCGCCGTGTCGTACAGCGACCCGTCCTCGGCGGTGAACCGGTCCAGGACCAGGTCCGCGAGGAAACCGGCGAACTCCAGCCAGACCCCCTCACCGGTCACCGCGGCCAGGGCCAGAAACCCCTCCGCGACGTCGCCGTAGTCCTCCAACACCCCGGCGTTGGCCCCCACGTGACCGTCCTTGCTGGTCCGTGCGAGCCGGGGGGCCCGGCCGACGGCCGCGTCGAAGTGCACCCGCACCAGCAGATCGGCGGCCTCGGTCGCCCGCTCCACCAGGTCGGGCCGCTCGAAGTACGCCCCGCACTCGGCCAGCGCGGCAATGGCCAGGCCGTTCCACGCGGCGACGACCTTGTCGTCCCGCCCGGGCGCGGGCCGCTCCGCCCGCGCGGCCAGCAGCCGCGCCTTGATCCCGGCGATCCGCTCGGCCTCCACCGACGGCCCGTCCTGCGGCAACTGGAGCACGGACTTGCCGTGCTCGAAGGTCCCCTCCTCCGTCACCCCGAAGTACCCGGCCGCGAGCGCCCCGTCGTCCTCCCCCAGCACCTCCCGCAACTGGGCGGGCGTCCAGGCGTAGTACGCGCCCTCCACGTGCTCGCCGGTCGCCGGATCCTCGCTGTCGGCGTCGAGGGCGGAGGCGAAGCCGCCCTGACCGGTCCGCAGCTCCCGCACCATGAAGTCGGCGGTCTCCAGCGCGACCCGCCGCGCGAGCTCGGAACCGGTGGACCGCCACAGGTGGGCGTAGACCCGGCAGAGCAGGGCGTTGTCGTAGAGCATCTTCTCGAAGTGCGGCACCACCCACTCCCGGTCCACGGAGTACCGCGCGAACCCGCCGGCGAGCTGGTCGTAGATCCCGCCGCGCGCCATCGCCTCGCAGGTGTCGGCGGCCATCTGCAGCGCGCCCTCGGACCCGGTGCGGGCGTGGTGGCGCAGCAGGAACTCCAGCACCATGGACGGCGGGAACTTCGGCGCCCCGCCGAACCCGCCGCGCGTGGCGTCGTACTCGCGCGTCAGCCCGAGCAGCGCCTGCGCGAGCTCCTCGGGGCCCGGGGTCCCGGCCCTCCCGTAGTCCAGCTGCCGGCCGGCCAGGTCCCGCGTGATGTTCTGCGCGACCTCGGCGACCTCCGCGCGCCGCCCCACCCAGGCGGCCCGCACGCCTTCGAGGACCTGCATGAAGGAGGGCATCCCGTGCCGCGGCTCGGGCGGGAAGTAGGTCCCGAAGTAGAACGGCTCGGCGTCGGCGGTGAGGAAGACCGTCATGGGCCACCCGCCCTGCCCGGTGGCGGCCTGCACGGCCTCCATGTAGACGGCGTCGACATCGGGCCGCTCCTCGCGGTCCACCTTGATGTTGACGAAGTGTTCGTTGAGATAACCGGCCGTCAGTTCATCTTTGAAGCTTTCGACTTCGAATACATGGCACCAGTGGCAGCTTGAATAGCCGACGCTCAGATGGACGGGCACCCCCCGCTCGCGCGCCTCGGCGAAGGCCTCGGGCGACCACGGCCACCAGTCGACGGGGTTGTCCGCATGCTGGAGCAGGTACGGCGAGGTCTCGTTCGCAAGGCGATTCGGCATGGCCCCATCCTGCCGCACCACCCCGTGTACGGCTCGTGACCTGGCCATCAGACCGCCGGTTCGGCGGGCACCAGCCGATCCGCCCACTTCCACACCGGGACGACGCGGGAGTGGTCCCAAGTGCCGACCCCTTTGCGCCCCGGCGTGATCACGAAGTGGGTGAAGACCGAGGCGATCACTTTTCGCTTCTCGTCGAACCCCATCCCGCCCGACTGCCATCGGAACCGCATCGGCTGGGGCAGCCGGACCCGCCCCTGTCCGTCAGCAGGAAAGAGAAGCCGCTCGATCGCGTCCTCCACGAGAGGTCCGCTGATGGCGCAACGACCACAGCCGCGCCCCGACGCGCAGACGTAGTTGTAGGGGCTGCTCCGGCTGTCGGCCTTGGCGCCCCCCATGAGCTGATCGCACGCGCTGCCGTCCTCACGCTCGGTTCCGCAGCGCACGAATCCGGCGGCGAGACACTTGGGACCTCCCCTCCTCCCCGTGAGGCGTGGACTGAGCGGTCCGCGGTGCATGTACAAGCTTCCGGCGGAGAACGTCGCGCAGACTTCCGTCCACTGGTCGGGCGTGACGATGGCCTGCCATGCCCCGACCAGGGGACTTCCGGTATCGGGGTCGATCAGCAGTTGTCCCCGGTTGGCTCGGAAGCCGCACACCCGCGGAGCCGTGATGATCTGTGTGACGGTCTGCGGGTTGGGGCGCCCCCCTCGCGTTCCCGTGATCCCCTGCGCTTCCCACTCACGCGCCACCCGGCCCATGGAGGCCCCGCCGATTCGGTCCTCGATCGCCTTGCGGACGAGTTCCGACTCCACCGGATGCAGGGTCCGGCGGTCCGCCAGCCAGCCGAACGGCCTCGGGCCGCTGTGCGGCAGCCCGTCCATAGCGCGTGACCAGTGCCAGTCCTGGACCCGGCGGCTGCGCATCTGCCCTTCCACGGCGGCACCTTGCAAGCATGCGGCGCCTTGGAGCAGCCCGGCCTCGGTGTACGGATCGCGCAGGCCCTCCCGTGCCACGTAGACACGTCCCGGCGCCGAGGTGAGTGCCGCCATGAAGCGGATGAAGTCTTCGGGTCTGCGGTACAGGCGGTCGTCCGCGACGGCGACGACGCCTTGCAGCGGTCCGGCCGCGAAGGCGTGGCCTCGGTGGAGGTCGGCGAGGAGGTGGTCGAAGGCGGGGCGTTGCCGGTCGTCCTTGGTCGCATTGCGTGCGTTGTCCGTGTAGGTGGCGACGACGGCGCAGCCGTGTTCGAGGGCCGTGCGTTCGTTGATGCGGTGCTGGTGGCGTACGCCGCGTGCGTCGCGTTGTGCGGTGTCCTGCGAGGTGCGGGCGTACGAGGCGACCGGTATCCGTTCCATGGAGCGTTCCCTATCGAGAGTTGGTGCGACGTTCGCTACAACTCGCTAATGAGGCGTCGGGTTACGGCCTGAGTACGGGGGCAAGGTCCTGCAGCCAGGCGTCGCGGGTCGTGGTCCAGGTGTGGGGGCACGGGGTGCGGGGCGGGGTGGCCAGGGCCGGGTGGCGGGTGGGGGCGGCGCCGTAGGTGGCGCAGCGGTGGGATTCTGCGCGGGCGGGGTCGGGGGCGTGTTCGTCTTCGGTGTCCGGTTCGGGATGGGCGGAGGCGGCCAGGTCGTAGGCGCGGGCCGCGGCCAGGAGGGTCTGTTCGCCGTCGGGGCGGCCGTCGCGCAACAGCATCAGCTGGGCGAAGCGGTCGGCGGCGTCCTCTTCGGTGCGGTCGTCGGGTACGGGGAGGCCGAGCGTGTCGATGAGGGCGTGGCCCGCTTCGTGGTAGAGGGTTTCGCGGGCCACGGCGGCGACGGGGTCGTCCGCCGGAGTGTCGCCGGCTTGCTCGAACAGTTCGCGGTCCTCGGTGAGGTCGTCGTAGCAGAGTTCGATGCGTCGGGAGTCGGGGTCGTAGCCGCTGCCTTCGCCCTCGCAGGAGCGGGTGGTGACCTCGATGCGGTGGGGGAGGTCGAGGTAGGTGTTGAGGTCGGCGGTGACGGTCTGCGTGATGCGGTGCCGCTCCAGGAGGGTGGCGGTCTCGCGGTCGGCGGGGGCGGGTTCTTCGCCATGTGGGACGAAACCCCTTGCTGGTGGCGCCTGTTGGCAGGAGGCGAGGGATGCGCTCAGGAGCAGTGCGGCGCAGAGGGCTGCGGCGGCGGGGATCTTGTGCGTCGTCATGGAGCTTTGCCCTTGGGGGAGTTGGGTTCTTCGCCCCGACTGTATGGACGAGTGACCGCTTCCCTCTGAACTAGCTCAGATTCCCTCGCGAACGGGAGTGTCCCGCAGGACACTTGTGGCACGTTGCCGGAGCTCTCTGAGGGGGATGCCGATGCGGGACAGCCATCGCGGTGAGGCCGAGCGCCTGTTGGAGCGGGCTGTGGACGAGGCGGTCCGGCGGGGGGCCGGCCCGGCGGATGCCGCGGGCGGGGCGGTGGACGGGGCGGCGCTGCTGGCGCGCGGCAGGGAGGCCCTGGACGCGCTCGCCGCGAGTGCGGCGCCCGAGTACGAGGCGTACGTGCGGGCGCTGGACGAGGCCGCGGCCGGGGAGCAGTCGCTGGGTGAGGCGTTCCGGCGGGGCGATACATCGACGGCGGTTCTGGTGACGGCGGTGGCGGCGGTGGCCGCCGTCGGGGCGGACCTGTCGCTGGGCGTCGCGGCGGGTACGGCGCTGACGGCGGGTGCGGTCGTGGGGATCGCCGGTGCGGTGGCGACGGTGGCGAAGGTGACGGCCCTGCACGTGCCGGCCGCGAACCGGCGGGCGGGGGAACGGGGGCGGCCCGGCGGGGCGGAGCAGCTGAGGCTGCAGTGGTTGTCGGCGCTGGAGGTGCGCGGGATACGTCCGTTCCTGGAGCAGCAGCGTGCGGTGGCGGCGGCGGCGCGGGCGCCCCGGCCGGTGGCGGTGTCGCCGGTGCGGGCGGCCGGGGATCTGCGCAGGGTGGACCGCAGTGCGGAGGCGAGGCGGCGCAGTGCGCTGGAGCACTCCTTCGGGCAGTTGCCGGACGTGGCGGATCGATTCGCGGGCCGCCGGTCGGAGTTGGCGCGGATCGCGCAGTGGGTGCAGGCGGCCCGGGCGAGTACGGAGACCCGTCCGGTGGTCGTGGTGCTGTACGGGGAGCCGGGGGTGGGGCGGACGGCACTGGCGCTGCGGGCGGCGCACGCGTTGCGGGACCAGTTCCGGGGTGCGTGCGTGGTGGACATGCGGGGTGGTTCGCCGAGTGGTGAGCCCGGCGAGGCGCCGCTGTCGACGCGGGAGGCGCTGCTGCACCTGATGAACCGGTTGGGTGCGCCGCGCGAGCAGTTGTTGTTCCGGGAGGGCGCGTCGGCGGAGCAGCAGGTGCGGCGGCTGGGTGAGCTGTACCACCAGCACCTGCGGGGGTTGCCGGTGACGGTTCTCCTCGATGACGCGGTGGATGCGGCGCAGGTGCGGATGCTGGTGCCGGAGCGTTCGGAGAGCCTGGTGCTGGTGACGGCGCGGGAGCCGTTGGAGTTGCCCGGGGATCTGGCGGCGTGGGTCCACCAGCTGCCGGTGGGGCGGCTCGACGGGGACGAGGCGGCGGAGCTGGTACGGGCGGTGGCGCCGGAGGCTGCGGCCGGGGAAGGAGCCGCCGACGGCGTGGCTTCGGTGGTGGCGGTGGGTGGTGGGCTGCCGCTCGCGTTGCGGATGCTGGCTCCGTTGGTTCAGGGCGGCGCCGTTGCCGCCGCTGACGGGGCCGAAGGCGCCGAAGGGGCTGCAGGCGGGGCGGACGGGGTGCATCCGGTGGAGGCAGCCCTGCGGGCCGCGGATGCCCGCTTGGCCGAGCCCACCCGGCTGCTGTTGCGGCGGTTGCCGCTGGCGGGGCGGGCTTCGCTGGGCGGTGCGGCCGCGGCCGCGCTGGCCGGCGTACCGGAGCAGGCGGCGCTGCGTACGTTGGAGGAGTTGTGGGAGGCGGGTCTGATCGAGCGGGTCCGGGGTCAGCGGTTCCGGATGCATGACGCGGTGCGGGCGTACGCGGCGGCCCGGCTGGCGGCGGACGAGGACCGGGCGCAGGTCGTGGCGGCGCACGAGCGCTTGATCCGCGACTACGCACAGCTCGCGGACTCGGTGATCCGGATGGTCGACGGGAAGATGTCGACGCGGGCGAACCAGTTCGGGGGGCACGGCTTCGTTTCGCTGGACGCCGCGCTGCGGTGGCTGGACGACGAGTCGAGCTTCATCACGGCGGCGCTGCGGCATTCGGAGGGGGTGGATCAGCAGGCGGTGCTGGACCTGCTGGGGGCGTTGTGCGATTTCTGTCTGCTGCGGGGTGACCTGTACCGGCTGGGTGAGATCGACGAGCTGACGCAGGCGGTGGCGGCGGGCGGGCAGGACCAGGCGGTGCAGCAGGGTCGGCTGGTGCGGTCGGTGCAGTGGCGTACGGGTATCGCGGCGCGGCAGCTGGGTGAGCTGGACAAGGCCCGTACGACGCTGACGTCGGTGGTGGACCAGTACATGGAGGCCCGTCAGGAGGCGGGGGCGGCGATGGCGCTGGTCTCGCTCGGGATCACGCTGCACCACCAGGGGAATCTGCCGGAGGCCGCGGTGCGGATCCGGGAGGCGCTGGTGCTGCAGGAGCCGGCGGAGCTGGCGGGTGACCGGGCGTGGGGTCTGCACGCGCTGGCGGCGGTGGAGCGGGACATGGCGCATCTGGCGGAGGCGACGCGGCTGCTGGAGACCTCGCTGGCGCTGCACCGGGAGAGCGAGAGCGTGCACGGGGAGGCGTGGGCGCACTTCCAGCTGGGGCAGGTGCACCTGCGGTACGGCGAGGTGGAGCAGGCGGAGAAGGAGCTGGACCTGGCGCTGCAGCTGTACGGGCGGACGCGGGACGACCGTGGTGAGGCGTGGGCGCTGACGCAGCTGGGCCGGGCGCGGGTGGTGGACGGGGATCCGGGGCCGGCGGTGGAGCGGCTGCGGGAGGCCCTGTCCCGGCACCGGGAGGCGGAGGACGCGCGCGGTGAGGCGTGGACGCAGTACTACCTGGGGCAGGCGCTGGAGGTGGGCGGCGAGCGGGACCGGGCGGTGCGGGAGCTGGAGCGGGCGCGGACGATGTTCTCGCGGATGCGGGACGTGTACGGGCTGGCGCACGCCCGGCACCATTCGGGCCGGGTGACGCGGGACCAGCGGGCGGCGCAGACGGGGAACCTGAAGAACTCGGGCTTCGCCCGGCAGCTGCTGGTGGACGCGCGGGCGGATTTCCAGCGGATCGGGCTGGCGCACGGTGAGGCGTGGACGTGTCTGGAGCTGGCGGTGGTCGACGCGGGCAACGGGCGGCTGTCGCAGGCGCTCGGGCTGTGCGAGGAGGCGGTCCGCTTGTTCATCTCGTACGGGGACCGGCGTGGGGAGGACTGGGCGCGCTTCCTGCGGTGCACGCTGCTGCCGTACGGGGGGCTGGCGGGGCCGGGGGTGCCGGAGGAGGCGCGGGCGGAGCTGGCGCGGCTCGTGGAGGCGCCGCATCCGGCGCGTGACGGCCGGCTGGAGGACTGCCTGGAGACGTACGGGGTGATCCTGGGCCGGGGCGTGGACCCGGCCGAGGGCTGGCAGGCGTGGCGCCTGGGCCTGGTCCCGAACCTGCACTCGCGGGAGGTCATGGGCGTGCCGCGGGCGTGAGCCGCCTGCCCGGGGGCGGCAGCCTCCCCGGCGGCTTCGCCCCGCGGGACCGGGCGCCCGCGCCCGTGCGGCCGGTCCGCGCGAAGCCGCCGCCCCACCGGGCCGGGACGGGCGGGCCCGTCGGGGTTGCCCGGCTGCCACCCGGAGCGCGGCCTTGGGCGGGCCCGCGGAGAGGTGCCCGGGCTCGGCGCGCGCTGCGCGGGGGCGGGCAGTGCGGGCCCGGCAGGATCCGAAAGGCGCGCGCTAGCTGGTCGGCTTCGGCGTGGGGGCGGTGGGGGCGGCCGGGTCCGGGGCTTCCTCGAAGTCCACCCGGCCCATGTGCCGGTTCATGGACTTCATCAGGGCCCACACGCCGACTGCGAGGGCCGCGAACACGATGAAGCCCAGGATTCCGGGGGTCACCTTGTTCTTGTCGAAGGTGTCACCCGCCAGGGGAAGGAGCTGGGTCAGTGCTGCCTGCGTAGCGCTCATGGCTATGCATTCTCCCGGATGCCCGCGAAGAGGTCGGACTCGGGGAGGGAGGTGTCGACGAGCGACTTCGCCAGCTCGTACTCCTCGGTGGGCCAGACCTCCTTCTGGACCTCCATGGGGACGCGGAACCAGCCGCCGTCCGGGTCGATCTGCGTGGCGTGCGCGATGAGCGCCTTGTCACGGATCTCGAAGTAGTCCGCGCAGGGGACGTGGGTGGTCAGGGTCCGCTCCTTGCGCTCGAACTCCTTCCACCGCTCCAGCCACTCGCCGTAGGGGGATTCCAGGCCGCGCGCGAGCATCGCCTCGTGCAGGGCGATGGTGCGCGGCTTGTTGAAGCCCTGGTTGTAGTAGAGCTTCTGCGGCTGGTGGGCGGGGCCGTACTCGGCCTCGGGGTACTTCTCGGTGTCGGCCGCGCCGTCGAAGGCCACCATCGAGATCCTGTGGGTCATGATGTGGTCGGGGTGCGGGTAGCCGCCGTTCTCGTCGTACGTGGTGATGACCTGCGGCTTGAACGCGCGGATCTTCTTGACCAGCTCGCCGGCGGCCTCGTCGACGTCCGCGAGGGCGAAGCAGCCGTCGGGGAGCGGGGGCAGCGGGTCGCCCTCGGGGAGGCCGGAATCGACGTAGCCGAGCCATTCCTGCTCGACACCGAGGATCTGGCGGGCTTCCTCCATCTCCTTGGCGCGGACCTCGTGGATGTTCTCCTCGATGTACTTGTCGCCCTGGAGCTTGGGGTTCAGCACGGAGCCCCGCTCGCCGCCCGTGCAGGTGACGACCATCACGGGGACCCCCTCGGACACGTACTTGGCCATGGTGGCCGCGCCCTTGCTCGACTCGTCGTCGGGGTGGGCGTGGACGGCCATCAGTCGAAGCTGCTCGGTCAAAACAGGATCCTCTGCGATTCGGCGCGACACTCGGCTTCTATAGTGACCGAACTGGGGGACGGAAAATTCCAGGGGTGATCCGGTGACCCGCCCTCCCCAGCGAGAGGAAAAGACCATGAGCGCGGTACGCGAGGGACTGCCCGAGGGCCGGTACGGCCGGTCGGCGGACGAGCGTACGGATCGCAAGCTCAAGGTCGTCGGGGCGGCGCTGGGTGCCGTGCTGCTGGGCGTGATCGGCTGGATCGGCTGGGACTACGTCGCCGGGCGGAGCGTGAGCGCCGAAGTGATCAAGTTCCAGGTGATTTCGGACACCGAGGTGCAGGTGCACCTGGAGGTCCGCAAGGACGCGTCGGTCACCGGTGTCTGCACCATGGTCTCGCAGGACGAGCAGCACGCCGAGGTGGGCCGCGGCGACTTCACCTTCGCCCAGTCCGCGTCGCGGGTCGACGAGGTCGTCTCGCTGAAGACCACCGGCCGCGCCACCATGATCGAGCTGGTCGGCTGCCAGCCCGCGGCTTCCGCCGGCTGAGGCGCGGCGCCGGCTCGGCCGCCCCGCCGGGCGAGGGTGTTCCGCCGGCTGGGCATCCCCGGCCGCGCCACCGCCGCGGGGCTTCGGAGGGTGGCCCACGGGGCAATGGACCTCTGGGGTCCTCCCCCTTTTCTTCCCGAATTGTTAGGCTCGTGGTTTCGTCCGCCGCTGGCGGCCATGTAGTCCCCTGTACCGACGAGGAGCACCCGTGACCCAGACGAGCGAGAGCGTCACCTGGCTGACCCAGGCGGCGTACGACCAGCTGAAGGCGGAGCTGGACTACCTCTCTGGTCCCGCCCGCACGGAGATCGCCGCGAAGATCGCAGCCGCCCGTGAGGAGGGCGACCTGCGCGAGAACGGCGGGTACCACGCGGCCAAGGAGGAGCAGGGCAAGCAGGAGCTCCGGGTCCGCCAGCTCACGCAGCTCCTGGAGAACGCCAAGGTCGGGACCGCACCGGCGTCCGACGGCGTGGTGGCGCCGGGCACCCTGGTGAAGATCGCCTTCGACGGCGACGAGGACGACACGATGGAGTTCCTGCTGGCGTCGCGCGAGTACGCGTCCGGGGACTTCGAGACGTACTCCCCGCAGTCCCCGCTGGGCACGGGCGTCATGGGCAAGTCGATCGGCGAGGACGCCGAGTACGAGCTGCCGAACGGCAAGAAGGCCTCGGTCAAGATCCTGGACGTCAAGCCCTTCACCGGCTGATCACCCCCGATCATCTCGATCGACCCGATCGACCCGATCCTTCGATCACCCTGGATTCGCACGTGATGCCCGGCCGGTTCTCCGGCCGGGCATCACGCGTGTACGGGCGGTACGGGGTACGGGCGGCCCTACGCGGTCGCCGAGCGGTACTTGCGGACCGAGAGGGTCCGGAAGACCACGATGATCAGCAGCGACCAGAGGACCGACGCCGTGACCGGGTGCTGCATGGGCCAGGCGTCCGGGACCGGATAGCCCGGGGGCAGGTTCCCGAAGAGCTCGCGGCACGCCTGGACGGTGGCGCTGAAGGGGTTCCACTCCGCGATGGTCCGCAGGAACGGCGGCATGTTCTCGGAGGGGACGAAGGCGTTCGAGATGAAGGTCAGCGGGAAGAGCCAGATCAGCCCGCCGGAGGTGGCTGCCTCGGGGGTGCGCACCGACAGGCCGATGAGGGCGCCGATCCAGGAGAAGGCGTAGCCGAGCAGGAGCAGCAGGCCGAAGCCGGCGAGCACCTCGCCGGGGCTCGTGTGGGTGCGCCAGCCGACGAGCAGGGCCACGACGGCCAGGACGACGAGGGTCAGCGAGGTCTGGACGAGGTCGGCGAGGGTACGGCCGGTGAGGACCGCTCCGCGGGCCATGGGCAGGGAGCGGAAGCGGTCGATCAGGCCCTTGTGCATGTCGTCGGCGATGCCCGCGCCGGCGCCCGCGGTGGCGAAGGTGACGGTCTGGGCGAAGATGCCGGCCATCAGGAATTCGCGGTAGGCGGCGGGCGAAGTGCTGCCGCCGACGCTGATCGAGCCGCCGAAGACGTAGCTGAAGAGCACGACGAACATGACCGGCTGGATCACGCCGAAGATGATCATCTCGGGGATCCGTGACATCCGGATCAGGTTCCGCTTGGCGATCACCAGGGAGTCGTTGACGCCCTGGGTCAGGCCGCCGCGCGGTCGCGGTGCCGCGAGGTCCCGGTTCGGGGAGGTGAGGGTCACTTCGCCGCCTCCTTCCGGGCCGCCCTGCGGCCCTCGGCGTCGGCGGCGGCCCCGCCGCCGCCGCCGTTCTCCTCCTCCGCCGCCCGTTCCGCCGCGTGGCCGGTCAGGGAGATGAACACGTCGTCGAGGGTGGGTCGGCGCAGGCCGATGTCGTCGATCTCGATGCCGCGGCCGTCCAACTCGCGGATGACCTCGGCGAGCAGCTTGGCGCCGCCGGCCACCGGCACGGTCAGTTTGCGGGTGTGCTCCTCGACCGTGGTCTCGCCCTTGCCGAAGCCGGCGAGCACCTCCCGGGCGGTGGCGATGTGGCCGCGTTCGTGGACGACGACCTCGACGCGCTCGCCGCCGGTGCGGGCCTTGAGCTGGTCGGAAGTGCCGCGGGCGATGACCTTGCCGTGGTCGACCACGCAGATGTCGTCCGCGAGGTGGTCGGCCTCCTCCAGGTACTGGGTGGTCAGCAGCAGGGTGGTGCCGCCGGCGACCAGTTCCTTGATGATGCCCCAGAGCTGCTGGCGGTTGCGGGGGTCGAGTCCGGTGGTGGGCTCGTCCATGAACATGACGGGCGGGCTGACGACGAGCGCTGCCGCGAGGTCGAGGCGCCGTCGCATGCCGCCGGAGTACGTCTTGGCGGAGCGGTCGGCGGCGTCGGCGAGGTTGAAGCGGTCGAGGAGCTCGACGGCCCGCGCCTTGGCCGCCTTGGCCCGCATCTGGTAGAGCTGGCCGACCATCTGGAGGTTCTCGCGGCCGGTCAAGTACTCGTCGACGGCCGCGAACTGGCCCGAGAGGCCGATGGCGCGCCGGACCTCGTTGGGGTGCTTGAGGACGTCGATGCCGGCTACGACGGCCCGGCCGCTGTCGGGGCGCAGGAGGGTGGTCAGGACGCGTACGGTCGTGGTCTTGCCCGCTCCGTTCGGGCCGAGCAGGCCCAGGACGGTGCCTTCCGGGACGTCGAGGTCGACGCCGTCCAGAGCCCGTACGTCGCCGAAGGTCTTGACCAGACCCTCGGCGTAAATAGCGCCTGGCATATGGATTCTCCCCATGTGAATCGGGCCAGTGGGATCAAGCTATTCAGGGCATTTATGCGCAAATCCTATGGGCGGCGGGCGGGGCCCGCTCGGCCGGACGAGTGATGGACCGCGACGGGAGCGGGCGGCGTGGGCCGTGGAGCCGAGGGGAGAGGGGCGTGGGGCACGTCCGCCAGGGCGGCCCAGCTAGCCCATCACCTTGTATCCCGCGCCGTGCAGCGTCCGTGCGACCTCCGCGCAGTGCTCCGGCCCCTTGGTCTCCAGGTGCAGCTCCACCTCCACCTCCGTGAGCCCGAGCATCGGGTCGGTCCGTACGTGGCTCACGTCCAACACGTTCGCATCCACCACTGACAACACCCCCAGGAGCCCGGCCAGCGCCCCGGGCCGGTCGGCGACGCGCAGCCGCAGCGACAGGTAACGGCCCGCCGCCGCCATGCCGTGCCGCAGGATCCGCTGGAGCAGGAGCGGGTCGACGTTCCCGCCGGACAGCACGGCCACCACCGGGCCCGAACCGTAGAGCTCGGGCTCGCTCAACAGGGCCGCCACCGTACTGCACCCGGCGGGCTCGACGACGAGTTTCGCCCGTTCCAGGCACAGCAGCAGGGCGCTGGAGAGGGCGTCCTCGGAGACCGTGCGCACGTCGTCGAGGAGTTCGCCGATGATCCTGAACGGGACGTCGCCGGGCCGCCCGACCTTGATGCCGTCGGCCATGGTGTTCGGGTCGTCGATCGACACCGGGTGGCCGGCCCTGAGGGAGGGCGGGTAAGCGGCCGCGCCCGCCGCCTGCACCCCGACGACCCGTACGTCGGGCCGCAGCGCCTTCACCGCGACCGCGACACCGGCGGCGAGACCGCCGCCGCCGATGCCGACGAGGATGGTGCGCACCTCCGGGCACTGCTCCAGGATCTCCAGGCCGACCGTGCCCTGGCCCGCGATGATGTCGCGGTGGTCGAAGGGGTGGATGAACACCGCGCCGGTGCGGTCCGCGTACTCCTGGGCGGCCAGGAAGGTCTCGTCGACGACCTGCCCGTGCAGGCGCACGTCGGCCCCGTACTCCTGGGTCGCGGCGACCTTCGGCAGCGGCGCCCCGACCGGCATGAACACGGTGGAGCGGACCCCGAGGAGCGAGGAGGCCAGCGCCACGCCCTGGGCGTGGTTGCCGGCGCTGGCGGCCACGACGCCGGCGGCGCGCTGCTCGGGGCGCAGGCCCGCGATGCGCACGTAGGCTCCGCGCAGCTTGAAGGATCCGGTGCGCTGGAGGTTCTCGCACTTGAAGTGGACCGGCGAGCCGGTGAGTGCGGAGAGGTGCCTGCTGCCTTCCATCGGCGTGACCCGGGAGACGCCGGAGAGCATCTTCTGAGCCCCCCGTACGTCGTCGAGGATGACCTGCGGGACGGGCTGGGGCACACGGTAGTTCATGCCGTCAGTCTCGCAGCCCGGGCGCGACCGGGCCCGGAGCGTCCACGAGGGCCGAGAAGGAGGGGGCTACGGGCGAGTACGGGAAGGACTGCGGCGAGGGGTACGGACGGTACGGCGGCGAGGGGCGAAATCTCGCCATCCGGGACGGCCGTGGGACGCCCGCCCGCGCGGGCCGTATCAGTTCTCGTACGAGGCGTACGAGCCGCCGCAGGGCCGCGTACTCTGTCCCCCATCCTTGTCGGACCCACGCGAAGAGAGCCCACGGCCATGCCTTCCTCCCCGGCCAATTCCGATCTGCCCGTGCCGGCCGATGCGCCTGCCGGAGCCGGTCTCCTCGACGCGCTCCAGCACCAGGTGGCGGTTTTCGCCCGCCGCGCCGAGCAGACCCGTCTGGGCGGCGTGGGCCAGGCCCGCAACTCGATGGACCGCGCCGCCTACCTGCTGCTCAACCGGCTCGACCTGGAAGGCCCGATGGGCGTCAAGGCGCTCGCCGGAGGCATGGGTATCGACTCCTCCACGGTGACCCGGCAGGTCGCGCCGCTGGTCGACGGCGGTCTGGTCAAGCGGACCTCGCACCCCGAGGACGGGCGGGCCGTGGTCCTCGCGCTGTCCCCGCGGGGGCTGGCGCGGCTGGAGGAGGTGCGCTCCTCGCGGCGCGAGCTCATGGCCCGGGTGACGGAGGGCTGGAGCGAGGACGAACGCGAGTCCTTCACCGGTCTGCTGACGCGCTTCAACCTGTCGCTGTCGGAGCTGATGGCGGCCGTGGCGGAAGCCGGGCCCGCCTCCTGAGCGGAGTATGTCCGTCCTCTTGACCTGACCGGTCCCCCCGGCCGCACTATGTGAATATGCGGGCGGTTGATCAACAGGCGGGCTCCTACGGGGAGTTCGAAGCCTTCGTCGCGGGTGCGGCCGGGCGGCTCCTGCATGTCGCGGTACTGCTGACCGGTGAACCCGAGTCGGCACGCCGGCTGCTCGCGGGCGCGCTGGCGCGTACGTACGCGAACTGGCGGCGGCTGCGCGCGGACGACCCCTACGACTTCACGCGCCACGAGCTGTGCGCGGCCTTCGCGCGGACCGGCTGGCGCCACCACGGCGGGGCCGGGGTGCTGGCGCGGCTGAGTCCGCCGGAGCGGCTGGTGCTGGTCCTGCGGCTCTACGAGGGGGTCGCGGAGGAGGTCACGGCGGCGCAGCTCGGGATGCCGGCCGAGCGGGTCCGGGTGCTCTGCAACCGGGCCGTGTCCCTGCTGAGGGCCCGGGAGGCGGCGTGAGCGGGCTCCCGGACCGGAAGGAAGCCCAGGTCAAGCAGCTCCTGGCGGGCCCGTACCCGGTGGTGCCGACGGGTCTGGCCGCGGGCGCGGCGGCCCGCGGGGACCGCCTGCTGCGCCGGCGCCGGGCGTTGCGCAGGTTCGGCTGGGCGGTGCTGTTCGCCGCGGCGGTGGCCTTCACGGTCTGGGCGTCCCTGACCCGCCCCTGGGCGGGCCCCCCGAGCGGCATCTCCCCACCGCTGGAGGGCTGGTAGCCGAACGGCGGATCTGTGGGCCGCGACACCCGCACCCGTGCGGCCGCGCCCGGCAGAATCCAGCCTCGCCGGGGGGGGGGGGGGGGGGGGGGGGGGGGGGGGGGGCGGGCCGCCCCCCCCCCCCCCCGGGCCCGCCCCCCGCCCCCCCCCCCCCCCCCCCCCCCCCCGCGGGGGCCCCCCCCCCCGGGCGTGTGAGGCGCGGGGTCTGGGGCGGCGCCCCGGGAAACCCGGCTCCGCCGTGCACCGGGCCCCGTCCGGACCCGCGCCTCACACGCCGGCCGGGCTGGAACAGCCCGGCGAGGCCGGCAGGCCCCACCGGGCCCGGGCGGAGCCCGGCGGGGGTGCGGCGGTGGGTCAGCCCAGCGCCTGCGTCAGGTCCGCGATCAGGTCGTCGGCGTTCTCGATGCCGACCGAGACGCGGATCAGGTCCGCGGGGACCTCCAGCGCCGAGCCGGCCACCGACGCGTGCGTCATGCGGCCCGGGTGCTCGATGAGGGACTCCACGCCGCCCAGGGACTCGGCCAGCGTGAAGATCTTGGTGCGGCCGCAGACCGCGACGGCCTCTTCCTCGCCGCCGGCCACCTGGAAGGACAGCATGCCGCCGAAGTTGCGCATCTGCTTGGCGGCGACCTCGTGGCCCGGGTGCTCGGGCAGGCCCGGGTACAGCACCTTGGTGACCTTCGGGTGCCGCTTGAGCACATCGACGATCTTGGCCGCGTTCTCCGCGTGCCGGTCCATGCGCACGGCGAGGGTCTTGATGCCCCGCAGCACGACCCACGAGTCGAACGGTCCGGCCACCGCGCCCATCGCGTTCTGGTGGTAGGCCAGTTCCTCGCCCAGCGCCTCGTCGGCGGTGACCAGCGCGCCGCCGACCACGTCGGAGTGCCCGCCCATGTACTTGGTCAGCGAGTGCACCACCACGTCCGCGCCCAGCGCCAGCGGCTGCTGGAGGTACGGCGAGGCGAAGGTGTTGTCCACGACCAGCTTGGCGCCGGCCGTCCGCGCGATGTCGGCGACGACGGCGATGTCGGTGATGCCGAGCAGCGGGTTGGAGGGGGTCTCGACCCAGATGACCTTCGTCTTCGGGGTGAGTGCGGCCCGTACGGAATCGGCGTCGGAGGTGTCGGCCACCGACCACTCCACACCCCAGCGGGAGACGACCTTCGCGAAGAGGCGGAAGGTTCCGCCGTAGGCGTCGTTCGGGATGACCACGTGGTCGCCCGGGGAGAGCAGCGTGCGCAGCAGGCAGTCCTCGGCGGCCAGGCCGGACGCGAAGGCGAGGCCGCGCCGACCGCCCTCCAGCGCCGCGAGGTTCTCCTCCAGCGCGGTGCGGGTCGGGTTGGCGCTGCGGCTGTACTCGTAACCGCCGCGCAGGCCGCCGACGCCGTCCTGCTTGTATGTGGAGACCTGGTAGATCGGGGGCACGACCGCGCCGGTCAGCGGGTCCGCCGTGTTGCCCGCGTGGATCGCGCGGGTCTCGAAGCTCTGGTGCTCGTGGCTGTCGTCGCTCATGGTCAGATGCTATGCCCAGGCCCGGTGTGCACCCCCCCTATTGGCCTGTCGCCCCCTCGGTCTGGTTCGCTGGAGGCATGGAGATTCTGTGGTTCCTGTTCGCGGTGCTCATGATCGTGTTCATCGTCGGCCCGTTCGTCCGGCGCAGGCGTGGCGGCATCCGTCTGGTCGCGCCCGGCAGCCCTGACGCCGCCGACCCGGCGAACTACGGATTCGACCGGCAGGAAGACCTCGACATCCGCGTCCCCGGGCCGGACCAGGACCTGATGGACGCCCTCGACAACGTGCGGCGCACCGGGCAGTGGCAGGCGGCCTCGCAGCTGCTCGCCGGGACCCCGCGGGAGGGCGAGCGGCGCTGGCAGCGCGTACAGGCCTTCGGCGGCGCGGCGGCGCTGGAGCTCGTGGCCCAGCCGGGTGTGGGCGCGCAGTGGCTGAAGGCGTGGCGGCTGGAGGCGGACAAGGACGCGGGCGGCGCGCAGGTGCACGCGGAGCTGCTGGTGCAGCAGGCATGGCGGCACTCGGGCGGCGTCGGGTCCGAGGACCACCGGATCATCTTGGAGGAGGCCCGGGAGGCGTGCCGCAAGGCCGCGCTGCTGGCGCCGGGGGACCCGGTCCCGTACATCACGGAGCTGGCGATCGCGCGCGGGCTGGCGTACCCGGAGGCGCAGTTCGACGAGCTGTGGGCGAAGGTCATCGACCGGGCGCCGGAGCACATGGGCGCGCACCTGGCGGCGTTGCACTACTGGTGCGCGAAGTGGCACGGCTCGCGGGAGAAGGCCGACGCCTTCTCGCACGCGGCCGCGGCGCGTGCCCCGCGGGGCTCGCTGCTGGCGGCGCTCCCGCTGTTCGCGCTGTACGAGAACCTGCCGGACGTGATCCTGAGCAGCGGTTTCTACCGCAGTGAGGCCGTGACGCGGGCGGTGGAGGGCGCGCTGTACGCGGTGAACACGGCCCGGCAGGACGACCCGATGCTGGCGCACGTACGGCACCTGCTGCTGCTGTTCCTGGTCAACATGGAGCGGTGGGCCGAGGCGATGGAGCAGGTCCGCCACGTGGACGGGTACGTGGGCGCGCTGCCGTGGTCGGCGGCGCAGGACCCGGCGGCCCAGTACGCGGTGTACCGGGCCCTGGCGGTCGCCGGCTACGAAGCGAACGGCGGGTCCCCGGCCACGCTCCCCCAGTAGCGGGCGGTCGCCCTCGGTGCGGATCCGCGCCGGGGGCGGCACCGTCCGCAGCCACCCCGCCGGTCCACCTACCCACGGGTACCCCCCACGACCAGCGGCGACGAGCGGCGAATAGGGTTGCCGTCAACAATCTCTGAGCCGCATCATGCGGCGTGGCGGCCATCGGCCCTCGCCACGCACCTCAGCACCGCTTTCATCCCGTGGGGGGATCTGTCCATATGGGCGCTTCTCTGCGTGCCGTGCGCGCGCTCGTCCTGCTCGCAGGCTTCTACCTGCTCGGCGTCGTCCTGCTCGCCGCCCTCGTCGGCGTCGACTTCGCCGTCGTCACCTGGCTGCACGGCCCGGTCGCTTTCAAGATCATAATCGTATCGGTCGTCCTCTCCGTCCCGATCGTCCGGGGCCTGTTCATGCTCCGCACCCCCAAGGGCGAGCCGCCGGCCGGCATCACCGTCACCGAGGCGCAGGAGCCCCTGCTGTGGCAGACCGTGCGCGAGATCGCGCAGCAGGTCGGCACCCGCGCACCCGACGAGATCGTGCTGATCGACGAGGTGAACGCGGCCGTCGCCGAGGACGCCGGGCTGCTGGGCCTGCGGGCCGGAACCCGCCGCCTCTACCTCGGCCTGCCCCTGATGACGGGCCTGGACGAGATGCAGCTGCGCGCGGTGCTCGCCCACGAGATGGGCCACTACGCCAACTTCGACACCCGCCTCACCCCGCTGATCGCCCGCGGCCGCGCCCAGCTGATCCGTACGATCGGCCACTTCCACGAACGCGCCGACAAGAAGGTCGCCAAGGAGCGGGCCCGCCAGGAGAAGCGGGACGAGAAGCGGGTCGCCAAGGGCAAGGGCGCCAAGGGGGTCGACACCGCCGGCGAGGGGGCGACGTACCGCGCCATGGCCAAGATCTACATGGCGTACGGCAACTTCTACATGCGTGCCACCCGCACCACCTCCCGCCGCCAGGAGCTCGCCGCCGACCTCGCCTCGGTGCGCGTCGCCGGCCGCGACTCCGCCGCGTCCGCACTGCGCGAACTCAACGCCCTGGACTCCGCGCACGACTTCTACATGAGCTCCTACGCCACCCTCGGCGTCGGCGCCGGCCTGCTGCCCCGCCCCGGCGAGGTCTTCGGCGGCCTGCGCAAGCTCCTCGACGCCCGCGCGGAGGACCTGGACGACCTGCGCCGGGAGCTGTCGACCGAGCCCGCCTCCCCGTACGACTCCCACCCCCCGCTCGCCGAGCGCGTCGCCCGTATCGAGGCCCTGCCCGACGACGGCCGCGCCGGGCAGAGCGCCCGTCCCGCCCTGGAGCTGCTGTCCGACGCGGACGCCGCGCTGGCCGCGCTGGAGCAGGTCGTCCTCACCCCGGAGGCCCTCGCGCTCAAGCGGGTCGACTGGGAGGACCTCGTCCACGAGTCGATGACGCAGTACGTCGGCCAGGGCGCGGAGGAGATCCGCGAGGCCTTCGCCGCCGAGGGCGCCGGCCCGGGGCTGCCCGCCCTGCTCGACGCGGTCGACGCGGACCCGGCGGTGCTCTGGCGCATCGCCGACCGCTTCCCGAAGTCGGAGGAGGCGGCGGCCGCCACCGGTCGCACGGCCCGCGAGTTCGCCCGCCCGGTCGTCCGGCGCGCCCTGAGCCAGCTGGTGACCGTGGAACTGACGGGCCGCGGCGCCGCCCGCTGGCAGCTGTCCTGGTCCGACTCGGCGTCCCTGCGCTACCCGGCCGACGGCTTCGAGGAGCAGCTGCGCCTCGCCCTGGACTCGGCCGTCGCCGACCTGCCCGACACCGAACCCCTGCGAAAGCTGGTGTCTGCCCCGTGATCGGCCTCTACATCCTGGGCGCCGTGCTGCTGTTCGGCGCCTTCAAGCTCCTGCGCGGCGTCTACTACATCCGCAAGGCGAAGCGGCTGGAGGCGGAGGTCACCGCCATCGAGGCACGGACCGAAGCCCTGAACGCCGAGACGGCCGGCATCAAGTCCGAGCGGAAGGCGCAGCAGGCCGCGGCGGTCGTCGCGCTGGGCTTCGTACCGGAGGCCGAGCTCGACACGGACAACGCGCGGCCCGTGTCGCCCGAGCAGACCGCCGCCGTCGCGGCGGTCAAGGCCGGCGACTGGGAAGCGGGCGCGGCCTATCTCGACGCGGCCGGGCAGGACTGGGAGGAGCGCTGGCAGCGCCTGCGCCCCCTGTCCGAGCTCGCTGCCGAGGACGACGCCTGGCTGCTGGCCTGGCGCAGGGCCAGGCCGTCCGACCCGTCCGCGGCGCTGGTGAACGCGGACACGGGCGTCCTGGTGGCGTGGAACGTGCGGGGCTCCGCGCGGGCCAGCCACACCACCCAGGAGCAGTTCCGGATCTTCCGCGAGCTGCTGCTCAAGGCGCAGGAGCAGGCGCGCGAGGCGCAGCGGCTGGCGGATCCCGCGGACCCGGTTCCGTACATGGTGGAGCAGTCCATCAGCCAGGGCCTGGGCTATTCGCACGAGGAGTACCGGCAGCTGTGGTCGCAGATCGTGGAGCGCGACCCGAAGAACCTGTCGGCCCACACGAGCGCCATGCAGTACTGGAGCCAGAAGTGGCGCGGCTCCCACGAGCTGGCGCTCGCCTTCGCACACGAGTGCGCCGCCAAGGCCGAGCCGGGTGAGCTGCTGTCCCTGCTGCCGCTCATCGCCTACGTCGAGCAGGAACTGCACGAGTCGGACCTGAAGCCGGAGACCTTCTTCAAGGAGCCGGAGGTCCTCGCGGCGGTGGAGAGCGCCCTGGCCGACCTCGCGGCGGCCGACCCGGACGACTGGCGGTCGATCCGGCTGCGCCACATGCTGGCGTGGTTCCTGTTCTGGCAGGACCGGGACGCGGAGGCGGTCGAGCAGTTCCGCCACATCGACGGGTACATCGGGGCGATGCCCTGGTACTACTGGTCGCCGTCGCGCTACGTGTACGCGCGGGACTGGGCGGTGCGCGAGGTCACGCCGGGCCTGTGAGGCGCTGAACGGGGCAGGTCGGAGCGGACCGGGGCGGGTCGAGGGGAATCCCGGCCCGCCCTCCGTGCGTTGTCACTCCCACAAGGAGGGAATCCATGTTCTCGTACCGCCGCACGCCCGAGCTCCCCACCCGCGAGGAGGCCCTGACGGGCCGCGCGGAGCCGCTGTTCGATCTTCCCGAGAAGCACACCGTGCTGGGCAACCCGCTGGCCGGCCCGTATCCGGCCCACCTGGAGGTCGCCGACTTCGGCCTGGGCTGTTTCTGGGGCGCGGAGCGCAAGTTCTGGCAGACCCCAGGGGTGTGGACCACGCTGGCCGGCTACCAGGGCGGTTTCACCGAGAATCCGACGTACGAGGAGGTGTGCTCGGGCCTGACGGGCCACACGGAGGTCGTCCGCGTGGTCTTCGACCCCGCGCAGGTCTCCTACGCCACCCTCCTGAAGCTCTTCTGGGAGTCACACGACCCCACCCAGGGCTTCCGCCAGGGCAACGACGTCGGCACCCAGTACCGCTCGGCGGTCTACACCCACTCCCCCGCCCAGCAGGCGACGGCCGAGGCCTCCCGCACGGCCTACCAGCAGGTCCTGGCCTCCTCGGGCTACGGCCCCATCACCACGGCCGTCCTCCCGGCGGCGGAACGCCCCTTCTGGCCGGCCGAGGCCCACCACCAGCAGTACCTGGACAAGAACCCGGGCGGCTACTGCGGCATCGGCGGCACGGGCGTGGCCTGCCCGATCGGCGTGGCCCCGGCCCCCGCCGAGTGACCGTCCCGCTCGCCGACCCGGCGCACGAACGGCTGACCCGGCTCTGGGGGGGCCCACAGGCCTCCCGGGCCGATTCTGCCTGTGCCCGGGAACGGAAGAGGGTGCAGGAGGGGTTTGACCTGGGCCGCGCTGGAGGCGTTGCCGGCGAGCAGCCGCTGTTCCGGCTGGGCCGGCTGGAGGTCGTAGCCGCGCAGGTCCACCAGGAGCACCCCGCTCCTGCCGTTGCGCTTGTTGCCCTTGCTGCCCTTGGCCCCCACCGGATCCGCCCCCGTCGGTCAGTTGAAGGTGTTGTGCTGCGTTCCGCTGCCCAGCACGGCGGACTTCTCGAACGTCGAGCCGCTGAAGTCGTTGTGCACGGAAGGCTGCTTCCCGCTCCGCCTCCGGCAGCTCCTCCAGCAGCATCTCCAGCCGGCTCTGCCACACCGCGGCCTGCGCCGTCCGGGACAGCTCGGCCTCGCCGCCGGCCGCGGCGGCCAGCACGGCCCGCGTCCGGTCCAGCCGTTCGAACTCGCCGTGTTCCCGGGCTTCCTCGCCCCGGCCCAGCACCCGTGCGACACCGCCGCGCAGGCCGTTCCAGGCGTCCGTACCCGCCGCCTGCACGATGGCGCCGCCACCCGCCGCCGCCAACGCCACCAAAGCCTCTACCAGCATCGCGTCCCCCTTGACGGTCTCTCAGTGAGGAGCACCAGCCCAGGACTTCCCCCACGGAGCCGGGTGCCACAAGGCAAAAGAGACCCCGACGGGGATCAGATCGTCGACGTGTCGATCACGAAGCGGTAGCGGACGTCGCTCGCCAGGACGCGGGCGTAGGCCTCGTTGATCCGGTCGGCTTCGATCAGTTCGATCTCCGAGCCCAGGCCGTGCGCCGCGCAGAAGTCCAGCATCTCCTGGGTCTCGGCGATCCCGCCGATCATCGATCCGGCGAGGGTCTTGCGGCCGCCGATGAGGGAGAAGAGGTTGAGCGAGACCGGCTCCTCCGGCGCGCCCACGTTCACGAGCGCCCCGTCGACCTTCAGCAGGCCCAGGTACTTGTCCAGGGCCAGCGGGGCCGAGACGGTGGACAGGATCAGGTCGAAGGTCCCGGCGAGCGTCTCGAAGGCGGCCTCGTCGCCGGTGGCGTGGAAGTGGGTGGCGCCCAGCCGTCGGCCGTCGGCCTCCTTGCGGAGGGTCTGCGACAGTACGGTGACCTCCGCGCCCATCGCGTGCGCCATCTTCACGCCCATGTGGCCGAGGCCCCCGAGGCCGACGACCGCGACCTTCCTGCCCGGACCCGCCTGCCAGTGCCTGAGCGGCGAGTAGAGGGTGATGCCGGCGCACAGCAGCGGGGCGGCCTCGTCCAGGGCGAGGCCGTCGGGGATGCGGACGGTGTAGTTCTCGTCGACGACGAGATGGGTCGAATAGCCGCCGTACGTGGGCTCGCCGGCCCGGTCGAGGGCGTTGTAGGTGCCGGTCATGCCCTGCACGCAGTGCTGTTCCCGGCCGTTCAGGCAGTGCTCGCACTCGCGGCAGGAGTCGACCATGCAGCCGACGCCCACCCGGTCCCCGACGGTGAACCGGGTGACGTCCGCGCCGACCCCGGTGACGATCCCGGCGATCTCGTGGCCGGGAACCATGGGGTAGATGCCCTCGCCCCATCCGTCGCGCGCCTGGTGGATGTCGGAGTGGCAGATGCCCGCGTACTTGATGTCGATGAGGACGTCGTGGGGGCCTACGGGGCGGCGCAGGACGGTGGTGCGCTCCAGCGGGGCGCCCGCGGCGGGGGCGGCGTACGCGGCGACCCGGGTGGACGCGGTGGACGCCGTGGACCCGGTGGACGCGGTGGTGGTGACGGACATGGTGGTGCTCCTCGAAGCGGTGGTGTCTGCGGTGCGCACCAGGCTGCCCCGCACGGCGACCGGTACCCAGCCCCCTGCGTTTCCTAGGACCGGCGAACCTACTACTGGCGGGGTCAGGCTGACGCCCTCCCGGCCGCACCGCACCCGGCGATACTGGGCGGCATGGACCAGCTTGATCAGCGAGCCTGCCTGGGCGAGTTCCTCCGCTCCCGCCGCGCACGTCTGCGCCCGGAGGACGTGGGCATGACGGACTACGGGCGCCGGCGGCGCGTGCCGGGCCTGCGCCGGGAGGAACTGGCCCAGCTGGCAGGGGTGTCGGTCGCGTACTACACGCGGCTGGAGCAGCGCGACGGGCACAACGTGTCGGTGGAGGTGCTGGACGCCATCGCCCGGGCCCTGAGGCTCGACGGGACCGAGCGGGCGCACCTGATGGACCTGGCACGGCCCAAGGCGCGCCGGCGCCGCCAGAGCCGGCGGCCCCAGCAGGTGCGTCCGGCGCTGCGCACGCTGATGGACGCGATGGACGGCGTGCCGGCCTACCTCGTGGGGCACCGTCAGGACGTCATCGGCTGGAACCGGCTGGCGGCGGCGGTCTTCGGGGACTTCGGGGCGCTTCCCGCGGCGGAGCGGAACCTGGTCCGGCTGATGTTCCTGGATCCGGCGACCGCGGAGCTGTACGGGGAGTGGGAGTGCCAGGCGTGCTGGGTCGTCAGCAACCTGCGGCTGTACGCCGGCCAGCACCCGGACGACGAGCGGTTGTCGGCGCTGGTCGGGGAGTTGTCGGTGAAGAACGAGGAGTTCCGGCGGCTGTGGGCGGCGCACACGGTGGCGGACAAGACGCACGGGGTGAAGCTGCTGCGGCACCCGCTGGTGGGCGAGATGCGCCTGACGTTCGAGACGCTGACGCTCCCCGACGACCCGGCACAGTCCCTGGTCACGTTCCACGCGGAGCCGGGCTCGGCCTCCGAGGACGCCCTGCGCCTGCTGGCCTCCTGGGACGCGCAGGGGACGGCCGGGCGGGCAGCCGAGCGGCCTGCGGAGGCCGCCCGCTTCCCGGGTGCGGCTACAGCTTGATCTGGAAGATGCCGAGGCCGCGCTCGCGCCGGTAGCCGAGCGCCTCGTTCACCGCCCGCATCGGGCCGTTCTCGTCCGCCACCGTGGTGGCGATGCGGCGCAGCCGCGGGTGGCGGGCGGCGGCCTGCGCGACCATGTGCTGTTTCACGGCGCGTCCGAGGCCGTGCCCGCGGTGGGCGGGTACGACCACCGTGTCGTACTGGACGGCGCTCGTGCCCGCAGGATCCGGCAGCACGATCTCCGTGTACGCCGCGACCTCGCCCTCGGGGGTCACCGCCGCGACGGTGCTCAGGTCGCCGCCCCTGTCGAGGATCAGCTGCTGGAGGGTGTGCAGCCGCCGGGCCGTCCACGTCTGGATCCGCTGGTCCATGTCTCCGGTCGGCGCGTCCTCCATGGCTGCGTGGGCGGCGGCCGCGGCGGGCGCCCAGGCGTCGGGGACGAGGCCGTGCCAGGTCAGCAACTCGTAGCCGGGCGTCTGCGGCCCCCGCACCGGGTCGGCGGCGGCCGGGTCGGCGGCAGACCGGCCCGCGGCAGGCCGGCCCGCGGACGGGACCTCCTGCGCGTACCAGGCCATCGGCAGGACGTTCTCGAAGCCCATCGCCTCCGCGAAGGCCTGGCCGGGACCGCCGAGGTCCACCATGGCCGCGACCGAGGTCCGGCCCTGCGCCATCAGCTCCTCGCGGACCCGCTCCCACAGGGCGGTGCCGACGCCCCGGCGCCGCTCCTCGGGGCGCACCGTCAGCACGTCCAGGAACGCGGTGTGCGTGTTGCCCTCCTCGGTGAACAGGAGCAGGGCCGCCACGCCCGCGCCCTCGCCGGCCGCCCACAGTACGGGCCGGCCGCGCACCGGCGTCACGCACAGCCGCCCGGCGACCTCCACCCGGGAGGGCGGGGGCAGCCGCGGCAGGTCGGCCGCCGCGGCGGCCGTCAGGACCGCCAGCCAGGCGTCCACCTCGGCGTCGGACGGGGGCAGAGCGAGGGAGTGGATCATCATGCTCCGACCCTAGAGCGCCCCCGGAAGCGCCACCCCGGGGTTTTCGGCCACCGCAGCACGAGGCCGCCTCCCCTGCCGTACCTCTGGTTGCCGTACCTCTGCCGGGCGACGTCGAACGGGACGGCGGGGAACCCGTGAGGTTCCCCGCCGTCCCGTTCGTGCGAGCCGCGTCCGGTGTCAGGCGGCCGCGCCGGCCTTCCAGTCGGCCCAGCTCATGTTCCAGCCGTTGAGGCCGTTGTCCGGCTTGATGGTCTTGTCCGGGGAGTTGACCACCGTGACGACGTCGCCGATGAGCGAGTTGTCGTAGAACCAGGCGGCCGGCTGGTTCGGGTCGCCCGCGCCCTTGACGTCGTTCAGGCCGACACAGCCGTGGCTGGTGTTGACGCTGCCGAAGATCGAGTCGGCGCCCCAGTAGTTGCCGTGGAGGAACGTACCGGAGTTCGACAGGCGCATCGCGTGCGGGACGTCCTTGATGTCGTACTCGCCCTTGCCGTCGGCGTCGGTGAAGCCGACCGTGGCGCCGTTCATCCGGGTCTCCTTGAACTTCTCGGAGATCACCATCTGGCCGTTGTAGGTCGGGTTGGCCGGGGCGCCCGCGGAGATCGGGATGGTCTTGATGACCGCGCCGTCCCGGGTGACCGTCATCTTCTTCGTCTTCGCGTCGACCGTGGAGACCTGGCTGCGGCCGATCTTGAAGGTGACGGTCTTGCTCTGGACGCCCTGGACGCCGGGAGCGCCCGAGACGCCTTCCAGCGCCAGCTTCAGCGTGACAGTGGAGCCCGCCTGCCAGTACTGCTCGGGGCGGAAGTCCAGGCGCTGGGCGCTGAACCAGTGGCCGACGACCTCCTGGCCGCTGCTGGAGGAGACCGAGATGCCCGCCTGGACGGCCTTCTTGTCCTTGATCGCCTTGTTGAAGGTGATCGAGACCGGCATGCCGACGCCGACGGTCTGGCCCTCCTCCGGCACGAACGACGCCACGAAGCTGTTCTCCGGGGAGACGGTCGTGAAGGAGGCGTTCTCGTGCGCCTCCTTGCCGTCGGCGTCCTTGGCGGTCGCCGACAGGGCGTACTTCGTGGAGCGCTTCAGGGCGCCCTTGGGCTTCCAGCTCTTTCCGTCGGCGGATATGTCGCCGGCGACGGCCGAGCCCTCGCTCGTCTTCAGCTCGACCTGGGTGAGCGTGCCGTCGCTGACGGCGACGTTCGCCGAGTCGTTGAGGCCGACGTTGGTCGCGCCGTCCTTCGGCGTGATGGTGATCTTGGCCTTCGAGGCGTCCTTGGCCGCTGCCGCGTCCACGTCCGCCTGGGACTTGCTGGCCTCCCCGTTGCCCTTCGGGTCGCCGCCGCCCTCGTCGTTGCACGCCGAGAGCACCAGTACGCCGCCGAGCACGACGGATATGGCCGCCAGGGCCCTTCTCCGCCGCTTGCTGTCCGTCCTCACACGCCACTCCATCGTTGCCGGATACCCCGAGACCGCCGTCCCGGGGTTGGCCCGGCAGGGGGCCCGGCCCCCTGCCTGGTCCTGACAACGCGTTAACGGCGCCGGCCGGTTCCACATTCCGTTGGGATGTGGGCAACCGCACGGTCAGGCGTTGTCGGGTTCTTCGTCGAAGTCCCCATCTTCCTCGTCGAGGTCCCACTCCATCGACTCGGGGTCGTATTCGACGGGCTCGCTGCTCCAGGAGGCCTGTGCCAGTTCCACCCCGGGAATGTCGACGACCAGGTCAGTGGGGTCGACGAGGTAGGCGAGGGCTTCCGATTCGTCTTCCCGGACGGCGGCCTCCGCATGGCTGCGCTCCTCGTCCGGCATGAACTCGTCGGCCTTGATGTGCTCGAGCGCGGCTCCGGTGAGTGCCTGGGCGTCCGGCACTTCGAGCACCAGATCCACCCGAAGCCGTACATATCGTGATGTCTCAGAAGGATTCATACGACGGAGAGTAAGCCCGCGGAAGCCCTGACTTTCCCACGACCCGCCCCTTTCCGTAGCATCACCGCACACGGCCAATTCGCTGCTGCCACAAGGGGGATCGCACCGTGTCCGCACGCCGACCGCTGCTCACCGCTCTCGGAGCGACCACCCTCCTCGCCGCCCTGTGGTTCGTGCCCTCGGCGGGCGCGACCGCTCCGGAGGCGGCGGGGAGCTCCTCCGGCGTGCCCGGGGGCGCGAACACCGCGGAAGCGGCCGACGGGGCGGCGCGCACCGGAACGATCTCGGGCTCGGCACCTTCCGCTTCCGGCCCGCGGGCGCAGTCCCTCTCGCTCGCCGACACCGGGTCCGTCGACACCACCCCCTACCTCCTGGGCGGCACCTTCTGCCTCGGTGTGGGGGCCGCCTTCGTCACCTACTCGGTACGCCGCCGCCCCGGGGTGTGATCCACGACGGCGAGGGCCGCTCCGGGATCCCTCCCGGGGCGGCCCTCGGCCGTGCGGCAGCGCGGCTGTGCGGCAGTACGGCGGCTGACGACCCGCGTCAGGCGAGCGGACCCGTCACCGGCTCCACCGCGGCGAGCAGCCCGCCGGTACGGACGAACTCGTCGGCGGCGGCCAGGTCGGGGGCGAGGAAGCGGTCCGGCCCGGGACCCTGCACGCCCGCCGCACGGGCGGCGGCGATCGCGGCGAGGCTGGCCGGGGCGGCCGTCAGCCCGTGGCGCAGCTCGATGGCGCGGGTGGCGGCGTACAGCTCGATGGCGATGATCCGCGTCAGGTTGTCGACGGCGGTACGCAGCTTGCGCGCGGCCGACCAGCCCATCGAGACGTGGTCCTCCTGCATGGCGGAGGAGGGGATCGAGTCGGCCGAGGCCGGCACCGCGAGCCGCTTCATCTCGCTGACCAGGGCGGCCTGGGTGTACTGGGCGATCATCAGGCCGGAGTCCACGCCGGCGTCGTCCGCGAGGAACGGCGGCAGGCCGTGGCTGCGGTTCTTGTCGAGCAGCCGGTCGGTGCGCCGCTCGGCGATGGAGCCGAGGTCGGCGGCCGCGATGGCGAGGAAGTCCAGCACGTAGGCGACCGGGGCGCCGTGGAAGTTGCCGTTGGACTCCACGCGGCCGTCGGGCAGCACCACCGGGTTGTCCACGGCGGAGGCCAGCTCGCGCGAGGCGACCAGGGCGGCGTGCGCCATGGTGTCGCGGCCCGCGCCGGCGACCTGCGGGGCGCAGCGCACGGAGTAGGCGTCCTGCACGCGCGGCGCGGACTCCTCCTGGAAGTGCCCGGTCAGCCCGGAACCCTTCAGCACGGCGGCCATGTTGGCGGCGGAGGCGCCCTGGCCGGGGTGTGGGCGGATGGCGTGCAGCTCGGGCTGGAGGACCTTCTCGGTGCCGAGCAGCGCCTCCAGGGTGAGGGCGGCGGTGATGTCGGCGGACTTGTAGAGCCTGTCGAGGTCGGCGAGGGCCATGACCAGCATGCCGAGCATGCCGTCGGTGCCGTTGAGGAGGGCGAGGCCCTCCTTCTCGCGGAGTTCGACCGGCTCGATACCGTGCTCGGCGAGCAGTTCGCCGGCGGGGCGGACGGTGCCGTCGGGGCCCTCGGCGTCGCCCTCGCCCATGAGCGCGAGCGCGCAGTGGGACAGGGGTGCGAGGTCGCCGGAGCAGCCGAGGGAGCCGTACTCGTGGACGACGGGGGTGATCCCGGCGTTGAGCACGGCGGCCATGGTCTGCGCCACGGAGGGGCGCACGCCGGTGTGGCCGGAGGCGACGGTCTTGAGCCGGAGGAACATCAGCGCGCGGACCACCTCGCGCTCGACGCGCGGGCCCATGCCGGCGGCGTGCGAGCGGACGATGTTGCGCTGGAGCTGGGCGCGCAGCTCGGGACTGATGTGCCGGGAGGCGAGGGCGCCGAACCCGGTGGACACCCCGTAGACCGGCTCGGGCTTGGCGGCCAGCGCGTCGACGATCTCGCGGGCG
Organism: Streptomyces sp. NPDC023541; assembly: GCF_055559995.1. Classification (NCBI taxonomy): domain Bacteria; kingdom Bacillati; phylum Actinomycetota; class Actinomycetes; order Kitasatosporales; family Streptomycetaceae; genus Streptomyces; species Streptomyces sp. NPDC023541. The sequence continues at coordinate 142,818 of NZ_JBVHJO010000005.1, forward strand.
CGGGCGAGCGCGTCGAGCGCCTCGCCGGACAGCTCGACCCGTGCGTTGCCGCGGGCAACGGCGATGACGTCCTCGGCGGTGGTACCGGACGTCCCCACCACGACAGTGTGCATATCCATATTCAGCACCCTACGGATTGAATCGCTGTATGTCACTAGCTGGAACTGTCACGATCGCGCAGCCTCTGGACCCCTTACGGATTGACCTGCCGGGCAGGCGGGGACGCGGGTCACTGCCGCCCCCGGAAACGCCGCCGCTCCCCCGGGGCCTCCTGGGCGGCGGCGTCCGCCAGCCGCACCACCGCCGTGTCCCGGCCCGCCACCACCGGCGCGGCCGAACGCGCCGCCTTCGCCTTGTACTGGGCGGCGTCCGCGAGGCGGAACAGCCGACGGGAGGACTTCAGCGGCCCGATCGGGTCCCCGGTGGAGGCCACGCCGCAGGCGACGCCCTCACCCAGCTCCAGTTCGGCGGCGCGCGTGCACAGCTCCTCGCTGACCCGGACGACGTCGTCCGCCGACGGGCCGACCCCGACCAGGCAGAACTCGTCGCCGCCCAGGCGCGCCACCAGGGCCCCCGGCAGCATGGCCCCGCACAGGCTCAGCACCGACCCGAACCGCTCCAGCAGCCGGTCGCCCATCGCGTGCCCGAGGGTGTCGTTGACCTTCTTCAGCCCGTTCAGGTCGCAGACGACGAGACTCACGACGACACCGGTCCGCCGGTGCTCCTCCAAGGCCTCGTCGAGGCGCATGTCGACCGCCCGGCGGTTGGCGAGCCCCGTCAGCGGATCGGTGAAGGCGAGCCGTCGCGCCTCCTCCAGCCGCTCGTTCTGCGCGAGGCCGGCCGCGACCACGGCGGCGAGCACGGTGGCGAACTCCGCGTCGTCCTCGTCGAAGTCGGGCAGCCCCTCGTCCCGGGCCACGTACAGCTCACCCCAGGCCCGCCCGCTGAGGACCACGGGCGCGACCACGCACGTACCGCGGCCCCGCCGGCGCAGGGACTCGCCGCGCCGCCCCGGCCGGTCGCCGACGGCGTTCTCGACCCAGGCGTGCGGGCCGCCGCCGCCCACCCACCGCTCGTGCAGGAACTCGGTGACCTCGGGGAAGTCGTGCACCGGGTAGGACTCGTCCTCGGGGAACTCCTCCTCGCCCGCCCGCCGCTCGCCCTCGTTGACGAGGACGCGCAGGCACCCGCGCTCCCGCTCCCACGCGGAGATCGCGGCGAACGAGCCGTCCATCGCCAGGCGCGCGCCCCGCGCGGCCGCACGCACACTGTCGCGCGGCGTGCTCGCCGCGGCCATCGCCTGGGCGAGGCCCACCACGGCTCGCAGCCGCCCGTCAGCTCCCATCACCCCAGGTTAGGGAGTTTTGTCGGATTTTGAGATAATTGGCGCGATTTTCAGCGCGGCCAAGATCACCAGCGGGGACGGCCGGGCGCACGCGGTGGCCGGCCGCGATCCGGCCCCGCCCCCGGCCCGGCCACTACTCCCCCGGCCAGTTCGGCTTGCGCTTCTCGTTGAAGGCCGCCACGCCCTCCGCGCGGTCACCGGAGAAGGCGACCGTCCGCCAGGCGGCGTCCTCGATCTCCAGACCGGCCGCCAGGTCCATCCCGTGCCCCAGCCGCAGCGCGCGCTTGGCGGCCCGCAGCCCCACCGGCGAGTTCGCGGCCATCCGCGACGCCAGCGCCAGCGCCTCCGCCGTGTCCCGGCCGGCCGGGACGACGGAGTCCACCAGGCCCAGGGAGAGCGCCTCGGCGGCCTCCACCCGGCGCGCGGTGAAGATCAGCTCGGCGGCCCGCGCCGCACCCACGCGGCGCGGCAGCAGCTGCGTACCGCCGCCGCCCGGGATCACGCCCACCGAGACCTCGGGCAGTCCGACCACCGCGGTCTCGTCGGCGACGATCACGTCGCAGGCCAGGGCCAGCTCGAAGCCGCCGCCCAGCGCGAAACCGTGCACGGCCGCGACGGTGGGCATCGGCAGCTCCAGCACGCCCCCGTACGCCCCGCGCGTGGTCGGCCGCTGCCGCACCAGCTCGGCGTCCGACAGCGAGTTGCGCTCCTTGAGGTCGGCCCCGACGCAGAAGGCCCGCTCCGCCGTGGAGGAGAGCACGACCACCCGTACGGTGCGGTCCGCGGCCAGCGCGGCGCAGGCCGCGCCGATGGCGCGGGCCATGTCGGTCGACACCGCGTTCATGGCCTTGGGGCGGTCGAGGACCAGCTCCGCGACCCCGCCCTCGTGGCGGCGTACCGCCACGAACTCCGACTCGAACTCGGACGCCATAGGACCCTCCCGGTTAACGAACGTTACCCCGGGATATTAGGGGGTGTCCCACCGGTCGGGACGGGCCCGTGGCGCATTGCGGTCCGGTCGTGATGTCGGTAAGCGCGACGGCCGCACGGTCGGGGCCACGCCCGCCGGGGTCACCGGGCCCGCCGGGGCCGCGCCGGGTCAGCGGCGCTTGCGCCGGGTCAGCGACCAGGGCTCCACGACGCCCAGGCCGCGCACCGGCCGCTGCCACATCGGCTGGAGGGCGAACCGGTAGGCCGCGCCCTCGTCGGGCTCCGTCTCCGCCTCCTTCTCCGACACCGGCGCGGCGCCGGTCCGGGACAGCTCCTCCGCCATCGCCCCGTCCACCAGTACGGCGTCCTTGGGGGCTATGGACGTCAGCCGGCTCGCGAGGTTCACCGTGGTCCCGAAGACGTCGCCCATCCGGGTCGTCACCGTGCCGAAGGCGATCCCGACCCGCAGCTCGGGCATCTGCGGGTCCGCCTCCATCGTCTCGATGAGCCGCAGCGCGATCTCCGCCGCCGTGGCCGCGTCGTCGGCGCAGTACAGCACCTCGTCACCCAGCGTCTTGATCAGCCGGCCGCCGTACGCGGCCACCAGGTCCGCCGCGGTCGTCTCGAAGGACTCGACCAGCTCGCCGAGCTCCTCCTCCTCCAGCCGGCGCGTCAGACGGGTGAAGCCCACCAGGTCGGCGAAGCCCACCGCGAGCCGCCGGTCGACCATCTCCTCGTCGTCCGCGACCTGCACCACGCGTCCGGTGGCCGCCGCCAGCTGGCGGCGCCACACGTACACGAGGAATTCCTCCAGCTCCGGCAGGAGCAGCTCGACCAGGGGGTAGGTGACCTCCGTACGGGTCATCCCCGGCTCCGGCGGCTCCGTGAGCCCCTCCAGGAACGAGTCGATCTGCCATTCCGCCAGCCGCGCCGTGGTCTGCCCGGTGGACCGCGCCACCTGCACCGCCATGGGCTCGGACAGCAGTCCGGCCTCCACCAGGCCGGCGAGCCGCCGCAGGGCCAGTACGTCGGCCTCCGTCAGCGCCCGGGCCTGGCCGATGTCGGCGAAGCCCATGGCCCGCCAGAAGCGGGAGGCGAGCTCCATCGACACCCCGGCGCTACGGGCGGCCTGGAACGGCGTGTACCGGCGCTCGGCACCGAGGATCAGCTGCTCCAGGCGGATCGCGAGGGGGTCCGCCGTCGGCTGCACGGTGTGGTCGACCTCGTGGTGCGGAGTGTGCTGGTCGCGCCCGATCGGGGTGCCCGGACCGCTGGGCCCCGGGGCGGACGTGCCGGAAGCAGAGTCGTCGACGGTCAAGGGCCGCCTCCTGTCCATTCCGTGCGCACTGCCCTGCCGAACCGGTTGATCACCACGAGCAGCGGGATCGCCTAAACCATACGGCAGGTGTGCCGTAGCTCACTCCCCTCCCCGGCTTCGATCCGGGTACGGCCCGGGCTCCTCGCGGCGGCGCATGGGGCCGTACGCACCCGAAACGCAGCGATCCGCGCATTTCGCCGCACGCCCGGCCCCGCCCCCGTCAGTGCACGGATCGCAGGTGGACGACGTCGCCCGCCCCCACCGCCTCGTGGGTCCCTTCGGCCGTACGGATCACCAGGCGGCCATCGGTGTCGACGGCTTCGGCCGTTCCGGTGAGGGTGCGCCCGCCCGGGAGTTCCGCACGCACGTGCCGGCCGAGGGTGGAGCAGCCCGCCGCATAGGTCTCCTGGAGGCCGCTGGCCGCCGGGTCGCCGCCGGCGGCGCGCCAGTTCCCGTACCACTCCTCCAGGGACCGCAGCACAGCCCTCAGCAGGGGGTCGCGGTCGGTCACGGTGGCCTTGGCCAGCGCCAGCGATCCGGCGGCGGGCACCGGGAGCTCCTCCTCGGTGAGGGTGACGTTGAGGCCGATCCCGACGACGACGCCGTCCGCGACCCGCTCGGCGAGGATGCCGCCGGTCTTGCGCTCCTCGCCCTCGACGGTGACCAGCAGGTCGTTGGGCCATTTGAGGGCGGTGTCCACGCCGGCGGCCCGGGACAGCCCGGTCGCGGTGGCCACGCCGGCCAGCAGGGTCAGCCACCCCCACTGCTCCTGCGGGACCGCGTCGCCCGGCTTGAACAGGACGGAGAAGAACAGCCCGGACCGGGCGGGAGCCACCCAGCTGCGGTCGAGCCGGCCGCGCCCGGCACTCTGCTCCTCGGCGACGAGCACGGCCCCCTCGGGCAGCTCCGGCGCCCGCGTGGCAAGGTCGGTATTGGTGGACCCGGTGGAGGCGACCACCTCCAGGGAGGTCCACAACCCGTCCCCGGTGACGAGGGCCCGCCGCAGCCCGGCGGCATTGAGCGGCGGCCGCTCCAGGCTCGACCAACGACCTGCGGAAGTTCCGGCTGATGCATCTGATGGCGTCATGCAACCCAATGTAGGTGTGTCAAACGCCGCACTGCCGAGCGCCATGCCCGCCGATACGCTACGCACCAGTAGCCAGCAGTAGTCAATCAATTGACCAGGCAGTTGACACCACGCAGGGAGCCGCGACCCCGATGTCACATCCGTCAGAGCCGATCGACATGCACACCACCGCGGGCAAGATCGCGGATCTGCAGCGCCGCATCGACGAAGCCACCCACGCCGGTTCCGCCCGTGCCGTGGAGAAGCAGCACGCCAAGGGCAAGCTGACGGCGCGTGAGCGGGTTGCCCTACTGCTGGACGAGGGATCCTTCGTCGAGCTGGACGAGTTCGCCCGCCACCGCTCCACCAACTTCGGGCTGGAGAAGACCCGGCCCTACGGCGACGGCGTCGTCACGGGCTACGGCACGGTCGACGGACGCCCCGTCGCCGTGTTCTCGCAGGACTTCACCGTCTTCGGCGGGGCCCTCGGCGAGACCTTCGGCCAGAAGATCATGAAGGTCATGGACTTCGCGCTGAAGACCGGCTGCCCGCTCGTCGGCATCAACGACTCCGGCGGCGCCCGCATCCAGGAGGGCGTCAGCGCGCTGGGCATGTACGGCGAGATCTTCCGCCGCAACGTCCACGCCTCGGGCGTGATCCCGCAGATCAGCCTGGTCGTCGGGCCCTGCGCCGGCGGCGCCGTGTACTCGCCCGCGATCACCGACTTCACGGTGATGGTCGACCAGACCTCGCACATGTTCATCACCGGCCCGGACGTCATCAAGACGGTCACCGGCGAGGACGTCGGCTTCGAGGAGCTGGGCGGTGCGCGCACGCACAACAGCACGTCCGGCGTCGCCCACCACATGGCGGGCGACGAGAAGGACGCCATCGAGTACGTGAAGTCGCTCCTGTCGTACCTCCCGTCGAACAACCTCTCCGAGCCCCCCGCGTTCCCGGAGGAGGCCGACACGGAGGTCTCCGACACCGACCGCGAGCTCGACGTGCTGATCCCGGACAGCGCGAACCAGCCGTACGACATGCACACCGTGATCGAGCACGTGCTGGACGACGCGGAGTTCCTGGAGACGCAGTCGCTCTTCGCGCCGAACATCCTGACCGGCTTCGGCCGCGTCGAGGGCCACCCGGTGGGCGTCGTCGCCAACCAGCCGATGCAGTTCGCCGGCTGCCTGGACATCGACGCCTCCGAGAAGGCGGCCCGCTTCGTGCGGACCTGCGACGCCTTCAACATCCCGGTGCTGACCTTCGTCGACGTTCCGGGCTTCCTCCCGGGCACCGACCAGGAGTACAACGGAATCATCCGGCGCGGCGCCAAGCTGATCTACGCGTACGCCGAGGCCACCGTCCCTCTGATCACCGTCATCACCCGCAAGGCCTTCGGCGGCGCCTACGACGTGATGGGCTCCAAGCACCTCGGCGCGGACCTGAACCTGGCCTGGCCGACCGCGCAGATCGCCGTCATGGGCGCGCAGGGCGCGGTGAACATCCTGCACCGCCGCACGCTCGCCGAGGCCGCTCCCGAGGAGGTGGAGGAGACCCGGACCCGGCTCATCGCCGAGTACGAGGACGCGCTGCTCAACCCGTACACGGCGGCCGAGCGCGGCTACATCGACGCGGTGGCCATGCCGTCCGAGACCCGCGCGCACGTGGTGAAGGGGCTGCGGCAGCTGCGCACCAAGCGGGAGTCCCTGCCGCCGAAGAAGCACGGCAACATCCCCCTCTAGTCCCTCCAGGAGGTCACCGTGGTGATCAAGGTCGTCAAGGGCAATCCGACCCCGGAGGAGCTGGCCGCCGCACTGGCGGTGGTCCAGGCGCGCGCGGCGCTGCTGGCCTCGTCGCAGCCGTCGGGCGCCCCGCAGGTCACGGACGAGTGGTCGACGCCGGCCCGGGTGGCACGGCGGCGGCTGCCGCACCCCGGGCCGCGGGCCTGGGGCCGCACGTACTGGCCCGGGTAGCCGGCATGGGGTGAACGCGGGGCGGCGCTTGAGTACCCGTACTCAGGCGCCGGACCCGCCCCCGGGGCCAGGATCGGAACATGCTCTGGTCCGACCCGAAGAACGAGCCGCCCAAGGACATGCGCGACGCGCAGGCGATGATCCGGCGGCTCACCGTGGTGCTCGCCCTCGCCATGCTCGTGGTGGTCTACGTCCTCGGCGTGAGCCACTTCTGAGCCGCGCCCGGCCCCGCCTACGATGGCGGGCATGACTGCCACGCCCCAGCCCTCGAACGCGCGGGGGCTCGTCCTCGCCTCCGCATCCCCCGCCCGGCTGAACCTGCTGCGGCAGGCCGGCCTCGCCCCGCACGTGATCGTCAGCGGCTTCGACGAGGACACCCTGGACCACGACGAGCCGGCCCAGCTGGCGCTCGCGCTGGCCGAGGCGAAGGCGGCCGTCGTGGCCGGCCTGGACGAGGCCGCGGGCGCCCTGGTGATCGGCTGCGACTCGGTACTGGAGCTGGACGGCGAGGCGCTGGGCAAACCCGCGGACGCCGCAGAGGCCACCGCGCGCTGGAAGGCGATGCGCGGCCGGGCGGGCGTGCTGCGCACCGGGCACTGCGTGATCGACACGGCGACCGGGCGGCAGGTCTCGGCCACGGCGTCGACGACGGTCCGCTTCGGCGAGCCGACGGACGCGGAGGTCGCGGCGTACGTGGCGAGCGGCGAGCCGCTGCACGTGGCGGGTGCGTTCACCCTGGACGGGCTGTCTGCGCCGTTCATCGACGGCATCGACGGGGATCACGGCAACGTGATCGGCCTGTCCATGCCGCTGCTGCGCTCCCTGCTGGGCGAACTGGGCGTGTCCATCACGGACTTGTGGGCTTGAGCTCCCCGATCGGCGGCGGTGGCGGTGCGTCCTCGACCGGACCGCCGCCGTCACCCTCGCCGCCCTGCCGGGCTGCGGCGGGGTAGAGGGTCAGGATCAGTACGAGCAGACACAGGATCAGCATCAGCGTCGCGAAGGCGGCCCAGCCGACCAGGCCGACGGCGAGCATGCCGAGCACCGCGTGGGTGACGGCGGCGCTGATGAGGACGACGCGGGCGAAGCGGCCCGGCGGGCGGTCGCGCAGCGCTGCGACGGCGGCGAACACGGCGCACAGCACCAGGAAGGCGCCCATGCCGGCGCCCATGGCGTAGGTGGCCTTGGACATGACGTCCGGATCGCTGCCCGCGATGGACATCGACTGGTTGGCCGTGGTCCGGCCCAGCACGATGTGGACGAGCACGAGCACCGCCGCCTCCGCGACGAGCACGATCGCGGCCAGTCCGGCCACGAGTCTTCGCAGCACGATGCGCCCACCCCCCACGTGTCACAAGCCTGTTCGACGCCTGGAGGCTACTAACGGGTAGCGAGTTGGACAAGACATCGGCACATCCCGGTTGCCGCCGGCCGGCGGCCGGCCTGGCCGGCAGGGAACCCCCTATGCTTCGCGCCGGAGCAGATCCAGTCGGTACGTCTCGCCGTAGCGGCTCGCGTCCCGGCCGGCGACCTGGACGATCCCCGGAACGGCGCGGAAGACCTCGTGGACCCCCCGTCCCGTCATGACCCCTTCGGGGCCCTCGTGGACCCAGTGCGCGAGCAGCAGATGGCCGCCGGGCCGCAGCCGGGCGCCGATCCGCCGGGCCGCGAGCCGCAGGTCGGCGTCCGACAGGTAGTAGCCCACCTCGGACATGACGACGAGGTCGAGGTCCGCCTGCCCCTCGACCAGGTCCTCGGGCACCCGCAGCGTCGCGAACGAGACGCCGTCCAGGTCCGCGCAGTGTCCGCGGGCCTGTTCGATCGCCGCTCCGGAGCAGTCGGTGGCGAGCAGCGCGTCGCAGTGCGGCGCCAGGAGCCGGGTCAGGGCGCCCACGCCGCAGCCGATCTCCAGTGCGGAGCCGAAGCGCCCGGCGGGCAGCAGGGACGCGGTGTCGGCGAACTTCTCCCGCTCGTAGGCCTTGTGGAGGGTTCCCCAGGGGTCGGTCCTGGCGCGGTAGGCCTTGTCGAAGTGTGCGGTGGACACCGAGGTGCGGCGGGTGGCGGGCATCAGGGCTCCCGGAGGTGTGCGGTGGCGTCCCCGAGCGGCTCCAGCTCCCAGACCAGCTCGGCCTGCAGGGGGCCGGGCTTGCGCAGGAAGGGGCCGTGGCCGACGGCCACCGGGGCGATTTGCGAGCTGTGGCAGACGATGGCCGCGCGCTTGGCGGCCCATTCGGTGTCGTCGAGGCGGACGTCGTAGGCCACCCGCATCCGGTGACGGGCCGCGGTCTCGCGCAGCGCGGCCCCGTACCGGGGGTCACCGGTCAGGCGTTCGACCGCCGCGTCCGTACCCCACCGGCGCACGGCGCCCGTGTAGGGCAGGTCGGCGTACACGTACGGCCGGGGGCCCGCCGGGTCGGTGAGGGCGGCGAGGGCCTGGTCGCGGACGGCCGCGTGGTCCGGCTGGTCGGTGCCGAGCGGTACCAGCACCTTGGTGTCGGGGTGCAGCTCCCGCAGGAGTTCGCTCAGCCCGGTGAGGGGGCCACCGCTCCGGTACGGGCTGTCGGCGTTGGGCAGGGTCAGCTGATCCACCCCCATCAGGGCACAGGCCCGCGCGTCCTCCTCCAGGCGCGTGCGGTGGGCCTCCGCTGCCGTGGCGAATCCGCAGCCCGCGTCCCACCAGGAGACGGGCGCCCCCGCGGGCGGGGCGCCGCCGTGGACGGTGACCACGGCGGCGGGGCCGTCCAGCCGGCCGATCAGGCCGGCGACGGAGAGGGCCGCGTCGTCGAAGTGCGGGGAGAGGACCAGCGTGCTCCAGCGCAGCGCTGTCACCGCTCGCCGGCCCCGGGCTGCCGGTCGCCCTCGTGCGTACGGTCCCGGTCGTGCTCCGCGGGGGCGACGCCCGCGGCGGCGAGCAGGAGTCCTGTCGAGGTCTTGCCGAAGGGGCTGGCGATGTACTCGGCGAGGAGCCGGCGGGCCTGTGCCTTGTCCTCCTCGGGGATGGCGTCCGGCAGCGAGAAGGTGGCGTCGGTGCGCTTGAGCTCCTCGACCGCCGCGTAGTACTCGTGGCGCAGCAGTCCCCACACCGCGCCGTCGTGGTGGCGGCCGTCGAGGTAGAAGTACTCGCGCAGGATGCCCTCGAGGGTGAAGCCGACGCCGGTCACCAGGCGGAGCACGTTCTTGTTGTAGAGCGCCGTGGTGAACTGCACGCGGTGGGCGTTGCGGGCGTGGAAGAGGTGGTCGATCAGGAGGTCGAAGGCCTCGGCGCCCAGGCCGCGGCGCCACAGTTCGCGATCTCCGATCGCGCCGCCGAGGACGTATCCGCCGACCGGGCCCTGGGGCTTGAAGTGGACGGCGCCCACGGTGCGGTCCTCGGCGTCGCGGACGGCGAACTGGCGCAGGCCGCCGCTCTGGTCGAGCCGGCGGAACTCCTCGGCGGTGACGACGTCTCCGTCGGTGGCGGCCATGACGGCGGCGGGGGCGTCGGGCCCGAACCACCGTGCCATCAGCTCGTAGTCCTCGTCCCTGGGCCGTTCGAGCCTGACGAGTTTGCCCTGCATGGCGACTCCCTGAGTGAAGGTGCTGGATGGATGGACGGGGGGGTGGGGGGTGGTCAGGTGCCGTGCGCGGCGGACGCGACGAGCAGTTCCAGGCGGTCGGCGGCCTCGGGGGCGGCGCCCGCGGAGTGCAGCTCCTCCTGCATCCGCGCGGCGTTGGCGCGGATGCGGGGGTCGTCCATGACGCGCACGAGGGCTTCGCGCAGGGTGTGCGCGGTCAGCTGCTCGCGGTCGAGGCGGACGCCGAGACCCAGTTGGCCGATGCGCTCGGCGACGGCGGCCTGTTCCCGGGTCTGCGGGACGGCCACCATCGGGGTCCCGTGGAGGAGGGCTTCCATCGTGCTGCCCATGCCCGCGTGGGTGACGAAGGCGTCGGCATGGCGCAGGACGGCGAGCTGGGGGACGTACGGCCGGGCGTCGACGTGTTCGGGCAGTGTGCCGAGGGCGTCGGGGTCGAGCCCGGGGCCGTAGGCCATGACGACCTGCCAGGGCAGGTCCGCGACGGCCTCGCCGCACATCCGGAAGAACTCGGGCCATTCGTAGCAGGCGGTGCCCAGAGCGATCAGCAGCACCGGCCTGCGGTCCCCGGCGGGGTGCCAGTCGCCCTGGAACCCGCGGTCGCCGGCGCAGGGCCCGACGAAGGCGAAGCGGTCGTCGAAGGTCTCCCCGCGGTACTGGAAGGAGCGCGGCAGGAAGACCAGGCGCAGCGGCTCGGTGTGGCCGAGGAAGTCGCCGGCGGATGTCGCGGGCAGGCCGTGCGCGGTCAGGAAGCGGGTCAGTTCGCGGACGAACCGCAGGACTCCGGGGTGCAGTGGCTGGTCCGCCAGGAACTCCGCCTCCAGGGAGAAGTGTTCGTTGGAGACGAAGGAGGGCCACATCTCGGCGGCCGGGACGTGCCACTTGGCGGCGAGGACCCGTCCGGCCCAGGCGATCCCGTCGTAGGCGATGACGTCGGGCCGGTCGGTGGCCCAGGCCTCGGTCAGCACGGGCAGGGCGGCGTCGGCCTCGCGGAGGAAGTCCGTCGGCGAGATGTCCAGGCCGTCGTCGGTCAGGGCGTCGTCGACCGGGTTCCGGTAGACGACGGGCTCCGCGCCGACGGCTCGTACCGTCTCGGCGAAGGCCTCGGTGACCGCGTACGAGACCCGGTGGCCCCGTCGCACCAGCTCTTCGACCAGGCCGAGGGTGGGGTTCACATGACCGTGCCACGCGATCCCGACGAATCCGACGTGGAGCGGCATGACTCGCCTTTCGTTTCGTTGACAAAGCTTGACTACCGACTGAGCATATTCGACAGATCATGACTTGCGGTAGAGGGGTTGGGATGACGACAGGAACCAGAAGGCCCGTCGCGGTGCGGTGGCACCGGGCGCTTGCCGGGACCGACGAGGCCCGGGTGGCCGCCGTCCCGGTGCCGGTGGCGGCGCCCTCCGTGCACCGCAAGCCGGCGGAGGCGGCCTCCGCGGCCCTCGGCGCCGCCTTCGGCGCGCTGCCCGAGGACGAGCGGGCGACGGCCGCGCTGTACGTCCTGTGCCACGACTACGGCACGTGGGCGGCCCGGCGCTTCGTCGCCCGCTGCCACGACCCCGCCCGCCGGCTGCGGCCCTCCGACTCCGTCGGAATGGAGACCTCCGAACTCGTGCGCCCCTATCTGACCGCCTCGGAACACCGGGGGGACTGCTACCTGCTGGCGCACCTGCCGGCGTCCGACGCCGAGTTCACCCCTCCGGTCACCGCCGCCCGCCCGGCCGCCGTCGTACTGGACCTGATCGTGTTCCCCGGCGAGGACCCGCGTGACGCGGACTGCCTCGCCCTCGCCACCACCTGGAAGGCGGCCGGCCTGTGAGCGACATCGTCATCAGCGGACTCGGCCTGGTCACCCCCTTCGGCCGCGGCGTGGAGCCCTACTGGCGGGGCCTGCTCGGCGGACGCTCCGCCCTGGGGCCCGCCCGGCGCTTCACGGCGCCGCCCTACCGGGGCGAACCGGTCGGTGAGGTACCCGAGGCGGGACCGCAGCCGGACGCGGGTCCCCGCAAGAGCGCCTACGCCCGGGCCGCCCTGCAGGAGGCGCTGCACGCCGCGAACCTCGCCCGGCTCCCGGACGGCTCCGTCGTGATCCTCGTCGGCCAGGCCGTCCTCCCCCGGCCCGACCGGGGCCGTGCCCGGCCGACCGCCGGCGAGCGGGAGTTCATGGGCCCCGACCCCGCCGAGGTCCTCGGGGTGCGCCCGGACGTGCGGTACGTGCACCTCTCGCACGCCTGCGCATCCGCCGTCTTCGCCGTCGGGTACGCCCGCGAGCTGCTGCGCGCGGGAGCCGCGCCCGTGGCCGCGGTGGTGGGCTCGTCGGCGCTCAACCGGTACGAGTACGCCAGCATGGACGTCGTCCGGGCCGTCGGCCGCACGGCCGCCCGGCCCTTCGACGTCGAACGGGCGGGCATCTCGCTCGGCGAGGGCGGCGGCGCCGTCGTCCTGGAGAGCGCCGCACACGCACGGGCCCGCGGGGCGTCGGCGGACCTCGTCGTCGCGGGCGCGGCCTGCCGGGTCTCCGGCGCCAAGTCCGCCGCCTCGGACACCGGCCGGATCGCCGCCTGCATGCGCGACGCCCTCGACGACGCCTCGGTGCACGGGCTGGACCACGTGCACGCGCACGCGACCGGGACCGGTCAGGGCGACGCGGCGGAACTGGCCGCCGTCGAGGCCGTCGCCGCGGACTGCGGCGCCCGCGCCCTGCCCGTCAGCTCGCACAAGGGCGCCATCGGCCACCTGCTGCACATCTCCGGCGCACCGGCCATCGCCGCGGCCGCCCAGACCCTGCGCAGCGGGATCGTCACGCCCACCGCGGGCCTCACCCGCCCGGAGCCCACCGACCGGCTGGTGCTGCCCACGGCCCCGACGGAGGTCGCCGGCGCCCGGACGGCCGCCGTCAACAGCTTCGGCTTCGGGGGCAACAACGCCTCGCTGGTCCTGCTCCGGCGGTGAACCACAGGTCGCTCCGCCCGCGGGGGTCGGGCGGAGCGACCGGCACCAGGGGTGCGGGCGGATCAGGCGGCTTCCACACCGACCATCTTCCGCAGGGCCGCCGTGTCGGTCTTCCCGTTGGCGCTCAGCGGAAAGCGGTCGACGACGTGGACGGCGTTGGGCTGTTCGTACTCCGCCAGATGCGGGGCCATCCGCCGGCGCCACTGGGCCGGCGAGCCCCCCTCGGGGTCGGCCACGACGAAGTGCAGGGCGCAGCCGCGCCGCAGGTCCTCCACCGCCAGCGCCTTGACCTGCCGGCCGCACGCCTCGGCCTTGCGCTCCAGGCTCTCCGGGTAGAGCGTGAAGCCCGACCGGTGCACGGCCTGGTTGCGCCCCACCACGTACAGATGGCCCTCGGGGTCGAGGTGCCCGAGGTCGGCCGTGCGGTACCAGGAGCCCTGGGGCACGGGGGCGAGGGTGCCGTCGTCGAGCAGGTGGCCCTCCATCAGCCCGGGCGAGAGCACCTCGATCTCGCCGAGCTCGCCGGGGGCGGCCGGCCCGCCGTCCGGGCGCACGACCCGTACCTCGATGCCCGGCAGCGGCCTGCCGCAGCCGATGGGCACGTCGGGGGTGGCCAGCGCGACGTTCCCGAGCTCGGTGAGTCCGTACCCGTCGAGGAGGGGCCGGCCCAGGGCCGCCGGGAAGGCCGCCGCGAGCGGCGCGGGCAGCGGGGCGCCGCCGACGCCCCAGACGCGTACGCGGCTCAGCGCGGCGCGCAGCTCGGGGCGGCGGCGCACGACGCCGAGCAGGGAGTGGTAGGTGGACGGGGCGGCGTCCACGGCCGTGACCCCGTGCCCGGCGGCCTGGGCGAGGGCCACGTCGAGCCGCTGGTAGGGCGTGACGGCCAGCGTGCAGCCGGCCAGCCACCACAGCAGCACCACGGACAGCCCGTACTGGTGGGAGAAGGGCAGCAGCGGGGCGAGCACGTCGTCCGCGCGGTACCCCATGGCCGCGATGGTGCGCAGGGTGTTGTCGTGGAGCGCGCGCCCGGACTTCACGATTCCCTTGGGCGGGCCGGTCGTTCCCGAGGACCACAGCACCACGGCGTCGGCGCGGGCGAACCACGCGGACAGGTCGACTTCGCCGTCGAGCGGGGCGTGGCCCGCGCCCAGGCCGGGATAGGCCAGCACGCGCTCGCCGGGGAGGTCGTCGGCGGCCGCTTCACGGGTCAGCAGCCATCGCGCCCGCGCCCGGCGGGCCGCGAACCGTCCGTCCGCCGCCGACTGGCGGTGGTCCACCGGCACCAGCGAGGCGTCCAGGTGCATCAGGGCGAGCAGGGCCACGACGTAGTCGACGCAGTTGTCGCCCTTGACCAGGACCCGGTCGCCCGGTCCGACGCCGCGCCCGCGCAGCTCCCCCGCGGCGGCGAGCACCCGGCGGGTGAGCGCGGCCCCGGTGAGCGTGCCGGCCGCGTCGGCGAGTCCGGGTGCGGCGGCGGGGGCGCCGGCCGGCAGGGCCGGGGGTGCCGTCCGTACCGCCTGTGCCGCCTGTGCCGCCTGTGCCGTAGGTTCCTCGGTCCTCGTCACGGTCACCGGTGTGCTCCTTCTTGCGTTTCCCGTTCCAGCAGCGGGGTGCGCGGATCCCACCGCGTGCCCAGGGCCCGGTCGCGGCGCCGCCGGGCGATGCCGGTCAGTGCCTCCAGGACGACGCGGTTGCCCAGGTAGGCGGTGATGTCGGCGTGGTCGTAGGGGGGCGCCACCTCGACGACCTCGACGCCGACCACGGGAAGCTCGTAGGCGATCCGGCGCACCGCGTCCAGCAGCTCACGGGAGGTCAGACCGCCCGGTTCCGGAGTGCCGGTGCCCGGCGCCTGGCCGGGGTCCACCACGTCCACGTCGACCGACAGGAACACCCCGTCGCAGTCGTCCATGGCGACGGCGAAGGCCTCGGTGAGACAGGCCGGCAGGCCGCGCGAGGTGATCTCGGACATCTCGTAGGAGCGCATGCCCTCGCCCGCCATCCAGCGCAGGGTGTCCGGGCCGGGCCAGTAGCCGCGCAGCCCGATCTGGAGGAAGCGGTCGCCGCGCACCGCGCCCGACTCGATGAGCTGGCGCATCGGCTTGCCGTGGCCGTACAGCGGGCCGTCCTCCACCTCGCCGGTGTCGGCGTGGGCGTCGAAGTGCAGCATCGCGATGCGTCCGAAGCCGTGGTGGCGGGCCAGCCCGCGCATGTCGGGGAGCGCGATCGTGTGGTCGCCGCCGAGCACGACGGGGATCGCCCCGAGCGCGGCCGTCATCCGCACCGCCTGCTCGATGCTCCGGATGCTCTGCTCGATGTCGCCGGAGTAGCAGGGGACGTCGCCGGCGTCGTACACCTTCAGTTCCGTGAGCGGGTCCACGCCCATGGCCAGGCTGCGGCGGGCGCCGTTCTGCGGCAGGTAACAGGCCTGGCGCATCGCGGACGGACCGAAGCGGGCGCCGGGCCGGTGCGAGGTGCCGCCGTCGAAGGGGGCGCCGAGGATGACCACGTCGGCGTCCTGGGGCGGGTCGGACAGGTCGAGCCGCGGAACGCCGAGGAAGGTGATGTCGGGCCCGTGGGCCGATCCCAGGTGGTGCACGTCAGCTCCCGATCATGTGGTGGCCGCCGTCCGCGTGGACGATCTCTCCCGTGGTGGCGGGAAGCCAGTTCGACAGCAGTGCCAGGCAGGTACGGGCGACGGGGGTCGCGTCGGCGGAGTCCCAGCCGAGGGGGGCGCGCGTCGCCCACCCGGTCTCGAAGGCCGGTCCGTCGCCGCCGATGCCACGCGCGGCCAGGGTGCGCAGGGGGCCGGCCGCGACCAGGTTGACCCTGATGCCGTCGGGGCCGAGCTCGCGGGCGAGGTAGCGGCTGCACGCCTCCAGTCCCGCCTTGGCCACGCCCATCCAGTCGTAGCCGGGCCAGGCCCGGGAGGCGTCGAAGTCCACGCCCACGACGGACGCGCCGGGGCGGAGCAGGGGCCGGCAGGCCACCACGAGGGCCTGGAGCGAGTAGGTGGAGGTGTGCAGGGCGGCGGAGACCTGCGGCCACCCGGCGGTCATGAAGCCGCCGTCGAGGCATTCGGCCGGGGCGTGCGCGATCGAGTGGAGCACGCCGTCGACGCCGTCGAGGTGCTCACCGACGCGGTCCGCGAGCGTGGCCAGCTGGTCGGGCGCGGTGACGTCGAGATCCACGACCGGGGGTTCGTGGGGCAGCCGGCGGGCGAGCCGCCGCACCAGCGAGGCGCGTCCGTACGCGGTCAGGACGATGTGCGCGCCCTCCTGCTGGGCGAGGCGTGCCACCGCGTAGGCGATCGAACTCTCGAAGATCACACCGGTGATGACGAGTCTCTTGCCGTCGAGCAGGCCGCTCATACGGGTCTCTCCCTCAGGGTCCTTCGGGGCGCCGGTGCGACTCGGCGCGCAGAACGCGCAGAGCGCGCGGAACACGTGGAAAACATGGAAACCGTGGAAACCGTGGAAATGGACGAGCTCCGGGGCCCGCCCGGAAGGGCGGGCACCGGAGCTGCTCAGCTCGTTCAGCAGTGGTTGCTGGCGGTGCTGGCGACGCGCGTGGTCTCCTCGGCGGGGACCTCAAGGCCCTGCAGGTCGAGAACGATCGACATGATGTTTCCTCCTCTCCGATGTATCGGGGTCAGTGGACAACCGGTCGGCTGATGCCGTCCGGAGCTCAGGGGGCGTGGTGGTCCACGCCGGTGGGGCGGTCCGTGCGCGGCGCCAGGAAGGGCAGGAAGTCCCGCCGTCCGTCGAGTGCCGCGGTGAGGGCCAGCAGGATGCCGGGGCTGCCGGTGGCCAGGTCCATCGAGAGCCTGCGCAGCTGCTCGCCGGGGAAGGCGAGGTGGCCGCGGTAGGACAGCGCGTGCCAGTGGAGTCGCGACAGGTGCCGCGCCACGGCCGTCCCGGGTGCCGTTCCCGCGCTGCGGGTGCGCAGCGAGGCGAGCGTCGCCAGCAGGCCGGCCCGGCCGCCGAACAGGTGCGGCTCGACGGTGAACTCGGGCTCGGCCGCCCGCACCAGGAGCGGCAGTGCCCGCTCCAGCCGGGCGTCCCGGCGGTGGGCGAGGACCTGGTCCGCGACCAGTGCGATGCCCGCGCTGCCCACTTCCAGGTACGGCAGCGAACGGAATCCGCCGTCGACCTGGAGCGAGCCGTCCTCGGCCGGCGCACACAGGTCGAGGTCGTGGTGGAGTGCCCGGACCGCCAGGTCGAGGTGGGCCGTGTCCGCCGTGTCCTCGTACAGCCGCAGGAAGAACAGGGCGGGCCCGGACCAGCCGCGCAGCAGCCCGGCCCGGCTGCCCCGGCCGGGGCCGGCCGTGATGCCCGGGGCGGTGCCCAGGGCGATCGCGTCGGCCATCCGGTCGGCCAGGCCCAGGGCGCGGCGGAAGTGGTCGCCTCCGCCCGTGCGGGCGGCGGCCTCCAGCAGGTCGAGGCCGATGCCGGCGGTGCCGCGCTGCAGGCTCAGGTCGCGCAGCGGCCCGATGGCCTGCGCACTTCGTGCCAGCAGTCGCTCGGCCGCGTCCAGGTGGCCGAACTCCCGCAGGACGTGGGCGACTCCGTGCGCCCCGTCGTAGAGGCCCGGCCGCGACGGCGGCCGCCGGTCGGCGGCCTTGATCAGCCACTCCTCGTGCTCGGGGAAGCGCCCCGCGCCCGAGGTGTGCAGCGCCCACAGGACGCCCGCCGCACCGTGGGCGAGGCCCAGTCCGTCGGTGAGGAACTGCCGTACGTCGCCGGGGAAGAGCCGGTCGCCGCGCTCGGGGGTGGCCGAGAGCAGGACGGCTTCCGCCAGGGACTTCCGTACGGCAGCCCAGTCCGGCCGCGTCTCGTCGAGCTCCACGCTCAGCGCCTCGCGGAGCACGGGCGGCACCCGGTCGCGTGCCTGCTCGCCGGGGGCCAGTTCACGGCGTACGGCGTCCAGGCTGCCGGCGGGCAGGGCGAACCGCTTCTCGGCGATGTCCGCCTGCCGCACGCCGCGTCCCGGGTCGAGCTCGTTCAGCCCGGTGAGCGGGAACAGCAGCCACAGGCGCAGGGCGGCCAGGGCGTGCCGGTCGATGTCGAAGCCGGTGCGTCCGGCTCCGGCGAATCCGGGGTGGCCGAGGCCGAGCCGGTCCGCCTCCTCGACGGGGACGGCGAGTTCGAAGTCCACCAGTGCGACGCGGTCCTCGTCGTCGATGAGGATGTTCGCCGGGTGCAGGTCGCCGAAGATCATGCCGCGGGCGTGCACCTGGGCCACGAGCCGCTCGATGCGGTCGGCCACGGCCTGCGCCCGGTGGGCGTAGGCGGTGAGGTCGTCGTCGGTCGGTCCGGCCTTGGTCATTGGGTAGTGCCGGGCCAGCCAGCCCTGCAGGGTGTCGCCCTCCAGGTGCTCCACGGCGAGGAAGTGGTGCTCCCACACGACGCGGTGCTCGTACAGGGCCGGGATGCCGGGGATGCCGGCGAGGTGTTCCATGGCCCGGCGCTCCCGCGCCAGACGGGTCACCGCGTCCCTGCCGCGGCCGTCGAGGCCCGCGTGGGGGCGGCCCTCCTTGAGGACGACCTGCCGCCCTTCGGCGTCCTTCGCCAGGTAGACGCCACCGCCGTTGGAGAAGTGCAGGGCGCGCTCGACCCGGTAGGGGAAGTCCGAGGCGGAGCCGCTCGCCTCGCGGGCCGCGAGCTGCTCGGCCAGGAAGGAGGGCAGCTGGATCCACTCGGGCACCTCGAACACGGGACGGCGCCGGTCGGGGACCAGGGTGCCGTCGGGGCGTTCGATCGCCGCGACGGGAGAGCCGTCCTCGTCGGTGCACCACCGGGCGACGAAGCCGCCGTAGCGCACGTGCAGCGGCCCGGCGTTCCAGCGCAGGTCGGTGAGGATGTAGGGGCCCGCCTCACCGTCGAGGAGGCCGCCCAGCTCTTCCAGGGCGCGGCGCAGCTGGTGCTCGTCGCTCGGGTAGATCGTCACCAGCTTGCCGCTGGAGGAGCGCGGGGCGTACTTGAGGCTGTGGGTGGTCAGCACGTCGACGCTGCGCAGGAACTTGAACGGCAGTCCCTCGCGGGTGCAGTAGTCCCAGGCGGCGTCCACGATGCGCCGGGCGTTGTCCGGCAGCCCGGAGATGTGGATCTTCCAGCCCTGCTGCGGCATGACGTGGCCGACCGGCGTGTGCACGATCCACACGTCCATCTCGCGGCGCTCGAAGCCCTCGTGGGCCGGGGCGCCGGTCTGGGTGAACCAGGAGGTGTCGTCCTCGTTGTGGCGGCCGGCGATGTCGTAGAAGACGCGGCTGGCCTGGCAGTACTCCTCGGGCTGCGGCCTCGTGCTGGTCATCGCTCTCCTCCCTGGGGCTCCGGCATCGACGGGGACTGCGACGGCGGCCGGGACTGGCCGGAGGGGGCCCGGAGCACGAGCACGGCGTTGTGCCCGCCGAATCCGAACGAGTTGCTGAGGACGGTGCGCACGGCGTGGGGACGCGCGGTGTGGGGCACGTAGTCCAGCTCCGTGTCCTCGGGGTCGTCGCAGTTCACGGTCGGCGGCACGATCCCGTCGCGGATCGTGTGGACCGCGGCGATCAGCTCGACCGCACCCGCGGCGCCGATCATGTGGCCGGTCATCGACTTGAGCGAGCTGATGGGGACGCGCAGGGCGTGGCGCCCGAACACGGCGCGGATCGAGGCGCTCTCGATGCGGTCGTTGAGCTGGGTGCCGGTGCCGTGGGCGGAGATGTGGTCGATGTCCTCGGGCCGCACTCCCGCGTCGTCCAGGGCATCGGTCATGGCCTGCCGGGCGGCGAGGCCCTCGGGGTGGGGATGGGTCGAGTGGTAGGCGTCGGTGGTCGCGCCGTAGCCCGCCAGTTCGGCCAGTACGGTGGCGCCGCGGCGGTGGGCGTGCTCGGCGGATTCCAGGACGACGATGCCCGCGCCGGCGCCCATGACGAACCCGTCCCGGGCCCGGTCGAAGGGACGGCTGGCACGGCCGGGGTCGTCGTCGCGGCGGGAGAGCGCACCGGCGTTGGCGGCGGCGGCGAGGTCGAGCGGGTTGACCGCGTCGTCGGCCCCGCCGGCGATGACGACGTCCGCGTAGCCGTGGCGGATCATGCGCATCGCGTCACCGATGCAGGTGGCGCCGGTCGCGCAGGCGGTGGCGGTTGCGCCGGAGGGGCCCCGTGCGCCGAGCCGGAAGGCGATCTCGCCCGCCGCGCTGTCCAGCGAACCGCTGGAGGCGAGGTACGGGGTCATCCGGCGCCGCCCGTGGTCGCGCAGATCGTGGATGGCCGACTGCATGAGCTGGCCCGGGCCGTAGCCGGAGCCCACCAGGACGGCGGTCCGGACGGCGAGTTCCCCGTCGACCTCCAGCCCGGCCTGCCGCACCGCCTGGAGGGCGGCGGCGAGGGCGAACTGGGCGTACCGGTCGAGTCGGCGGCCCTGCTTGTTGGGCATGTACGGCTTCGGATCGAAGTCCACGACCTCGCCGGCGAACCGGGTCGGAAGGGTGTCCCCGTCATAACGGGTGATGGTGCGGATCCCGCTGCGCCCGGCGGTGGCCGCGGCCCAGAACTCCTCGGTGGTGCAACCGATGGGGGAGACGACGCCGCTGCCGGTGATCACCACGCGGCGTTCCAGGGCACGAGCCCGTGTCTGCGTCATGTCCGCCTCCCTCCCTGATTGCCGTGAGCTTCAACCACCCTTCTGCGGGGGCCTGTTGGGCGGCCCGCCGGGGCGATGACCAAACATTGACACACTCTCGACTCGCGAGTCAAGAAACATGACTGAGCGAATCTCAGGGACTCCACCCCGGCCACTCATCCGCGTTGACGATGCGCCATGCATGCTGTTCACTGTCGAATTCATGGATAGTCATGAACTTGACTCAAGAGTCATGGAGAGTTGATATGCCGCGCTGGAGCACACTGTTGCTCGACGACGCCTCGCTCGGCGAGATGCCGAAGCTCCCTCTGCAGGACGTCCTTCGGCACGCCGACCTCGTCACCGAACAGCAGCCACAGCCACAGGCTCTCTACGAGCGCTGGGAGAAGCAGCAGTGGTCGGCCCAGGCCATCGAACTCGGCCCGGACCGCGAGGACTTCGACAAGCGGCTCCCGAAGGCCGCGCGCAGGATGATCGAGGAGTCCATCGCCACCTTCATCATCGGCGAGTACACCGGTCTCGACCTCCTGGGGCCGATCCTCACCGGAGCCCCCGAGGAGCGCGACCACCTCTACCTCGGTACGCAGATCGCCGACGAGACCCGCCACACGCAGCTGATGCTGCGCCTCGGCGAAGAGCTCCTCGGCCTGGACCCCGACCCCAAGCGGATGCTGGTGCAGGCGTGGAACATGGTCACGCCGGCCCACCAGGAACTCAGCCGCGTCGAGACCGAGATCATCCGGGAGCTGCAGCAGCACCCCTCGGACTACCGTCGCTGGCTGCGCGCGGTGGCTCTCTTCCACCTGATCACCGAGGGCGTCCTGGCCCTCGTCGGCCAGCGGGCCATCGTGAACTCCCTGCACGGCATCCCGCTGCTCGCCGGACTGAAGGCCGGCTTCACGGCGATGTGCCGCGACGAGTCCCGGCACGTCAGCTTCGGCCTGCACGCGCTGCGCCAGGGCGTGCAGGAGGGCTACGGCGACGACATCCGCGAGATCATCGAGCTCGCCGCGCCGATCGCCCTCAACATCGAGGAGGGCGGCGAGGCGGACTCGGCCCCGCAGGGGCTCACCATGAAGCAGCTCGGCATCGAGAGCCTGTACCGCCAACTGCGGCTCATCGGCATCGAGAAGAAGTTCGCCGACCACGTCGTCGACCTCTCCGCGCCGAAGCCGGCCGCCGAAGAGGACCGCTGAGCCGCCACCGCGCGCCGTCCACCGCCGCCCCGCGCTCCCCAGCCCTCACCGCCACATCCACACACCCCAAGAGAGGTAACCGCCATGACGCGTGAAGAAATCATCTCCGGCCTCGCCGAGATCCTGAACGAGGTCGCCGACGTGGAGCCGGCCGACGTGACCGAGGAGAAGTCCTTCATCGACGACCTCGACGTCGACTCCCTGGCGATGGTCGAGGTCATCGTCGCCGCCGAGGAGCGCTTCGGGGTGAGCCTGCCCGAGGAGGAGCTGAAGGAGCTCCGGCTGGTCTGCGACATCGTCATCCGGATCGAGAAGCAGCTGGCCGGCTGACTGCCCGTTCCTCCCGCCGCTGCTTCGGCCCGCCCCGACCCGGGCCGGAGCGGCGCATCCACCCACTTCCGGACTCGCCCGTACGAGCCCGGGGCCAGGAGGCACCATGAGCGACGACCGGGTCCAGGTACGCCGCGCCCTTCGCGCCCTGTTCAGCCCGCTCGGCTGCCCCGACCCCTACCCCCTCTACGCGGTGCTCCGCGAGCGGGCCCCCGTGGCCCGGCTGCCCGACGGGACCGTGGTCGTCACCCGCTACGCCGACTGCGACCGGGTGCTGCGCGATCCCCTCTTCCGGGTCGAGGACGACGAATGGATCGCCCGCACGTGGCCCGAGGGCCCCGAGCACCTGGCCGTCCACTCCCTCATGGGCGAGATGGTCAATCAGAACTCGCCCCACCACGAGCGGCTGCGGCGCCTGGTCAGCCGCGCCTTCACCCCGCGCCGCGTGGAGGGACTGCGGCCGGCGGTGGAACGGCTGACCGACGCCCTGCTGGAAGACCTCGCCGGACACGCCTCCACGGGCCCGGTCGACCTGATGGAACGGCTCGCCCTGCCGCTGCCCATCACCGTCATCGGGGAACTGCTCGGCATTCCCGAGGAGGACCGGGCCTGGTTCGGCCCGCGGGTACGGGACATCACCTCCGCCATCGAGCACAACCTCCTCGGCCCCGACCTGGAGCGCGCCGACGCGGCGACCGCCGAACTGTGGGACCGCCTGGGCGCGCTGGTGGCCGAGCGGCAGGCCGATCCGCGCGAGGACATGGTGAGCACGCTCATCGCGGTCCGCGACGCGGACGGCGACCGGCTCACCCACCGCGAACTGCTCGCCAACCTGGTCCTGCTGTACTCCGCGGGCTACGAGACGACGAGCAACCTCATCGGCAACGGCACGGCCACCCTCCTCGACCACCCCGGGCTCCTCGCCCGCCTGCGCGGTGAGCCGGACAACGTCGCCGCCTGGGTCGACGAGATGCTGCGCTTCACCCCGCCCATCCAGATCGCCTCGCGCTGGACCGGCGAGGACACCGAACTGAACGGCGTACGCATCGAGAAGGGGACCCAGGTCGTGGCCCTGCTCGCCGGGGCGAACCGCGACCCCGAGCGGTACGAGTCACCCGACACCTTCCTGCCGGGCCGGCCGGTGTCCGGCTCGCTCAGCTTCGGCGCGGGCGCGCACTACTGCCTGGGCGCCGCCCTCGCCAGGCTGGAGGCCCAGGTCGTCTTCCCCCGGCTGCTGGCCCGCTTCCCGCACATCGCCCGCGCCGGAACGGCGCTGGCCCGTACGCGCGTCACCTCGCTGCGCGGCTACGACCGGCTCCCGCTGGAGCTGAAGTGAGCCCGGACGGCCGCCGGCCCGGGGCGGCAAGCCCCGGGCCGACCACACGCGACGCCGTCCGGCGAAACTACGACTTCGCCTTCTTCTCCCGCGGCCAGATGGTGTAGGACCACGACCAGAGGGTGTCGATCACCCAGATGGTCAGCCAGATCCGGCCCAGCCAGACCAGCGGTCCGCGCTGGTCGTCGGGCACGCTGCCGTCCGTGATCTGCCATACGAGCCAACTGGAGTCCAGGGCCCACAGGACCAGCTGCCCCAGCGCGAACGCGGCCGTGTGGATGTACCAGTCCCGGCGCTCCTTGCGGGCGTGCTCCTTCGGCCCCAGGGCGGGCTCCGCCGAAGGCTGCGCCGGTTCCGGCTTACTCGTGTCCATGTCTTCTCCGTCCTCTGTCATGTGTACTGTCTCCGGCCCGGCCCCGGCCCCTGCTCCGGCCGGAGCCGCTGTCCCGGCCTTGTTCTCCTCCGGCGGCAGGCGCAGGACGCGGACCGCGAACGGCACCACGACCGCCCCCACCGCGGAGGTGGCGGCTGCCGCCGCGCAGGCGGCGACCCAGCCGAGTTCCTCGTAGAGCACCCCCATCACCAGCGGGCCGACCACCACACCGGCCAGGCGCGCGGTCTCGTAGAGGCCCATGCCCCGGCCGATCCGGCCTCCGGACGCGGCGGCCACCGTCGCCTGCTCCACGGGGATCTGCGCCGCGAAACAGGCGGCGGCCACGGTCCAGAACGCGGCGATCGCGAGCGGTGTGGAGACGACCGCCAGCCCGGCGGCGAACAGCGCGCCCGCCGCGAACGACGCGACCATGGTCGGGGTCCGGCCCAGCCGGCCGGTGAGGTGGTGGGCGTGCTCCGGGAGCAGCACGAACACCACGAAGCCGGGGGCGAAGACCAGCGCGATCGCGTTGGGCGACAGCCCCAGGTCCCCCTGCAGCCGCAGCAGCAACAGCATCCACAGCCCGGCCTCGGCGGCGGCCGTCACCGCGGACACCACCATCAGCGGCAGCAGCCGGCGCTCCGCCGTCCCGCGCCCCAGCGGCCCCTCCGCCTCCAGGGCCTCCGCGCCCGGTCGGGCCGGCGCTCTGCCCGGCCCGCGCAGCAGCAGGGCCATGGCCAGCACGCAGGCGGCGGCGCCCAGCCAGAACAGCACCGGGTAGCCGGTCCGTTCCAGCAGGGAGAACGCCACCAGGTATCCGACGAAAGCACCTTGGCCCTCCGCGGAGAGCAGCTTCCCGTAGGCGGCGGTGCCGTCGCCGTCCCGTGCCTCCTGCCCGGTCCAGGCCCGCAGGGCGACCCAGAACAGCGCGCCGCCCGCGCCGCCCAGTCCCGCGGCGGCGAAGGCCACCGGGAGGGAGTCGGCGAGCGCGTACCCCGCGAACGACAGGGCGTACAGGCCCGCGCCGGCCGCGGCCACCCGCCGCTGGTCGAAGCGGTCGGCCAGTTCCCCGGCCAGGGGGCGCACGATCAGCGACAGCACCGCCTCGAAGGCGATGAGGGCGCCCACCACGGACGCTCCGGCCTGCAACGTCGACCCGGCCCACAGCGGCAGCAGGAAGTCGAGCACCTCGGCCGGGGCGCTCGCGAACAGCGCCGCCGACAGGACCCGGCGCCCTGCCGGGTCCGTCGCCGTCTTCGTCCCGGCGCTCACGCTTCGAGCGCCGTCTTCGGGGTGATCACCCGGGTGGGGATGGACTTGTTGGTGATCCGCGCGAACATGTTGCGCGGGCCCGGGATCCACACCTCGTCGACCGCCGCCGCGTGCAGGCCCCGCAGGATGGTCTGCCAGTGCACGGGGGTGGTCCAGCCGTCCAGCAGGTCCTGCTTGATCTCCTCGGGGTCGGTCAGGAGCCGCCCGTCGACGTCGGACAGGACCGGTATCGCCGGGGCGTTCCACGGCACGGTGCCGTAGACCTCGTCGTGCAGGCGCTCGCGCAGCCCGGAGACGGCGGAGCAGTGCTCGGCGCGGTTCATCGTGTAGAAGGGGAAACCCCCCTCCTCGCGGACCCGCTGCTCGAAACGCTCCAGGGAGCGCAGCGACGCGGACACCGCGTGGACCTCCTCGTCCAGGACCACCGACAGCTCGATCCACTCACCGCGTGCGCGTGTCTCCTCGACCAGCCGTTGCACCGTGTCGTGCGGCAGCCGGTAGAAGAAGTGGCAGCCCATCGGCTCCTTCAGCGAGTCGAAGTAGTCCGTCTCGACGGCTACGCTGCGCCGGATCAGCTCCAGCGCGTCCGGGTAGGTCAGGGCACCGGCCCAGACGGCGGCCATGAAGGCGCCGAAGCTCTGCCCGCCGCAGACGGCGGGCCGGCCGCCGTGGCGGTCCTGCGCGCAGTCGGCGAGGGCGAGGGTGAGTGCCATGAACCCCGTCTCGAACACCTCCCACTCGTAGATCGACGCCTCGCGGTAGGCGTCGGCGAGGGAGTAGCCCAACACCTCGTCCGCCTCGGCGAACCTGCGTCTGGCGTGGTCGTTCGTGGTGACGAACTCGCTGATCGCGTCGAATCGGGTGGGAATGAGCCCGGGGAAGAAGAGCGCTACGGCCATTGCCTCATCCTTGTCTCGCAGTCGTTCATTCGTCCTCACGCAGCGGGAAGTCGCCGTTCGCCCCGGAGGTTCCCGGAGGGCTGTCGGCGAGGGACACCCCCACCTCGACCACCCCTGCTGTGTTGTTCTCCTCGCAGTACTGCCACGCCTTGAGGAGGACGCCGTGGAGATCGCCGGGGTTGTCGAGGCGCCAGTATCCGAGTCCGTACGCGTGGGCCAGGCCCTCGGATCCGGTCGGGCGGTCGGCGGTGAAGGCGAACCGCGAGCCGGTGCCCGACACCCGGTCCAGGTTGGTCTGGAGCCACCCGTAGCCGCCGTTGTCGAGGACCACGTACAGCACGGCCACGCCCGCGTCGGCGACGGTGGGCAGTTCGGAGCGGAAGAGGTTGAAGGCGCCGTCGCCGACCACGGCCACCACGGGCCGTCCCGGCTCGGCCAGGGCGACGCCCACGGCAGCCGCGGCGCCGAAGCCGAGCGGGGTCTGTTCGCTGGGCACGACGGACCCGCCGAGGGCCCCGCAGCTCCAGTGGGGGTAGAAGTACGACCACATGTCCTGCAGGCCGTTCTCCTGGACGAGGACGCGGGTCTCGGGAACGGCGTCGGCGAGGGCGGACAGCACGCGCGCCACCGGCACGCCCGCGGCCGGCCCGGCGGCGTCGGCCGCCGCGTCCGCGGCGGCCGCCCGCTCGGCCGCGCGTACGGCGTGGGCCTCCCGTACGGCACGGACCCGTCCGGTCCAGGCGGTGTCGGCCGCATGGCCGTCCAGCAGCCGCGACCAGGCCTCGACGGTCCGTCCGACATCACCCAGCACACCGGTGCCCGGCCTTCCGGTGACGAGGCTCTCCTCTCCCGTCACCACCTGGATCACCGGGAGCCCGGCGGCGTCCGGCCAGCCGAAGGTCGCCGTCTCCTCCAGCCGGCTGCCGAGCGCGATCACCAGGTCGGTCTCGCGCCACAGCCGGTCGGCGGGGGCCACGGTGTAGAGGCCCGACACTCCGCAGAAGAGCGGGTGGTCCTCGTCGACCGTGCCCCGGCCGGAGGCGGTGGTGAAGATTCCGGCGCCGAGCCGCTCGGCGAAGGCCTCCAACAGGCGGCCGGAGTTGCGGTGGCGGGCGCCGCCGCCGACCAGCAGCAGGGGCCGCCGGGCCGCGGCGACGGCGTCGGCGGTGGTCCGCAGGACGTCGGGGTCCGGGGTCTGCCGCTGCGGGGCTGCCTGCCGCCACGGGCCGACGCGGGTGACCGGTTCCCCGGCCGCCTGCTCCGCGATCTCGACGTACACGGGGCCGGGCGTGCCGTTGACGGCGATGGTGACCGCCTTCTCCAGTACGCCCGCCAGCCGGTCGGCGTGGTCCACCCGCGCCGCCCACTTGACGTACGGCCGCACCGCGGCGAGCTGGTCGAGCTCCTGGAAGGCCCCCGTACCCAGCCGGTCCAGGGCGGTCCCCCCGGCGATGAGGACGACGGGCGCGGCGGCGGAGGCCGCCTCCAGCACCCCCGTGAGGGTGTTGGTCAGGGCGGGGCCCTTGCCCACCGCGCAGATGCCGGGCCGCCCTGAGGCGAGGGCGTAACCGGTCGCCATGAACAGGGCGTTGCGCTGGTCGCGGCAGAGGACGAACCGGGTGTCGGTGCCCTCCAGGGCGGCCAGGAGGTCCATGTCGTCGCCGGGCAGGCCGAAGACAGCGCCGGTGCCGAGGTGGTGCAGATGGTCGGCGACGGCGTGCCAAGCGCTGGAATAGGTGCGGTCGTTCATCGGCCGGCCGCCGGGAGGTGCTCGGCGACTGCCTTGGAGACGAGGACCGGCTCGGTCCACATCTGCGTGCCGTCGGTGATGTAGTTGGCCATCCGCCCGTATCCGCCGAAGGGCGCGTTGCCGTCGTCGATGGACAGCAGGGTGGTGTCGACGGTGACGGTGGTGCGCCGGCGCAGGGCGTCGGCCAGGGCGGGTGCGTCGCCGTACACGCTGGATCCGAGGGCCCGTTCGGTGAACACCGCGGTGGTGAGGGTGGCCGCCAGGACCTCCGGGTCCCGGTAGCCGACGACGTTGAAGACAGGCGCGAAGAACTCCGGCACCGGGGTGCGCGGGGTCACCTCCTCGCCGACGACGACGGTGGGCTCCATCCGCCGCTCGCGGAAGTCGACATGACCGCCGTGGACGATGTTGCGGCGGTTGCGGGCCAGGAACTGGGCGGCCTCCTCCAGCGCGCCGTCGTAGAAGACGGGCCCGTAGTCGGCGTCCGGATCGGTGTAGGGCCCGTAGCGCAGGGCCTTGAGCTCGGTGACGAGAAGGTCGAGGAACTCGTCGAGCAGGTCCTCCTGGACGCAGAACAGGTCCGGGCCCAGGCAGTCCTGGCCGGCGTTGTGCATCCGGATCTCCACGGCGTCCCGAGCCGCCCTGGCGAGGTCGGCGCCCGGGGCGACGACGAAGGGGTTGACCCCGGAGCCGAGGAACAGGAACAGCTGGCCCGGGGACAGTTGGGGCCTGATCTGCTCGGCGTTGCGGTAGGCGCCGGTGAAGACGACGACGTCGGCCGGCCGGACGTGCTCACGCAGGAATTCGCGCTGGCTGGCATTGGTCAGTTCGATCGGCAGCCCGTGGTGCGCGGCGAGCAGCCGGTGCAGCCTGCCCATCTGGTCCTTGACCTGACTGGAGGGGCGGAAGACCAGCCGGTCCGCGTAGAGGGCGGGCACCAGCAGGTACAGGGCGTACGAGTACAGGACGACGTTGGACGGCATGTAGACCGCCAGTCGCGGGACCCGGCCCGGCCGGTACGTCTCGAACTCGGCGAGCGCGCCGTCGAGCGTGGCGATGGTCGCCTCGATCTCGTATCCGGCGGCGCGGTGCGTGGAGATCTCGCAGAGCAGGTCGTGGACGGCGCCGGGGTCGCCGGCCAGGAAGTCCCGGACGGCTCGGAGTGCCTCCAGGCGTCCGGGGTCGGGGACCTGCACCGGCTCGTCGAGAGCGGTCGGCCAGGCGGGAGCGGAGCTCATGTATCCCTCCTCGGGGCGGAGTCCATGGAGAGTCAGCGTCAACCCCTTGTCATTGATTGTCAAGTTCAGTCATGGTTGTCATGGCTGCTGGTCGGCCCGCATGCCCCGCAGCGCGGGCGCCGCCCAGCAGCAGCAGACCACCAGCAGGTAGGCGCAGGCGAGCGTGACGATCGTCGGGCGCAGGCCGGCGGCGCCCACGAGCACCACCGTCAGGGAGGCCCCGAGCGGAACGGCCACCAGCCCGGCCGTGTCGACCGCGGCCGTCACCCGCCCGTACTGCTCACGCGGAACGCTGCGCTGGAGCACACCGGTGCGAACCGGGCCCACCGGGGCGGCGAAGGCGCCGAGCAGCGCGAGCACCACGGCACCGACGGCGAGGGAGGGCAGGGCGGCGAGCGCGCCGATCGACAGGGCCACCGCGAAGCCCGAGCCGAGGTACACCCGGCG
The DNA here is from genome assembly GCF_055559995.1 of Streptomyces sp. NPDC023541. Lineage (NCBI taxonomy): Bacteria > Bacillati > Actinomycetota > Actinomycetes > Kitasatosporales > Streptomycetaceae > Streptomyces > Streptomyces sp. NPDC023541. The sequence continues at coordinate 172,449 of NZ_JBVHJO010000005.1, forward strand.
GGCTCCGAGCCGGTGCCCGGCGACGGCGTAGCCCACCGTGCCGGCCACCGCCCCCAGCCCGAAGGCGGTGAGCAGGACGCCCAGGCCCGCGGCGCTCCCCAGGTGCTGGTAGGCGTACGTCACCAGGACCACGCCGGCCAGTCCGCTGTCCAGGCCGTTGAAGGCGGTCCCGGACACGGCCATGGCCCGCAGCAGCCGGTGCTCGCGCAGTGTGCGCAGCCCCGAGCGCAACTCGGCCAGGTAGGTATCCGCAGCCCGTACGCCCCGGCTCCCGGCCCGGCCGGCCGCGATGCAGCCGAGGATCAGGGCCGCCGCCAGGAGGCAGGCCGCCGCGTCGATGAGCAGGACGTCGGCGACCCCGAGGAGGGCGACGGCGGCTCCCCCCAGGGGAGGCCCGCACAACTGGGCGACCTGGTGGACTCCGCTGAGCAGCGCGTTGCCCCGCTCCAGCGGCATGTCCGCATCCGCGGACAGCTCGGGCACCAGACCGGTGACGGCCGCGGAGGCGGGGATGTCCAGCACATTGGCGGCCACGACGAGTGCCGCGAGGACGGGGAAGTTCAGCATCTCCAGCGCGTGCACGACCGGAATGCACGCCGCTCCGATACCGCCGACCGCATAGGAGAGCACCGCCGTCGTCCGGAATCCCCAACGGTCCACCAGGGGGCCGGAAACGAATCCGACGGTTCCCGAGGCGACGGCACCCAGGGCGACGAGGATTCCGGTCTGCGCCACGCTGCCGGTCGTCTGCAGCACGAACCACGGGACGGCGACGACCATCATCGCCTCGCCGACCGAACTGACCGCCACGGCCCCCAGCAGGACATAGATGCCCCACCGGCGGCGGCGGCCTGGCCGTCCATCGATTGTCATGGGTATTGACTTTAACATGACTCGAATGTGACTACGTGAATACCCCAACAATGCGCAAAAATCGGCACGGGGGCATCACTCGTCCTTACGGAACGCGCCATGTCGGGTAGAATCTTTGTCACACTCCGTAAATATCCATCCGTCCTTCAACCACACAGCGAGCCGAACCTTGACGATCGAGCAGCCAGCATTCGGGAAACGCGTCCGGGAAAGCCGTCGCCTCCAGGGCCTGTCCCAGGGGGACCTCGCCGGCGAGGGCGTCTCGTCCAGCTACGTGTCGCTGGTGGAGAGCGGTCACCGGATCCCCAGCCTCAAGGCCGCCAAGGTCATTGCCGGGCGGCTCGGCGTGACGCTGGAGGAGCTGTGCGAGCCCGAGGCGCAGGACCGGCAGCGCACCCACCGGCTCCAGCTGGTCGGCCTGCTGGTGGCGGCCCGCTCCAGCCAGCTGGCCGGGGACTGGGCCGCGGCGCGGAGCCAGTTGGACGCCGTCGTCCGGCAGGCCGGCGACGGCGGGTTCGACGAGGTGCGCTGGGAGGCCCGCTGGGAACTGGCCACGGTGCTCGACCGCCTGGGCGCCGATGCGGAACGCGAGGCGACCCTGCTGGAGCTGCTGAACGACCCGATCACGACGGCCGCGCAGCTCATGCGCACCCGGGCGGCGATCGAACTCGCCGACCTCTACCGGCGTACGGGACGCCTGTCCGACGCCGTCACCTTCGCGGAGGAGGCCTCGGGCGCCGCGGCCGGCCTCGACGCGGGCCGGCCCGAACGCGTCCAGGCCCAGGTCGTGCTGCTGACGGCGTACGTGGAGAGCGGGGAGTGGCACCGCGCGAAGAGCCTCGGCGACGCCCTGCTCGACGAGGTGCCCGCGGTGGCGGCCCAGCCGTTGCGCGCGTGTGCGCTCTGGGCGGCGGCCGGCGCCCGCCACCTCGGCGGTGGCGGCGAGGCCCTCGGCCTGCTGGCCCGGGCGGACGAGCTGCTCGGCGGGGCGGAGGACGTCCGGCTGCGCCTCCGCCTGGACCGGGCCCGCGCCCTGCTGGCACTCGCCACCGGCGACGTGAGCGCCGAAGCCCTGCTGGAGCGGGTCCGGCGCGCGCAGGCGCTCGGCTCCGCGTCCACGGCCGCCACCTGGCTCGCGGCCCTGGAGGCACTGGCCGTCGTACGGTCCGCGGAGGCCTCCGCGGACGACGCTGCCGCGGCCGCCGAAGCGCTGGACCCCTCCGCGCTGGACCCGCTCGACCGGGCCCGGTGCACGGTGATCCGGGCCCGCGTCCGGCGCTCGGCGGATCAGGAGGAAGCAGCGGCCGCGGACCTCAGGGCGGCGGCCGCGGAGTACGAGAAGGCCGGCGCCGTCCGGCTCGCGATGGAGACGTGGCGGGAGCTGAGCGCCCCCGGCCACGTCACCGGCGTCGACCCGCACGCCGTGCTCATGCCGTAGCGGGCTCCGGACATCGCAGTCTCCGCAACACCGCCCGGCGGACGGGAGCGGAGGCCGCCACGGCCGCCACCGTTCCCGCTGCGGCGGGCAGATCCCGTACGTACGCGACGCCGCTCGTCCCCCACGGCCCCGAGGCGGGCAGCTCCACCCTGCCGTCCGGCCCGGCGGCCGACACGTCCACCTCGGCGGCGAGCGCGAAGGCTCCGCGTCCTGACAGGCGCAGCGCCGCCTCCTTGCGGGCCCACATCCGGGCCAGGACCAAGGGCCGCCGTCCGGCCGCCGCCTCCCCCGCGAAGGCGCGCTCCGTTCGGCTGAAGGGCAGCAGGGCCTCCGCCTCGACCGAGCCCCGGACGGTGACCGCGCTGAGCGCCACCGACAGCCCCCGGGCGAGAGCGACGAGCAGTCCTCCCTCGTCCCGGCACACCGCGAGCCCCCACGGTCCCGCGTCCCATCTCTGCCGCCCCAGGTCGTCCCGCGTGAGCCGGATGTCGTCCGGCGGCCGCATCAGCAGACGGGCGAGCAGGGCCCGGACGGTCCGGTCGTCCCCCGCGGAACCGTGGTGCGGCATGTCTTCCGCGGGAGGGAATTCGCTCCCGTTCAGCACCGAGAACACGTGGACCTCGCCCTCACCCACGTCGTACGGGCGGTCCGGCCACTGCCATTCCTCTGGTAAATCCGATCCCCGTGCAACCTTTTCAGGTTGATGTATGTCATAGAGAAGATCATCCCCCGGCAATTTTCCCTCACATCTTCATTTGCAGTCACCCGAGACCGGTGCGCACCGGCATCGGGGAATGAAATGGCTATTCATAGAAGCGCTCGGTCAAAGCGCTCTTTTATCAACCGCTCGGCACCGGAGCTCGAAGCACCGAGACGGGAGACGGCCTGCGGGACGCTCGGTCGGCTCGGCGCTGCGACCCCGCAGCCACTTGCCTCAGCACGTCGGACAGGGCACACGGAACAGCAAACCTAACCTGGCGCGTTCACTTCAGTCAACATCCACAAGGCCGATCTGACTCCGGCTGACCAGGGGTCATATTTCCTTGAAGGATTAACCGCTGACGGTCCGTCGACAGCTCCCGCTCCGGAAGGCCGGGGACCACCCAAAAGCCTGCTCCCGGCGCGCCGAATGACCGCCGAATCCCTCCATCGAACCTTCACATCCGCCCGCCCCTCGGGCGCGCGGGGCGCCGAGTGGCCTAAAACGCTCGCTCGCTTAGCGCGCGTCCGCACTTTCTGCCGATCAGGCCTCCGCCTTTGCGGCCGTGACGGGCCGCGACCGCGCGGTGACCGCGCCGCCCCGCAAGAAGAGGACTCACTCATTCCGCGATCGTGCGAGCGACCCCGTACTCGACTTCGCCCCGCGTCCCGGCGTCGACCGTCTGGAGTACACGCCCGGCGCGCTGCGCCCCGCCCGGTACCCGCGTGGGCCACATCGCTGTGGGTACGGTGTTGTCCCGGTAGGGCCGGGACGACTGGGCTGCTACCAATCAGTAAACAAGGGGACAACTCCGCTCACGACCGCAAAGAAAATGTGGGCCGTTCGTAGGGACTCGACAAAGAATCACCCGGGGCCGCTGACCGGGGAGACAGAGACCTTGGATACATGACGGGGTTACTGTGCAGTCGGGGATCCCCCTGACCTGGGGCGCCACAAGGGTTCTCCGGCGGAGCGGGCCTCGCATCACACTCTGTGTGGGCAAGGTCACCACCGGGGAAGGGTCGAAAGGCCGTGTGGGCTGTCCCTAAACTCAGCTTGTTTCAAGGAGGGAGCCATCGTGCGCAAGGTGCTCATCGCCAACCGTGGCGAAATCGCTGTCCGCGTTGCTCGGGCCTGCCGGGACGCCGGGATCGCGAGCGTAGCCGTCTACGCCGATCCGGACCGGGACGCTCTGCACGTCCGCGCGGCAGACGAAGCTTTCGCGTTGGGCGGTGACACCCCGGCCGCGAGCTACCTGGACATCTCCAAGGTCCTCCAGGCCGCCGCCGACTCGGGTGCGGACGCCATCCACCCCGGATACGGCTTCCTGTCCGAGAACGCCGACTTCGCCCAGGCCGTGCTCGACGCCGGTCTGACCTGGATCGGCCCGCCGCCGCAGGCCATCCGTGACCTCGGCGACAAGGTGGCCGCCCGTCACATCGCCCAGCGCGCCGGCGCGCCGCTGGTCGCCGGTACGCCGGACCCGGTCTCCGGGGCCGACGAGGTCGTCGCCTTCGCCAAGGAGCACGGCCTGCCGATCGCCATCAAGGCCGCCTTCGGCGGCGGCGGCCGCGGTCTGAAGGTCGCCCGCACCCTCGAAGAGGTGCCGGAGCTCTACGACTCCGCCGTCCGCGAGGCCGTCGCCGCCTTCGGCCGCGGCGAGTGCTTCGTCGAGCGCTACCTGGACAAGCCGCGCCACGTCGAGACCCAGTGCCTGGCCGACTCGCACGGCAACGTCGTCGTCGTCTCGACCCGTGACTGCTCCCTCCAGCGCCGCCACCAGAAGCTGGTGGAGGAGGCCCCGGCGCCGTTCCTGACCGAGGCTCAGAACGCGGAGCTGTACGCCGCTTCCAAGGCCATCCTGAAGGAGGCCGGCTACGTCGGCGCCGGCACGGTGGAGTTCCTCGTCTCCGCCGACGGCCTGATCTCCTTCCTGGAGGTCAACACCCGCCTGCAGGTCGAGCACCCGGTCACCGAAGAGGTCGCCGGCATCGACCTGGTCCGCGAGATGTTCCGCATCGCCGACGGCGAGGAGCTCGGCTACGGGGACCCGGTCCTGCGCGGCCACTCCATCGAGTTCCGCATCAACGGCGAGGACCCGGGCCGCGGCTTCCTCCCGGCGCCCGGCACGGTGACGAAGTTCGTCGCGCCGACCGGCCCGGGCGTCCGCCTCGACACGGGTGTCGAGTCCGGCTCCGTCATCGGCCCGGCCTGGGACTCTCTTCTGGCCAAGCTGATCGTCACCGGCGCCACCCGCGAGCAGGCGCTGCAGCGCGCTGCCCGCGCGCTCGCCGAGTTCGAGGTCGAGGGCATGGCCACGGCCATCCCGTTCCACCGTGCGGTCGTCACCGACCCCGCCTTCGCCCCCACCGACGGCAGCCCGTTCACCGTCTACACCCGCTGGATCGAGACGGAGTTCGTCAACGAGATCCCGGCGTTCACGGCTCCGGCCGCGGAGGACACCGAGGACGAGCCGGGCCGCGAGACGGTCGTCGTCGAGGTCGGCGGCAAGCGCCTGGAGGTCTCCCTCCCCTCGTCCCTGGGCATGACCCTGGCCCGTACGGCCGCCGCGGGCGGCGCGAAGCCGAAGCGCCGCGCGGCCAAGAAGTCCGGTCCGGCCGCATCCGGAGACACGCTCACCTCCCCCATGCAGGGCACGATCGTCAAGGTCGCCGTCGAGGAGGGCCAGCAGGTCACCGAGGGCGAACTGATCGTCGTACTGGAAGCGATGAAGATGGAGCAGCCGCTCAACGCGCACCGCTCCGGCACCATCGTGGGCCTCACCGCCGAGGTCGGGGCCTCGGTCACCTCCGGCGCCACGATCTGCGAGATCAAGGACTGACGTCCCGGACCGTGTCCGCGCACACGCGAAGGCCCCGCCCGGTCGAACCGGGCGGGGCCTTCGCGATTCGGGGCTCCAGGGAGCGTGCGTGCCAGGCTCCGCCGGCCAGGCGGGACTTCGACGACACGACCTAGCGGCGCCGCATGTCCGCGACCCGCGCCCGCTCCGCCTGCTGCTCCAGCATCCCGCCGGGCGCGCTGCGCAGCTGGGCCGTGGGGCCGCCGCGCCGCTGCACCGGGAGCGGCGAGTCCCGGCGCGGTCGGCGTCCCTGCATGCCGTCCACGCCGCCGGAGGCCGCGGGGCCGCCGGCCACGGTGATCTGGACGCCCTGGTCCGCCAGGGCCTGGAGCTCCGTCGCCGCCCGGTCGTCGTGCGGCGGGGGCTCGTCCGTGACCAGGCGGGTCATCACGTCCGTCGGCACCGTCTGGAACATGGTGTCGGTGCCGAGCTTCGTGTGGTCCGCCAGCACCACCACCTCCGCGGCCGCCTGTACCAGCGCCCGGTCCACGCTGGCGGACAGCATGTTGGACGTGGACAGCCCGCGCTCGGCGGTCAGGCCGCTCCCGGACAGGAAGGCCCGGGACACCCGCAGCCCCTGGAGGGACTGCTCGGCCCCGCTGCCCACGAGGGCGTAGTTGGACCCGCGCAGGGTGCCGCCCGTCATGACGACTTCGACCCGGTTGGCGTGGGCCAGCGCCTGGGCGACCAGGAGCGAGTTGGTCACGACGGTCAGGCCGGGCACCCGGGCGAGCCGGCGGGCCAGCTCCTGCGTCGTGGTGCCGGCGCCGACGACGACGGCCTCGCCCTCTTCCACGAGGCCGGCCGCGACATCGGCAATGGCGGTCTTCTCCGCCGTCGCGAGATGGGACTTTTGCGGAAAGCCGGACTCCCGCGTGAAACCGCCCGGCAAGACCGCACCGCCGTGTCGGCGGTCGAGGAGTCCTTCGGCCTCCAGTGCCCGCACGTCCCGCCGTACGGTCACTTCGGAGGTCTGGACGACGCGGGCGAGCTCCCGGAGCGACACCGCTCCGTTGGCCCGCACCATTTCGAGGATCAATTGGCGACGTTCTGCAGCGAACACGAAACTGACAGTAACCCCAACGACCGTCTGCTTTCAGCTCTTTGCGCCGGATTACCGAAGTTGTCCATAGAGCGGGGCGGCTGGTGGTATACGCAGCCCGAGACGTGGGTGAACGCCTCGCCGTGCGACCGCGCCCCGCCCCAAAGCCCTTGTGGCGTGCGGCGGTTGGCGGAGCCTACGCCTCCCCGCCGGTCTTCCGGGTGTGCAGCTGGCGGGCCACCTCGGCGATCGACCCCGACAGAGAGGGGTACACGGTGAACGCGTTTGCGATCTGCTCGACCGTCAGATTGTTGTCGACGGCGATCGAGATCGGGTGGATGAGCTCGCTCGCACGCGGGGAGACGACCACGCCGCCCACCACGATGCCGGTGCCCGGGCGGCAGAACATCTTCACGAAGCCGTCCCTGATGCCCTGCATCTTGGCGCGCGGGTTGCGCAGCAGGGGAAGCTTCACGACGCGGGCGTCGATCTTGCCGGCGTCGACGTCCGCCTGGGTGTAGCCGACGGTGGCGATCTCGGGGTCGGTGAAGACGTTCGAGGACACCGTCTTCAGGTTCAGCGGGGCCACCGCGTCGCCGAGGAAGTGGTACATCGCGATGCGCCCCTGCATGGCCGCGACGGACGCGAGCGCGAAGACGCCCGTGACGTCACCGGCGGCGTACACGCCCGGCGCGGAGGTGCGCGAGACCTTGTCGGTCCAGATGTGCCCGGAGTCCTTGAGCCGGACGCCGGACTCCTCCAGGTTCATGTTCTGCGTGTTCGGGACAGCGCCGACCGCCATCAGGCAGTGGCTGCCGGTCAGGACCCGGCCGTCGGAGAGGGTGACCTCGACCCGGTCGCCGACCCGCTTGGCGGACTCGGCGCGCGAGCGCCCGACGACGTTCATGCCGCGGCGCCGGAAGACGTCCTCCAGGACGGCGGCCGCGTCGGGGTCCTCGCCCGGCAGCACGCGGTCGCGGGAGGACACCAGGGTCACCCGGGAGCCGAGTGCCTGGTACGCGCCGGCGAACTCGGCGCCGGTCACACCGGAGCCGACCACGATGAGCTCCTCGGGGAGCTCCTCCAGGTCGTAGACCTGGGTCCAGTTCAGGATGCGCTCGCCGTCGGGCTGGGCGTCGGGGATCTCGCGGGGGGTGCCGCCGGTGGCGATGAGGACGGCGTCGGCCGTCAGGATCGTCTCGGTGCCGTCGGCGGCGGTGACGATGACGTCACGCGTGCCGTCGATGCCCTGCGGGCCGCCCAGCTTGCCGCGGCCGCGCATGACCTTGGCCCCGGCCCGGGTCACCGAGGCGGTGATGTCGTGCGACTGGGCGAGCGCGAGCCGCTTGACACGCCGGTTCACCTTGCCGAGATCCACGCCGACCACGCGCGCCGCCTGCTCGATGTGCGGGGTGTCGTCGGCGACGATGATCCCCAGCTCCTCGTAGGAGGAGTCGAAGGTGGTCATCACCTCGGCGGTTGCGATCAGGGTCTTGGAAGGTACGCAGTCGGTGAGGACCGAGGCCCCGCCCAGGCCGTCGCAGTCCACGACGGTCACCTCCGCGCCGAGCTGGGCACCGACCAGCGCTGCCTCATACCCGCCGGGTCCGCCGCCGATGATCACGATCCGGGTCACGAAAAGTCCGCCTCACGTCTACCCGGCCGGCTGCCGCCCCGGCCGGCGATCCGGGGGGTCTCCCCGGGGGATGCATTCCGTGCTCCATTGTCCCGCACGCTTCAAGGTGCTTCGCGCCCGGTCCCCGCCCGGGACTCCGTCCGGGTGTACCCCCGCCTGGCACACGTCCACGGCCGCCCCTCCCGTACCCTCGACCTCATGTCGCTCTACGCCGCGTACGCCGGCAACCTCGACCCGCGGCTGATGACGCGCCGCGCTCCCCATTCGCCGCTGCGCGGCACGGGCTGGATCAACGACTGGCGGCTGACCTTCGGCGGCGAGCAGATGGGCTGGGAGGGTTCCCTCGCCACGCTCGTCGAGGCGCCGCGCCACCAGGTCTTCGTCGCCCTCTACGACATCGCCCCGCTGGACGAGGACTCGATGGACCGCTGGGAGGGCGTCGGGCTCGACATCTACCGGCGCATGCGGATCCGGGTGCACACCCTGGAAGGCGACGAGGCCGCCTGGTGCTACGTGCTCAACGGCTACGAGGGCGGCCTGCCCTCGGCGCGCTACCTGGGCGAGATCGCCGACGCGGCCGAGTCCGCGGGCGCCCCGCACGACTACGTGATGGAGCTGCGCAAGCGCCCCTGCTGACCCCGGCAGGGGGCTCCCGCGACTGACGCCCGCCGGTCACCGCAGGTCACGGTGGGTCACCGCGGACATTTGGTCGGAAACGACAAGACAACGATCCGAGCATCGTGAGCTGTGCCATCTACGCGCGTAGGCAATGAGCGGCTACGCTCGTCTGCGTGAACGCATCTGTTACCGATCCCACCGCCGCCGCCGACGCCGCAGCCGCCCGCCTGCGGGAGCTCACCGGCGCCGAGACCCACGATGTCGCCCTCGTCATGGGCTCCGGCTGGGCCCCGGCCGCCGAGGCCCTGGGCGCCCCCGAGGCCGAGTTCCTCGTCACCGAGCTGCCCGGGTTCCCGCCGGCCGCCGTCGAAGGACACGGCGGCAAGATCCGCTCGTACAAGATCGGCGACAAGCGCGCGCTGGTCTTCCTCGGCCGCACCCACTACTACGAGGGCCGCGGCGTCGCCGCCGTCGCCCACGGTGTCCGCACCGCCGTCGCCGCGGGCTGCAAGACCGTCGTGCTGACCAACGGCTGCGGCGGTCTGCGTGAGGGCATGCAGCCCGGCCAGCCGGTCCTGATCAGCGACCACATCAACATGACGGCCACCTCGCCGATCATCGGCGCGAACTTCGTGGACCTGACGAACCTGTACTCGCCCGCGCTGCGCGCGCTGTGCAAGGAGATCGACCCCTCCCTGGAGGAGGGCGTCTACGTGCAGTTCCCCGGCCCGCACTACGAGACCCCGGCCGAGATCAACATGATCCGCGTGATGGGCGCCGACCTCGTCGGCATGTCCACCGTGCTGGAGGCCATCGCCGCCCGTGAGGCCGGCGCCGAGGTGCTCGGCATCTCCCTGGTCACGAACCTGGCGGCGGGCATCTCCGGCGAGCCGCTGAACCACGAAGAGGTCCTGCAGGCCGGCCGTGACTCGGCCGCGCGCATGGGCAAGCTGCTGACCCAGGTCCTCGCCCGCATCTGAGGCCCCGGGACCGTACGAGAGGTAAGGCGGAAGTAGTGCAGGAACAGGACGACCTGATCACCCGGGCGCAGGCCTGGCTGGCGGAGGACCCCGACCCGGAGACGGCGGCCGAGCTCGCCGCGCTCATCGGGGCGGGCGACACGGCGGAGCTGACCGACCGTTTCTCCGGCACCCTCCAGTTCGGCACCGCCGGACTGCGCGGTGAGATCGGCGCGGGCCCGATGCGGATGAACCGCAGCGTGGTCATCCGGGCCGCGGCGGGCCTCGCGGCCTACCTGAAGGCCCGGGGCCACGCCGGCGGCCTGGTCGTGGTCGGCTACGACGCCCGCTACAAGTCGGCCGACTTCGCCCGCGACACCGCGGCCGTCATGACCGGCGCAGGCCTGCGCGCGGCCGTCCTGCCCCGCCCGCTGCCCACGCCCGTCCTCGCGTACGCCATACGGCACCTGGGCGCCGTCGCCGGCGTCGAGGTGACCGCGAGCCACAACCCGCCCCGGGACAACGGCTACAAGGTCTACCTCGGCGACGGCTCGCAGATCGTCTCCCCGGCGGACGCGGAGATCGCGGCGGAGATCGCCCGCGTCGACACGCTCGCCTCGGTCCCCCGCCCGGAGTCCGGCTGGGAGGACCTCGGCGACGAGGTCCTGGAGGCCTACCTGGCCCGTACGGACGCCGTCCTGACCCCCGGCTCCCCCCGGGGCGTGCGGACCGTCTACACGGCCATGCACGGTGTCGGCAAGGACGTCGTCATGGCGGCCTTCGCCCGGCACGGCTTCCCGGAGCCGGTCCTGGTCGCCGAGCAGGCCGAACCGGACCCGGCCTTCCCGACGGTGGCGTTCCCCAACCCGGAGGAGCCGGGCGCGATGGACCTGGCCTTCGCCAGGGCCGCCGAGGTCCAGCCGGACATCGTGATCGCGAACGACCCCGACGCGGACCGTTGCGCGGTGGCCGTCCCCACCGCGGACGGCTGGCGGATGCTGCGCGGGGACGAGGTCGGCGCGCTGCTCGCGGCGCACCTGGTCCACAAGGGCGCGACCGGCGTCTTCGCGCAGTCCATCGTCTCCTCCAGCCTCCTGGGCCGGATCGCGGAGGCGGCGGGCGTCGGCCACGAGGAGACCCTGACGGGCTTCAAGTGGATCGCCCGCGTCGAGGGCCTGCGCTACGGCTACGAGGAGGCGCTCGGCTACTGCGTGGACCCCGAGGGCGTCCGCGACAAGGACGGCGTGACCGCCGCCCTGCTGGTCGCCGAACTGGCCTCCGAGCTCAAGGAGCAGGGCCGCACGCTGAGCGACCTGCTGGACGACCTGGCGATGGCCCACGGCCTGCACGCCACCGACCAGCTGTCGGTCCGCGTCTCGGACCTGTCGGTGATCGCCTCGGCCATGGCCGCGCTGCGGGCGGAGCCGCCGGTCTCGCTGGCGGGCCTGCGGGTGGTCTCGGCGGAGGACCTGGCGAAGGGCACGGAGTCGCTGCCGCCGACGGACGGCCTGCGCTACTACCTGGACGGCGCGTACAAGGCCCGCGTCATCTGCCGCCCGTCGGGCACGGAGCCCAAGCTGAAGTGCTACCTGGAGGTCGTCGTCCCGGTGGCCGAGGCCTCCGACCTCGCGGCCGCCCGCGTGACCGGCCAGGAAGTGCTGGACACGATCAAGAAGGACCTCGCGGCGGCGATGGGCCTCTGATTTTTTCGGCGCGCCGGACTCCGTCCGGCGGGACCTGTCCACCCGCTTTCCCCCGGCCCCCTGAGCCCCGGCTCAGGGGGCCGTCGGCGTACCGTGCCGCTGCGCGGAGCCCGCCCGCCGTTCCCCGGGCTCCGCCCGGCCCCGGTCCCCAACCGCCGGATGGGCTGAACTCCAGCCCCACCGGCGCTTGAGGCGCGGGGGCGGAGCCCCCGAAACCAGCCCGGCCGGCCTCTGAGGCGCGGGGCTCGGGGCGGAGCCCCCGCAACGGCGGCGCGCCCGGCAACAGGCGCAGCCTCAGCGTCCCGCGGAAGGTGACGGCGTCGGCCGGACGATCTCGCCCAGCGTCGGGACCGACTCCGGACGGGAGCGGACCGCCTCCGTGCACTCCCACGCCCGCGGCGGATCGGCGTCCGGTCCGCCCAGGACCACCGGACCCGGCCCCGCCGACACCGTCTCGCTGCCCGCCAGCGTGCACACGATCTGCGACAGCGCCACCGGCGGCAGGTCCTCCGGCTTGCGGCTGAGCCGCACCGTGCCCGCCGGGTCGCCCGCCTTCGGCGCGCCCGCCGTCAGCCCGGCCGGGACCCCGGTCGTGAAGCCGGCGTCCCGCTCCTCCGTGCTCGGCGTCCGCTCCAGCGCCTCCAGCAGCGCCTGCGCGGCCTGCACGGCGGGGTCCCGTACGGCGCTCTTCTCGGGCATCGGGACCAGTCGCTCCACGCCCACCAGCTGCGACCCGCAGACCAGCTCCACCGTGGCCGGGAAGCCCGGCGCGCCGCTCTGTCCGCCCGGCTGCGCGGGGGTGTCGCACGAGACGCGCGACGGCGCCGCGCCCACGTCCACGGGCACGGTCGTCGCCCGGATCCCGCAGCCCGACGTCGCGAGCAGCGCGATCCCGACGAGCGGGACCAGTACGGCCGGCACCGCCGGCAGGGCCCTACGCATCCAGGTCACCACTGATCGCCTTTCCCACGTCCACCGGCAGCCGGAGCGTGAACAGCGCCCCGCCGCCCGGCACGTTGGCCGCGGTGATGTCGCCGCCGTGGATGTGCGCGTTCTCCACGGCGATCGACAGACCGAGCCCGCTCCCGTCCGACTTCGGCCGCGACGCGCTCGCCTTGTAGAAGCGGTCGAAGACGTGCGGCAGGACCTCCTCGGGGATGCCCGGCCCGTTGTCCTGGACCGCGATCACCAGCCAGTCCCCCTCCACGGTCACCGACACCCGCACCGGCGAGCCGCCGTGCTTGAGCGCGTTGCCGATCAGGTTGGCGAGGATGACGTCGAGGCGGCGCGGGTCGAGCCGCACCGTGATGTCCCGTTCGGCGTCGAGTTCGACCGCGTCGAGCCAGGCCCGGGCGTCGATGCAGGCCGTGACCTGGTCGGCGACGTTGACGTCGTCCAGGACCAGCTTGGCCGTGCCCGCGTCGAAGCGGGTGACCTCCATCAGGTTCTCGACCAGGATGTTCAGGCGGCGGGTCTCGCTGACCACCAGGCCCACCGCCGGTGCGATCATCGGATCGAGGTCCTCGACCTCTTCCTCCAGCACCTCGGCGACCGCCGTCAGCGCCGTCAGCGGGGTGCGCAGCTCGTGCGACATGTCCGCGACGAAGCGCCGGCTGGCCTCCTCCCGCGCGCTCATGTCGGCGACCTTCTTCTCCAGCGCCTCGGCCGTCTTGTTGAAGGTGTGCGACAGGTCGGCGAGTTCGTCCGTGCCCGACACGTCGAGCCGGTGGTCCAGTTCGCCCTCGCCGAGCCGCCGTGCCGCGTCCCCGAGCCGCTGTACGGGCTTGAGCACGGTGCGGGCCGCGGCCTGCGCGAGCAGCGCGGATCCGAGCAGCGCGAGGCCGGTGGCGATGGTCAACGACCAGGCGAGCGCGTTCAGGTCGTCCCGCTCCTGGGCGAGGGACTTGTACATGTAGCCGGTCGGCCCGCCGCCCACGATCCGCGTGCCGCCGACCAGGTACGGGTTGCCGCGCGGCTTCGTCCGCTGCCAGTACACGTGGTATTCGGCGTCGTTGGCCGCGGTCGTCTTCTGCCGGTCGTTCACCGCGTTCTGCAGGGACTTCGGCACGTCCGCGAGGCGGAAGTTGTCGGGGCCGGCCGCGCCGTACATCTGGCGGCTGTCCTTGCCCTCCTGCACGAGCAGCACGCTGTAGCCGGGGCTGCTGCCCGCCATCAGCTCGGCGGTGCGCTGCAGCTCCTCGGGCGTGGGGTCGGCGGGCAGCGCGGCGGCACGGTTCTGCATCTCCTGCCGGAAGTCGCCCAGGGCGGCCTCCTGGACACGGGTGAGCACGGCCTCGCGGTTGAGCCAGTAGGCGATCCCGGACGCGGACACGGCGGCCGTCAGGGCGACCAGCGCGAAGACCACGAGGAGCCGCAGCCGCAGGCTGGTCCAGCGCCGGCCCGCGAGCAACGACCGGATCACTGCGGGGAGTCCAGGCGGTATCCGACGCCCCGGACCGTACGGATCAGGGTGGGCGAGGAGGGTACGTCCTCGACCTTGGCGCGCAGCCGCTGGACGCAGGCGTCCACGAGCCGCGAGTCGCCGAGGTAGTCGTGCTCCCAGACCAGGCGCAGCAGCTGCTGGCGGGACAGGGCCTGTCCGGGCCGGCGGCTCAGTTCGAGGAGCAGCCGCAGTTCGGTCGGCGTGAGCTGGAGGTCCTCGCCGTTCTTGGTCACCGTCATGGCGGCCCGGTCGATGACGAGGGAGCCGAAGCTCGCCGAGTCGCTCGACTCGCGTTCGCCGCGGCGCAGTACGGCCCGGATCCGGGCGTCGAGGACCCGCCCCTGGACGGGCTTGACCACGTAGTCGTCGGCTCCGGACTCCAGGCCGACGACCACGTCGATGTCGTCGCTGCGCGCGGTGAGCAGGATGATCGGCAGTTGGTCGGTGCGGCGGATCCGCCGGCACACCTCGAAACCGTCGATCCCGGGCAGCATCACGTCCAGCACGATCAGATCCGGCCGCTGCTCGCGGAGCAGTTTGAGGCCGTCCTCGCCCGTCGCCGCGGTGGCCACACGGTGGCCCTGGCGAGACAGGGAGAGTTCGAGGGCCGTGCGGATGGCGTCGTCGTCCTCGATCAGCAACAGGAAGGGCACGGGCTCATTCTGTCCCATAGCCCGTCGGGAGTTCGACCGTCAGGTGAACGAGATCCTGCGGGAGTCCGCCGAGGTCCTCCCGATGGTCGCTGTGACAGTGCTGTGACAGTCGACGGACACCCCGGTTAAGTCGGCCGGGCAGTCTTCTTGTCAACGCACAGCGATCCGAAGCAGAGACACTCCACGACGGGGGGCGCGAGATGAACACGCTGCACAGCACCAGCACCGGCGCGGTCGTCACGCGGCTGCACGATGTGAACCGCCGGGCGGGTGTCCGTACGGTGGCGGTCGCCCGGCCCCGGCCGGCCCACGTCGTAGCCATTGACGCAAACCAGTACCAGGCGGTTCCCGCCCAGCAGACCCCGTCCTCCACGTCGGAGGCGGAGTTCACCGCGTACGTCCAGGAGCGGCGGGCCGCCCTGTACGCGACGGCCTTCCACCTGACCGGTGACCGTTACGAGGCCGAGGACCTGCTGCAGAGCGCGCTGTTCTCCACGTACCGCGCCTGGGACCGGATCAGCGACAAGGCGGCGGTCGGCGGGTACCTGCGCCGCACCATGACGAACCTGCACATCAGCGCGTGGCGTCGGCGGAAGCTGAACGAGTACCCGACGGAGGAGCTGCCGGAGACGGCATCGGACACGGACGCGATGCGCGGTACGGAGCTGCGCGCGGTGCTGTGGCAGGCGCTGACCCGGATCCCGGAGCCGCAGCGCACGATGCTGGTGCTGCGCTACTACGAGGGCCGTACGGACCCGGAGATCGCGGAGATCCTCGGGATCAGCGTCGGCACGGTGAAGTCGAGCATCTGGCGCTCGCTGCGGCGCCTGCGGGAGGACGAGTCGCTGAGCTTCGGCCGCGACGAGGCGGAGTCCTTCGGGGAGCTGGTCGCGTAGCGCGACCCACACGGACCATCGGGCCGGGGGGCCCGTCCTGCGGGGGTGGGACGGGGGCCGTCGGGGGGAGAAGAGGCGGGATCGAGCGGCCGGGGGTCCGCCTGATCCCGCCTTTTCACGTCCGCGGTCAGTAGTTGACGGGGGCGTGTCGATCAGGCCGGGGTGGTCGTGCGGTGGCGGCCCGCGGCGGCCGCTGCCAGGCGGCCCAGGGCCTCGTCGCGGCCGCAGGCGTGTGCGCCCAGAGCGACGTGGCGGGCCACGATGCCGCGTTCGGCGCGCATCAGCCTCAGGCCCCTGCGCAGCAGGAACGGCACGGACTTGCGGCCCTCGCGCAGATCGCGGGCGAGCCGGCGGCGGAAGGTCGTCGAGGGGCGGCCGCGCAGGCAGATGGCGTCCGCGAGGAGACCGAGTTCCTGGCAGCGGGCGGCGACGTCCGCGGCGAAGATGCCCTCCGCGATGAACAGCGGGGTGCGGGCGATGTCGAGGGTGTCCCAGCCGGTGCGGGAGCTGGTGGCGATGTCGTACACCGGTACGTTCGTCCGGCCCGACGCGCACAGTTCGGCGATCGCGGCGACGGCCGTGTCGGCGTCCCACGACAGCGGGGAGTCCCAGTCGATGTCGGAGCTGCCCTCCACCAGCGGGAGGGTGGGGTCCTCGCCCTCCTTGTAGAAGTCGTCGAGGCGCAGCACGGGGAGCCCGGAGCGGGCGGCCAGGGAGGATTTGCCGGAGCCCGACGGACCGGTCAGCAGGACGACCCGGGTCGGAGAAGGAGAGGAAGAGCTCACGGGACACCAGTCTGAACCATTCCCCCGGGTAGGGGATCCTCCCGGTGACCGGTTGGTGTCCAGGAACACACCTCCACTACGCTGCGTGCGCACGCGACCACGACCACAGGCGGGATCCCATGGCACGTCACGCAGGCCGTCACGCAGGCCCTTCGGTACCGAACCGGCTCCGCGGCGCGGGGCTGACCCTCTCGATGGCCGGCGCCGCGCTGGCGATGGCCGCGGGCGGCGCCCAGGCCGGTGAGCTCGACGTCCCGGCCGCCGTGGCCGGCGTCACGGATCCGATCGCGAACCTCAAGGTGAACCCACTGGCCCACACCGGTGTGGACCCGCTGGACAACGGGGTCGCCACGAAGGTCGCGGACTTCCCGTCGGTGGGTACGACGGCGGTCACGGGGATCCTCACCCAGGGCCCGTCGGTGGGTGAACTGCCCACGGCTGCGGTCTCGTCCCTCCTGGGCCCCCTCGGCGCCCGCTGAGCCGTGCCCGGCCGTCGAACCGAGCCGTACACGGACGAAGGCCCCGGCAGCGCGGGGGACGCTGCCGGGGCCGGTCTCGCAGGGAGTGCGCCCAGGGTCGAATCCGCGAAGTCCCACCGCGCCCGCCCTGCGGGCGGCCAGCGCTGCTTCGCGGACGCTCCCTAGTAGGACGAGCCGCCCGCGCCCAGCGACCCGGTGGGGTGCCAGACGGTCTTGGTCTCCAGGAACGCCGTCATGCGCGACGTGCCCGGGTCGGCGCTCCAGTCGTCCACAGGCTGTGGACGCAGGACGCGCTTGAGGTTGTCGGCCGCCGCGATCTCCAGCTCCTTGGCCAGGGCCGGGCCGGCGCCGGCCAGGTCGATCGCGTTGACGTCCTGGTGGGACGCCAGGTGCGGGCCCATCTCGTCGGCCTTGCCGGACAGGATGTTGACCACGCCGCCCGGCAGGTCGGAGGTGGCGAGCACCTCGCCCAGGGAGAGGGCGGGCAGCGGGGACTTCTCGCTGGCGATGACCACGGCGGTGTTGCCCGTCGCGATCACCGGGGCGATCACGCAGACCAGGCCCAGGAACGAGGAGTCCTGCGGGGCCACGACCGTGACGACACCGGTCGGCTCCGGGGTGGAAAGGTTGAAGAACGGGCCCGCGACGGGGTTGGCCCCGCCCACGAGCTGGCCGATCTTGTCGGTCCAGCCCGCGTACCAGACCCAGCGGTCGACGGCCGCGTCGACGACGGCGGCCGCCTTCGACTTGGACAGGCCCTCGGCCTCGCCGACCTCGCGGACGAACTGCTCGCGGCGGCCTTCCAGCATCTCGGCGATGCGGTAGAGGATCTGGCCGCGGTTGTAGGCGGTCGCGCCGGACCAGCCGCCGAACGCCTTGCGGGCGGCGACGACCGCGTCACGGGCGTCCTTGCGGGAGGACAGCGGGGCGTTGGCCAGCCAGTTGCCCTTGGAGTCGCTCACCTCGTACACCCGGCCGCTCTCGGAGCGGGGGAACTTGCCCCCGACGTACAGCTTGTAGGTCTTGAAGACGCTCAGACGCGTCGACGACTCAGACATCGAGGTAGCCCTCCAGGCCGTGACGGCCGCCTTCGCGCCCGAAGCCCGACTCCTTGTAGCCGCCGAAGGGCGAGGTCGGGTCGAACTTGTTGAACGTGTTGGCCCAGACGACGCCGGCGCGGAGCTGGTTCGCGACCGCGAGGATGCGCGAGCCCTTCTCCGTCCAGATGCCGGCGGACAGGCCGTACTGGCTGTTGTTGGCCTTGGCGACGGCCTCGTCGGGCGTACGGAAGGTCAGCACGGACAGCACCGGGCCGAAGATCTCGTCGCGGGCGACGGTGTGCGCCTGGGTGACGTTCGTGAAGAGCGTCGGGGCGAACCAGTAGCCGGAGGACGGCAGCTCGCACGCCGGGGACCAGCGCTCGGCGCCCTCGGCCTCGCCGGTCTCCGCGAGCGCGGTGATCCGGGCGAGCTGTTCGGCGGAGTTGATCGCGCCGATGTCGGTGTTCTTGTCGAGCGGGTCGCCCAGGCGCAGGGTGGAGAGGCGGCGCTTGAGGGAGTCCAGCAGCTCGTCGTGGATCGACTCCTGGACCAGGAGGCGGGAGCCCGCGCAGCAGACCTGGCCCTGGTTGAAGAAGATGCCGTTGACGATGCCCTCGACGGCCTGGTCGACGGGGGCGTCGTCGAAGACGATGTTGGCGCCCTTGCCGCCCAGCTCCAGGGTGACCTTCTTGTCGGTGCCGGCGATCGAGCGGGCGATGGCCTTGCCGACCGCGGTCGAGCCGGTGAAGGCGACCTTGTTGACGTCCGGGTGCTCGACGAGGGCCGCGCCCGCGTCGCCGTATCCGGTGAGGATGTTGACGACGCCCTTGGGCAGGCCCGCCTGGCGGCAGATGTCCGCGAAGAAGAGTGCGGAGAGCGGGGTGGTCTCGGCGGGCTTCAGGACGACCGTGTTGCCGGTGGCGAGCGCCGGGGCGATCTTCCAGGCGAGCATCAGCAGCGGGAAGTTCCACGGGATGACCTGGCCGGCGACGCCGAGCGGGCGCGGGTTCGCGCCGTAGCCCGCGTGGTCGAGCTTGTCGGCCCAGCCCGCGTAGTAGAAGAAGTGCGCGGCGACCAGCGGGAGGTCCGCGTCGCGGGTCTCCTTGATCGGCTTGCCGTTGTCCAGGGTCTCCAGGACGGCGAGCTCGCGGCTGCGCTCCTGGATGATCCGGGCGATGCGGAAGAGGTACTTGGCACGCTCGGAGCCCGGCAGCGCGGACCACTTCTCGAAGGCCTTGCGGGCCGCCTTGACGGCGCGGTCCACGTCGGCGGCGCCGGCCTGGGCGACCTCCGACAGGACCTCCTCGCTGCTGGGCGAGACGGTCTTGAAGACCTTGCCGTCGGCGGCGTCGGTGAACTCGCCGTCGATGAAGAGCCCGTAGGAGGGGGCGATGTCGACGACCGAGCGGGACTCGGGAGCCGGTGCGTACTCGAAGAGGGATGCCATGGTGATCAGTCCACCGTCACGTAGTCGGGACCGGAGTAACGGCCGGTGCTCAGCTTCTGGCGCTGCATCAGCAGGTCGTTGAGCAGGCTGGAGGCGCCGAAACGGAACCAGGTGTTGCTCAGCCAGTCCTCGCCCACGGTCTCGTTGACCAGGACCAGGAACTTGATCGCGTCCTTGGTGGTGCGGATGCCGCCGGCCGGCTTCACGCCGATCTGGATTCCAGTCTGCGCCTTGAAGTCGCGGACGGCTTCGAGCATGAGCAGGGTGTTGGCGGGGGTGGCGTTGACGCCCACCTTGCCGGTCGACGTCTTGATGAAGTCGGCGCCCGCGAGCATGCCGATCCAGGAGGCGCGGCGGATGTTGTCGTAGGTCGACAGTTCGCCGGTCTCGAAGATGACCTTCAGGCGGGCGGCGCTGCCGTCGGGGCGGGCACAGGCCTCCTTGACGGCCTTGATCAGCTCGTACGTCTCCAGGTAGCGGCCGGCGAGGAAGGCGCCACGGTCGATGACCATGTCGATCTCGTCGGCGCCGGCGGCGACGGCGTCACGGGTGTCCGCGAGCTTGACGGGCAGCGCGGCGCGGCCGGCCGGGAAGGCGGTGGCGACGGAGGCGACCTTGACGTCGGCTCCGTTCAGCGCGGCCTTGGCGGTGGCCACCATGTCGGGGTAGACGCAGACGGCGGCCGTCATCGGGGTCGTGCGGTCGGTCGGGTCGGGATGGACGGCCTTGGCGGAGAGCGCCCGGACCTTGCCCGGGGTGTCCGCGCCTTCCAGCGTCGTAAGGTCGATCATCGAGATGGCCAGGTCGATGGCGTACGCCTTGGCCGTCGTCTTGATCGAACGGGTGCCGAGGGAGGCCGCGCGGGCCTCCAGGCCGACAGCGTCGACGCCGGGCAGCCCGTGCAGGAAGCGGCGCAGCGCACTGTCGGACGTCGTCACGTCAGCGAATGCGGTGAGGGTGGTGGGCATGGTCACCAGATGAGCATATCTACGCGCGTAGCGACCTGTCACCCCCCTCGCCCGGTTCTGGCCGGTCCGCTATGGAATCGACACCTGCGGCCCGGTGCCTCCGGGCATCGTGGCGCAGGGCGCTCCCCGACCCGCTCGCGGACCGCTGACCTCCACTTTTCCCTGTTGCACGGTGGTGACAGGAACCCCATCCTCCGGTCGAACAAGATCCATAGATTTCTCTTCAGCAGCCCGCCAGACCTCACCGGATGAAAGCCCGACAGAGAAAACGCGGCATGCGACTCTCCCACCCTTCCGCGACACAGCTTCCAGGAGTCGTTATGCGTTCCGCCCTCCGCGCCTCGATCGTCACCGCCGCCCTCGCCGGGGCCCTGCTCGCGCCGGCCGCGACCGCGTTCGCCGCCCCCGCCCCGCAGGCCGTCACCCCGGTGTCCGCGTCCGCCTCGCAGGGGGACCGCTTCGACGGTGAGACGGTGCTGGTCGGTCCGGGCCGGATCGCGGTGCTGCGCAACGACGTCGAGGGTCCCGAGATCTGGATCCGCGCCGTCGCCGCTGACTGGAAGCCGGCCGACGGCTGGGCGGGCCGGGTCCTGGCGAAGCTCGACAACGCGCACCTGCGCGAGGTGGTCGACGGCGTCGAGTACATCCTGGCCGACGCGGACAACGGCCGGTACGGCCTCAACGTGCACGTGCTGGGCGAAGGCGCCTCGGACGGCTTCCACCTGCTGCCGGAGGCGACCACCAAGCCCTCCGACAAGCCGGCCGCCAAGCCCTCGGCCGAGCCCACCGCCAAGGCCGCGGACAAGCCGGCCGCCAAGCCCTCCGCGACCGCCGGCAGCACTCCGAAGGCGCAGACCGTCGGCCAGACCTCCGTCGTCCCCCAGGGCGGCGTCGCCGCGGGCGCCGAGATCGCCACCGAGGACACCGACGACTCCACCACCGCCTACGCCGGCGCCGGCCTCGGTGCCGTCGTCGCCGGCCTGTGCGCGGCCTTCGTCTCCCGCCGCCGCGCCGGCACCCGGCGCTGACGCACCCTGAGCACCTCGTCCCTCCTTCCGGCGGACCACCGAACGGTGGTCCGCCGGACCCGTTTCCCGGAGCGCCCCATGGCCCATCGCGTACGTCCGCGCCCGCTGCTCGCCGCCGCCCTGATCTGCGCCGCCCTGACCGGCTGCGGCGCGGCCGGTTCCCACACGCCCCCGCCCGCGGGCGCCGCCCCGCCCGCCGTCATGCCCGCGACCGCCCCCGCGGCCCCCGCCCCGGCCGCCCCGCTGCCCGCCTCCGAGCCCGTGCGCGTGTCGATCCCCGCGGCCGGGGTGGACGCCTCACCGGTGCTGAGGCTGGGGCCGGCCGCCGACGGCACCGTCGAGGTCCCCTCCGTGGCGGACGGCGACAAGATCGGCTGGTACACGAAGGGCGTCACGCCCGGCGAGACCGGACCCGCCGTGCTGATCGGCCACTTCGACACCGCCCGCGGCCCGGCCGTGCTCAAGGACGTCTCGCGCGTCCGCACCGGCGAGGAGATCACGGTCTCGCGCGCCGACGGCAGCGCCGCCGTCTTCCGCGTCCGCGAGCTGGAGCAGGTCGCCAAGGACCGGTTCCCGACCGCCAAGGTGTACGGCGACACCACCCGTCCGGAGCTGCGCGTCATCACCTGCGGCGGCGAGATCACGGACGGCCGCCGCCCCGACAACATCATCCTGTACGCCGATCTCGTGCGCTGATACACCCCCGCGGCGCAGTGGGGCAGAATCGACCCCATGAGCAGCCAGCAGCCGACCGATGAACCGGTCTACGACGACCGGGTCTACCGCTCCTCCATGGGCGTCGTATCGGGGGTACTGCTGCTCGCGCTGACGGCGTGGCTCTGCGGGGACGCCGTGGTGCGCGGCTCCGGCAACACCCCCTGGATCGCGCTGGCGGTGGCGCTGTGCGTCGTACCGCTGATCGTGGCGTTCACGATCCGCCCGGCCGTCTTCGCCAACGACGACCGGATGCGCGTGCGGAACCCCTTCCGGATCATCGAGCTGCCGTGGGCCGCCGTGGACGCGGTGCGGTCCGGTTACTCGGCGGAGGTGCTGGCCGAGGGTTCGAAGTACCAGCTGTGGTCCGTGCCCGTCTCGCTGCGCGAGCGGAAGAAGGCCAACCGCCAGCGCCTTCGCCACGAGGGGCTGCGCGACCGGGAGGAGCGGTCCGCGGGGCGGCCCCCCGGCGAGAAGGCCCAGGTCCAGGCCGAGCCGATGCGGGCCAGTGCGGACCGGATCGTCGACGAGCTCCAGCGAATGGCCGAGCGCGGGGCCGAGCGGGCCGGCGCCCGGGGCAGCGTGCGCGTGCAGTGGTCGTACGAGATCATCGCGCCCGCCGTGGCCGGCGCGCTGCTGCTGATCGTCCTGCTCGCCACCCGCTGAGCGGGCCCGGGACCAGGACACTCCGGGGATCCGTGCCCGCTGCCACACCAGCGAGGCGGAACCGGGGCTGCCAGGTGGTGCGTCCTCGCAGGTGTGCAGCGTATTGAGGCCGACGGCAGCACCGCCGGCGCCACCGCGATCCCCCTCCGTCTCCGACTCCTGGCCGGGGTCCTGCTCGCCGCCCATCTCGTGGTCGTCGGCTGGCTGACCCTGCTGCCCCTCGACGTCCCCTGGGCCGCCGCCGGCAATCTGACCCCGTTGGAGGGGATCCGGGCCGACCTCGCCCTCGGGCCGCTGGAGGCCGCGCGGCGGATCGGGGAGGGGCTGGCGCTGCTGGCCCCGCTGGGGGTGCTGGTGCCGCTGGCCAGCGGACGGCTCCGGCTGTCGCGGCTGGCCGCGTGGTCCTCCCTGGTGCGGACCGCGGCCGCGGGCGCGCTGGTCTCGCTGAGCATCGAGATGCTCCAGAGCGGCGTCCCGGGCCAGGTCGTCGACGTGGACTCGGTGCTGCTGAACACCCTCGGCGTACTGATCGCGCACGCGGCCGTCGTACCGGCGCTGCGGGCCCGGCTGCGCCGCTCACATGCCGTTTATCAGGGGGACACCCCGAGGATTTCCAGGGTCGGGCTCGGCCCCTGGACCGACGTTCTGTCCGCGGTCCAGCGGGAGTATTGAGCCATCGCAAGAAAGCGGTCCCGACGAAGGAGAACCTCATGAGCGCCCTGGTCCGCCCCCGTGACGGCCGTTGGATCGGCGGAGTCTGCGCCGGACTCGCACGGCGTTTCGGAATGTCCGCGAACACGATGCGCGCCATATTCGCCGTCTCGTGCCTGCTGCCGGGCCCGCAGTTCCTGATCTACATCGCGCTGTGGGTGCTGCTGCCGAACGAGAAGTCCGCCTCGACCGCCTGGTAGTGGGGCCGCTCAGCCGGCCTTGCGGACCTTCTCCAGCTGCTTGTCGGTCACTTCCTGCGGCACCTGGGTCTTCTGCTGGGCCGCCGCCACATTGAGGGCCATCAGCCGCACGACGGTGTCCCCCTCGCGTACGACGACCAGGTGGACCTGTGCCGAGACGCCCTGGCCGGCCGCGGTCGTGGTCCAGCTGACGCTCTCGTCGCCGCTCGTGCGGTAGTCGGCGGCGCGGATCTCGCGGTAGCTGCCGGTCTGCTTGTCGACCGTGGCCGAGAAGCCCGTACCGCAGGCGGCGACGGCGGCCTTGAGCCGGGAGACCAGTGCCTTGGCGTCGCTCTCGGAGTAGGAGCTGACGGACGCGGAGACCGCGAGCCCCATCTGCTTCTGGGATCCGATGCCCCGGTTGACGGTCTCGCGCGCGGCGGGGTCCGGCTTGTCGCCCATGATGTCCGCCAGCGGCTGGCAGGCCTTCTTGTCGGCCTGCGGCTGGCCGTCCGGGGCGTTGGGGTTCTTCCCCTGGGCGGAGATCTGATAGCCGGGCAGGTCGCCCTGGGCGAGCGCGGACCGCTCCAGCTTGGTGCCACCGGCCTTCGGCGTGGCCGATCCCGCCGGGTCCGGGGACGCCGCGGGGGCGCCGGGCGCGCCGCCGGCGGTGCCCTCGGAGCTCTTGGGATCGGGGGACCTGCCCGTCGCGGGGGCCTCCGTACTGCTGCACCCCACCGCCGCGAACAGCAGGGCGGGGACCAGCGCGACCAGCGTCGCTCGTGCCTTCATGTGCATGACCGAGAACCTCATACCCAGTGCGTCGGCGGGCAGTTGGTGGGGATCGTGGCACACCGCACGGCGGCACACACACCTCGTCGAAGAGGCGTGCGACCGCCGTGCGTGCGTTCGCGTCGCGCCGACGTCAGCCGTTGAGGGCACCGGTGACCGGGCCCAGCAGACCGGTGACCGCGGCGGTGGGGTCGCTCGGCTGCCCCTCTTCGGCCTTCATCTGCTGCTGGCTGGTGACGCCCTCGAGCGCGCCGGTGGCGGTACCCAGCGCGTCGGTGATGCCGATGGCGGGAACGGCGGCGGAGGCGGTGCCGGCGGCGACGGCGGCGAGGGCGGCACCGACGGCGGCGGCACCGAGGAACTTGGCAGCTGACTGCTTCATGGAAGGTATTCCTTGCGACGGGGAATTGAGCGGCTCCGCAAACTAGTCACTTCAAACCCCGGCCCGCAAACATCCTTTAATACGAGAAAGCGCCCGGAAATTGCCTCTCCCGGGCGCTTTCAGTACGTCATGCCATGGCCTACGCCGAGACGGATCCGCTGGTGGAAGCAGTCTGCCGGAACAGCCACTCCGACTTCAGCTCCGCATAACCGGGCTTGATGACCTCGTTGATCATGGCCAGTCGTTCATCGAAAGGAATGAACGCGGACTTCATCGCATTGACGGTGAACCACTGCATGTCGTCGAGGGTGTAGCCGAAGGTGTCCACCAGGTGCTCGAACTCGCGGCTCATGCTGGTGCCACTCATCAGGCGGTTGTCGGTGTTGACCGTGAGCCTGAAGTGCAGCTTCCGCAGCAGGCCGATCGGGTGCTCGGCGTACGAGGCGGCCGCGGCCGTCTGCAGGTTCGAGGTCGGGCACATCTCCAGGGGGATGCGCTTGTCCCGGACGTAGCTGGCCAGGCGGCCCAGCGTGACCGAGCCGTCCTCGGCGACCTCGATGTCGTCGATGATCTTCACGCCGTGGCCGAGGCGGTCGGCACCGCACCACTGCAGGGCCTGCCAGATCGACGGGAGGCCGAAGGCCTCACCGGCGTGGATCGTGAAGTGGTTGTTCTCGCGCTTGAGGTACTCGAAGGCGTCGAGGTGGCGGGTGGGAGGGAACCCGGCCTCGGCGCCGGCGATGTCGAAGCCGACCACGCCGTTGTCGCGGTAGCGGTTGGCCAGCTCGGCGATCTCCAGAGCGCGGGCCGCGTGACGCATCGCGGTCAGCAGGGCGCCGACGCGGATGCGGTGGCCGTTGGCCTTGGCACGGCGCTCGCCCTCGCGGAAGCCGTCGTTCACGGCCTCCACGACCTCTTCGAGGGTCAGGCCGGCTTCGAGGTGCTGCTCGGGGGCGTAGCGGATCTCGGCGTACACGACGCCGTCCTCGGCCAGGTCCTCGGCGCACTCGGCGGCGACGCGGAAGAGGGCCGCCTTCGTCTGCATGACCGCGCAGGTGTGGGCGAACGTCTCCAGGTAGCGCGGGAGGGAGCCGGAGTCGGCGGCCTCGCGGAACCAGATGCCGAGCTTGTCGGCGTCGGTCTCGGGGAGGTTCTCATAGCCGACCTCGCGGGCCAGCTCGATGATGGTCCCGGGACGCAGTCCACCGTCGAGGTGATCGTGCAGGAGCACCTTCGGGGAACGACGGATCTGATCCGGGGTCGGCAGGTTGGGGGTCTCGCTCGTCATCTGCGCACTCTACTCCTACGCGCGTAGAGCGTCGTGTCCCCGGCGGGCGTCGATATGTAACAGAGACCGCGCGGACGGATGGCGTACACCCGAAGGTCTGAGACTGTTCCGCCATGGCACAGCATGCGCCGCCGGCGCGCGGGGCCCGCCTGGGGCGGGCGGCCGGCGCGAGAACCGGCTCGGGTCCGACGGAAAGCCCGGTCAACGGGGTGGTGCTCCTGCTACCCGGGGCGTCCAGATTCTCCCCCGGCCCCCTGCGGCCGCTCGCGCGGGCACTGGCCCGGGCCGGCGGTGGGGACGGCCTGGTCACGCACGCCGTCGTCCACGGCGGGGAGTCCTCGCGGGAGGAGCAGGCGCGGTGGGCGGCCGACGAGGCGGTGCGGCGGTACGGGGACGTGCCGGTGTGCCTGGCCGGCTACGACGCGGGAGGACTGGCCGCGCTGCGGGCGGCGGGGCACGGGGCCGTCAACTCGGTTCTGGCACTGGCTCCTTGCCTGGAGGGCGGAACGCCTGCCGACTCCCCTGAACCGGTGAGACACCTGTCGGGTCGGCAGGTGTTGATCGTGCACGGCACCAACGACGCGCGCAGCGACCCGGAGGTCTCCTTCCGGCTGGCGGAACGGGCGAAGAAGGCGAACCGTTCGACGTGCCGGTTCGAGGTGCACTCGGACGGCCACGGGCTGCGCGAGCACCAGGCGGAAGTGGTGGCGCTGGGCGTGGACTTCGTGCTGGGGGCGGTCTTCTCGGGCCGGTACTCGCGCCCCGTCACGGACGCCCTGGCCGCCCCGCCTCCGCTGGGCCTGAGGATGCCGCTGGCCTCGGGCTTCGGGAGGTCACTGCGGGGGTGAGGGCGGGGCGGAACCACGGCCGGGACGGGGCCGCAAGGCGGCCCGCGCGGCGTACCGTGAGAAGTGGACTCGGGGTGCCCGCTCCTCCCCCGGAGGCGATCGGCCATGGCAGCGATGGACCGCAGGAACTTCGACGAGCCGGACGAGAGCAGACCGTTCGTCGGCGGCATGGGCAGGCTGGACCTGGTGGACACGGGGGACGGCGCCGTCGGCCGGGCCGTCTTCCAGCCGGGCTGGAAGTGGTCGGAGCACATCAAGCCGCTGGCCGGGACGGAAAGCTGCCGGGCCGACCACACCGGGTACGTCGTGAGCGGCCGGATGAAGATCGTCACGGACGACGGGGAGAGTGCCGAGTTCGGTCCCGGCGACTACATGCGCGTGCACCCGGGGCACAACGCCTGGGTGGTGGGCGACGAGCCCTGCGTGACGCTGGACTGGACCGGCTTCTCCGACTACGCGAAGCCCTCCGGCTGACGGCTCGGCCGGCGACCCCGTGGCGCGGCGGCCGATGTGGTCTCGGTGGGCCCCGGTGGTCGCGGTGGGCTCCGGTGGTCGCGGTGGGCTCCGGTGGTCGTGCCGGTCCGTCCGCGCCCGCCGCTCCGCCCCCTCTCGGCCGGATGGCACGGACGGCCCGGCGCGATCGTGCTCCCCCTTCACGCCCGTCGCCACTGTGCCGCTCCGGCATCGCGGCGGCGGCCGGAGCAGCCGGACGCCCGCGAGCAGCGGAACTCTGCTGACTCGCCCTAGCGGGGCCCGCAGAACCTGTCGCGGTACGCGCGCAGCGCGGGCCTGCGGATGGCGGGCAGCCTTGCCAGGGTGTGCGAGAAGGCGTAGGGGTGGGGCAGGAAGGGCCGCCAGGGGTGGAGCGGCAGCGGATAGTCGTCGCGCAGGACCCCTTCCGGCAGTCTGCCGGTCGCCGGTGCCGGCGAGGTCTCCCCGGGGAGGGCGAGGTACGCCCATATCCCGATGTCCATGGGGACGACGGGGGCCGTTCCGTCCGGGGGCCGCCACGCCTCCCCCGTGAACGGATGGCGCGGGACGAGGAGGACGTCGGGGCCGGGCCGGAGCGGGGGCCTCCCCGGCCCGGCCAGGCCGAGGGCCATGGTGGGGGGCCCGGCGGGCATGTAGCCGGCGACGGCGTCGCCGAGCAGATCGGCGAGGGGACCCGCCAGCGCCACCGGGCGGGCGTCGCAGGCCACCACCAGGTGCGCGAGCGCCACGGTGACCGCGGCCTCCCAGCGGAAGCTCCAGGAACCGTCGAGTTCGACGGGTGCCACGGCGTACGACTCCAGATCCAGCTCGTCCCAGGCGGGGACCGGGACGGCCGGCAGGCCCGAGGGCGCGCGCCGCACGGCGTCGGGCTCCAGCCACACCGCCTGCCACAGCCCGCAGTCGTCCAGTCGGGTCGCGACCGCGCTCCCGCAGCCCGTGCAGGCGAGGTTGGGGCCGTCCCGGCCGTCCACGCCCATGCAGTACCCGTCGCACTTCTCGGGGATGAAGGCCATGCCCCGGGAGTCACCGGGTGCGATGACGATCCTGCCCCGCGGCCCGAACGACACGGAGTGCACCGGTGCGTAGATCCCCTGCCGGGCCGCCGGTTCGTCCCCCACCTCGTCCCAGAGCCGCCAGGGCTGTCCGGTCGGCAGGGGGTCGACGGCGTACGTCCCCGACTGCATCAGCGGGGGGTGCAACTGCTCCCACGCCCCGAAGTAGGTGTGGTCGGGGAGGGCGACCCGGGCGACCGGCGCCGTCAGTTCCGCACCGCAGCCGGCGCACACGAACACGTCCAAACAAGCTCCCCCTCGACCGGCGACCCCGGAATTGTCCGGGCCGGGCGGGGGAGGGGGCCACCGGTTTTCGGGCGGGGCGGCCAGGCTCACGCCACGGGGGGTTCCAGGTCCGGGATGAGGCGGCCGCGGCGGGACATCAGGAAGCGTTTGAACTCGGCGACCGGCGGGGTGTCGGGGTGGCCGTCGAGCCAGGCGACGCCGATCTCCCGGAGGGCGCGCGGGGCGGTGACCGTCAGCTCGACCACCCCGGGCCGTGCCACGGCGGGGGGCGGCAGCAGGGCCACGCCGAGGCCGGCGGCGACCAGGCCGCGCAGGGTCTCGGCCTCCTCGCCCTCGAAGGCGACGCGCGGGGTGAAGCCGGCTTCCGCGCACAGGTCGTCGGTGATGCGGCGCAGGCCGTAGCCGGCCTCCAGGGTGACGAAGGTTTCCTCCGCGGCCTCGGCGAGGCGGATGCGCTTGCGGCCGGCGAGGCGGTGGTCGTCGGGGACGACCAGCCGCAGACGCTGTTCGTCGAGGCGGCGGGCGACGAGGTCGGGGGCGTCCGGGAGCGGCGAGGTGAGGCAGAGGTCGAGTTCGCCGGCGCGCAGCTTCTCCAGCATGGCCTCGCCGTAGTTCTGGACCAGGGAGAAGCGCACGCGCGGGTGGTCGGCGCGGAAGGCGCGGATGAGGCCGGGTACGGTCTCGGGGCCGAGGGTGTGCAGGAAGCCGAAGGCGACCTTGCCGTAAGCCGGGTCGGCGTCCTGTTGGACGGACTCGGCGGCGCGGGCGATGCCGTCCAGCGCCTGTTCGGCGGAGGCCAGGAAGGTGCGGCCCGCCGTGGTGAGGGCGACGGTGCGGCCTTTGCGGGCGAACAGCGAGACGCCCAGGTCCTGTTCGAGGCGGACCATGGCCCGGGACAGCGTGGACTGCGGTACGCCCAGCTCCTGGGCGGCGCGGGTGACGTGCTCGTGCCGGGCGACCGCGACGAAATGCGCCAGCCGGGGAGCGAGCAGAGTTGTCACTGCCATGTCTTCTACGTAACGGTTCGTCGACATCCGCAGTCCTGACCTCGGCTGATGCTGCAGTGGATCGATTATCGCGATTCTGTGCATTGGACGCATGAAAAACACCGGCCTACCGTCGAAGACATGCCTCCCGTTCATACCGGGGCACCCGTCATCCCGGGTGCCTCTACCGCGTCGTCCCCCGCACCGGAAGCCCACTCCCCCGGCCGCCCCGGTTACCGCCGGATGAGCCTCGCGCTCTTCGCCGCGGGACTGGCGACCTTCGCCCTCCTCTACTCCACCCAGGCGCTGCTGCCCGCGATCTCCGACGACCTCGGGGTGACGGCGGGTCAGGCCAGCTGGACGGTGTCCGCGGCGACCGGCGCCCTCGCGCTGTTCGTCCTGCCGCTGAGCGCCCTGTCCGAGCGGTTCGGCCGCACCCGGACGATGACCTGGTCGATGGCGGTCGCCGTCGGCGTGGCGCTCCTCGTCCCCTTCGCCCCGAACCTGGAGTGGCTGGTGGTGCTGCGCGCCGTGCAGGGTGCGGCGATCGCCGGAATTCCGGCCTCCGCGATGGCGTACCTGGCGGAGGAGGTGCGGCCCCGAGCCCTGGTGGCCGCGATCGGCCTGTTCGTTGCGGGGAACTCCATCGGCGGGATGAGCGGCCGCCTCGTCACCGGCTGGGCGGCGCAGTCGGGAGGCTGGCGGACGGGCCTGGCGGCCGTCGCCGTGATGGCGCTGGTCTGCGCGGTGACCTTCCTGGTGCTGCTGCCGCGCGCACGGTTCTTCCGCCCGGCGTCGCTGAACCCGCGCGCGGTGGGCCGTACCGTCGCGGGCCACCTGCGCGACCCGCTGCTGCTGCGGCTGTACGGGATCGGCGCGCTGTTCATGACGGTCTTCGGAGCGGTCTACACCGTGATCGGCTACCGCCTGGTGGACGAGCCGTTCTCGCTCGGCCAGGGCGTGATCGGCTCGATCTTCCTGATCTACCTGGTCGGTACGGTGTCCTCCGCGGCCGCCGGCAAGCTGGTGGCCCGTACCGGACGGCGCGGCGCGCTGTACCTGGCCGTGACCACCACGGCGCTGGGGCTGCTGCTGTCGCTGTCGGACTCCCTGGTGACGGTCGTGCTGGGGCTGGTCCTGATCACGGCGGGCTTCTTCGCGGGGCACGCGGTGGCCTCGGCCGCGGTGAGCCGGACGGCGCAGACGGGCCGGGCGCAGGCCTCCGCGCTCTACCAGTCGGCGTACTACCTCGGCTCCAGCGCGGGCGGCACCCTCGGCGCCCTGGCCTACCACGAGGCCGGCTGGGCGGCCACGGTCGGCATCGCGCTGCTCGCGGTGCTCGGCGTCGTGTCGATCACCCTGTACGGGACCCACGCGGCCCGCGCGCAGCGGCGCGTACCGGCTTCCGCGGCAGGCGCGCGCTGACGGGACTTCGCTTCCGTCGGAGGCAACCCCTGCTCGTTTTCCGGGCATTCAACACGGAGAACGCAGTGCGGTGAGCAGGGGAGGACCGGATGGGGACGCGAAGGACACGCGGGCGAGCGGGTCGGCGGGCGGCGGTGTGGGGCGGGGCGGCGGCGCTGGCGCTGCCGCTGGTGGCGGTCGCGGGGGGCGGTACGGCAGAGGCCGCCTCCTGCAACCGGTCCACCGGGCCGTACCAGCGCCAGGTCGAGCAGTTCCTGGGGCGGCCCGTGGACGGCAGGCAGTCGGCGGCGGACTGCACCGCCGTCAGGGCGTTCCAGACGAAGCACGCGATCAGCCCGGCCCAGGGCTACGCCGGGCCGCTGACCTGGCAGGTGATGAGCACGATGCTGGCCCAGCGGGCCGCCGGCAGTGCCCCGAACAGGGCCGGTGAGTGCCCGGTGAACCGGGGGCGGATCGCCTGCGTGGACCTGACACGGCAGCTGAGCTGGATCCAGGACGGCGCCGCCCTGAGGTACGGCCCCGTCCCGGTGCGCACCGGCAAGGACGGTACGGAGACCCGGACCGGCCTGAAGAAGATCTCGCACCGCAGCATCGACCACTGGTCGACGCTCTACAACGTATCGATGCCGTACGCGCAGTTCTTCGACGGCGGCATCGCCTTCCACTCGACGGCCAAGAGCATGTGGAACCCGCCCGGTTCGGGCGGCTGCGTGAACATGCGGGCCGCCGATGCCGAGGCGTACTGGAACCTGCTCGGGAAGGGTGAGGACGTCTACGTGTACGGACGCAAGCCGGGCACGTAGCCTCAGGCGGATGCGGGGGCCGCGGCCGGGGCGGGTGTCCCGGCCAGGAGGTCCAACCGCCCCAGGCTGGCGCGGCGTTGTACGAGGGAGAGGCCCGCCACCGCCGCTCCGAGGGCGATCCACCCGGCCGGGCCGGCCGCCATCACCGCGCCGGTGAGCAGCAGCGGTCCGGCGGACTTCTGGACGGACTGGGCCATGCCTGCCACGCCGAGGTACGAGGCGCGCGCCTTGGGGGGCGCGAGGTAGACGGCGAGCTCCCAGGAGCTCACCGAGCGCATCAGCTCGGCCGCGGTGGCCAGCACCGCCGCGGCGAGCAGGGCGACCGAGGCGGTCCAGACGCCGCCGCCGGTGGAGGCGGCCAGCAGGACGCAGCACAGCAGCGTGGTCAGCCCGTACAGGGCGACGGCTCCCGCCGCCTGGCGGGGGCCCCGGACCTTCGCGGAGACGCGCAGCTGGAGGACGACGACGAGCACGGTGTTGACGACCAGGAAGGCCGGGATCAGCTCGTGCGGCGCCGTGGTGTGGCCGACCAGCCACAGCGGGATGCCGATGCCCAGGATCGAGTCGTCGAGGTTCATCGGGATGTCCAGCAGGACGAAGCGGAGGTAGCCGCGGTCCCGCCAGGGCCCCGGCCCGCCGGCCGCGGCGGCGGGGCCCTCCGCCGGGGCGGCGGACGCGGCGGAGGCGGCGGACGCGGCGGACGCGGCGACGAGTCCGCGGCCGCGCGGTTCCCGGGTGCGCCGGACCAGGGCGGCGGCCACGAGGAACGACAGCGCGTTGGCCAGGATGAGCACGTGGTAGGCGCCCCGGGTGCCGACGGCGAGGCCGATGGCGGCCAGGCCCGCCCCGAGCGCGTAGCCGGCGTTCGCCGAACTGCGCGACAGTGCTTGGTAGGTGGCGCGCCGCTCGCCCGCGACCCGTGTGGCGAAGAGCATCTCCAGGGTCTTGGCCGCCCGGTCTCCCAGGTGGGTGACGGCCACCACGGGCAGCAACAGCGCGAAGTCGGTGACCACGAACAGCAGGCAGAGCGTGAGCAGGCGCAGCAGGTGGGCGCCGATCAGCAGGGAGCGCACCGGGAAGCGGTCGGCGAGGTGGCCCGCCAGGGGCGATCCGGCGATGCCCGCCACGCCGGACGCGCCCAGCAGGATGCCGAGCTGCCCGGCGTCGAGTCCGACGACGAAGGTGAAGTAGAGGACGCAGGCCGCGGCCCAGACGCCGGTGCCGGCGCGGTCCAGGAGCTGGGCGAGGAGCATGATCCGCGCGTCGCGGCCCCCGGGCGGCCGTCGCAATTGCGCCAGCAGGCCGGGTTTCCGTTCGCCCCGCCGCCGTTCCTTCCGGATCTCCGCGCCGCGCCGCATTCCAGGCCTCCCCGCCCGCCGTCGAAGTATCTCAACATCGAGATACAGGGGAAGCCTGCACCACATAAATCTTGACGTCAAGATACTTGATATCGATAGACCTGGGTCGCTGCGGGCTTCGGGCTGCCGTTGTCAGACCCCTCCGGTAGGTTCCGAAGTAGCCACGAACGTCAGGGGGATGGACCGACATGAGCGACCTCGCGACCACGAGCGGCGACCTCGATGCGGCGATGGACCGGTACCGCGTGGAGCTCACCGGCTACTGCTACCGGATGCTCGGTTCCGCCTTCGACGCCGAGGACGCCGTGCAGGACACCTACATCCGCGCCTGGCGCAGCCACGACAAGTTCGAGGGCCGCTCCTCGCTGCGGTCGTGGCTCTACCGGATCGCCACCAACGTCTGCCTGGACCTGCTGAACGCCGGGAACAAGCGGGCCCGCCCCATGGACCTGACCGCCCCGCAGCACCAGTCCTCCGCCGTGCTCAACCAGCGGCCCGAGGTGACCTGGCTGGAGCCCGTCCCCGACGGCCGGGTGCTGCCGCAGACCGCGGACCCGGCGGAGACGGCGCTGGCGAAGGAATCCGTACGGCTCGCCTTCGTCGCGGCGCTCCAGCACCTGCCGGCCAAACAGCGCGCGGTGCTCATCCTGCGCGAGGTACTGGCCTGGAAGGCGGACGAGGTCGCACAGCTGCTGGCCACCACGGTGGCGTCGGTGAACAGCGCGCTCCAGCGGGCGCGGGCCACGCTCGCCGGGCAGCGGCTGCGCGAGAGCGAGTCGGCCGACCCGTTGAACGCGGAGCAGGCGAAGCTGCTGGAGCAGTACCTCTCCGCCTTCGAGTCCTACGACATCTCGCGCCTCACGACGCTCCTGCACGAGGACGCCGTCCTGTCCATGCCTCCGTTCGACCTGTGGCTGCAGGGCAAGGCGGACATCGCGGCGTGGCACCTCAACCAGGGCATCGGCTGCAAGGGTTCCCGCCTCGTCCCGACGACCGCGAACGGCATGCCGGCCTTCGGCCAGTACCGCCCGCGCGAGGACGGCGGGCCCGGGCACACCCCGTGGGCGCTGCAGGTGCTGGAGGTCTCAGGGGGCAGGATCGTCGGCCTCAACGCCTTCCTGGACACGGCCCGGTGGTTCCCGCTCTTCGGCCTCCCCGAGCAGCTCGACGAGTCCTACGAGGTCCAGCAGGGCGCGTAGCCCGTCCCCGGCACCGATCACCCGCAGCGGCCGTCCCCTCGCCGTCAGCCGCAGCCGTGCCAGCGCCTCCACATGGGCCAGCCCCGGTTCGGTGACGGCGCGCGCGTCGCACACCACCGCGCGCGCCCCGTCCTCGTACAGGCGGGCCAGGCGCGCGCACAGCAGTACGGCGTCACGCGCGGTCGGGTCGGGTCCGGGCAGCACGAGTCGGGTGGTCTCCACGAGGTGATGACTCCCGGGCCCGCCGGAACTCATCGGCACGGCCGGACAGTGACGGGGTGCACCACGACCGGGCGGGGCCCTGCCGGTGCTCCGGGTTCAGGGGCGGGGGAAGGCGGAGGTGTCGATCGCCACGGCGAAGGGCTCCGGAAGCTTGAGGGTCTCGCCGAACTTGCCCGACCACAGCAGGCGGTACGTACCGTTCGCGGGCTCGCCGTACAGGTGGATCGCGGGTTCTCCGGTCGCGTGCGGATCGATGAGCAGATACAGCGGGATACCGGCGGTGGCATAACCGTGGAGCTTGGCGACGCGGTCGTTGACCGCGTTCGACTTCGAGGTGATCTCGACGACGAATTCGGCGGCGGCCCCCGGCACGGAGTTGGCGTCCTCCAGGACCACCTCGTCGGAGGCGACGACCAGGTCCGGAATGAAGAGCCCGCTACGGGACGGAACCGCCACGTTGAGGGTCTGGTAGATCTCACAACCCTCCGGCAGCAAGGGCGTCAGAGCCCGCTACACCTTGACGGCGATGTAGTTGTGGTGGTTGCCGGGCGGTGGTGCCACGGTGATGATCCCCGCGATGATCTCCACCCTGCAGCCCTCGGGCCAGTCCGTCTCCTCCCAGAGGCGGACGAGGCCCTCCCAGCTGTCGCCGCCCCGCGGCTCCTGCTGGACGGTGAGTGCGCTCATGGTGTGCTCCTCAATCGGTTCGTCACCGATCCCAGCATGTCGAAACGGGACCGGCGGGGGTCCACCGGTCCCGTTCACCCGTAAGGGAAGCCGCAGGTCAGGCGATGCGGTCCAGGACGATCGGCGTGGCGGTGAAGGCCGTGCCCGCCGCGGCGATGTCGAAGGCGCCCTCCAGCGCCGCCAGGGCGTAGTCGAACTTCTCGGGGGTGTCCGTGTGCAGGGTCATCAGCGGCTGGCCGGCCGTGACGGTGTCGCCCGGCTTCGCGTGCAGCTCGATGCCGGCGCCCGCCTGCACCGGGTCCTCCTTGCGGGCGCGGCCCGCGCCGAGGCGCCACGCGCCGACGCCGACGCCGTACGCGTCCAGGCGGGTCAGGACGCCTGACTCGGGGGCGGTGACGACGTGCTGCTCGCGGGCCACCGGGAGGGTCGCGTCCGGGTCACCGCCCTGGGCGGCGATCATCCGCCGCCAGTGGTCCATCGCGGAGCCGTCGGCCAGGGCCTTCGCCGGGTCGGCGTCCTTGATGCCCGCCGCGTCCAGCATCTCCTTGGCCAGCGCGATGGTCAGCTCGACGACGTCGGCGGGG
Organism: Streptomyces sp. NPDC023541; assembly: GCF_055559995.1. Lineage (NCBI taxonomy): Bacteria > Bacillati > Actinomycetota > Actinomycetes > Kitasatosporales > Streptomycetaceae > Streptomyces > Streptomyces sp. NPDC023541. The sequence goes on from NZ_JBVHJO010000005.1 coordinate 208,651, forward strand.
CCGCCGCCGGCGAGGACCTCGACCGACTCGCGGACTTCGAGGGCGTTGCCGGCGGTCAGGCCGAGCGGGGTGGACATGTCGGTGAGCAGTGCGACGGTCTTGACGCCCGAGTCGGTGCCGAGGCCGACCATGGTGCGGGCCAGCTCGCGGGCGTCCTCGATGTTCTTCATGAAGGCGCCGGTGCCGACCTTGACGTCCAGGACGAGCGAGCCCGTGCCCTCGGCGATCTTCTTCGACATGATCGAGGAGGCGATGAGCGGGATCGCCTCGACCGTGCCGGTGACGTCGCGCAGCGCGTAAAGCTTCTTGTCGGCCGGTGCCAGGCCGTCGCCCGCCGCGCAGATGACCGCGCCGGTGGTGTCGAGGACGTGCATCATCTCGTCGTTGGAGAGCAGCGCGCGCCAGCCGGGGATGGACTCCAGCTTGTCGAGGGTGCCGCCGGTGTGGCCGAGGCCTCGGCCCGACAGCTGCGGCACGGCCGCGCCGCACGCGGCGACGAGCGGGGCCAGCGGAAGGGTGATCTTGTCTCCGACGCCACCCGTGGAGTGCTTGTCGGCGGTCGGACGGGACAGCGCGTCGAAGTTCATGCGCTCGCCGGAGGCGATCATCGCCGCGGTCCAGCGGGCGATCTCGGTCCGGTTCATGCCGTTGAGCAGGATGGCCATGGCCAGCGCGGACATCTGCTCGTCGGCCACGACACCGCGGGTGTAGGCGTCGATGACCCAGTCGATCTGCTCGGGGCTCAGCTCACCGCGGTCCCGCTTGGTCCGGATGACGGAGATGACGTCCATGAGGTGCTTCCTTCTACGCGCATAGAGAGAGGAGAGAGGGGTTCGGGGAAAGGAAGTGCGACGGCCCTCCGCCCGGCAGGGCGAAGGGCCGTCGGCACGGCTATCTCAGGTGGTCGGGCCCGAAGGCCTGCGGCAGCATCGCCGCGAGCGGCAGGACCCCGTCCGGGGTCTCCACCAGCAGCTCGTCGCCGCCGAACTCGTACAGCAGCTGGCGGCAGCGTCCGCACGGGACGAGGATCTCGCCCTTGCCGTCCACGCACGTGAAGTGCGTGAGGCGGCCGCCGCCCGTGGCCTGGAGGGAGGAGACCAGGCCGCACTCGGCGCACAGGCCCAGCCCGTAGCTCGCGTTCTCGACGTTGCAGCCGGTCACGATGCGGCCGTCGTCCACGAGGGCGGCGACCCCGACCGGGAAGCCCGAGTACGGGGCGTACGCCCGGGTCATCGCGTCCCGGGCGTGCGTCCGCAGGACGTCCCAGTCCACCGCGGGCTCCGCGGTCACTTGCCCTGGCCCTTGCGGTACGGCATGCCGTCCGCCTTGGGCATCCGCAGGCGCTGCGCCGACAGGGCGAGCACGAGCAGCGTGGTCAGGTACGGGGCCGCGTCGACGAACTGGCTCGGCACCGCGTCGGTCAGCGCGTACCAGAGGAACAGCAGCACGGCGAAGGCCGCCGAGATGCCGGCCTGGATGTACTTCTTCTTGTAGAGCTGCCAGACGCACACCATGACCAGCAGGATCGCGATCAGCAGCAGCATCGCGTGGACGTTCTCGGCGCCACCGCGCAGCTTGAGGCTGTCGATGAAGCCGAACAGGCCCGCGCCCAGGGCCATGCCGCCCGGCATCCAGTTACCGAAGATCATCGCGGCGAGACCGATGTAGCCGCGGCCGCCGGTCTGGCCCTCCTGGTAGATGGGGCTGGCGACCTCGGACAGGTACACGCCGCCGAGGCCCGCGAGGGCGCCGGAGACGATCACGGCGATGTACTTGTACTTGTAGACGTTGACGCCGAGGGACTCGGCCGCGATCGGGTTCTCACCGCAGGAGCGCAGGCGCAGACCGAAGGAGGTCCGCCACAGCACCCACCAGGTGGCGGGGATCAGCAGCAGGGCCACGATGGTCAGCAGCGAGATCTCGGTGATCAGGCCGCCGATGACGCCGGCGAGGTCCGAGACGAAGAACCAGTGCTTGGCCTGGAGGTCGGCCATCCAGTCCGAGAGCCCCGGAATGGTGATCTTGGCGATCGGCTCGACCTGCGGGGACTGCTTGGAGGAGCCGCCCGGCGCCTCGGCGAACGTGAAGTTCGAGAGGTACTGGGTGAAGCCCAGCGCGAGGATGTTGACGGCCACACCCGAGACGATGTGGTTCACGTTGAAGGTGACCGTGATGATCGCGTGCAGCAGGCCGCCGACGGCGCCGCCGGCGATGCCGACGAGCACACCGGTCCACGGGCCCCACTGGTAGCCCGCCCAGGCACCGAACCAGGTGCCGAGGATCATCATGCCTTCGAGGCCGATGTTGACCACGCCCGCGCGCTCGGCCCACAGACCGCCGAGACCGGCGAGACCGATCGGCACGGCGAGGGAGAGGGCGCCGGAGACCTGGCCGATGGAGGTCAGGTCGTCGGCGCCGGAGATCACGCGGACCAGCGAGACCAGCGCGAGGCCGCCCGCGATGATCAGCAGGATCCACGGCAGGGTGAGCTTCTTGCGGCCGCCCGGGGCGGGCGCCGCCTTCTTCGTGGAAACGGTGCTGGCGCTCACGCCGCGACCTCCTTCTCGGTCTTCATGGCGTGGCCCGCGGCCAGCTCCTCGCCGACCTTCTGCTGCTGGCGCCGGATGCCGTAGCGGCGGATGAGCTCGTACGAGACGACCACCGCGATCACGATCAGGCCCTTCATGATCGTGCCGATCTCCTTGGCGTAGCCGGCCGTGTCGAGGCCGGCGGACGCCTTGTCGATGAAGGCCATCAGGAGGGCGGCGAAGAAGATGCCGACGGGGCTGTTGCGGCCGAGCAGGGCGATGGTGATGCCGGTGAAGCCGACACCCACGGGGAAGACGAGGGTGTACGTGTGGCTCTCGCCGAGCAGCACCGGCATGCCGGACAGGCCGGCGACGGCGCCGGAGATGAGCATCGCGGTGATGATCATCTTCTTGGAGTCGACACCGGAGGCCGCGGCGGCGGACTCGCTCGCGCCGCTGGCGCGCAGGTCGAAGCCGAAGCGGGTGCGGTTGAGCACGAACCAGTAGACGACGCCGAGGGCGAAGGCGATGAAGGTGAAGCCGTAGATCTCGCCCGAGTCCCCCATGGAGAGGGCCGGGAACCAGCCCGACTGGGCGATCTCGCCGGTGGTGAGGTCGTTGGAGCCCTCCACCTGCACGCCGAGGTTCTTCGGCAGGATCAGCCAGGCGATGAGGCTCGTGGCGATGGCGTTGAGCATGATCGTCGAGACGACCTCGCTCACGCCGCGCTTGGCCTTGAGGACACCCGCGATACCGGCCCAGAAGGCACCGGTCAGCATCGCGACGACCACGATCAGCAGGATGTGCAGCGGGCCGGGCAGCGCGATGGCGCCGCCGACCACGGCGGAGATCATCGCGGCGAGGCGGTACTGGCCGTCGACGCCGATGTTGAAGAGGTTCATCCGGAAGCCGATGGCGACGGCCAGGGCTGCCAGGTAGTAGGTGCCGGCCTGGTTGACGATGAGGATCTGGACGTCCTCGTAGCCACCGTTCTCGACCATGATGCGCAGCGGCTCGATCGGGTTGATGCCCGTCGCCGCCAGCACGATCATGGTCAGCACGAAGGCGCTGACCAGCGCGAGCAGGGGCCCGGCGATGGCGAGCAGCAGCCGGTCCTTGTCGAATTTCTTCATCGGGCCTCGTCCTCCGTCGTGTCACCGTCGGCAGCGGCGGAGTGGTTGTCGGTTGCTTCCAGGTGCCCCGAGGCGGCGCCCGTCATGGCGGTGCCGAGCTCCTCGGGGGTGACGGTCGCCGGGTCGGCGTCGGCGACCAGGCGGCCGCGGTAGATCACACGCAGGGTGTCGGACAGGCCGATGAGCTCGTCCAGGTCGGCGGAGATCAGCAGCACGGCCAGGCCCTCGCGGCGGGCCTCGCGGATCGCGTCCCAGATCTGCGCCTGCGCGCCGACGTCCACACCGCGCGTGGGGTGGGCGGCGATGAGGAACTTCGGGTTGTGGCTCATCTCGCGGCCGACGATCAGCTTCTGCTGGTTGCCGCCGGAGAGCGAGGCCGCGGTGACGTCGATGCCGGGCGTGCGCACGTCGTACTCGCGCACGATCCGCTCGGTGTCCTTGCGGGCCGCCTTCGGGTCGAGGATGCCGTTCTTGGAGTTGGGCGCCTCGGTGACGTGGCCGAGGATGCGGTTCTCCCAGAGGGGGGACTCCAGCAGCAGGCCGTGGCGGTGGCGGTCCTCGGGGATGTAGCCGATGCCGCCCTCACGGCGCTTGCGCACCGACATCTTGGTGATGTCCGCGCCGTCCAGGGTGATGACGCCCGCGTCGGGGGCCATCATGCCCATGAGGGCCTCGATCAGCTCCGTCTGGCCGTTGCCCTCGACACCTGCGATGCCGAGGATCTCGCCCTTGTGGATCGTGAGGCTGACGTCGTCCAGCAGGAGACGGCCGGCCTCGACGCTCTCGTGGGCCGCGGAGTCCGCGGGGGCCGCGGGCACCAGGACCTCCGGCTCGGCGACGACGGCGTCGCCGGCGGCGACGGTCAGCCCGGTCACCTGGAGCATCGGGACGGTCGTGACGGTCGACTCGCGGGTCTCGGGCGAGGGCAGCTCCGCACCGACCATCAGCTCGGCGAGCTGCTTGGGGGTGGCGGTCTTCGGGTCGGCGGTGCCGACCGTGGTGCCGCGCCGGATGACGGTGATGTCGTCGGCGACCTTCAGCACCTCGCCCAGTTTGTGCGAGATGAAGATGACGGTCAGGCCCTCGGACTTGAGCTCGCGCAGGTTGTCGAAGAGGGCGTCCACCTCCTGCGGCACGAGCACTGCGGTCGGCTCGTCGAGGATGAGGATCTTCGCGCCGCGGTAGAGGACCTTGAGGATCTCCACGCGCTGGCGGTCGGCGACGCCGAGGTCCTCGACGAGGGCGTCGGGGCGCACCCCGAGGCCGTACGCGTCCGAGATCTCCATGATCTTCTTGCGGGCCTTGGCGCCGATGCCGTACAGCTTCTCGCCGCCGAGAACGACGTTCTCCAGGACGGTGAGGTTGTCGGCGAGCATGAAGTGCTGGTGCACCATGCCGATGCCACGGGCGATGGCGTCGCCGGGCGTGTTGAAGGCGACCTGTTCCCCGTCGATGGCGATGGTGCCCTCGTCCGGCTTCTGCATGCCGTAGAGGATCTTCATCAGAGTCGACTTGCCGGCGCCGTTCTCACCGATCAGGGCGTGGACCGTGCCCTTGCGGACGGTGATCGCGATGTCCTTGTTGGCGACGACGCCGGGGAAGCGCTTTGTGATGCCGTGCAGTTCTACGGCGGGGGGCGGGCTGGACGCGTTGATGACGCACTCTCCTTGGCGCGAAAGGAGCGGAAGGCAGGGGGGACAGGGCGGGGAGTGAAAGTATCGCGTCCACGATGCTTCTACGCGCGTAGCACTGTCGGAAGTGAAAACTCGCGGCCAGTACGGCCACTTGGTCACAGACTAGTGATCACAGAACGTGGCTCGGGGCCCGGGAGCGATGTCGACCGCTTCCCGGACCCCGGAGACCAGGACTACACGTCAGGGACTGCCTTACGGGGCGGTCTTGACGGTGATCTTCTTGGCGATGATGTCGGCCTTGGCCTTCTCCACCGCGGCGATGACGTCGGTCATCTCCTTGTACTTCGGGTTGGAGTCGGCCAGGCCGACGCCGTCCTTGTCCAGGCCGTAGCGGATCTCACCGGTGGTGGGCTTGCCGTCCTCGACCGACTTGATCAGGTTGAAGACGGAGTCCGAGACGTCCTTGGTGACCGAGGTCAGGATGGAGTCCTTGTACTTCGCCAGACCGGCCTGGTTGTACTGGTCGGAGTCGACGCCGATGGCCCACTTGCCCTTGGCGGAAGCGGCCTCGATGGCGCCGGAGCCGGCGAGGCCGGCGGCGGCGTAGATCACGTCGGCGCCCGCGTCGAGCTGGCCCTGCGCGGCGGCCTTGCCCAGGTCGGGCTTGGCAAAACCGTCGAAGTTCGGCGGCTGGGTCAGGTACGCGGAGAGCACCTTGGCGTTCGGGTTGGTGTCCTTGACGCCCTGGGCGAAGCCCGCCTCGAACTTCTTGATCAGCGGGACCTCGACACCGCCGATGAAGCCGACCGTGCCGCTCTTGGACGCCTTGGCGGCGGCGACGCCGGCCAGGTAGGAGCCCTGCTCCTCGTTGAAGACCATGTTGGCGACGTTCGGGCCGGTCACCGAGGTGTCGTCGATGATGCCGAACGTGGTGTTCGGGAACTTCGGCGCGACCTTCTTGATGGCCGGGGCGTAGGCGAAGCCGACGCCGATGACCGGGTTGTTGCCCTTGCGGGCGAGCTCGGTGAGGCGCTGGACCTTGTCGGCCTCGCCCTCGCCGTCGGTGGGCTCCGCCTCGGCGCCCTTGATCTTCAGGTCGGTCTCGGCCTTCTTCAGACCGGCGTAGGCGGCGTCGTTGAACGACTGGTCGCCGCGGCCACCGATGTCGTACGCGATGGCTGCGGACTTCTGACCCGACTCCGAGGGGGAGGAGGAGGCGTCAGAGGACTTCTTTCCGCCACAGGCGGTGGCCGAGAGGGCCAGCGCCGCGGACGCGATGCCCACGGTGGCGATCCTGGTGATCCGGCGCAAGGGGAGGCTCCTTCAAAACCTGACCGAAGCGCCACGACCGGCGCTGGTTTCGCGGCGATCGTAACGCGCGTAGATGTCAGTTAAAGGCCCGTTCATGAGTCGTTATCGGATCGTCGCGAACCGGACAGTGACCGATCGGTAACTGCCAGGACGTCCAGCCCTTGTGTACCAAGGGCTGGACACGCCCGCCGGGAGGCTCGCCGATGTTGTAAGCAGTCCGGCCGGATCGCTACCTGGAGGGCGGCGTGCGGCGGCCGTCGATCAGTGCGGCGGCCGTGAAGAACTCGACCCCGACGGCGATCGCGTCCTCGTCCACGTCGAAGTCCCCGCGGTGCAGGTCGCGCTTGGCGGTGTCGCCCGGCGTGCGGACCCCGAGGCGGGCCATGGCGCCCGGCACGTGTTCCAGGTACCAGGAGAAGTCCTCCCCGCCCAGGCTCTGCTCGGTGTCCTCGACCGACTCGGCGCCGCGCCGGGCCCCCATCGCCTCGCGCAGCAGTTCCGTGATCACCGGGTCGTTGACCACCGGCGGCACCCCGCGCACGTGGTTGATCTCGAACTTGGCCCCGTGCATGGTCGCGATCTCGTCGATCGCCGCGTGGATCATGTCCGGCGCCTCGTGCCAGGCGGCCAGGTCCAGGCACCGTACGGTTCCGGACAGCTCGGCGTGCATCGGGATCACGTTGCAGGCGTGCCCGGACTCGATCCGGCCCCAGGTGACCGACATGCCGGAACGGGCGTCCATCCGGCGGGCGAGCAGCGCGGGGGCGTCGACGGCCACGCGGGCGGCGGCCGTCACCAGGTCGGTGGTCAGGTGCGGCCGGGCGGTGTGCCCGCCGGATCCGGTGAGGCTGACCTCCAGCCGGTCGCAGGCGGAGGTGATGGGGCCGGGCCGCAGTCCGATCCGCCCGGTATCGACCCGGGGGTCGCAGTGGACGGCGACGATCCGGCCCACGCCGTCCAGCACCCCGGATTCGATGGCGTCGGTGGCGCCGCCGGGCAGCACCTCCTCGGCGGGCTGGAAGAGCAGCCGTACGGGCCGGGGCAGGAGACCCTGGCGGTCGAGCTCGGCGAGGACGAGGCCGGCGCCGAGGACGACGGCGGTGTGCACGTCGTGGCCGCAGGCGTGGGCGCGGTCCGGGGAGGTCGAGCGGTACGAGACGTGCGTTTTGGCGTCCGGGATGGGCAGGGCGTCGATGTCCGCGCGAAGGGCCAGCATCGGCCGGCCTCCGTCCCAGGTGCCCACGTCACAGATCAGGCCGGTGCCGGACTTCAGGACCCGTGGTCGCAGGCCGGCTTCCTCAAGCCTGGCCTTGATCGCCGCGGTGGTGCGGAATTCCTGGTGTCCGAGCTCCGGGTGCATGTGCAAGTCCCGGCGGAAGGCGATCAGTTCGGTGCGCAGGTGGTCCGGAAGTTTGCCGGGCAGCTCGGGCCGGTCGGACGCGACGGGCTGGAGGGTCTGGGACTCGCGGGACATCAACTGGTTCACCCGTTGAAGGGTAGGCGCACGGATGGGTCAACTGACCGGGGATCACGAAAGTTCATGCCGTTAGGGGAAAGAAACACCGCCTCTGGACGCATGACCGGGTTGACGCGGGGGTAAACTCGCGCGCTCATCCGGCCGTGGGCGCCGCCTGTGCGGGCAGTCTGTGCACATCACGAGCGGTGTCGGTGACCCCCGCGAGGAAGCTGCGCGCGCGGGGGGACGCGGAGCCGGTGAGCCAGGCCGGGTCGACGTCGCACACGGCGACGGTGACACCGGTACCGGTCAGGGCGTAGGGCAGCGTGTGGACGACCGTGGACGGAAAGCTGAGGACCGTCCGGCCGACGGGACCACGACGCGCGATCAGCTCCAGCGGCAGGTCCGGGCGTACGATCTGCAGCCCGGTCGCCCGGCTCAGCGCGCGCAGTTTCTCCGGGGACTCGCGGCGGTGCGCGAAGTAGCGGGTGGCGCCGTGCTCCAGGGTGAGGGAGCGGACCGCGTCCAGGTAGCGGTCCGGGTCCACCACGCCGGTCTCGACGAGCGAGGTGCCGACCAGGTCGGTGCCCTTGGTGAGGCGGGGCGGGCCGAAGCGGGCGCGGGTCCAGGCGAACTCGTTGGGCCGCAGCGCCATCCCGCCGTGCGGGGCGACCGGCATGGAGGTGAACACCTCGACGCGGTGTGCCCGCCCCGGCTCCGGGTGGGCGCCGGCGCCGGACCGGTCCGGGACGAAGCGGCGCCGAGCGGCCGCGGAGACGGGCGCGTACGCCAGCTCGCGGACGCGGCCCGGCAGCCCGCCGCCGCCGACCCGGTGCCAGCGCACGAGGCGTTCGCCGCGGGCGGTCTGCGCGACGAACTCCATGGTGGCGGTGCCGTCGTCGACCACGACGAGCTCCTCGGCGCGCACCAGGGTGAGCAGGAGCTGGACGTAGCGGGAGAAGGGGTCGCCGACGACGACGGTGCGCGCCGCGCGGACGTCGCGTGCCAGGGCGGCGAGCGCCTTCACCGGGGCGAGCCGGCTGCCGCGCGCCTCCTGCCACCGCACCTCGCACCCCTCGTCCCGGGCCAGTGCCGCCATCCGGCGCAGCTGGCCGCGGGACATGGGGTCGGTGGGCGGCAGCACCACGATCCGCACGGGTTCGAGCGCGCCCGCCGGGCGCGGGCCGGGCTCCGCCCGCGCGTTCCGCCCGGCGCGGCGCGGGCGCTGGCTCGGGACGCCGAACAGCGGTCTGCCGGGCGCGGCGGCGCGCGCGTACGCCCACTCCAGCACGTTGAGGAGTTGGACCGGGCTCTCGACGAGCGCCAGGGTGGAGGCGGAGGTGCTCACACGTACTCCTTTGTCTGGGGGCCCGGCAGGATCCGGAAGAGACGGCCTGAGGGCTGTCCCGTAATCCCCGGTGGATCAGGCGCGGCGTCAGATGCGGTGCACCGCAAGGCGGAGAGCGTCCTGATACCGGGCGTGTCCGGGCGTTCCGACAACGCGGCGAGGTGCCGTGGCTGCCGTCGTGCGCCCGCCGGGGATTACGGGACAGCCCTCAGACGGGAGCGAGCTCGCCGCGGACGCGGCGGAGCTTCCTCATGGGGCCGAGCTCGGACTCGTAGACGCGCTTGACCCCGTCGCCGAGGGCGGTCTCGATGGTGCGGATGTCGCGGACCAGGCGGGCCAGGCCTCCCGGCTCGACGGAGGCGGCCTGGTCTGAGCCCCACATCGCGCGGTCGAGGGTGATGTGGCGCTCGACGAAGGTGGCGCCGAGTGCGACGGCGGCGAGGGTGGTCTGCAGGCCCGTCTCGTGGCCGGAGTAGCCGATCGGGACGTTGGGGTACTCGTCGCGCAGGGTGTTGATGACCCGCAGGTTGAGCTCCTCGGCCTTGGCCGGGTACGTCGAAGTGGCGTGGCAGAGGAGGATGTTGGCACTGCCGAGCACCTCGACGGCGTGGCGGATCTGGTGCGGGGTGGACATGCCGGTGGACAGCACGACGGTGCGGCCGGTGGCGCGCAGGGCGCGCAGCAGTTCGTCGTCGGTGAGGGAGGCGGAGGCCACCTTGTGGGCGGGGACGTCGAACTTCTCCAGGAAGGCGACGGCCTCGGTGTCCCACGGGGAGGCGAACCAGTCGATGCCGCGCTTGGCGCAGTGCTCGTCGACGGCGCGGTACTCGTCCTCACCGAACTCGACGCGGTGGCGGTAGTCGATGTAGGTCATCCGGCCCCAGGGGGTGTCGCGCTCGATGTCCCACTGGTCGCGCGGGGTGCAGATCTCCGGGGTGCGCTTCTGGAACTTCACGGCGTCGCAGCCCGCTTCGGCGGCGGCGTCGATGAGGGCGAAGGCGTTGCCGAGGTCGCCGTTGTGGTTGATGCCGATCTCGCCGACGACGTAGACGGGGCGGCCGGGGCCGGCGGTGCGCGCTCCGAAGGTGCGCAGGCGCGGGTCGGGGTGGGAGGTCATGGCAGTGGGCGTCCTTCGGTGCGGGGGTGTACGGGGTGTGGGCTGCGGGTCGGGGTCCGGGGCGGTGTGCGCGTCGGCCCGCGGGGCTGCGGGGGCGCCGGGGCGCGGGTCGAGCAGCGGGTCGAGGAGCGGGGCGAGCAGCCGGGCGCGGGCCAGGTCGTGCGGGTCGTCGATCTCCAGGACCCGGGCGGGGTCGGTGGGGACGGGCAGGGTGCGGCCGAAGAAGCGGTGGCGGGCGGTGCGGAAGCCGGCGGCGTCCATGGCGTAGGCGGCGCCGGTCTCCAGCAGGTCCTGCGGCCGGTCCTGGCGGCGGGGCCGGTACGCGGGCTCGTGGTTGACCCCGGTCCCGTGGCCGTCGGGGTCGTCGCGCCAGAGGAAGCCGTGGAAGGAGGCCGCGGTCAGGGCCGAGTCGGCGGCCCCGGTGGTGACGGCCACGGCGACCGACTCGACGTCGGAGGCGGCGAGGAAGGGGCTGGTGCACTGGACGAGGAGGACCACGTCCACGGTGAGCGAGTGCAGTTCCTCGAAGGCGGCGAGCGCGTGCAGGACGGCCGCCTCGCTGCTCGCGGTGTCGCCGGAGAGGGCGGTGGGGCGGGCGATCACGTCGGCGCCCGCGGCGCGGGCGGCCTCGGCGATGGCCTCGGAGTCGGTGGAGACGACCACGTCGGTGACGCTCGGCGCGGCCCGGCACGCCAGGACGGCGCGGGCGACGAGCGGGGTGCCGGCGACGTCGGCGAGGTTCTTGCCGGGGACCCCCTTGGAGCCGCCGCGGGCGGGGATGACGGCGAGGACCCTCACAGCTCCCCCAGCCTTCGGATCACCGGGGCGACGCGCTGCACCCCGTGGCGGTACGCCCCGCGGGCGGCCTCGCGCAGGTGGGCGCGGAGCCGGCGGCGCAGCCGGGACTCCCCCGCCTCCGGCCGTGCGGCGCCGGGCAGCGGGGTGCCGTCCGGTGCGAGGCGGTGCCGGGCGAGGACGCCGGGGAGGTATCCGGGCGCCGTGGTGGGCGTGTAGTAGGGGGCGGGCGGGGGCAGCCGGGCCGCGGCCAGCAGTCCGGCGACCTTGGCCCGGGCGACGGCGTAGGCGTCACCGTCCGCGGCCGTTCCCGCCGCGGCCTCCGGGGCCTCCGGGGCCGGGCCGGCCGGGACCGGGGTACCGGTCGGCCGTACACCGTGGGCGGCGAGCCAGACCGGGTCGCCCTCGGGCAGCAGCCCGGAGTCGAGCTGGTCCCAGGAGGCCAGGCACCCGGAGCCCAGGAAGTGGTGGTTGCCGAGGGCCTCGCGGATGCCTAGGTCGGTGAGGACCGCCGTCGGTACGGAGCGGTGCAGGGACTCCAGGGCGGCCGTGGAGGAGACGGTGACCAGCAGGTCGGTGCCGTCCAGCACCTCGCTCATGTTCCCGTACACCAGCCGGCAGTTGGCGGGCAGTCCGCCCGGGACGCGCTCGGCGAGCCGCTGGTAGGGCTGCTCCTCCAGGTGCGTGGTGTGCTCCCCGGGCTTGCTGCGCAGTTTGACCAGCACCTCGCGTTCGGGGTGCAGCCGGGCGTGGCGGGCCGCGCGTTCCAGCAGGTAGGCGCGGTCGGCGCGGTTGTCGGGTACGGAGGGCTGTACGGCGAAGACCACCGTGGGGGCCCGGCGCCCGGCCGGCTCGTACGGCGCCCCGCCCAAGAAGGGCAGCGCGGTCTCGGTGACGGCGCCGGCGTCCGCGCCGACCCCCTCGTACACGGCGCGGAAGCGCTCCGCGTCGTGGCGGGAGTTGGCGAGGACGAGGTCGGCCCCGTGCCGCAGCAGCAGCCCGTCGGCGAGCTTCTCGTACACGACTCCGACGTAGCCGGTGACGAGGACGGGGCGCCTGGCGGGAGCCGGCCACAGGGCGCGGGCGCCGTGCAGGACCGCTTGGACGGCCCCGCCGACGAGCGCGAGGACGACCACGTCGTAGTGCTCGCGTCCGATCTCGGCGAGGAACTCGGCGCAGGTCACCTCGGCCAGCCGGTCGGCCCGCACCCCCACCTCGCCGAGCTGGCGCGCGGTGGGCGTGGCACGGCCGCGCAGCAGGTATCCGGTGAGCCGGTGGTCGGGCACGAGACGGCGGGCGGTCGATGCGCCCCATTTCCATCTCGTGTCGGAATCGGCGAGTACGGCGACGCGTTTGCGTTCTGGCACGCGGCAGAAGCTATTGCGCAATTTCGGTGATCGGCCCAACGAACGCACAACAGCTGGTTAACAACGCATCGACTGGATGCGAAAGCGCACGGGTTAACCCGCCCGCCCCGCGCCGTTCACGTGAAATCCGCACCCGGGCCACAGCGAATGCCGGGCGGGCGTCCTAATGTCTCGCGGGTGCCCAAGCTCTCTGTCGTCGTGCCGTTCTTCAACGTGCAGACATACGCACCGGACGCCCTGAAGAGTCTCGAACTGAACGCCCGGGAGGATTTCGAGTTCCTGCTCGTCGACGACTGCTCGACGGACCGGACGCCCGACCTGCTGGAACGGGCGGCGCGCGAGCTGCCGGGGGCGGTGCACCTCAGACACGAGCGCAACGGCGGCCTGGCCACCGCACGGAACACCGGGCTGGAGGCGGCCCGCGGCGAGTACCTCGCCTTCCTGGACGGGGACGACTGGCTGGCCCCCGGCCACCTCGCCCGGATGCTTGCCGCCATAGAGTCCCTGAGCTGCGATTTCATCCGCACCGACCATGTGCGCTGCACGGGCCGGACGCGGAGCGTGCAGCGCGTCCCCTTCGGTCCGCAGTCCGTCGTCGCCGATCCGCGCGGCGCGATCCTGCCCGCCGACCGGGCGACCGCGGTGGACTATCCGTACGCCTGGGCCGGCATGTACCACCGGCGGCTGCTGGACCGCGGCCTGCTGCACTTCACCGACGGGCTGCGCACGGCGGAGGACCGGCCGTGGATCTGGCGGCTGCACCGGGAGGCCGGGTCCTTCGCGGCGGTCGGACTGCCGGGGGTCTTCTACCGGCGCGGGGTTTCCACCTCGTTGACGCAGATCAAGGACGAACGGCAGCTCGATTTCATCCGGGCATTCGACCAGGTCCTCGCCGACGTCGACACCGACCGGGAATCCGATCTCCTGCTCCCGAAATCCATCCGAACGTATTGCGCAATCATCGCGCACCATTTCGGGTCCATCGAAAGGTACGAACCGGCCGTGGCCAAGAAACTCCGCCTCATGAGCGCGGCCGCGCTCGGCCGCATGCCCCAGGACGTGCTGGACCAGGTGCTGGACTCCATGGACGTCGAGCGCTCCACGGTCCTGCGCCGCCTGCGCGGCAGCCGCCGCACCCCGTCGGGGGCGACCGCCTGATGCTCACGCAGATCTTCCTGGCCTCCACCCTCTACGGTGCGGCCACGCTCGCGGCGGGTGTCGACGCGGGCTGCTTCCCGCCCGCGGGCCGCCGGATCCTGCTCACCAGCAACCACGCCGTCACCGCCGAGGTGACCCCGGGAGTGGCGGGCATGCCGGGCTTCGCCGCCCTGCGCACCCGCTTCGACGAGGTGCTCGACTGGAACGCCGTGATCGAGCCGCAGCACCCGAGCACCTGGGCCCCGCGCGCCGAGGACGTCCCGATCTGGGAGCGGCAGCTGCGCACCCTGTGGGGCCTCGGCGAGGACCGGGTCGAGCTGGTCGTGGAGTCCCTCCAGGTGCCCCCCGCCCAGTCCCTGTGCCGGCTCTTCCCGGGCGCGGCGGTCGACGTCTACGCCGACGGGCTGATGAGCTACGGCCCCACCCGCTTCCGCCTCGACCCGCAGCTCGGGATGCGCGTACGGCGGGTGCTCCACCTGGACCTGGTGCCCGGCCTGAAGCCGCTGCTGCTGACGGAGTTCGGGGCGCGGCTGGAGCTGGTGCCCGCGGAGTCCTTCCTGAGGGTCCTCGCGGAGCTCCCCCCGCACGGTACGGACCTGGACGGCGTCGGGAAGTCTCCGGCCCTGCTGCTGGGCCAGTACCTCTCGGCGCTCGACCTGATGACCGCGGACGAGGAGGAGGAGCTGCACGCCTCGATGGTCCGGGGCGCCTTCGCCCTCGGCCACCGGGAGCTGGTCTTCAAGCCCCACCCCAGCGCGCCGGCCGAGTACGCCCACCGGGCCGCGGCGGAAGCCGAACGGCTCGGCGCCCGGCTCACCGTGGCCGGCAGCCCGGTGCCGGCCGAGACGCTCTACGGGCGGCTGCGCCCGGCGCTGGTCGTCGGCTGCTTCTCCACGGGCCTGCTGACCGCCGCGACGCTGTACGGTCTGCCCGTCGCGCGCACCGGCACCGGGGCCGTGCTGGCCCGCCTGGCCCCGTACCAGAACAGCAACCGGGTACCGCTGGCACTGGTGGACTCGCTACTGCCGGACCTGGCGGACCCGGAGGCGGTCCGCGCGTGGACGCCCGCGTCCGTCGGGCGGGCGGGAGCGGAGCGGGCCGGGCTGCTGACGGCCGTCGGGTTCACGATGCAGCCGCAGATCCTGGCCGCCCACCGGGCCGCGGCCGAGGCGTACCTGGCCGCGCATCTGACGCCCGCCACCCGGCGGTACTTCACGCGGCGCCGGCTGACGACGCTGGGCCTGCCGGGCGGCATCCCCGCCCGGTTGTCGTTCCTGCCGCGCAGCCGGACGGTGCGGCGCATGGCCCGGACCCTGCGCCGCGTCGCCGGCTGAGGGGTCTCAGCCGGCGGCCAGTTTGGCCGCGAAGCCCAGGAACAGCACGCCCGCGGCCGAGGTCGCCCCGGCCGACAGCCGCTTGCGGCGGCGGAAGGCCTCCGAGAGGCGGGTGCCGCCGAATATCAGCAGCGTCAGGTAGAGGAAGCTGCCGGTCTGCAGCAGCCCGCCGAGGACCAGGAACGACAGTGCCGGGTAGGCGTAGGACGGCTCCACGAACTGCACGAAGAAGGACATCAGGAAGAGGATGGCCTTCGGGTTGAGGAGGCTGATCAGCAGGGCACGGCGGTAGGGCCGCTCGTTCCCGGCCGGGTCGGCGGGGCCGGCGTCTGCCCGCGCCCCGTCCCGGTCCTGGCGCGTGCGCCACAGCGCCCAGGCGCCCCGCATCATCCCGACGGCCAGCCAGGCCAGGTACCCGGCGCCGAGGAATTTCACCACGGTGAAGACCAGCGGGCTCGCCCGGAGCAGCGCCCCGGCGCCCACCGCGGTCAGCGCCATCAGCACGGCGTCACCGGTGAACACCCCGGCGGCGGCCTTGTAGCCCGTGCGCACACCGCGGCGGGCGGCGACGGACAACACGTAGAGCGAGTTCGGTCCCGGCAACAGAATGATCAGGACGAGGCCGGCGAGGTACGTCGGCAGATCGGTGACACCCAGCATGGGCAGGAGTGTCCCATGAGGACACACCTGACAGTCGAATGGGTTTCACCATGTGGAACCGCTGGGCTCGTACGTCCCCCACACCTCCCGCAGCGCCCCGCACACCTCGCCCACCGTGGCCCGCGCGCGCAGCGCCTCCTTCATCGGGTACAGAACGTTCTGCGTGCCCGCGGCCGCCTCCCGCAGTGCCCCGAGCGCCGCCGCCACCGCCGCCCCGTCGCGCTCCGCCCGCAGTCGCGCCAGCGCCGCGCGCTGCCGCTCCTCGATCGCGGGGTCCACGCGCAGCGGCTCGTACGGCTCCTCGCGCTCCAGCGCGAAGCGGTTGACGCCGACGACCACCCGCTCGCCGCTGTCGGTCTCCCGTGCGATGCGGTAGGCGTTCCGCTCGATCTCCGCCTTCTGGAAGCCGGCCTCGATCGCGGCCACCGCCCCGCCCTGCTCCTCGACCCGCCGCATCAGCGCCATGGCCGCCGCCTCCAGTTCGTCCGTCATCCGCTCCACCGCGTACGACCCGGCGAAGGGGTCCACGGTGTGGGGTACGTCCGTTTCGTACGCGAGGACCTGCTGGGTGCGCAGCGCGAGGCGGGCCGACTTCTCCGTGGGCAGTGCGATCGCCTCGTCGAAGGAGTTGGTGTGCAGTGACTGCGTGCCGCCCAGCACGGCGGCGAGTGCCTGCACGGCGACGCGTACGAGGTTCAGTTCGGGCTGCTGCGCGGTGAGCTGGACCCCGGCGGTCTGGGTGTGGAAGCGCAGCATCATCGACTTCGCATCCCGCGCCCCGAACTCCTCGCGCATGACGCGGGCCCAGATCCGCCGGGCGGCACGGAACTTCGCGACCTCCTCCAGCAGGGTGGTGCGGGCGACGAAGAAGAAGGACAGCCGGGGCGCGAACTCGTCGACCGCCATCCCGGCCGCGAGGGCGGTACGGACGTAGGCGATGCCGTCGGCGAGGGTGAAGGCCACCTCCTGCGCGGGCGAGGCCCCCGCTTCGGCCATGTGGTAGCCGGAGATGGAGATGGTGTTCCACCGGGGGATCTCGGCCCGGCAGTAGCGGAAGGTGTCGGCCGTCAGCCGCAGCGAGGGGCCGGGCGGGAAGATGTACGTCCCCCGGGCGATGTACTCCTTCAGGACGTCGTTCTGGATCGTCCCCGTCAGCTGCGTGCCCGGGATGCCCTGTTCCTCCGCGACCAGCTGGTAGAGCAGCAGGAGCAGCGCCGCGGGCGCGTTGATCGTCATGGAGGTGGAGACCCGGTCGAGGGGGATCTGGTCGAACAGCGTCCGCATGTCGTCGAGCGAGTCGACGGCGACCCCGACCTTGCCGACCTCGCCGTGGGCGAGGGGCGCGTCGGAGTCGTGGCCCATCTGGGTCGGCAGGTCGAAGGCGACGGACAGCCCGGTGCCACCGCCCGCGATGAGCTGCCGGTAGCGGGCGTTGGACTCGGTGGCCGTGCCGAAACCGGCGTACTGCCGCATCGTCCACGGCCGACCGGTGTACATGTTCGCATAAATCCCTCGGGTGTAGGGGAAGTCCCCAGGTGCACCCAATTGGACCTCGGGGTCCCATTCCGTCAGATCGCCCGGGCCGTAGACCGGTTCGATCGGGATTCCGCTCTCCGTGCTTGCCATGTGACGAAGTCCTCCGTAGAGCAACCGGGCCCGGGGCTGATACAACCTTGCCCGCGCGTCGCTTCGTCAGGCTGCGGACGGTTGCTGGTCACAATGGCGCAACATCCCGGGACCCTGTGCAACTCTCCACGCGCGCCAGGCATCACCTAGATACACGACGTAGAAACCGGGGGACTGCAATGCAGCGCCAGAGAGTCATAATCCGCACGATCGGGGTGGCCACCGCCGTCGCGCTCGCCGCGACCGCCTGCGGTCCGCAGAAGACGGAGTCGGCCGGCTCCTCCTCCGCGGCACCGTCAACGCCCACGGCGGGCGCCACCCCCGAAGCCTCTCCGACCGCCGACAACAAGCCCGGTGAGCCCTCGCCGTCGGCCTCGGCGTCCGCCTCTGCCTCCCCGTCGGCCTCGCCTTCGCCCTCGGTGAAGCAGATCATGGCCAACGGCGACGAGAGCGAGCAGGTCCGCGAGCTGCAGGCCCGTCTGAAGCAGCTCAAGCTGATGACGGTGGCGCCGACCGGTTTCTACGGCTCGAAGACCACGGCCGCGGTGAAGTCCTTCCAGTCGAAGAACGGTCTGGACGCGACCGGCGGGGTCGACGAGAAGACCTGGAAGAAGATCCAGAACTCCAGCAAGAAGCCCACCGCCGACGAGCTGCGCCCGCCGACCGTCAACGAGGTCGCCGCACCGGACCCGCGCTGCATGACGGGCCGCGTCATGTGCATCAGCAAGGAGAGCCGCACCCTCGCCTGGATGATCGACGGCAAGGTCATCTCGACGATGGACGTGCGCTTCGGCTCGGAGAACACCCCGACCCGAGAGGGCGTGTTCAACGTGGGCTGGAAGGCCAAGGAGTGGACGTCGACGATCTACCACACGCCGATGCCGTACGCGATGTTCTTCAGCGGCGGCCAGGCGGTGCACTACTCCGCGGACTTCGCTGCCCGCGGCTACGCCGGCGCCTCGCACGGCTGCGTGAACGTCCGGGACAAGGGCAAGCTGTCGAAGCTCTTCGACGACGTGCAGGTGGGCGACAAGGTCGTCGTCTACTGGTGAGCCTGCAAAGGGTGACGCCGGGGGCCCGGGATCCGGGCCCCGACCAGGCCCCGACCGCACCGCCGGGCCCGACCGCGCAGCCGGCCCCGGGCCGGGGAAACACATCAGGCCGTCCCTTCCGCGACCCGCCGTAGCGGCGTGTCGCGGAACGGACGGCCTGTCCCGTTGAACGGGTCGAAGTAAAGGGCGCGGGCAGGGCCGGGGGAACGTGCCCCGCCCGCGCCGGTTGCGCAGAGCCCAGGGGTACGGGGGGAACCCCGGCTCATGCGCGGCCGATGACCAGTCGGCTCGATAAGTACTGCGTCACCGGTTCGAAAAGTGTTACAGGCGGGTCAGCGCACGTTTCAGCGGACCGCGCGCAGGGGCGTGGAGCCCTGCGGGACCGCCGGTGACATCGACGGCGCCCGGAGCGTCCCGCCCTCCAGCGGGGCGTCGCGGCGCTTGGTGCCGTCGGACTCCCCGTCCAGCACCGTGGCGCAGTAGGCCGGGATCCGAAGGAGCCCGTCGGCCAGACGCGAGAGCCGCTCGCGCCGGTCGTCGTTGAGGCGGCCCTTGCGGTACTCCTGGCAGAGGTCCGCCTTGAGGCGGCTGTCCTGCTCGCGCTGGCGGTCCTTGGCGAGTTCCCCGGCGCCCAGGGTGTCGCGGCTGCCTTCGAGGTCGCCCGGACCGCTGCGGTCGTCCTGGCCGTCCTTGCCCGCGCCGCCGGTCGTGGTGGTGCCCGCGGAGGCGTCGGGGCCCGCCACGGTGCCGGGTGTCGTACGCCCGTCCGGGCCCGGCGACGGCGCCACGGGGGCGAACGCCGGGTTCGAGCCGTCCGGCAGCGGGGTGGGCAGCAGCTTCGGAGCGAGGGTCGGGGCGCTGGTGCCGACGCCCGGGACCGGGCTCTCGCCGGCGCTGACGGACATCGCCGGCCCGGGTCCGGCGGTGTCGTGCCGGGACCGGTCCAGCAGCCCGGCGCCGGCCGCCGCGGCCAGTCCGCCGGCGGCGACGCTCGCGAGGGCCGCGGCCAGGCCGAAGCCCACGGTCCGGGCCCGCCGGCGGGCGGGCGCGGGCGCGGGGATGACATGGCCGAGGTCGACCAGGGGTTCACCGGACCCGTCGGCCGCGGACGGCACGGCGGCGGGGCGCACGGCAGTGGGGCGCACGGCAGTGGGGCGCACGGCGCCGCGCGCCGCGCGGTAGGCGTCCACCGCCGCGCCCTCGCCGGGCAGTTCCGTGCCCGTGGGCGCCGGCACCGCCATCGCGGCCAGAGCGTCCAGGGCGGCCCGCAGCCGGGCGGCCTCCATCGCGGCACGCGTGTCGGCGGCCGGCCCCGCAGGTTCCGTCGGTCCGCCGCGCAGGAATGCTTCCGCCGCGGCCTCGTCCAGCCACCTGTCGCGCTCGTCGGCCATCACATGTCCTTCTGCGTCCGCCAACGTGAATGCGTCACACCGGTTTGTTCCGCGTAGCTCCCGCCCCGGCCACGCTGTGCGGGTACGGCGTCGAGATCCCTCCCGCCCCCGCCGTCCCACGCATGGCCATCGGCATTATGGCCGACCGTGACGCCCGCCTTGTCGCCGGTGCCCGGACCGGCCTCGAAGCCGCTGTCCGCGCCCTGCGCGGCGAGCAGTTCCGCCAGCTTCTTCAGTCCGCGGTGCGCGGCGGTGCGGACGGCGCCGGGCCGCTTGCCCAGGGTCTCGGCCGCGCTCTTGGCGTCGAGGCCGACCACCACCCGCAGCACGACGGCCT
The DNA here is from genome assembly GCF_055559995.1 of Streptomyces sp. NPDC023541. Taxonomy (NCBI): domain Bacteria; kingdom Bacillati; phylum Actinomycetota; class Actinomycetes; order Kitasatosporales; family Streptomycetaceae; genus Streptomyces; species Streptomyces sp. NPDC023541. The sequence goes on from NZ_JBVHJO010000005.1 coordinate 228,898, forward strand.
CGGCCTGGTCCTGGGGCAGCTGGGCTATGAGCGCCATGGTGCGCCCGGTGTCGAGGGACTCCATCGCCGCGCCGGCCGTGTCGCACTCGGCGGCCCAGCTCGTCAGCTCGGTGTCGTCGCCGCCGATGACGGGCCGGCGGCCGCGCATGCGTATGTGGTCCAGGGCCCGGTTGCGGGCGATCCGGGCGGCCCAGCCGCGGAAGCGGTCGGCGTCGCCGGTGAAGGAGTCGAGGTCGCGGGCTATCTGCAGCCAGGCCTCGGAGGTCACGTCCTCGGCGTCGCCGTCCCCGACGAGCGTGCGTACGTAACCGAGCAGGCGTGGGTGCACGGCGCGGTACACAGCACGGAACGCGTTCTCGTCGCCGTCCTGTGCCGCGAGCACCGCGGCGGTCAGCTCCGCGTCGTCCCCCAGCAAAGTCCCCAACCCGTTCACTGTCCTGTACGTGTGGCGCAAATCAGCACGTTACGGCCTTCAAGCACCTCTCGTCCACGAGTGATACAACGTGCAACCAATCCTGCGCGGAGCGAGGTGTGACACAAAACGCACCCCTGGCGCTGACAGGGGTACGGGCTTGTCGCACGAGCCCGTGACGGATGGCGGCCGGGGCCTCTCCTGTGGGGGGTGGCGGCCTCGGTCGCCCTCCCCCTTTCGGGCATCCCACCATGCCTGTCCGTGGCGCTCACGTCATCCTTTCGGTTCACTTCCGGGTGAAATCCCCGCATGGGTACGACACACCGCGCCCTGCGTCGATAGCGTGGCGGGACACCCGCGCCACGCCCCGAGGAGCCCCCCGCTGTCCAGCCACCTTCCGGCACAGGCCCGCGGCTGCCCCGACCCGGCCCACGGCCCCGGACTGGCGCGGTTCAACGCCCTGTCCCCCGGGGCCGCCCGGGCGGTCCTCCTGCACTGCTGCGGAAGCCGCCGCTGGGCGCACCGGGTGGCGGCACACCGCCCCTACCCCGACGCGGGTGCCCTGCTCGCCGCCGCGGACGAGGCCTCGTACGACCTCTCGCAGACCGATCTGACCGAGGCGCTGGCCGCGGAGCACTCGGCCGAGCTGGACCACGGGGCGTCCTACGCGGCGCTGCTGGCGCTCGACGCGGCCCACGCGGAGTACGAACGCAAGTTCGGCCACGCCTTCGTGATCTGCCTGGACGGGCACCCGCCGGAGGAGCAGGCCGACCAGCTGCTGGAGGCGATCCGCCGGCGGATGGGGCACGAGGTGGACGAGGAGCGCTCGCTCTCCGCGGACGAGCTGCGCCGTGTCGCGCAGTCCCGGCTCCTGGACGTGACGCGCCGACTGACCCGCTCCGACGGGGCCCCTACGGTCGAAACCGGGCTATTCGCCCCTGTGGGATAGCCCGTACGTGCCTGTTTGATCACACAGCCGGACCCCGGGCGAGGGAACCGACAACTCGTCGCTACGATGTCCGGGGCCGGTGGACCGTACCCGGCCGGGCCCGACCGACAAAGAAGCCGGCTGGCCCCCGCCCCGCTTCCGGAGGGTTTTCCGTGCCGGCTGGAACGTTGTACCGCGGCCGGGAAGGAATGTGGTCCTGGGTGGCTCATCGAGTCACCGGCGTCCTCATCTTCTTCTTCCTGTTCGTACACGTCCTCGACACCGCTCTCGTCCGCGTCTCACCCGAGGCGTACGACGATGTCGTGGCTACCTACAAGACTCCGATCGTCGCGCTGCTGGAGTACGGCCTCGTCGCCGCAATCCTGTTCCACGCGCTCAACGGTCTCCGTGTCATCGCCGTGGACTTCTGGTCCAAGGGCCCGCGCCACCAGAAGACGATGCTCTGGTGGGTCGTGGGCATCTGGGTCGTGCTGATGGTCGGGGCCCTCTACCCCGTACTCGGCCACGCAGCCGCTGAACTGTTCGGGAAGTGACGCGCATGTCCTCTGACACTTCTTCCGCCAAGGCCATCGGCGACGTGGAGGGTGTTTCCCTCTACGACGTGGACAACCCCGCGCCCTACATCGAGGCGCCGCGCAAGCGCACGGGCAAGACGCCCCGCTCGACCCGCGGCAACTTCGAGATGGTCGCGTGGCTCTTCATGCGCCTCTCGGGCATCGTGCTCGTCGTCCTCGTCATCGGCCACCTGCTGATCCAGCTGGTGCTCGACGGCGGCGTCTCCAAGATCGGCTTCGCCTTCGTGGCCGGCCGCTGGGCGTCCCCGTTCTGGCAGGTCTGGGACCTGCTGATGCTGTGGCTGGCGATGCTGCACGGCGCCAACGGCCTGCGTACCGTCATCAACGACTACGCGGAGCGTGCCAACACGCGGCTGTGGCTGAAGGGCCTGCTCTACACCGCCACGGTGTTCACCATCCTTCTGGGCACGCTGGTGATCTTCACCTTCGACCCGAACATCCGCTAGGCAACGGGGCTGAGGCGAAACCAATGAAGATCCACAAGTACGACACCGTCATCGTCGGCGCAGGTGGCGCCGGCATGCGCGCCGCCATCGAGGCGACCAAGCGCAGCCGCACCGCGGTGCTGACGAAGCTCTACCCCACCCGCTCCCACACGGGCGCCGCGCAGGGCGGCATGGCCGCAGCGCTGGCGAACGTGGAGGAGGACAACTGGGAGTGGCACACCTTCGACACGGTCAAGGGCGGTGACTACCTGGTCGACCAGGACGCCGCCGAGATCCTGGCGAAGGAGGCCATCGACGCGGTCCTCGACCTGGAGAAGATGGGCCTGCCGTTCAACCGCACCCCGGACGGCACCATCGACCAGCGCCGCTTCGGCGGCCACTCGCGCAACCACGGCGAGGCACCGGTCCGCCGGTCCTGCTACGCCGCGGACCGCACCGGTCACATGATCCTCCAGACGCTGTACCAGAACTGCGTCAAGGAGGGCGTGGAGTTCTTCAACGAGTTCTACGTCCTGGACCAGCTCCTGGTCGAGGAGGACGGCGTCAAGAAGTCGGCCGGTGTGGTCGCGTACGAGCTCGCCACCGGCGAGATCCACGTGTTCCAGGCCAAGGCCGTCATCTACGCCTCCGGCGGCACCGGCAAGTTCTTCAAGGTGACCTCCAACGCGCACACCCTCACGGGTGACGGCCAGGCGGCCTGCTACCGCCGCGGCCTGCCGCTGGAGGACATGGAGTTCTTCCAGTTCCACCCGACGGGCATCTGGCGCATGGGCATCCTGCTGACGGAGGGCGCCCGCGGTGAGGGCGGCATCCTCCGCAACAAGGACGGCGAGCGCTTCATGGAGAAGTACGCGCCGGTCATGAAGGACCTCGCGTCCCGTGACGTCGTCTCGCGCTCCATCTACACCGAGATCCGTGAGGGCCGCGGCTGCGGTCCGGCCGGTGACCACGTGTACCTGGACCTCACGCACCTCCCGCCGGAGCAGCTCGACGCCAAGCTCCCGGACATCACCGAGTTCGCGCGCACCTACCTGGGCATCGAGCCGTACACGGACCCGATTCCGATCCAGCCCACCGCGCACTACGCCATGGGCGGCATCCCGACCAACGTCGAGGGTGAGGTCCTGGCGGACAACACCACCGTCGTCCCGGGCCTGTACGCGGCCGGCGAGGTCGCGTGCGTGTCGGTGCACGGCGCGAACCGCCTGGGCACCAACTCGCTGCTGGACATCAACGTCTTCGGCAAGCGCTCCGGTATCGCCGCCGCCAAGTACGCGCAGGAGAACGACTACGTCGAGCTCCCCGAGAACCCGGCGCAGCAGGTGGTCGACCTCGTCGAGCACCTGCGCAACTCCACGGGCAAGGAGCGGGTCGCCGACCTGCGCCTGGAGCTCCAGGAGACGATGGACGCGTGCGTGATGGTGTTCCGCACGGAGCAGACCATCAAGACCGCGGTCGAGAAGATCGCGGAGCTGCGCGAGCGCTACAAGAACGTGTCCGTCCAGGACAAGGGCAAGCGCTTCAACACGGACCTCCTGGAGGCCATCGAGCTGGGCAACCTGCTCGACCTGGCCGAGGTCATGGCCGTGTCCGCCCTGGCGCGCAAGGAGTCCCGCGGCGGTCACTACCGCGAGGACTACCCCAACCGCGACGACGTCAACTTCATGCGCCACACCATGGCGTACCGCGAGGTCGGAGCCGACGGCTCGGACTCGGTCCGGCTCGACTACAAGCCGGTCGTCACGACCCGCTACCAGCCGATGGAGCGTAAGTACTGATGGCTACCCCCACCCTGGACAAGACGGAAGAGGCGTCCGCGGCCTCCCCGTACATCACGGTCACCTTCCGGATCCGCCGCTTCAACCCCGAGATCTCGGACGAGGCGCAGTGGCAGGACTTCCAGATCGAGATCGACCCGAAGGAGCGCGTGCTCGACGGTCTCCACAAGATCAAGTGGGACCTGGACGGCACGCTGACCTTCCGCCGCTCGTGCGCGCACGGCATCTGCGGCTCGGACGCGATGCGGATCAACGGCAAGAACAGGCTCGCCTGCAAGACGCTGATCAAGGACATCAACCCCGAGAAGCCGATCACCGTCGAGGCCATAAAGGGCCTCACGGTGATGAAGGACCTCGTCGTCGACATGGAGCCCTTCTTCCAGGCGTACCGGGACGTCATGCCGTTCCTGGTCACCAAGGGCAACGAGCCGACGCGCGAGCGCCTGCAGTCCGCCGAGGACCGCGAGCGCTTCGACGACACCACCAAGTGCATCCTGTGCGCCGCGTGCACGTCCTCGTGCCCGGTGTTCTGGAACGACGGCCAGTACTTCGGCCCGGCGGCGATCGTCAACGCGCACCGCTTCATCTTCGACTCGCGTGACGAGGCCGGCGAGCAGCGGCTGGAGATCCTGAACGACAAGGACGGCGTGTGGCGCTGCCGCACGACCTTCAACTGCACCGACGCGTGCCCGCGCGGCATCGAGGTCACCAAGGCGATCCAGGAAGTCAAGCGTGCGCTGATCACGCGCCGCTTCTGACCTCCCGGTCCCTGCCCGTACGAGGGCCCCGTCCCCGGTCGTCCGGGGGCGGGGCCCTCGTGCGTCGCGGGCGAGGCCGACAGCGGCGGTTCAGCCGGCTGGTCGGGCGGTCCTCCGGCCGGGGCCACCGAGCTGCTGAACCCGGGATACACGGCGGGGGTGCCTGTGGAAGGATCGGCCGTATGAGCGAGCAGCAGCCGAACCCGTACACGAGCGATCCCGCCGGTCAGGGCGGCCCGCCCGGCGTCCCCGGCCAGGGCGACTACAAGTGGGGTCCCGGCGAAGCCAGTTACGGATACCCCCAGCCCTACCCGGCGGCCCCGGCGTACCAGCCGACCATCGGCGGCGCGGGCATGTCCGTCCCCGGCGGATACCCCGCCGCGCCGGTCGGCGGCGCCGGCTTCGCCCTCGGCGACATCACGATCGCCGGCGATCAGATCATCACCCCGTCGGGCCCCATGCCGCTCAGGGGCGCGATGTGGAACGCGACCGACTTCTCGCGCACCGAGGAGAAGATCCCGCCCCACGCCATCGTGCTGGCGATCGTCTTCTTCCTGTTCTGCCTGCTCGGCCTGCTCTTCCTCCTGATGAAGGAGAAGACCACCACCGGCTACATCCAGGTCACGGTGACCAGTGGCGGCCGCCACCACTCCACGATGATCCCGGCGGTGGACGTGAACACCTACCACTGGGTGATGTCGCAGCTCAACCACGCGCGTGCGCTCAGCATGTGAGGGTCACGCGCGACGCTTCGGGCCCCGGCCTCACGGCCGGGGCCCGCGCGCGTTCCCGGGACGTCCGACGCGAGCGGACACTCGCTTGAACTTGTTCAAAAAAGGCCCTAGAGTCATCGACGTCAGCGTTTGAACACGTTCAAGGGGGCTGAGGCTGTGGACCTCACCGTGGTCGCATACGTCATCTACCTGCTCATCAGCATCGGCCTCACCGTCTGGGTGGCGCGCACGCTCAGCCGCAACGGCCGCGTCTTCATCGGCGACGTCCTCCAGGGCAACGAGAAGCTCGCGGACGCCGTCAACCAGCTGCTCGTGGTCGGCTTCTACCTCGTCAACATCGGGTTCGTGACCCTCTACCTGCGCTCGGGCGAGGAGGTCGACACCGCCCGCGCCCTCTTCGAGGCGCTCTCGGTCAAGCTCGGCGTCGTCCTGCTGGTCCTGGGCGTCATGCACCTCGGCAACGTATGGGCGCTGAACAGGATGCGCCGCCGGGGCATCATGGAGCGCCAGCAGACCCCGCCCGTCGCCCCGCAGGGGTGGACCGCGCCGGTCGGGGCCTGAGCCGTGGCGCACACCGGGGCCGTGCGGCACCTGACCGTCCTCTACGACGCCGACTGCCCGCTGTGCGTGCACATCCGGCACTGGCTGCTCGCGCAGCGCCGGCTCCTCCCGATCACCCTGGTCCCCGCCGCGTCCTGGGAGGCGCGGCGGCGGTTCCCGCGGCTCGACCACGCCTCGACGCTCCGGGAGATCACCGCCGTGGGGGACTCCGGGCAGGTGTGGACCGGGACCGACGCCTTCATCGTGTGCCTGTGGGCACTGGTCGAACACCGGCCGAAGGCGAACTGGCTGGCGACGCCGGCCGGCCGCCCGTTCGCCCGGGCCGCCATGTTCACGGCCTCCGCGTGGCGGCAGGCCGTGCGCACCGACGGGCAGTCCGGGGCCGTCGGGGGACCGGCCTGTGACGACCAGTGCCCCGCCCCCCGATAGGCTCATACACCGTGACTGATCAGAAGGCTCCCAAGAGCGAGCAGACCCGCACGCTCATCCTCGAAACCGCGCTCCGCCTCTTCCAGGAGCGCGGCTTCGACAAGACGACCATGCGGGGCATCGCGAAGGAAGCCGGTGTCTCGGTCGGCAACGCCTACTACTACTTCGAGTCGAAGGAACACCTGGTCCAGGGCTTCTACGACCGGATCAGCGCCGCCCACCAGGCGGCGGTCCGGCCCATCCTGGACAACGAGACCGACCTGCAGAAGCGGCTCGCGGGCGTACTGACGAGCTGGCTGGACATCGGCGCCCCGTACCACGAGTTCGCCTCTCAGTTCTTCAAGAACGCGGCGGACCCCGAAAGTCCGCTGAGCCCCTTCTCACCGGAGTCGGAACCGGCGCGCAAGGCCGCGATCGACATCCACCGCGAGGTGCTGGCGGGTGCGAAGACCAAGGTGCCGGCCGAGCTGGCCGACGTACTGCCGGAATTGATGTGGCTCTCGCAGATGGGCCTGGTCCTGTACTGGGTCTTCGACCGCTCCCCGGACAGCGAGAAGTCGCGGCGGCTCGCCGAACGCGGCGCGCAGCTCACGACGCGGGGCATCGTGCTGGCCCGCTTCCGCGTGCTGCGGCCACTGGTGCGCGAGGTCCACGAGCTGTTCGCGGACTTCCTGCCGGGCATGGCCCAGACGGCGGCCGGCCGGCGCAAGGCCTCGGACCCGCAGCCCTCATCCGATGAGAACCGGTCGAGCTCCCATTGACGGATGTCCCCTCACGGAATATCAGCCGCCGGAAGTTCGGTTCGTGCGCGGCCGGTTGGCGATCGGGGCGGGTCAGGCCTGGTACGAGGCGAGTTCGACGACTGTGATGTCGGACGGCGCGCCGACGCGGACCGGCGGCCCCCAGGCACCGGCCCCGCGGGAGACGTAGAGCTGGGTGTCGCCGTAGCGCTCCAGCCCGGCGACGGTGGGGTTGGCGAGTTCGGCGAGGAAGTTGCCGGGCCAGAGCTGCCCGCCATGGGTGTGTCCGGAGAGCTGCAGGTCGACGCCGTGCCGGACGGCGTCGTGGATGACCACCGGCTGGTGGGCGAGGAGGACGGCGGCCCGAGTCCGGTCGCGGTCGCCGAGGGCGGCCTGGAAGTCGGGGCCGCTCTCCTCCCGCTCCCCCTGGATGTCGTTGACGCCCGCGAGGTCGAAGTGCGGCAGGGCGCGTCGGGCGTTCTCCAGCGGGGTCAGGCCGAGCTCGCGGACGTGTTCGACCCACTGCTCGGCGCCGGAGAAGTACTCGTGGTTGCCGGTGACGAAGAAGGAGCCGTGGCGGGCGGTCAGCCCGCGCAGCGGCTCCGCCGCCGGCCCGAGGTCGGGGACGCTGCCGTCGACGAGGTCGCCGACGATGGCGATGAGGTCGGGCTGGGTGCGGTTGACCGTGTCGACGATGCGCTGGGCATGGGCGCGCCCGAGCACCGGGCCGAGGTGGACGTCGCTGACGACGGCGATCCGGAAGCCGTGGGCCGCGCGCGGCAGTTTGGCCAGGGGGACCTGGACGCGCCGCACACCGGGCCCGCGCAGCACTCCGTACGCGCCGTTGCCGACGGTGCCGAGGGCGACGGCGGCGGCCGCGCCGCCCACCGTGCGCGCGACGAAGGTGCGCCGGCTGAGGCCGCCGCCCGGTGCCGCCGGGACCGCTCCCCGGGGCGCGCCGTCCGCGGCCAGCACCGCGCCGGGCTCCGCCCCGGCCCCGGCGGAGGACGACGACGCGGTGGCCGTGGCCGTGCCGGATTCGGCGGTGGCGGACGAAGGAGCGCAATGCGCCGACGGAGGTGCCGCTACCGCCCCGGAGGGGTCGCGGTGGGCCAGACGGCGGAGCAACAGCGCGCGGATCGGCTCTGCGACCAGCATCGTCAGGGTCAGGTACAGGAGCACCGCGAGCCACAGGTACCCCGGCCAGGACACCGTCTGCTGAAACCAGAAGGGCGCCCCGGCCCGGCCCGCGGTCAGGGCGGCCACGGACAGGAGGGGCAGGGCGATGGTCAACGCGGTGCCGACGCGGCGGGGCAGGCCGCCGGGGGCGGTGGTGTCACGGACCAGCCGGATCCACAGCCAGCGGTGCACCGCGACCAGCAGGGCGCAGACCGCCAGTGCGACCAGCGCGAAGATCACGATCGTCATGCCGCACCGCCCTCGGCGCCGGAACGTGATCCGCGCCGCAGCGCCAGGACCCCACGCAACCCGATCACCCCGACCGCCGTCCCCAGGAGAAAGGACGACACCGCGAGCGCCAGGTGGACCCAGAAGTAGGCAGTGGGGTCGCCCGCGGTGTCGAAGGCCAGGCCACTGCCGTTCTTCCACAGGTTCCGGACGAAAGACACCCAGATGAACCAGGTCCACACTCCGAAGGCGAGCAGGAACCAGGAAGCGGCACGGCTGAGTTTCATGTCCTCAGTATCGGTTTCCTCCCCGGGACGGACGCGCCGGGGTGGGCTGTCCCGGGGTTGGTTGCCGCGAACGGGCCGGTCCGCGACGCCGTCCAGCTCATCGGGATGTACTTTCACCTGCGTGTCTGCCAAGACGACCGCTCTGACGGTCCTCATCGCCGCATTGCTGGTGCCCACCATGCTGGTGGCGCCCGCGGACGCCGCGCCGACCCCGCCGGCCGACGGGAAGGGCGGGGCCGCCAAGGCTCCGGCAGCGCCCGCACCACCCGCGTCGATGTCCACGGTCGGCGGGTCCCTGCTCGGCCAGCCCGGGACGCAGGTGAACCTGCTGCCCGGCGCGCCCGCCCTGCCGACCAACCTCACCGGCCGGTCGTGGATCGTGGCGGACGCCGAGTCCGGCGAGGTCCTGGCGGCGTACAACGCGCACTGGCGGCTGCCCCCCGCCTCCACGATGAAGATGCTCTTCGCGGACACCCTGCTGCCGGGCCTGCCCAAGGAGCAGGTCCACAAGGTCACCGACCAGGACATGGACGGCGTGGGCCCGGGCAGCAGCCTGGTCGGGGTCAAGGAGGACCACGAGTACTCCGTCCACGACCTGTGGCTGGGGGTGTTCCTGCGGTCGGGGAACGACGCCGTGCACGTGCTTGCGGCCATGAACGGCGGCGTCGAGAAGACCGTCAAGGACATGCAGGCCCACGCGGAGGAGCTCCAGGCGCTGGACACCCACGTGGTGTCGCCCGACGGGTACGACGCCCCGGGCCAGGTGTCGAGCGCGTACGACCTCACATTGATCGCCCGCTCCGGACTGCAGAAGCAGGACTTCCGGGAGTACTGCGGCACGGCGAGCGCGAAGTTCCCCGGCCTGCAGGAGCCGGGTAAGCCGCGGGACTACTTCGAGATCCAGAACACCAACCGGCTGATGACGGGCGTGGGCGGCATCTCTCCGTACAAGGGCATCGCCGGGGTGAAGAACGGCAACACGACCATGGCGGGCTCCACCTTCACGGGCGCGGCGCAGCAGGGCTCCCGGAAGCTGCTGGTCACCGTGATGAACCCGGGTGCGGGCGGCGCGAACTCGGTCTACGAGGAAACCGCCGCGCTCTTCGACTGGGGCTTCGCCGCGGCCGGGAAGGTCAAGCCGGTGGGTGAGCTGGTGCCGCCGAAGAGCGCGGACACCTCCCCGCACGGCTCGCCCGCCCAGTCGCACGAGAACAACGCGTCGGGACACGGCGTGGGCCCGGCCGGCGGTGTCAGCACCGCGCTGGGCGTCGCGGGCGGTGCGCTCGCCGTCCTGGCGGGCGGCGCCTTCGTGGTCAACCGCCGCTGGCCCCGCGGCCGGCGCAGCCTGGGCCACGACGAGGAGCTCGTCTAGGAGGTTCCGGCCCGGACAGGAGCAGTGCGGCGGCGGTCGTGGTCAGGAAATCGCGCGTACGGCGGGAGACGGACATGAGCGCTCCAGGGGCGGCCCGGCCGATCGGTCCCGTGCCACGGGTTCACCCGAACGGGTTCTCCGAGCCCGCACCCGGGGTTTCGCGCACCTCACCGCCCGGCGGCCGACTCCTGCTCCGCCGGCGGGGGAGCCTCGGCGCCGTCACCGTCCGACTCCCCCTCGCCGTCCCCGTCGCCGCGGGTGGCCGTCCAGGCGGAGATGTACAGCAGCAGCTTCGCCATGAAGTTGATCCAGAGCAGCAGGGCGATCGGCACGCCGAAGGCGCCGTACATGCTCTTGGCGGCGACCTCGCGCATGTAGCCGCTGAGGAGCAGCTTCAGCAGCTCGAAGCCGGCGGCGCCGATCAGCGCCGCCTCGATCAGGCGGCGCCTGGGCGGTTCGACGCCGGGGAGCAGGGTCAGGAGGTAGAGCAGCACCAGGAAGGCGGCCACCACGCCGACGAGGAAGGCGAAGGCGCGCAGCAGCGCGCCGCCCGGGCCCTCGCGCGGGATGCCCAGCAGGTCGGCGGACTTCCCGACCGCGCTGGACCCGAGGATCGAGGCCGCCGCCGAGACCAGGCCCACTGCGCCGAGGCCGAGCAGGACGAGCCCGTCCTTGCCCTTGCGGACGATGGGGTTCCCCTCGTCCTCGTCGTCCTTCTCCCACACCGCGCGCAGGCAGTCCCGCATCGAGCCCACCCAGCCGATGCCGGTGAAGAGGAGGAGGGCGCCGGCGACGAGGCCGATCGTGGCGGCGTTCGCGACGAGTCCCCCGATGTCGAGCTGGTCGGAGATGCCGGGGACCTGTTCGGCGAAGGCCTTCTCCAGCTTGTCCAGCTGCTCGTCGCTGAGCAGCGCCGCCCCGACCGCCGCGGCCACGGCGATCAGGGGGAAGAGCGCGAGGAAGCTGATGAAGGTGATCGCGGCGGCGAGCCGGGTCCAGTGCACGCGGTCGAGGCGTTCGTAGGAGCGCCACGCGTGCGTCTTCATGAGACGACCCGCCAGCGGCCCGACCACCGGGAGTTTCGTCAGCCAGTCCATGGGGTCACCGTAAATGAGACGCCGGAAATAGCCGGGATTGTCGGTTTCAGGGACTACGGTCGTCGATTGTGACTTTTCGCCCAGCGCCCTCGACGGGGCGTCCGTTCCACACCCTGGTCCTGCGGAGGCTGAGGTTCCGTGCCCGGCGCACCGCCCGGCTGACCCTGCGCCCGCTCCGTCAGGAAGGCCGTACGGTTGCCCCGGCGGACTGGTCCACGGGAGAACCCGGCTGCGCCGGAACGCCTATGGGCCCCTTCCCGAACGGGTATTCGCGCAGCTTGCGCCAGACCCCGTCGGAGCCCTGCTCGTAGAGGGCGAACCCGGCGCAGACCCATTCGGCGGCGTACTCGGCCAGCGTGGTGAACGCCAGGTCCATCGCCTCTTCGGAGATTCCGTGGGCGACGGTGACGTGCGGGTGGTACGGGAAGGCCAGCTCGCGGCTGAGCGGCCCGGAGGGGTCGCGGACCTCGCCCTGGAGCCGGGTGCAGCCCGCGGCACCCTCGGCGATCCGGACGAAGACGACCGGCGAGACGGGCCGGAAGGTTCCCGTCCCCTCCAGCCGCATCGGGAAGGCGCGGAAGGCGGCCGCCACCTGGGTCAGGTGGGCCCGGATCGCCGGGAGCCGGTCCGCCTCCACCTCGGTCGGCGGTACGAGGGTGACGTGCGTGGGGATGCCGTGCGCGGCGGCGTCCCCGAAGCCCGCGCGCAGCTCTTGGAGCTGGCTGCCGTACGGCTCCGGGACCGCGATCGAAACGCCGAGCGTTACGGTCCCCACGAATCTCTCCTCCGCTTGTCCCTGTGGACTCCTGCCGCCCCAGTGTGCGGCCAGGACCCCTCTTCGTGCCAGAGCCGTCTTTCCGTAGGTGCGTTCGTCAGTGCTTGGCGGGCAGCAGACCCAGCCGGTCGTACGCCTGCGCGAGGGTCTCCGCGGCCACCGCGCGGGCCTTCTCCGCGCCCTTGGCCAGGATGGAGTCCAGGGTCTCCGGGTCGTCCAGGTACTCCTGGGTGCGCTGCTTGAAGGGTGTGACGAAATCGACCATCACGCCGGCCAGGTCCGTCTTCAGCGCGCCGTAGCCCTTGCCGGCGTACTTCTCCTCCAGGGCGGGGATCGACTCACCCGTGAGGGTGGAGTAGATCGTGAGCAGATTGCTGACGCCGGGCTTCTTCTCGGTGTCGAACCGGATCTCGGCCTCGGTGTCGGTGACCGCGCTCTTGATCTTCTTCTCGGTGACCTTGGCCTCGTCGAGGAGGTTGATCAGGCCCTTCGGGGACGACGCCGACTTCGACATCTTGATCGCCGGGTCCTGGAGGTCGTAGATCTTCGCGACCTCCTTGACGATGTGGGCCGCCGGGAGGGTGAAGGTCCGGCCGAAGCGGCCGTTGAAGCGCTCGGCCAGGTCGCGGGTCAGCTCGATGTGCTGGCGCTGGTCCTCGCCGACCGGGACGGCGTTCGCCTGGTACAGCAGGATGTCGGCGACCTGGAGGATCGGGTACGTGAAGAGGCCGACGCTGGCGCTGTTGACGCCGCCCTTGGCGGACTTGTCCTTGAACTGCGTCATCCGGCTGGCCTCACCGAAACCGGTGATGCAGTTCATCACCCAGCCGAGCTGCGCGTGCTCGGGGACGTGGCTCTGGATGAAGAGCGTGCAGCGCTCCGGGTCCAGGCCGGCGGCGAGCAGCTGCGCGGCGGAGAGGCGGGTGTTCGCGCGCAGGTCCTTCGGATCCTGGGGCATGGTGATCGCGTGCAGGTCGACGACCATGTAGAACGCGTCGTGCGTCTCCTGGAGGGCGACGTACTGGCGGATGGCTCCGAGGTAGTTCCCGAGGTGGAACGAACCGGAGGTGGGCTGGATGCCGGAGAGCGCGCGAGGACGATCAGAAGCCATGGCCCCATTCTCTCAGGTGCGGGACGGGCTCGTGCCCGCCGTCGGCCGGTTCCGTCCCCTGCGCGATGCCCGTGGCCGCTGCCCACACCCGCGCCTCAATCGCCGGCGGGGCCGGATTTTCAGCCCGCAGGCGATTGCGGCGCGGGGGCCGGGGGCGGAGCCCCCGGCAGTGGTGCCGCAGGACTACGACAGCGGCAGGCCCGGGGCCGGGAAGGCGGCCATGAGGTCGGCGACCTCCGCGCGGATCGTGGCGAGGGCCGGCTCGTCGCCCTTGGCCGCCGCGTCCACGCTGCGGGCGATCCAGTCGGCGACCACCGGCATGTGCTCCGTGGTCAGCCCCCGGGACGTCAGCGACGGCGTGCCGATCCGCACCCCCGAGGGATCGAACGGCTTGCGCGGGTCGAACGGCACCGTGTTGTAGTTCACGACGATGCCCGCCCGGTCCAGCGCCTTGGCCGCGACCTTGCCCGGCACCTCCTTGCCCGTCAGGTCGATCAGGATCAGGTGGTTGTCCGTACCGCCCGACACCAGGTCGAAGCCCCGCTCCAGCAGTGCCGCGGCCAGCGCCTTGGCGTTGGCCACGACGGCGTGCGCGTACCGGACGAAGGACGGCTGCGCCGCCTCGTGCAGCGCCACCGCGATGCCCGCCGTCGTCTGGTTGTGCGGGCCGCCCTGCAGACCGGGGAAGACGGCCTTGTCGATCGCCTTCACGTGCTCCTCGCGGCACATCAGCATCGCGCCGCGCGGACCGCGCAGGGTCTTGTGGGTCGTGGTGGAGATGACGTCCACGTGGCCGGCCGGAGACGGGTGCGCGCCGCCCGCGATCAGGCCGGCGATGTGGGCGACGTCCGCGACCAGGACCGAGCCCGCCTCGCGCGCGATCTCCGCGAAGGCGGCGAAGTCGATGGTCCTCGGCAGGGCCGTGCCACCGCAGAAGATCACCTTGGGCCGCTCGGCGAGGGCCAGCTCGCGCACGGCCTCGTAGTCGATCAGTCCCGTGTCGGTGCGGACGCCGTACTGCACGCCGCGGAACCACGAGCCCGTCGCCGAGACGCCCCAGCCGTGCGTCAGGTGGCCGCCCATCGGCAGCGCCATGCCCATGACCGTGTCGCCGGGCTGCGCGAAGGCCAGGTACACGGCCAGGTTGGCCGGGGAGCCGGAGTACGGCTGCACGTTGGCGTGGTCCACCCCGAACAGGCCCTTGGCCCGCTCGATCGCGAGGGCCTCGACCCGGTCGATGTTCTGCTGGCCCTCGTAGTAGCGGCGGCCGGGGTAGCCCTCGCTGTACTTGTTCTGCAGCACGGTGCCGGAGGCTTCGAGGACGGCCGCGGACACGTAGTTCTCGCTGGGGATCAGGCGCAGCGTCTCCGCCTGGAGGACTTCCTCCGCGGCGACGTAGGACGCCAGTTCGGGATCGGTCGCGGACAGGGCGGGATGGCGGCTCGCGGACATGGCGGGCTCCTCCGGGGTCGATGTGATCGGTACCCCGCGAGGCCCAGGCGAGCGGCCCTGTATGCGGTCGAGCGCGCACGACTCCCCCGGAGTTGGTTCTCCGTACGCCAGTCGCCGTGCGTACCGAACACCCTAGATGAGCCAGTCCGCAGTGTCGCCTGCGGGGAGGGGGCATGCACGCACATCTGCCGCGTTCGCCCGCGGTGGCCCCGCCCGGCCACCGCGGACTCACTCACCCGGCGGGCGCGCCGCGGAACAGGTTTCTGCGTCCGGGATACGAGCGACGATAAGAAGGTGACGCCACCCTCGTCACCGCTTCACCGGCCAGACGGACGATCGGAGACCCCGTGTCGACAACAGCTGATGCCATCCGCTCCGCCGACGCGCACAGCGCGCACAACTACCACCCGCTGCCCGTCGTCGTCGCGTCCGCGGAAGGCGCGTGGATGACCGACGTGGAAGGCCGCAGGTACCTCGACATGCTCGCCGGGTACTCGGCGCTCAACTTCGGGCACGGCAACCGCCGTCTGATCGACGCCGCACGGGACCAGCTGGAGCGGGTCACGCTCACCTCGCGCGCCTTCCACCACGACCGTTTCGCCGACTTCTGCACCGAACTCGCCGCGCTGTGCGGCAAGGAGATGGTGCTGCCCATGAACACGGGTGCGGAGGCGGTGGAGACGGCGGTGAAGACCGCCCGCAAGTGGGGCTACGAGGTCAAGGGCGTCCCGGACGGCCACGCCAAGATCGTGGTGGCCGCCGACAACTTCCACGGGCGGACCACGACGATCGTCTCCTTCTCGACGGACCACGAGGCACGCGACCACTTCGGCCCGTACACGCCCGGCTTCGAGATCGTCCCGTACGGGGACCTCACCGCGCTGTCCCACGCCGTCACGGAGAACACCGTGGCCGTGCTGCTGGAGCCGATCCAGGGCGAGGCGGGGGTGCTGGTGCCGCCCGCCGGATACCTGAGCGGCGTACGGGAACTGACCCGCGAGCGGAACGTGCTCTTCATGGCGGACGAGATCCAGTCGGGGCTCGGCCGGACCGGGAAGACCTTCGCCTGCGAGCACGAGGGCGTCGTCCCCGACGTCTACATCCTCGGCAAGGCGCTCGGCGGCGGTGTCGTGCCGGTGTCGGCGGTGGTCGCCGACCGGGACGTGCTGGGGGTGTTCGGGGCCGGCCAGCACGGGTCCACCTTCGGCGGGAACCCCCTCGCGTGCGCCGTCGCGCTGGAGGTGATCGCGATGCTGCGGACCGGCGAGTACCAGCAGCGGGCCACCGAACTGGGCGACCACCTCCACCGCGAGCTGGGCATGCTCGTCGGCGGGGGCGCCGTCACCGCCGTGCGCGGCCGCGGCCTGTGGGCGGGCGTCGACCTCCACCCCTCCCGCGGAACGGGCCGGGAGATCTCCGAGAAGATGATGGAGCGGGGCGTGCTCGTGAAGGACACCCACGGGTCGACGATCCGGATCGCCCCCCCGCTGGTGATCGGCAAGGAGGACCTGGACTGGGGGCTGGAACAGCTCCGGTCGGTGCTGTCGGCGTAGCGGGCCGGCCGACCCGCCCTCAGAGGATGACGTGGGGCAGGAAGCGGGCGTACTCGTCCGTGACCGGCCCCGCCGATTCGCGGATCCCGAGCCCCGCCGCCTCGTCCTCGACGACCCACGCGCCGAGCACCACCCGGTTGCCGTCGAAGTCGGGCAGCGGGGCCAGCCCCTGGAAGCAGTACCGCTCGCCCGGCTCCGGTACGAACGGCTGCCCGTCCGGGCCCGGCTCGTGCAGGGTGACGCCGGCGCCCTCACGGCCGAGGAGGGGCTTGGCCACGTACCCGGCCGAACCGGGCTCCGCCAGCTCGCGCGGGCCGTCGAGGTAGGCGGGCAGCAGGTTCGGGTGTTCCGGGAAGAGCTCCCACAGGATCGCGAGCAGCGCCTTGTTGGAGAGCAGCATCTTCCACAGCGGTTCGATCCAGCAGGTGGTGCCGGAGCCGCCGCCGTGGTCGTAGGTGCCGAGGACCTGCGGGCCGAACTCGTCCGTGGCCAGCCACTCCCACGGGTAGAGCTTGAAGCAGCTGCGGATGAAGCGGAGCTTCTCGTCGACGAACCGGCCGGACAGGCTGTCCCAGCCGATCTGCTCGACGGACAGGGCGTGGGTCTCCAGGCCGGCCTGGTCCGCGGTCTCCTGGAGGTAGGCGACCGTCATCAGGTCCTCGCCGAGCTCGTCGGTCTCGGAGTGCGCGAAGTGCAGCGGGCCGGGCGCCAGCAGCTCCGCCTGGCGGCGCCAGGCGTCGACGAGGCGCTCGTGGAGGGAGTTCCACTGGTCGGCGCCGGGAAAGCGTTCCTCCATCCAGAACCACTGCGGGCTGGCCGCCTCCACGAGGGAGGTGGGGGTGTCCGCGTTGTACTCCAGCATCTTGGCCGGGCTGCCGCTGCCGTCGTAGCGCAGGTCGAAACGGCCGTAGAGGGAGGGCTGTTCGGCGCGCCGCCGCCAGGACTCGGCGATCAGCGCGGCCAGCTTGGGGTCGGTGATGCCGAGATCGGCGAAGCGGTCGTGCTCGACGATGTGCGCGGCTGCGGCCAGGCACATGGCGTGCAGTTCCTCGACGACGTTCTCCAGGGCCTCGACCTCGGGGAGCGAGAAGGAGTAGTAGGCGCTCTCGTCCCAGTAGGGGCGCAGGGAGTCGTCGGGGTAGCGGGTCAGGGGGTAGATCAGCCCCTGCTCCTCGACCGTCTTCTGCCAGCCGGGGCGGGGCTCGATGGTGTGCCGCTGCATCGTCTCGGTCAGCCGCCGCTGGAGCCGGAGCTGGAGTGGCCGCCGATGCCGTTGCGGGTGACGGCGGACTTGTCGAAGCTGCCGCCGGAGACCTTGCCGGCGGCCACGTGGCCGCCGTAGTAGTAGGCGCCGGTGCCGCCGCTCTTGCACTCCTTGTTGTTCAGGTGCTCCAGCGTGGAACGGGAGGCGCAGCGGCGGTCCGGTTCGTCGCTGCTGCCGCAGGCCACGAGGGTGGCCGCGAGCAGGCCCATGCCTCCGAGGGCGACGGCTCCGGAGCGCATCCGGCGCTGATTGGTGCTGCTGCTGTCCATGTCTGCTGCTCCCCCTGGGGCCTGGCGTGCTCCCGACAGACTAGAACGGGCTCCCCGGCCAATGGAATCCGGCCGCCGTGAGATCCGTGACCTAGAGTCAGTTCGTGCTGATTGGGATGATTTGCGCGCTGGGTGCGGCGGTGTGCTTCGGCACGGCGTCCGTTCTGCAGGCCGTCGCGACGCGGGCGGTGGAGCCGGGCAGCGGGTCCGGGGTGGACGCGGCGCTGTTCCTGCGGGCCGCGCGGCAGTGGCGCTACGTCCTGGGCCTCGGCCTGGACGCGGCCGGATTCGTACTGCAGATCATCGCGCTCCGGCACGTGCCGATCTACGTGGTCGGGGCCGCGCTGGCCGCCAGCCTGGCGGTGACGGCGGTGGTCGCGTCGAGGCTGATGGCGGTGCGGCTGTCCCCGGCGGAGTGGTCCGCGGTGGGCGTGGTGTGCGCGGGGCTGCTGATGCTGGGCCTCTCCGCGGGGGAGGAGGGCGCCGGGACCGGTTCGCTCGCACTGAAGCTGGGGCTGCTGGGCGTGGCGGTGCTGGTGCTGCTGGTCGGGGCGGTCGCGGGCGGGCTGCCGGACGGGCCGCGGGCACTGGTCCTCGGTCTGGGGTCGGGCACGGGCTTCGGCGTGGTGGAGGTCTCGGTGCGGCTCATCGACTCGGTGTGGGACTTCGCCGACCCGGCCCTGTACGCGCTGCTGCTGGGCGGCGCGGCGGGGTTCCTGCTCCTGACCTCGGCGCTGGCGCGCGGCTCGGTGACGGTCGCGACGGCCGGCCTGGTGCTCGGCGAGACGGTCGGCCCGGCGGTGGTGGGCGTGGTCTGGCTCGGCGACCGCACCCGGGAGGGCCTGACGTGGCTGGCGGTGACGGGCTTCGCGGTGGCCGTCGCCGGCTCCCTGGCGCTCTCCCGCTTCGGCGAACCGAAGTCGCCACCGGCCCCAGCACCACCACTTGCCTGAGCGGAGCCCGGTTTCCCGCCCACCGCACCGTTGCGGGGGCGCTGCCCCCGAGCCCGCGGTCCTGGCAGAGCAGCCCCGCCGGCGTGTGAGTCGCGGGGGTCCGGGGGGGGCGGCGCCCCGCCGGCGGCTGCGCGCCCCGCAGGGTCACGGCAGCGAGGCGGCGAGCGCCGCGAGCGTCGGCGACCACGCACTGTCCGACGGTGTCCCGTAGCCGACGACCAGCGCGTCCCGCGGCGCGACCTCCGCCTGCGGGTGGCGGAAGGCGGAGAGGCCGTGCAGGGCCAGGTCCTGCCAGGCCGCCGACTGCAGCACCGACCGCTCCGTGCCCGCCGGGAGGTCCAGCACCGCGTGCAGGCCCGCCGCGATCCCCGAGACCCCCACCACCCGGCCGGCCACCGCCGCCACCAGCTCGTCCCGCCGCCGCCGGTAGCGCAGCCGCATGCCGCGCACGTGCCGGTCGTACGCCCCGGATCGGATGAACTCCGCCAGCGTGAGCTGGTCCACCGCGCTGGAGGTCCAGTCCGTGTACCCCTTCGCCGCGGTGACCTCCTCCAGCAGGCACGGCGGGACCACCATCCAGCCGATCCGCAGCCCCGGGGCGAGGGACTTGCTGGCCGTGCCGAGGTACACCACCCGGTCCGGGTCCAGGCCCTGCAGGGCCCCCACCGGCTGCCGGTCGTAGCGGAACTCGCCGTCGTAGTCGTCCTCCAGGATCAGCCCGCCGGTGGTCCGGGCCCAGTCGACCGCGGCCGCGCGGCGGGCCGGGGTCAGGGCCGCGCCCGTCGGGAACTGGTGGGCCGGGGTCAGCAGCACCGCGCCCGCCGCCGCGGTCAGCTCGCCCGTACGGGCCCCCTCGCCGTCGACCCCGAGCGGCCCGGTCCGCAGCCCCGCCCGCACCAGCACGTCCCGGTGGAAGTCCAGTCCGTACCCCTCCACGGCCACCTCCCGTACCCGCCGCCCCCGCAGCACCGCCGCGAGCAGCTGCAGCCCGTGCAGGAAGCCCGCACACAGAACGATCCGGTCCGGGTCCGCGTACACCCCGCGCGCCCGCGCCAGGTAACCCGCCAGCGCCTGCCGCAGCTCGACGCGGCCGCGCCCGTCGGTCGCGTAGCCGAAGGCCTCGTTCGGGGCGGCGGTCAGCGCCCGCCGGGCCGCCGACAGCCAGGCCGCGCGCGGGAAGCCGCCCAGGTCCGGGGTGCCGGGGATCAGGCTGTACGCGGGCCCGCTCCGCGCGGGGCGGCGTACGGGGACGGCCGCCGCGGCCCGGCGCGGGCGGGCCCGTTCGGCGACCCGGGTGCCGGAGCCCTGCCGAGCCGTGAGCCAGCCCTCCGCGACGAGCTCGGCATACGCCTCGGCGACCGTGTTCCGGGCGATGCCCAGGTCCGCCGCGAGGGTCCGGGAGGACGGCAGCCGGGTGCCGGCCGCCAGCCGTCCGCTGCGCGCGGCCTCCCGCAGCGCCTCGGTGAGCCCGGCCCGAAGGCCGCGCCCGGCAGAGAGGTCCAGATGCAGGTCGGCTCCGAAAGTGGCCCAAGGATCCGTCATGGACATGGACCATATCGGCGGGCCGCCTCGCTCCTAGTGTGGATCACATGACGACCACCGCAGAGAACCGGCAGACCCACTCGCCCACCCACGACCACGCCCCCGAGCACACCCCGCGCATGCACATGGCGAAGCTCGCCCCCGAGGTCTACAAGGCCGTCCTGGCCCTGGAAATCGCCGCCCGCAAGGGACTGGAGCCGTCCCTGGTGGAGCTGGTCAAGATCCGGGCCTCCCAGGTCAACCACTGCGCCTTCTGCCTCGACATGCACACCAAGGACGCGATCGCCGCCGGTGAGAGCATCGAGCGGATCGTGCAGCTGGGCGCCTGGGAGGAGTCGCGGCACTTCTACACGGAGAAGGAACTCGCCGCGATCGAGTTCACCGAGGCCGTCACGGTCCTGACGGACGGCTTCGTGCCCGACGAGGTGTACGCGAAGGCCGCGGCGCACTTCGAGGAGCGCGAGCTGGCCCAGCTGATCGCCGTCATCGCGACGATCAACGTGTGGAACCGCATCGGTGTCACCACGCGCATGGTGCCGGGCCACTACAAGCCGGGCATGTACAAGAGCTGACCCGACCCGGCCGGGCGCGGGCGGCCCGGCCGGGCACGGGCGAACCGGCCGGGCACGGGCGAACCGGCCGGGCACGGGCGAACCGGCCGGGCACGGGCGAACCGGCCGGGCCGGCCCGTCAGCCCGTCAGCCCGTCAGCCCGTCAGCCCGTCAGCCCGTCGGGCGGAACGCCGCCAGCGCCGCCGCGTGGTGGTCCTGCGTGACCTGCCACTCGGCGACCGGGCCCGCCGTCAGCAGCGCCCACTTGGTGCCGTCCGCCGCGAGGAAGACCCGTTCGACGCCGCGCCGCACCCCGCGCGACTCCTCGCTGTCGTACTGGTAGACGAGTTCGGCCGCGCTCGGGCTGCCGGACACCGGGCCGACGCTGATCTCCTCGTATCCCCGGGTGCCGCCCCGCAGGTAAGTGGAGGCCTGCTTGACCGCTTGGAGCGGGCTGAGCTCCGGCTCCGACACCCGGAACACCTGGATCAGAGCGCTCCGGTCGGCCGAGCGGTAGAACACCCCCTCCTTGAGCTCCTCGCGCGCCCAGCCCGCCGGGACGGCGATGGTGAAGCCCGCCGCGTCCTGCTTCGTCTCGTGGGCTCCCGCGCCGGGGCCGGTGGCGGTGGGGCTCGGGGTGGGCGTCCGGGTCGGTCCGCCGCCGGTGGACGGGACGCCGGTGGCCGTGGACGGGCCGCCGGACACCGTCGGCGCGCCCGAGGTCACCGTCCCGTTCTTCTCCCCCGCGCGGTCCGCGTCGCCCGTGTCCCGGGCCACGAACCACACGGCGGCCGCACCGATCGCGACGGAGGCGACGGCGATGCCCGCCGTCGCCGGGGTCAGCCACCGGCCGCGCGGCCCGTCGGCGGTCCCGTGGCCGGGCTGCGGCGGCGCGGGCGGAGGCCCGTACGGAGGCGTGGGCGCGGTCGGCGGCTGCGGCGGGAGCGGCGGCAGGCCCTGGACGCCACCCGGCGGGGCCCCCGCCGGGGGCCCCGCCGGCGCCTGGTCGACCACCCAGCGCTGTGCCTGCGCGTCCCAGCGGCGCGGGCCGGACGGCGGCTGTGCCGGAGCCACGTATCAGCCCCCCAGCGCGCCGAGCAGGCTGCCCAGGGCAGCGGCCGCGCTCACCGACTCCACCAGCGGGGCCCACCGCTCCAGCGCCTCGCGCAGCCGGGTGACCAGGCCGGGCCGGATCTCCTCGGTGCCCTCCAGCTGCTCGGCGACCCCGTCCAGTTCGGCGTCGAGCGCGGTCCGGTCGGCGCCGCGCGGTGCCTCCCGCACGAGGGCCTGGCGCAGGGCGAGCACCGCCTCCAGCAGCTCCGCCGCGCCGGGCGCGTCCGCTCCCGTACCGCCCTGGTGGACGGTGTTGGTGTTGCCCGAACCGCCGATGCTGAACGCGCTGTCGTGGACGCTGCCGATCCGCACGGCGGGCTCGTGTGCGCCCCCGTCACCTGTTGCCATGGCTCCCCCTGTGTGTGCTGTTGTGGTTCCCGCTGCCGCCGAAGCTGGCAGCGCTGTCGTGCATCGACCCGATGTACGTGCCGCCCGCGCCGACGTAGACGTCGGCGCGCCGCGCGAACGCCTCGGTGTGCCAGCCGGCTTCGTCCAGCACCACGGTAATGCCGGCGACGATCCGGTCCTGAATGGTCTTCAGGTACCGGTCGAGGTCCATGAGGTGGAACAGCGATCCGTTGTCCTGCGCGGCGAGTTCGCGCACCGACGCCCGCGGCCCCTCCGGGCGGGCCCCGCCGTTGCCGGCGGTGGCGATCCGCCACCAGCTCGCGATGCCGCGGCCCAGGGTGACGAGGGCGGCCGTGAAGGAGGCGGGCGTGTGCCGCAGGGCCCAGACGGCCTTCCCGAACCGGCTGTTGTTCAGGTAGCGGTGGGCGTCAGCGTCCGCGTTGTGGAAGGCGACGTGGACGGGCAGCAGCACGTGCGGCGCCACCTCCACCATCATCATCCCGCCCTGGGTGTGGACCCGTACGAACACGGTGACGACGAGGTTCTCGTCCCAGCCGCCGACCCGGACGCGCAGGAAGTACCGGCGGCGCTCGCCGCCCTCCTCGATCGCGGCGGCCCGGTGCGCCTCGAAGTCGGCCCGCAGGTGCGGGCCTTCGTCGCGGTGGTCCAGCCCTCCGCCCGGCAGGAACACACAGCTGTCCACGACCAGCTCGCGCATGCGGTCCAGGACGGCGGCCTCGGCCTGCGGGGACCCGTGCTGCGACGGCACCCGCAGCCGCTCCAGCAGCGGCACGATCCGCTCCACGATGCGGGCGTTGGTGAGCGGCTCCGGTTCGCGGCCGGCTTCGAGGTCCTCGCGGGCGCGCAGCTCGAAGGACACCTGCCAGGGGCGGTACGCCTCACCGGCCCCGACGAACGGGTCGTTGATGTCGTACATGATCATCGGCGCGTGCTGCTCGTGCAGGATGCGCTGCCGTACGCGGGCGAACCGTACGCCTTGCTCCGCTTCCGCCGGGTCGGCGGAGCGGTGGGCGTAGCGCTCCCGGTTGAGGTCGGTGGCGATGGTCCGGGCGACGTGGCCGCGCTGGAGTCCTACGACGGTGACGACCGCGGCGAAGACCGCCGGGACCCATCCGAGGACGAAGCCGGCCGCCGGGCCGCCGATGCCCTGCGAGAAGAGCAGCGCGCCGAGGCCGATGGGGCCCTCGTCCTCGTCGCCGAAGGCGCCGAGGAGGGCCAGCCAGATGCCGAGGACGAGGACGACGATGACGGCGAGGTTCCACCAGGCGTAGATCCGCACGACGAGGGCCAGCAGGCGCGGCAGCAGCCCGGACCGGGCCCTGAGCCAGCCGGCGAGGCTCAGCAGCAGGAAGGGGAAGAGGACCACCACGAGGGCGCCCCCGGTGAGGAGGGACCCCGCGAACCAGGCGCCGAGTATGCCGACCGCCCAGCCGATTTCGGCGCGACGGGCGCGCAGGGCGTGGGCGAGGACGCGCGAGGCGTCGAAGCCGTAGGAGGGCGCGACGATGCGCTCCTCGTGGACGTACAGCTCCTCGATGACGCGGTCGCGGTACCCGGCGTCGAGGTAGGTGCCCGCGCACAGGAACCGGCCGGCCTCGCTGACCGCGGGGTCGACGGGGGGACGGCCGGTGCGGGGGTCGTCCGGCGGGGCGCCTGTGTACTGGCGGGGAATCGGGCTCTCGGTCACCGACCGACCTTAGATTTCCCTTACAACTTGCGACAGGCGGAATCACGCCAAAGCGCCCCGGCCTGTGGGGGCCGGGGCGCTTGGGGTCGTGCTCCTCGCCGAGGTGGCGCCGGTGTCCGCGCTCCTCGGTGGGGAATTACGGATCAGATCAGGCCGAGCTCGCGGACCGCGTCGCGTTCCTCCGACAGCTCCTGGACGGAGGCGTCGATGCGGGCGCGGGAGAACTCGTTGACGTCCAGGCCCTGGACGATCTCGTACTTGCCGTCCTTGCAGGTGACGGGGAAGGAGGAGATAAGACCCTGCGGGACGCCGTAGGAGCCGTCCGACGGAATGCCCATCGAGGTCCAGTCGCCCTCGGCGGTGCCGTTGACCCAGGTGTGCACGTGGTCGATGGCGGCGTTGGCGGCCGAGGCGGCGGAGGACGCGCCACGGGCCTCGATGATCGCGGCGCCGCGCTTGGCGACGGTCGGGATGAAGGTGTCGGCGAGCCACGCCTGGTCGTTCACGACCTCGGCGGCGTTCTTGCCGGCGATCTCCGCGTGGAAGATGTCCGGGTACTGGGTCGCCGAGTGGTTGCCCCAGATCGTCAGGCGCTTGATGTCGGAGACGGCGGCACCGGTCTTGGCGGCCAGCTGCGAGATCGCGCGGTTGTGGTCCAGGCGGGTCATCGCGGTGAAGCGCTCGGCCGGTACGTCCGGGGCGGCGGCCTGCGCGATGAGCGCGTTGGTGTTGGCCGGGTTGCCCACGACGAGAACCTTGATGTCGTCCGCGGCGTGCGCGTTGATGGCCTGGCCCTGCGGCTTGAAGATGCCGCCGTTGGCGGCGAGCAGGTCGCCGCGCTCCATGCCCTTGGTGCGCGGGCGGGCGCCCACGAGCAGCGCGACGTTGGCACCCTCGAAGCCCTTGTTCGGGTCGTCGAAGATGTCGATGCCGGCGAGCAGCGGGAAGGCGCAGTCGTCGAGCTCCATGGCGGTGCCCTCGGCGGCCTTCATGCCCTGGGGGATCTCCAGGAGGCGGAGCTTGACCGGCACGTCGGCGCCGAGCAGGTGACCGGACGCGATACGGAAGAGCAGCGCGTAGCCGATCTGGCCGGCGGCGCCGGTGACGGTGACATTCACAGGAGTGCGGGTCATGGCCTTCTCCGTTAGACAGCTGGCGGTGGGGCGTCCCTGCCCCATGTGCTGGAGGACGCCGCTCCCCTGTAAATCTTGACGTGAAGAGACATCCGCGGTCAGGCTATCCGACCCGGGCGCGGCCCAACCCCCGGGTCCCTGTGGTGCGCGGCACACGCGCCCCGGCGTTTCGAAGGCTCAGCCGGTTCCCGGGCTTCCGTTCGACCGGGAGGGTCCGCTCCGTCCGGCGCGCTCAGCGCACGGTGAAGCGGACAGCGCTCTCCAGGAACGGGATCTCCAGCAGCGGCCTGGGCTCCATCACCAGCGCCAGCAGCGTGATCGCCACGCCCAGCACCCCGTAGGTGATCATGTCCGTGAAGCGGGACCGCACCGCGAGCATTCCCACCGAGGGCAGCACGCGCCGCAGCACCGACGCCGCGATCAGGGCCACGCCGATCACCAGGCAACCGAACCGGGCCTGCCCGAGCGCCGTGGCCAGCAGCCCCACCGCGGTCGCGGCGAGCACGCTGAGCATCGGCCACTGCCGGGCGGGCGTGGACACGGCTCCCGGGACGGCGCGGCCGCTGCCCTCGGGGCGGGCCGTGTCCCGCGTGATGGACGGGAAGCGGCGGGACTTCGCCGCGCCCCTCCCGCTCCCGTTCACGTGCTCGGCGCCCGGTTCAGCCCGCACGGCCGGTCCGCTCCGCCGCCTCGACGACGTTGACGAGCAGCTGGGCGCGGGTCATCGGGCCGACGCCGCCCGGGTTCGGCGAGATCCACGCGGCGACCTCGGCGACGCCGGGGTGCACGTCGCCGACGATCTTCCCGGCTTCGTCGCGGCTGACGCCCACGTCGAGCACGGCCGCGCCCGGCTTGACGTCCTCGGGCTTGACCAGGTGCGGGACTCCGGCCGCGGCGACGACGATGTCCGCCTGGCGCAGCAGCCCGGAGAGGTCGCGCGTACCGGTGTGGCACAGCGTCACGGTGGCGTTCTCGGACTTGCGGGTCAGCAGCAGGCCGATGGACCGCCCGACGGTGATCCCGCGGCCGAGCACGACGACGTGCGCCCCGTTGATCTCGACGCCGTGGTGGCGCAGAAGTTCGACGATCCCGTAGGGGGTGCAGGGCAGCGGGCCCGGCTCGTTCAGCACGAGCCGGCCCAGGGAGGTGGGGTGCAGGCCGTCGGCGTCCTTCAGCGGGTCCATCAGCTCCAGGACCCGGTTGGTGTCGATGCCCTTGGGGAGCGGGAGTTGCACGATGTAGCCCGTGCACTGCGGGTTGGCGTTGAGCTCCCGCACGACCTCCTCGATGTCCTCCTGGGAGGCCGTGGCGGGCAGTTCGCGCTGGATGGAGGCGATGCCGACCTCGGCGCAGTCCTTGTGCTTGCCGTTGACGTACCAGCGGCTGCCCGGATCGTCGCCGACCAGCAGGGTGCCGAGGCCGGGGGTGATGCCCCGGGCCTTCAGTGCCGCCACGCGGGCGGTCAGTTCGGACTTGATCGCGGCCGCGGTGGCCTTGCCATCGAGAATCTGGGCGGTCATGCCCCCATCCTCCCGGATGAGGTGGCCCTGGTTCCAGTCAAGGCGCTCGCAGGACCTCAGGGTTCATTGCACTTGCACAACAAGTGACCGTCCGTATGCCAACCGGCTGGACAAGGCCTCGCCGGTCGGACCACGATGAAAAGGACTGAGTGCCGCGGGCAGTGCCGGGGGGCGGACCGCACCGTGCAGGATTCCTCCGCGCTTCATTGCCGTGCGTCCCCGCACTTCCACGGAGGAACACCCCAGATGAGTTTCGGCGACCCGCACAATCCGTACGGACAGCAGCCGGCGCAGGGCCAGCCCGGTTACGGCTACCCGCAGCAGGCCCCGCAGGGCATCCCTCCGCAGGGCGGCTACGCCTACCCGCAGCAGGCCCCCCAGGGATACCCCGGCGGCCCCGCCGGCTACCCGGGCGGTCCGGGCGGCTACCCGGGGGCGCACATGGAGATGCCCGGCGGCGCGAAGGCGGCCCGCGTGATCCTCTTCATCCTGAGCAGCCTGCAGGCGCTGTTCGGCCTGCTCATCATCATCGGCGGCGCCGTCTTCGCCTCTGCCTTCTCAGGGTCCTCCAGCTCCTCGGCGCAGGACGTGGGGACCGCCGTCAGCGTCGGCTTCGTCATCGGCGGCCTCTTCCTGATCGGCGTGGCCCTGTGGCCGTTCCTGACAGCGGTCAAGATGGGCAAGGGCCGCAACGGCGTGCGCGTGTCCGGCATCGTCTACGGCTCCCTGCAGACCTTCTTCGCCGGACTCAGCCTGCTCGTCAACGTGGCGGCCCTCGGTGCGAGCGAGCAGTCGTCGGGCGGACCCACCGCCATCGTCCTGCTGCCCGCCGTGGTCTCCCTCGCCCTCGGCCTCACGATCGTCATCGGACTGGCGAAGGCCGGTGACTACTTCAAGCGCCCGAGCTACTGACCCGCTCGTCCGCAGAACCGGCGAAGGCCGCGACCCGCAGTGCGGGTCGCGGCCTTCGCCGTGTCGGGGGAGCCGGACTCAGGTCAGTGGAAGAAGTGCCGGGTGCCGGTGAAGTACATCGTCACGCCGGCCTTCTGCGCGGCCTCGACGACCTGCTCGTCACGGACCGAACCGCCGGGCTGGACGACGGCCTTGATGCCGGCGGCCGTCAGGATCTCCAGCCCGTCCGGGAAGGGGAAGAAGGCGTCGGACGCGGCGTACGAGCCCTGCGCGCGCTCGGCGCCGGCCCGCTCGACGGCGAGCTTCGCCGAGTCGACACGGTTGACCTGGCCCATGCCGACACCGACCGAGGCGCCGTCCTTGGCGAGCAGGATTGCGTTCGACTTGACGGCCCGGCAGGCACGCCACGCGAAGGCCAGCTCGGCGAGCTCGGCCGGGGACAGGGCGTCGCCGGTGGCCAGGGTCCAGTTGGCCGGGTCGTCGCCCTCGGCCTGGAAGAGGTCCGACTGCTGCAGCAGCGCGCCGCCGGAGACGGGCTTGAGGTCGCCCGGCTGGTGCGGGGTGCCGTCGACCTTCAGGACACGGATGTTCTTCTTCTTGGCGAGGATCTCGACCGCGCCGTCCTCGTAGCCGGGGGCGGCGATGACCTCGGTGAAGATCTCCGCGACCTGCTCGGCCAGCTCGACGGTCACCGGACGGTTGACGGCGATGACGCCGCCGAACGCCGACAGCGGGTCGCAGGCGTGCGCCTTGCGGTGGGCGGCTGCGACGTCCGCGCCCACCGCGATGCCGCACGGGTTGGCGTGCTTGATGATCGCGACGCACGGCTCTTCGTGGTCGTAGGCGGCGCGGCGCGCGGCCTCGGTGTCCACGTAGTTGTTGAAGGACATCTCCTTGCCGTGCAGCTGCTCGGCGTTGGCCAGCCCGCCCGGCTGCCCGTCCGTGTAGAGGGCGGCGGCCTGGTGCGGGTTCTCGCCGTAGCGCAGGGTCGACTTGCGCTCCCAGGCGCCGGCGAGGAACTCGGGCAGCGCGCCCTCCTCGCCCTCCGGGGCGTACGCGTTCGTGAACCAGGAGGCGACGGCCACGTCGTAGGCGGCGGTGTGCTGGAAGGCCTCGGCCGCCAGCCGCTTGCGCGCGGTGAGGTCGAATCCGCCGCCCTGGGCCGCGGCGATGACGTCGGCGTAGCGCGCGGGGCTGGTGACCACGGAGACCGACGGGTGGTTCTTGGCGGCGGCGCGGACCATCGAGGGGCCGCCGATGTCGATCTGCTCGACGCACTCGTCGGGAGTGGCACCCGACCGGACGGTGGCCTGGAACGGGTACAGGTTGACGACGACGAGGTCGAAGGGCTCGACGCCCAGCTCGGCGAGCTGGCTGCGGTGGTCCTCCAGGCGCAGGTCGGCCAGGATGCCGGCGTGCACGCGCGGGTGCAGGGTCTTGACCCGGCCGTCCAGGCACTCGGGGAAGCCGGTCAGCTCCTCCACCTTGGTGACGGGCACCCCGGCGGCGGCGATCTTCGAGGCGGTGGAGCCGGTGGAGACGAGCGCGACGCCCGCCCCGTGCAGGCCGCGGGCCAGCTCTTCCAGTCCCGTCTTGTCGTAGACGCTGATGAGCGCACGCCGGATCGGCCGCCGGGTCGTGGTCGGGTCGTTGCTCGCTGCGGTGTCTGCGGCGGTCACTGGATTGTTACCTTTCGTCCCTCAATGCGGTAGCCGTGCCGGGCCAGGCGCCCCACGACCTCGACGAGCAGCTTTCGCTCGACTTCCTTGATGCGCTCGTGAAGAGCGGCTTCGTCGTCCTCGTCCCGGACCTCGACCACACCCTGGGCGATGATCGGACCGGTGTCCACGCCGCTGTCCACGAAGTGGACCGTGCAGCCGGTGACCTTCGCGCCGTAGGCGAGCGCGTCCCGTACGCCGTGGGCTCCCGGGAATGCGGGGAGGAGGGCGGGGTGGGTGTTGACGAACCGGCCGCCGAAGCGGTCGATGAACTCCTTGCCCACGATCTTCATGAAACCGGCCGACACGACGAGGTCGGGGGCGTACGCGTCGGTCGCCGCGGTGAGGGCGGCGTCCCACTCGACGCGGCTCCCGAAGTCCTTCACCGGGCAGACGAAGGTGGGGATCCCGGCCTTCTCCGCCCGCTCCAGGCCGGCGATGTTCGCGCGGTCGGCTCCCACGGCGACGACTTCGGCACCGAAGCCCTCGGCTCCGCCGGGATGGGCGTCGATGGCGTCGAGCAGGGCCTGGAGGTTGGTGCCGGACCCTGAGACCAGCACGACCAGGCGGGAGGCGGCCATGGGAGGCCCTTTCTCACGGAATTGCGGTGTTCGTCTTTGTGTGGTCATACAAAACTTCGGGGTACCGATATACGGGGGACCATACGAAGCCGCCGACCGCCTGCAACGATACCGGCACACCGGACGGCCCCCGAGGGACGGGGGGACGGGCGGGCGGTAGCGTCTGGCCTACAAGCCGCAAACTGGCCCACCTCGCCTCGATGTCCTCGCGACGTCCACGACACAGGGGAAGTAACACACCCGATGCCGGACCGCCGTCAGCCCGACTCCCCCACCGACGACAACCCCTTCGCGGCCCCGCCGGAAGGCCGGCCCGACCAGCCGTGGCAGCCGCGCACCGGCGGTGACGGCGGGAACGGCGACGGGGACGGCCCGGGGGACTCGGGCGGGCAACGGGGGCCGGGGCGCTGGGACCCGACGGACCCGATCCAGCGCCGCGCCCGGTACGCGCTGCTGGCGGGCATGTGGGGCTTCTTCTTCGGGATCTTCGGGATCCCCTCGGTCGGCCTGCTGCTGGGCGCGCTCGCCCTGTACTGGGGGATCAGCGCGCTGCGCGGCAAGCCGGCGGCGGCGACCGGCGAGCCGGGCGCCCCGACGGGCCTGGAGGCCCTCGGCCCGGCGGCCCGCCCCCAGCGCACGGCGGCGGTGAGCGGCCTGGTCACCGCCTCACTGGCGATCCTGCTGGCCATGAGCTCGTACGCGCTGCAGCTCGCGTACAAGGACTTCTACGTGTGCCGCGACGACGCCCTCACCAAGTCGGCGGAACTCCAGTGCAACACCCTCCTGCCGAGCAACTTCGTCGGCGAGGTCCTGAAGGTCCGCCAGTAACGCCGCCCGAAGCGCCGGCGCCCACCCACTCAGCCCCGCCCCGCCGACCCACCAGCCCCGCCGGCGCTTGAGGCGCGGGGCCCAGGGCGAGGCCCACTCTTTTCAGCCCCGCCGACCCGCCCAGTCCGGCCGACCCGCCCAGCCCCGCCGGCGCTTGAGACGCGGGGGCCCGGGGGCAGCGCCCCCGCCACGGTGCCGCACCCGGCAGGACACCGCGCGGGCTACGCGGACGGCTTCCGCCGGGCCAGCACCCGCACTCCGGCCACGGACGGAACCGGCGCAACGGCCGGCACCGGCGGGGCCACCGGGGCCGGCCCCAGATCCAGCCCCGCCACCACGGTCACCGTCCGCCGAGCCACCCGTACCCGTACGGCAGGCTCCGAAGCCACCTCAACCAGCGGAACCGGCGGAACCGGCGGAACCGGCGGAGCCACCGGCTCGGGCGGGATCTCCGGCACCAGCGTCCCCGACGCCTTCCGCATCAGCTCCCACCGAAGCTCCCGCACCCCGCTGTCGTGCCACCCACCGTCCACCGGAACATCCGCGTCCGCGTCCGCATCCGCGTCCGCCCCCACCGCGCCCGGACCGGCCGCCGGGCGGTAGCGCCACGCGTGCACCCCCACCGCCACCGGCACGGCCAGAACCAGCGTCCACGCGAAGGCCGCCGCCCCCGTGGCCCACCACACCGGACCGAACTCGGCCAGCCGCCGCGAGCCCAGCGGCCCCGCCGAGACCGCCGCGAGCCCGGCCATCGCCAGGCCGCACACCACCGCCCCGAGGGCCGCCGTCAGCGCGGTCTCCCCGTACGAGACCTCGCGCGCCCGGCGTACCGCGAACCAGCCCACCGCCAGCCCGGCGACCACCGGCACCCCGGCGGCCGCCCAGGTCAGCGGGGTGCCCGGGCCCGCGGCCGGGAGCGCCTCCAGCAGCGGGAACCGGGGCAGCGCGGGCGCGCCCGCCGAGCCGAGCGGGGTGGCCGTCACCCCGGCGCCGAGGGCGAACCCGGGACCGAGGGCGTAGGCCGCTCCCCAGACCATGGCGTTCGGAATCAGCGCGAGCGCGAGCAGCAGGACCGCGAACCGGCCGGACCACACCTCGGTCAGCGACAGGAACGAGGCCTGGACCTGCGACCCGTGCCAGGCGAGCGAGGCGCCGACGAGCAGCGCCCCGCCGCCCAGGAGCACCAGGGCCCCGCCCGCGCCCGCCCGCAGCGCCAGCGCGTACCTGGGGCGCACGAACCCCCTCCGTACGCCCCCCGGCAGCCAGTTCGGCAGCGGTCCGAGCGGACGCCCCTTGGCTCCCCACACACCACCGGCCGCGGCCGGCACGGCGACCAGCGGGACGTGCCAGGCGGCGCTGATCGGATCGGCCGGCATCGGGCCCCCGGCGGCGTACACCGTGGCAAGAGCCCCGACGGCGAGGTATCCGCAGAGCACGGCCGAGAACACGGCCGTCGCGGGCAGCACCTCCTCGTCGTCCTCGTCGCAGGCGCCGCCCAGCCGCGCGGCCCGCCGCATGAGCAGCACGGGCAGAGCGACGAGCAGCAGGGGCGTCACACCAACGGGTGCCGGGACGCCGGAAAGGGTCTCGTACCTCACCAGTTCGGTCCCGTGGGCGAGCAGCCACAGCCCGGCGGCGAGGTGCAGGGCCCCGCCCGGGCCGCTGTCCGGATAGGGGGAACTGATCCACAGGACGATGACGAGCACGGCGAGGAAGCCGAGCCCGAGTCCGGCCGCCACGGCACCGCCCACTACGCATGCGGCGGCGGCCGGTGAACGCCGCCGCGCACCGGCTCTCGGGGCCGCCGACAACCGGGTCTCGCGTTCGGTCACTTGGGTCACCCCGCCATGGTGCCAACGACACGCGCTATGGGCGGGTAACAGGCGAATGTCCGTGGTGTCGCCCAATATACGTTTATGTACTTTTTCGCTCAGGGCTGCCGGGTCGCGGGGAGTGCGGCATGACACGGAACGTCGAGGGCCTGCCCGCCCCGAACGAGCGCCGAAGACTGCGCGAAGCTGCGGAACTGACACTCCATGAGGTCGCCACCGCGGTCGGCGTCAACGCGGCGACGGTGCGCTCCTGGGAGTCCGGGCGCACCACCCCGCGCGGCCGCAAGCTCGACGCGTACGCGCGCTTCCTGGCCTGCCTCCCCGAACTGGAGGTGGCGGCGGACGCGACCGGTCCGCCGGGCCGCGCCGACCCGGCGGACCCGGCCGCCCCGGCCGACCCGGTCCTGGTGGCGGTCGCGCCCGGGGCCGAGGCCGGGACCGAGGCCGGGGCCGGGGCCGGGGCCGGGGCCGAACGCGTCCCGGAGGCTCCTGACGGGCCCACAGGTTTCGACGGGCCCGTCGAAACCGCCGCCGTGGCCGACGCGGGCAGCCCCGGCGGCACCTGGACCGCGCCCGCCGCCAGGCCGGCCACCCGGCCCGACGTACGCGCCGTCACCGATCCGGCCGAGGCCTTCGACACCCTCTACGACCTGGCCGCGCCCGCCCTCGCCCGGCAGGCCTACCTGCTCACCGGCCGCCGCGCGCTCGCCCTGGAAGCCGTGGACCGGGCCTTCACCCGGGCCTGGGGCCAGTGGCCCGAGGTGGCCACCGACCCGGACCCGGTGGGCTGGGTGCGCACGATCGTGCACGAGTACGCGCTCTCCCCCTGGCACCGGTTCCGGCGCTCCCACCGCCGGCCCGACCGGCCCCCGGCCGACCCCGCCGACCGGATCCTGCTCGACGCCCTGCTCGCCCTGCCCCGGATCCACCGCCGCACCGTCCTGCTCTACGACGGCATCGGCCTCGACCTGCCCGACACCGCCGCCGAGACGGAGGCCACCACTCCCGCCACCGGCAACCGCATCCTCAACGCGCACGCCGACCTCGCCGCCCGGGTACCCGAACTGGCCGACGTACCGGTCGAGAAGCAGTCCGCGGCGCTGCGGGAGCGGCTCACCGTGCTGCGGCCGCCGTTCTCCCTCGACCCGCGCCCGGCGGCGGCGGTCCGCGGCGGCGGTGAGCGGCGCACACGGCAGTGGACCCGGGCCACCCTGGGGCTGACCGCGATGATCACGGCCGCCACCGCCTACACGGCGGCGACCGCGCCCACCCGGTACGATCCCCCGCTCGCCCCCGGTGAGAGCGTGTCCGGGGTGCCGCCGCTCAGCGGCCCGCAGCAGCTCACCGAACGGAGCAGGGAACTCCACGACAAGCTCCGCGCGGACCCGCAGGCGGGTCCGGCGCGCGTCGCCCCGCGGCTCGACTGAGACGACGTACGCGAAAGGGCGTGGCCCGCACCCCGAGGAGGGTGCGGGCCACGCCCTTTCGGCCGTACGGCCGGTGCCTACTGAGCGGCGTTCAGGATCGCGCGCGCGAGCTGGGCGGTCTCGGTCGGCGTCTTGCCGACCTTGACGCCGGCGGCCTCGAGGGCCTCCTTCTTGGCCTGCGCGGTGCCGGAGGAGCCGGAGACGATGGCGCCGGCGTGGCCCATGGTCTTGCCCTCGGGGGCGGTGAAGCCCGCGACGTAGCCGACGACCGGCTTGGTGACGTTCTTCGCGATGAAGTCCGCCGCACGCTCCTCGGCGTCGCCGCCGATCTCGCCGATCATGACGATCAGCTCGGTCTCCGGGTCGGCCTCGAAGGCCTCCAGGGCGTCGATGTGCGTGGTGCCGATGACCGGGTCGCCACCGATGCCGACGGCGGAGGTGAAGCCGATGTCACGCAGCTCGTACATCATCTGGTAGGTCAGCGTGCCGGACTTCGAAACGAGACCGATCTTGCCGGGCTTGGTGATGTCGCCCGGGATGATGCCGGCGTTGGACTGGCCGGGGGTGATCAGACCCGGGCAGTTCGGGCCGATGATGCGGGTCTTGTTGCCCTTGGCGGTCGCGTACGCCCAGAAGGCGGCGGAGTCGTGCACCGCGATGCCCTCGGTGATGACGACGGCCAGCGGGATCTCGGCGTCGATGGCCTCGACGACGGCGGCCTTGGCGAAGGCCGGCGGGACGAAGAGGACGGAGACGTTGGCGCCCGTCTTCTCCATCGCCTCGGCGACGGAACCGAAGACCGGGACCTCGGTGCCGTCGAAGTCGACGGTGGTGCCGGCCTTGCGCGGGTTCACGCCGCCGACGATGTTGGTGCCGTCAGCCAGCATCAGCTTGGTGTGCTTCATGCCCGTGGCACCGGTCATGCCCTGGACGATGACCTTGCTGTCCTTGTTGAGGAAGATAGCCATGTGAGTCTGTGACCTCTGCCCTTACTTCGCAGCCGCGAGCTCGGCGGCCTTGTCGGCCGCGCCGTCCATGGTGTCCACGCGCTGCACCAGCGGGTGGTTGGCGTCCGAGAGGATCTTGCGACCCAGCTCGGCGTTGTTGCCGTCGAGACGGACGACGAGCGGCTTGGTGACCGCCTCGCCCTTCTCCTCCAGCAGGGCCAGCGCCTGGACGATGCCGTTGGCGACCTCGTCGCAGGCGGTGATGCCACCGAAGACGTTGACGAAGACGGACTTGACGTCCGGGTCGCCGAGGATGATCTCGAGACCGTTGGCCATGACGGCGGCGGAGGCGCCACCGCCGATGTCCAGGAAGTTGGCGGGCTTGACGCCACCGTGGTTCTCACCGGCGTAGGCGACGACGTCCAGGGTGCTCATGACGAGACCCGCGCCGTTGCCGATGATGCCGACCTCACCGTCGAGCTTGACGTAGTTGAGGTTCTTCGCCTTGGCGGCGGCCTCGAGCGGGTTCGCGGCGGCGTGGTCCACGAACTCCTCGTGACCCGGCTGGCGGAACTCGGCGTTCTCGTCGAGGGAGACCTTGCCGTCGAGGGCGATGACCTCGCCGGAGGCGACCTTCGCGAGCGGGTTGACCTCGACCAGGAGCGCGTCCTCGGCAATGAAGGTGTCCCACAGGGTCACGAGGACCTCGGCGACCTTCTCGGCGACCTCGGCCGGGAACTGCGCCAGCGCCACGATCTCGCGGGCCTTCTCGATGGTCACGCCCTCGTTGGCGTTCACCGGGACCTTGGCGAGCTTCTCCGGGGTCTCCTCGGCGACCTGCTCGATGTCCATGCCGCCCGCGACCGACGCCATGGCGAGGAAGGTGCGGTTGGTGCGGTCGAGGAGGTACGAGACGTAGTACTCCTCGAGGATCTCGGGTGCGGTCTCCGCGATCATCACCTTGTGGACCGTGTGGCCCTTGATGTCCATGCCCAGGATGTCCGTCGCGCGGGCGACGGCCTCGTCCGGGGTGGCGGCCAGCTTCACGCCGCCGGCCTTGCCGCGGCCGCCGACCTTCACCTGCGCCTTGACGACCGACTTGCCGCCCAGCCGCTCGGTGGCCTCGCGAGCCGCCTCAGGCGTGTCGATGACTTCACCGGCCAGCACCGGTACACCGTGCTTGGCGAAGAGGTCCCTCGCCTGGTACTCGAACAGGTCCACGCGCGTCCGTCCCTTGTCTTTTTTAAAGATTCGCAGTGATTCGCGGTTGTCTGCTATCTGCGTGGGCGTGCCGCGGAGGGCAACGTGACGGCGCTGTCACAAGGAAGGCGCACACGGTGACCGTGGACGCGGCATGTCCGTCCGGCAGGTTATCCCCGTGGGGCGCGCCTCCCTAAATCGCAGATCACACCTGAGCGGTGATACCTGTCACAGAACACCTCACGGTTGAACTGGAAATTCGTGTGATCGGCCCCTTCACACGGGGCGCAGGGGCGGGCGTGTCGGAGGTTCGTCAGGGGGTCGGCAGGGGCCGCTTCTCCAGCGCCGCGGCCATCACCTCCGGGAACAGGTCGGGGGTGCAGGCGAAGGCCGGCGCACCGAGCGCGGCGAGGGCCGCGGCGTGCTCGCGGTCGTAGGCCGGGGCACCCTCGTCGGACAGCGCCAGCAGGGTCACGAATTCGACGCCCGCCCCCTTCATGGCGGCCACGCGCCCCAGCATCTCGTTGCGAATGCCGCCCTCGTAGAGATCACTGATGAGGACGACGACCGTGTCGGCGGGTCGGGTGATCTTCGACTGGCAGTAGGCGAGTGCGCGGTTGATGTCGGTGCCGCCGCCCAGCTGGGTGCCGAAGAGGACGTCGACCGGGTCGTCGAGCTGGTCGGTCAGGTCGACGACGGCGGTGTCGAACACGACCAGGCGGGTGGCGATCGAGCGCATCGAGGCGAGGACCGCGCCGAAGACGGAGGCGTAGACGACGGAGGCGGCCATCGAACCCGACTGGTCGATGCAGAGGATCACCTCCTTTTTCACCGATTGCGCCGCCCGGCCGTATCCGATCAGCCGCTCGGGGACGACGGTGCCGTACTCGGGCAGGTAGTTCTTCAGGTTGGCCCGGATCGTGCGGTCCCAGTCGATGTCGCGGTGGCGGGGGCGGCTGATCCGGGCGGAGCGGTCGAGCGCTCCGGTGAGGGTGGCCCGGGTGCGGGTCGCGAGCCGCTTCTCCAGCTGTTCGACCACCTTGCGGACCACGGCCCGCGCCGTCTCCTTCGTCGTCTCGGGCATCGCCTTGTTCAGGGAGAGCAGGGTGCCGACCAGGTGGACGTCCGGTTCGACGGCCTCCAGCATTTCCGGCTCCAGCAGCAGGGCGGACAGCCCGAGCCGCTCGATCGCGTCGCGCTGCATCACCTGGACCACCGAGCTGGGGAAGTACGTCCTGATGTCCCCGAGCCAGCGGGCCACGTTCGGCGCGGAGCCGCCGAGTCCGGCCGAGCGCGGCGCCCCCGAGGTCCTGCGCGGACCCCCTTCGCCGCCTCCGCCGTACAGGGCGCCGAGCGCGGCGTCCATCGCCGCGTCCCGCCCGGTCAGCGCGTGCCCGGTCCCGTCCGCGTCTCCCCCGCCGAGCACCATCCGCCACCGCCGCGACCGCTCGCCTCCGGCGGGGTCCGCGGTGTCCTGTGCCGCCGCCACGCTCATGTCCGTACCGCTCATCCGTCCGTCCCCCTGCACTCGTCGTACGTGTCGCTCTTCGATTCGGCGCAGCCATCCGGCCCCGCCGGCGTTCGAGGCGCGGGGGTGCGGGGGCAGATCCCCGCACCGGCGCCGCACCCTCAGGCGGCAACCCCGTCGGGAGACGCCAGCAGCATCCGGACCAGCTCCGTCACCGCGTCCGCCCGCTCCCGGTCGAGCTCCGGGGCGAAGCCCTCGGGAGCGTCACCCGTCGACTGCGCCGACGACGGGCGACCGGGGCCGCGCCGGACCAGCTCGCCCAGGCTCCTCCTGACCCCCGGCTCGTACGCCCCGAACGTCCGCCTCAGCAGCGGCAGCACGTCGGTGAAGGCGCGCTCCGGGATCCCCACCAGCCAGGTGTCGATCAGGCCCAGCAGCCGGTCGTCGTGGACCAGCAGGGTGCCGCCGCCCGAACTCCCGCCCGCGAAGCCCTCGATCCAGCCCGCCGCGTCGGCGGGCGAGGCCGCCGGGGACAGCGCGAGCCCCATCAGCCGGGCTGTCTCCGCGGCCTCCAGCCGCCCGTCGTCGAGGAGGAGCCTGGCCGCCCTGCCACGGATGACGCCCGGCACGGCGTCCCGGTCGGCCAGCGTCCGCAGCACCGCGGACCAGCGCTCCCGCAGCCCGTCGTCGGCGTCCGCCAGCAGGCCGACCGCTCCGTGCACGCCGTCCACGTGGCCGCGCAGCTCCGCCGCCGCGTCGGCGTCCAGACCGGCCACGCAGGCCGGCGGGAGCGCGACGCATATCCGCTCGGCGAGCCCGGCCGCGACCGCGCCGAGCGCCGTCGCGTCGGTGCCCCGCACGTCCCCGTACCGCAGGGAACGGGCGAGCGCCGGGAGGGCCTTCGCGAGCCGTGAGACGTCGGTGTCCAGCGCGGCGCGGTCCGCGAGGGCCCGCAGTACGGCCGGCAGCGCCTCGGACAGTCCGGCGAGGAGGCACCTTTCGGCCAGCGCCGTCACCTCGCCCAGCTCCTCGGCGACCGCGGCGTCCGCCTCCGCCTTGGCGGTGGCCGCGGCGAGGACGGTGGTGCCCCAGATCCCGGCCTCGGCCACCCGTACGGACAGTTCCGGCTCCCAGCGCAGCCGCCAGGTCTCCCGGAAGGTTCCGGTGCTGCTCCGGGAGGCGGTGGAGGTGCCCCAGCCGATGCCGAGCAGCCGCAGCCGGTGCAGCAGCAGGGACTTTCCCGCGTCGGTGTCCTTGCGCAGGTCGAGTTCCAGCTCGCGTTCCTGCGCCTCCGCCTTGAGCCGCAAGGAGCGCTGCTGCCGCGTCAGGTCCCGCTGGAGCGGGACGACGGGAGCCCCGTCCGGGACCTCGCCGAGCACGTCGCCGACGACGAGGCGGTCCTCGATGAGCGCGAGCGGTATGTCGGAGCCGTCGCACATCACCGCCCGGACCGATTCCAGGGTCTCCGTCAGGCCGGGCAGGGGCCGTCCCCGCATCGCGGCCAGGGTCTCGGCGAGCCGGACCGCTTCGATGACGTGCGCCGAGGACACCTGCCGGTCCTCCTCGCGCAGCAGGCCGGCGACCTTGGTCAGCCACCGCTCGACGGGCCGGTCCCGGGCGGAGAAGAGGTGGGCGTACCAGCCGGGCGAGGTGATCCCCGCTCCGTACCCGCCGGCCCGGGCGAGCCGGCGGTGGGTCCACGGCACCCAGGTGGTCTCCACCTTGACCTTCGGCAGCCCGGTCAGCAGCGCCTTGTCGGCGGCCACGGTGGTCTTCGCCCGCAGCGCCGGGACGTGCCAGGCGCCGCACACCACGGCGTACCCGTCGCCGAACTCGCGGCGGGCGGCCCGCATCCGCTGGCGCATGTACGCCTCGCGGACCAGGTCGCGGTGGTGGCCGCCGTCGCCGTAGGCCTCGCGCAGGGCGGCCATGGCCTCCCCGAGCGCCTCGAACGCGGCGAGCGCCTCCTCGCCCGCGCCGCCGGCCCCGCGGTGCTCGACGACGTCCTCCCACCAGCGCTCGGGGTCGTCGTACCCGGCGGTCTCGGCGAGCACCGCGAGCGGGTCCAGCCTGACCGCGTCGGGCTCGGCGCGGTCCGCGTCCGGCTCCCCGGCGCCGGCCAGCGAGTGGGCGGCGGGCAGGTCCATGAACCGGACCGGTACGCCCGCCTCCTGTGCCCAGCGGATC
This sequence comes from Streptomyces sp. NPDC023541, assembly GCF_055559995.1. Lineage (NCBI taxonomy): Bacteria > Bacillati > Actinomycetota > Actinomycetes > Kitasatosporales > Streptomycetaceae > Streptomyces > Streptomyces sp. NPDC023541. Next base: position 268,835 of record NZ_JBVHJO010000005.1, read on the forward strand.
GCGACCCACTCCGGGGAGAAGTCGGCGAGAGGCCAGAAGGCGGCCCGGCCCGGGTCGTCCGCGGCGTGCGCGAGCAGCGCCACGGGCGGCCGCATGCCGGGGTCGGCGGCCAGGTCGAGCAGGGCGTCCCCCTCGGGCGGTCCCTCGATCAGCACGGCCGCCGGGCGGGCCCCGTCCAGGGCGGCCCGGATCGCGCGGGCCGATCCGGGCCCGTGGTGGCGCACGCCGAGGAGCAGCGGGCCCTGGCGGGCGGTGCTCATACCGTCACCTCCCGGCAGGCCCGGTAGAAGTCCTTCCAGCCGTCGCGCTCGCGGACCACGGCCTCCAGGTACTCCTGCCAGACGACCTTGTCGGCCGCCGGGTCGCGGACGACGGCGCCGAGGATCCCGGCGGCCACGTCGGAGGGGCGCAGGACGCCGTCCCCGAAGTGGGCGGCCAGCGCGAGGCCGTTGGTGACGACGGAGATGGCCTCGGCGGTGGAGAGCGTGCCGCTGGGCGACTTCACCTTCGTCCGGCCGTCGTCGGTGACGCCGTCGCGCAGCTCGCGGAAGACGGTGACGACGCGGCGGATCTCCTCCAGGCCCTCGGGCGCGGCCGGCAGGTCGAGGGCGCGGCCCATCTGGTCGACGCGGCGGGCCACGATGTCGACCTCGGCGTCCGCGGTGGCGGGCAGCGGCAGGACGACGGTGTTGAAGCGGCGGCGCAGCGCGCTGGAGAGCTCGTTGACCCCGCGGTCGCGGTCGTTGGCGGTGGCGATGAGATTGAAGCCGCGGACGGCCTGGACCTCTTCGCCGAGTTCCGGTATCGGCAGGGTCTTCTCGGACAGGACGGTGATGAGCGTGTCCTGGACGTCGGCGGGGATGCGGGTGAGCTCCTCGACGCGGGCGGTCATGCCGTCGGCCATGGCCCGCATGACGGGGCTGGGGACGAGGGCTTCGCGGCTGGGGCCGTGGGCGAGGAGCCGGGCGTAGTTCCAGCCGTACCGGATGGCCTCCTCAGGGGTGCCGGCGGTGCCCTGGACGAGGAGGGTGGAGTCGCCGCTGACGGCGGCCGCGAGGTGTTCGGACACCCAGGTCTTGGCGGTGCCGGGAACGCCGAGCAGGAGCAGGGCGCGGTCGGTGGCCAGGGTGGTGACCGCGACTTCGACGATCCGGCGCGGGCCGACGTACTTGGGTGTGATCACCGTGCCGTCGTCGAGGGTGCCGCCGAGCAGGTAGGTGGCGACGGCCCACGGGGAGAGCTTCCAGCGGGTCGGGCGGGGCCTGTCGTCGGCGGCCGCCAGGGCTTTCAGTTCGTGCGCGAAGGCGTCTTCGGCGTGCGGTCGCAGCGCCTCGGCGCCGATGCCGTTCTCGGGCTTGCTCATGGTCCCCCTCCAATGCTCCGCAGCCGCTCCCGACTGCTGTTCCCACGGTGCACCACGCCACTGACAACGCCCGTCATCCATCACGTTGTTGCAGGTCAGAGCGATTGTCAGAGGGAGTCTCTACGGTGGTTCACATGACTGAGCAGGGGGTCCGCTGGACGGCGGAACAGGTACTGGCTCTGGCTCCTGACGATGCCTCACGCAAAGCGGGCGGCAGACTCGGCGGGGCGGGGCCGTGGTCACAGATCGGAGGTTCCGCTTCCGGTTCTGTATGGGGGTTGTGCAAGGGCAGCGGGAGCAATCCGTACCGGACGGTCGTCGACCTGACGGGACCGGCCTACAAGTGCTCCTGCCCGAGCCGGAAGTTCCCGTGCAAGCACGCGCTGGGGCTGCTCCTGCTCTGGTCCGCCGAGGGGGTCGGCGAGCCCGGGGAGGCGCCGGACTGGGCCGCGCAGTGGCTGGCCGACCGTGTCGCCAAGGCCGCGCGGACGGCGGCCGGGGCGACCGGGCCGGTGGACGAGGAGGGGGCCCGGCGCCGGGCCGAGCGGCGGGCTGCGCGCGTCGGGGCGGGCGTGACCGAGCTGGAACAGCGGCTGGCCGACCTTGTGCGCGGCGGCCTCGCGGGCCAGGAGCACGCGGGGTACGCGGCGTGGGAGGAGACCGCCGCCCGGATGGTGGATGCCCAGGCGCCCGGACTGGCCGGGCGCGTAAGGGAGTTGGGGACGATACCCAGTTGCGGCCCCGGCTGGCCCGCCCGGATGCTGGAGGAGGCGGCGCTGCTGCACCTGCTGGACCGGGCCTGGATGGGGGTGACGGGGCTTCCTGACCAGTTGGCGGCGACCGTGCGCAGCCGGATGGGACTGCCGGCCTCCGGGGAGGGGGAGGCCGTACGGGACCGCTGGCTGGTGCTCGCCCAGTACGACTCGGTGTCGCCGGACGGCAGGCTCACCACCCGCCGCATATGGCTGCGCGGGCTGACGGGGGGACGGCCCGCGCTGGTGCTGGACTTCGGACCGCCCGGGCGGCCGCCGGGGCTGGCTCTGCCGGTGGGGCTGGTGCTGGAGGCGGAGATGCGCTTCCGGCCCGGCTCGGCGGGGCTGCGGCCGGACCTCGGGGAGAGGTTCGCGGCGGCCGCGCCGTGCACAGAGGTGCCGGCCGGGGTGGGCGCTCGGGCGGCCCTGGAGGCCTACGGGGCGGCACTGCGGGAGGACCCGTGGCTGGAGTCCTGGCCGGTGGTGCTCGGTCCGGTGGTTCCGATACCGGGAGAGCCCGGCTGGCAGCTGGCGGACGCGGAGGGCGCCTCCGCCCTGCCGGTGCCCCTCACCGGGACGGGGAGCCGCTCCCGCGGAGGGCTGTGGCAGCTGGCCGCGTTGTCGGGCGGGGGCCCGGTGACGGTCTTCGGCGAGTGCGGCCACCGCGGGTTCACCCCGCTGACGGCATGGCAGCCCGGCTCGTCCGAGCCGGTCGCCCTGTCGTAGGGCGGACACCCCTGGCGGGGTGGGGAACGACCACGGCATCGCAGGGGGCCTGGGGGGTCCTGTGCCGTCACGCGAGGACGGCCGGGAGAGGTGCGGCGCCGGGGGGCGCCGCAGACGCAACGACGAGAAGCCGGGGGGCTTTCATGAACGACAACCACGCCAGTTGACCGAAGCCGCACGAGACACAGACAGCTCCGGTCCCGCGGAGGGGGCGGGACCGGGGCACCGGACACGACCGAGGACGAGCAGCGAGGGAGGGGCACCGATGGGCGAGGGTGACGAGGGGTACGGGGAGTGGCAGGAGCTGGTCGGCGCCGCGCTGCTGGGCACCGACCGGCGCCGGGGCGGGGGCCCGGCCGGCTCGCCGGAGGCACTGCTGGACGCGGCGGCGGTGCACGTTGTCCGCCGCCGGGCCGGGTTGCGGCCGGCGGGGGCGCGACCGCGCCCGCAGCCCGCACCCCGCGACCCCCGGCCGGCACCTCCGGAGGCAGCGAGCCACCGGCTCGCGCAACTGCTGGCGGGCCGCAGCGGCCCGGTGAACGGGGGCGGGCGGCGCGGGTCCGCCCCGGACCTGACCGAGCTGCTCCCGCAGTGGCTGGCCGCGGCCGGACGGCACGGCTACCGCGCGCCCGACGCGCTCGTACCGGCACTGCTGGACGCCGCCCGGGCCCGTACCGACCTGCGCCCGCACGCCCTGGCGCTGGCCGGGACGCGGGGGCTGTGGCTGGCTCGGATGAATCCCGACTGGCGGTTCGCCCTGCGCGGCGGGGCGGGCGGCGGGGAACTGCCGGACGTGACCGACCCCTCCGCGGTGGAACGTCTCTGGGAGGAAGGGCTGTTCGCGGAACGGGTGGCGCTGCTGGGCGCCGTACGGGCCCACGAGCCGGCGGCGGCGCCGCGGCTGCTGGAGACCACGTGGGCGAGCGAACGGGCCGAGGACCGGCTGATGTTCCTCGATTCGCTGAGGGCGGGGCTGTCCCTGGAGGACGAGTCCTTCCTCGAGGCGGCGCTGGGCGACCGCAGCCGCAACGTACGAGCGACCGCGGCCGAACTGCTGTCCGCGCTGCCGCAGTCGGCGCTGGCGGGACGAATGGCCGAGCGGGCCCTGGCCTGCGTGGGCCCGGAGGGGGTGACCCCGCCGGCCGAGTGCGATGCGGGGATGCTCCGCGACGGGGTGGTCAAGCGGCCGCCCGCCGGACGCGGAGAGCGTGCCTGGTGGCTCGGCCAACTGGTCGAGGCGGCGCCGCTGTCGTGCTGGCGGGAGCGGTTCGGGGGCCTCGGCCCTGCGGAGGTGGTCGCCCTGCCGGTGGCCGCGGCCGAGGGCTGGGCGGAGGAACTGCACGCCGCGTGGTGCCGGGCGGCGGTGCGCCAGCGGGACCCGGAATGGTCACGGGCCCTGCTCGGCCCGGCGTCGGCACCTCCCGCGGCGGGTCCTGGCACGGCCTCCCTCGCGGAGCGGGCCAAACTGCTGGAGACCCTGCCCGACGCGGAACGGGCCGAATGGGTCGCACAGTTCATACGGGCCCACGGGCTCTCCGAAGCGTTCCAGCTGCTCGGGGTGTGCGTGGTGCCGTGGGCGGGCGCACTGGGCCGGGCGGTGGTGGACGCGCTGGACATCGCCCGCGAGGCGGGCAGCTACCCGTGGAGCTTCAGCGGGGTGATGGGCCTGGCCGAGCGCTGCCTCGACCCCGTCGAGGCCGGCCGGCTGGAGGCCCTGACCGCCGCCGCGGAGGAGCCGCCGGACGCGTCCCCGGGCGCGGTGGCCTACTGGGCGGAGGCCTTCCAGCGGCTGGTGGCCACGCTCCGGCTGCGCGCGGCGATGCTGTCGGAACTGACCCCGGCCTGATCCTTCCCGGGTGGGATGGCTGATCCGGTGCGGTGCGGCAGGGCACCGGCCCCGGCCTTCCACCCCGCCGGGCGCCGCCCGGCCCCGCCCTCGAACGACGGCGGGGCCGCAGTGGCGCGACAGCGCCGGAAGAGTGGGGTTACTGACGGACGTGGGCGTTGACCCAGTCCACGATGGAGGTCGTCGTCGCGCCCGGGGTGAAGATCTCGGCCACGCCCTTCTCCTTGAGGGGGGCGATGTCGTCCTCCGGGATGATGCCGCCGCCGAAGACCTTGATGTCCTCGGCGTCGCGCTCCTTGAGGAGCTCCAGCACGCGCACGAAGAGCGTGTTGTGGGCGCCCGAGAGGATCGAGAGGCCGATCGCGTCGGCGTCCTCCTGGATCGCGGTGTCCACGATCTGCTCGGGGGTCTGGTGGAGGCCGGTGTAGATGACCTCCATGCCCGCGTCCCGCAGCGCCCGCGCGATCACCTTGGCCCCGCGGTCGTGGCCGTCGAGACCCGGCTTGGCCACCACCACACGGATCGGACCGGTCACACCCATCGCACTGCCTCCCGAGTGAACGAACGTTAAGTACAGCATCGCGCACGCTGCCGTTTCGCGGTCAAGCACGAGGGGGAAATCACACGTGGGACGGCATTGCGCCACCGTGCCGCCAGCCGCACGGCACGGTGGCGCGGCGGCCGCCGCCCCAGAGGATCACAGGAGGCCGTCGATGGGTCTGTCCTTACCCGTCCCCTTGTCCGGCGCCGCGCTGCGGGCCGGCGCGCTGGAGGTCGCCGTTCTCGGCGGCCACCTCCTGCTGTACCCCACTGGGGTGTGCCAGGAGAAGACCGTCCCCGTCCGGGCCACGACACGCCCGCCCGCCCTGCTCCTCCACGGGTTCACCGACAACCGCTCCGTCTTCGTCCTGCTGCGCCGCGCCCTCACGGCCGGCGGACTGCGGCACGTGGAGGCGTACAACTACTCGCCCCTCACGCTCGACCTGCGCGTCATCGCCCACCACCTCGCCCGGCGGGTCGAACAGCTGTGCGAGCGCACCGGACAGGAGCAGGTCGACCTCGTCGGGCACAGCCTGGGTGGCCTGGTCGGCCGGTACTACGTCCAGCGCCTCGGCGGCGACACCCGCGTCCGCACACTCGTCACGCTCGGCACCCCGCATTCCGGCACGCGCGTCGCCCCCTTCATGGACGCGCACCCCCTGGTCCGGCAGATGCGCCCGGACTCCGAGGTGCTGGCCGAACTGGCGGCGCCGTCGCCCGGCTGCGCCACCCGCTGCGTGGCGTTCTGGAGCGAGTTCGACACGCTGATGGCCCCGGTCGGCAGCGCACGGATCGAACACCCCGACCTGTGTGTGGAAAACGTGCAGGTCGTGGGCATCGGCCACCTCGCCCTGCCGGCACACCCCGCGGTCATCGCGGCAGTCGCCCGCGCCCTCGACGGCCCCGCACCCACCGCCATCACGGGGCCGGACGCCGCATCCGTCGCCTGACCGTTGAGCGGCCAAAACTCGAACAGATTTCGAACTCAAGGCCAAGGCTGCGTCTTTCGGCGACCGAAAGACGGCCGAATGCCCGGTTCCGCTGATCTGGGGACCCGGCGAAGATTGTCGTTGCGAGTAACCGCCGGGTACAGTCACGCCACTGCTCTCCTCCGGTGAACTTCGAGTTCCCGGCCACCCAGGCCCCCACTGCCGAGGCGAAAGAGAAGTTGGTGAACGACCGCCCCTCGTCGGGCCAGTACCCGGATGCCGGGTATGACGGCCTTTCCACCACCGCTTTCGCTGGTGGCTCGCCCTATGTTTCCTACGAAACGCAGGGCCAAGGGGTCAACTACGCCGCCTACGGCTCCTACGAGACCGGCGCGTACGACACCACCGCGTGGACCTCGCAGGACCCCTACCTGTCCACGATCCCGGCGCAGTCCGCACCCGAGGACACCACCGGGAGCTGGGACGCGAGCGCCTGGAGCGCGGCGGGGGCGGGCACGGACCACTCCGGCTACACCGCCTACCCGTCGGCCTCCTTCGGCTACGACGCCTCCGCCGAGCAGACCGGCCACTGGTCGGTGCCGGGCTTCGGCACCACCGGTACCGAGACCGGCGCCTACGACGCGACCGCCTGGAACACCGTCACGCAGACCCCGGCGCAGCCCGAGGCCGACTACGCCTACGACTACCAGCCCGCGCAGCAGGACTACGCGTACGGCACGACCTCCCTCGGCACCGACGGCTACGCCCATGAGGTCCACGAGGTCCACGACACCGGGGCCGACAACACCTACAGCGAGACCGCCGTCTTCGAGGTGCTCGGCGACGAGGCGACCGAGGCGACCGGGGTGCCCGAGGGCCCCGGAGCCCACGAGGCGTACGAGCTGCCCGAGGTCCACGAACTGCACGGCGTCCACGACATGCCCACCCAGGCGATGCCGGTGACCTCCGCGCCTCGCGCCTCGCGCCGCAACGCCGCCAAGGGCAACGCCGCCAAGGGCAACGCCGCCAAGGCGAACGCCAAGACGGCCGGCACGAAGGCGGCCGGCAGCCGCCGGCGCACCCCGGCGAAGCGTTCCGCCTTGCTGACCGTGGCCGTTCCCTCCGCCTGCGTGATGGGTGTCGCGGGCGTCGCGGCCGCCTCCGTCGGCGGGCTCACCGGTACGGACAAGCCCGGCGAGGACACCACCACGATGGCCGCGCCCGACCCGGCCTCGGTGAAGCCGGTCGCCGCGAACACCAAGCTCGACACCCAACTGGTCGCGCTCAGCGCCGACGCGGGCGACTTCGCGGACCGCGCGAGCCGCACGCAGGAGCGCATCGATCTGCGCGAACGCCAGGAAGAGGAAAAGAAGAAGAAGGCCGAGGAGGCCGCGGCCAAGGAGGCCGCCCGCCCCAAGTTCGCCGTCCCGGTGAGCCAGCACGGCCTGAGCGCCAGCTTCGGTCAGGCCGGCGGCATGTGGATGTCGGTGCACACCGGCATCGACTTCCCGGTGTCCTACGGGACCCCGGTCATGGCGGCCACCGACGGCATCGTGCGCACCCAGTACAACAGCGCCTACGGGAACATGGCCATAGTGACCGCGCCCGACGGCACGGAGACCTGGTACTGCCACCTCAGCTCCACCAAGATCCGCGGCGGCAAGGTCAAGGCGGGCGACGTCATCGCCTACTCGGGCAACTCCGGCAACTCCACCGGCCCGCACCTCCACTTCGAGGTCCGGCCCGGCGGCGGCTCCGCGATCGACCCCCTGGCCTGGCTCCGCAGTCACGGCCTCGACCCGAGGTAACCGCCTCGGCCCCACAGGCTCCACAAGTGCCCGGCAGCGTTCCCGCTGCCGGGCATTCGCACGTGGTCCGCGGCCTCAGAGCTTCTGCACCGGCGCATAGCGCAGCAGCAGCCGCTTCGGCTTGTCGTCACCGAAGTCGATGGTGGCCTGCGCGTCCGCGCCCGCTCCCTTGACCTCCATGACGGTGCCGAGCCCGAACTGGTCGTGCGTGACCCGGTCCCCGACCACCAGCGTGATGACCGGCTTGTCGGAGGCCCGGCGCGTCGCGAAGCCGGACGGGCCCGACTTCGTGCGCGACGACGACAGGAACGCCTCGGGCGAGGTGCCGAACGACGACCGTCCGCCGCCGACGCCCGAACCGTAGCCGGAACTGCGCATCGGACCGGCCGGCTTCTGGGCCGCTCCCGTGCGCTTCCACTGCAGGTACTGGTCCGGGATCTCCTCCAGGAACCGCGACGGCGGGTTGTACGAGGGCGTGCCCCACGCGCTGCGCATGCTGGAGCGGGTCAGGTACAGCCGCTCGCGCGCCCGCGTGATGCCGACGTAGGCGAGGCGGCGCTCCTCCTCCAGCTCCTTGGTCTGGCCCAGCGCGCGCATGTGCGGGAAGACCCCGTCCTCCATGCCGGTCAGGAACACCACCGGAAACTCGAGGCCCTTGGCGGTGTGCAGGGTCATGAGGGTGATGACGCCGGAGCCGTCCTGGTCCTCGTCGGGGATCTGGTCGGAGTCGGCGACGAGGGCGACCTGCTCCAGGAACTCGGCGAGCGTGCCGGGGCCGACCGGCGTCGCCGCGCCCTCCGGCGCCTCGGCGGCTGCGGCTTCGCGCGCCTGCTCGAACTCCAGGGCCACCGCCGCCAGTTCCTGGAGGTTCTCGATCCGCGTCTCATCCTGCGGGTCGGTCGACGCCTGGAGTTCGGCGAGGTAGCCGGTGCGCTCCAGGACCGCCTCAAGAACCACCGCCGGGCCCGCGCCCGAGTCGACGATCGTGCGGAGCTCCTCCATCAGCGCGTTGAACCGCTTCACCGCGTTGGTGGAGCGGGCCGCCATGCCGAAGGCCTCGTCCACGCGCCGCAGCGCCTGCGGGAAGGTGATCTTCTCGCGCAGCGCGAGCGCGTCGACCATGGCCTCGGCGCGCTCGCCGATGCCGCGCTTGGGGACGTTCAGGATGCGGCGCAGCGGGACGTTGTCCTCCGGGTTCGCGAGGACGCGCAGGTACGCGAGGACGTCGCGGACCTCCTTGCGCTCGTAGAAGCGGACGCCGCCGACGACCTTGTACGGCAGGCCGACCCGGATGAAGATCTCCTCGAACACGCGCGACTGGGCGTTGGTCCGGTAGAAGATCGCGACGTCGCCGGCCTTGGCGTCCCCGGCGTCGGTGAGCCGGTCGATCTCATCGGCGACGAACTGGGCCTCGTCGTGCTCGGTGTCCGCGACGTAGCCGGTGATGACCGCGCCGGAGCCAGCCTCGGTCCACAGGTTCTTGGCGCGGCGGTTCTCGTTGCGCTCGATGACCGCGTTGGCGGCGGAGAGGATCGTCTGCGTGGAGCGGTAGTTCTGCTCCAGCAGGATCGTCGTCGCGTCCTTGTAGTCCTCTTCGAACTGGAGGATGTTGCGGATCGTCGCGCCGCGGAAGGCGTAGATCGACTGGTCGGCGTCACCCACCACGCACAGCTCGGCCGGGGGCAGGTCCGGGTAGCCGGTGCCGACCAGCTCGCGCACCAGCGTGTACTGCGCGTGGTTGGTGTCCTGGTACTCGTCGACCAGGACGTGCCGGAAGCGGCGCCGGTAGTGCTCGGCGACGTCCGGGAAGGCCTGGAGCAGGTGCACCGTGGTCATGATGATGTCGTCGAAGTCGAGGGCGTTGGCCTCGCGCAGCCGGGCCTGGTACATCACGTACGCCTGCGCCAGCGTCTTCTCGAAGCCGTCGGCGGCCTGGTCGGCGAAGGCCTCTTCGTCGATCAGCTCGTTCTTCAGGTTCGAGATCTTGGCGTTGAAGGACTTCGGCGGGAACTTCTTGGGGTCCAGGTCCAGGTCGCGGCAGACGAGCGCCATCAGGCGCTTGGAGTCGGCCGCGTCGTAGATCGAGAACGATGAGGTGAAGCCGAGCCGCTTGGACTCGCGGCGCAGTATGCGCACGCAGGCGCTGTGGAAGGTGGAGACCCACATGGCGTTCGCGCGCGGGCCGACCAGGCCCTCGACGCGCTCCTTCATCTCTCCGGCGGCCTTGTTGGTGAAGGTGATCGCCAGGATCTGCCCGGGGTGGACGTTGCGCGCGGACAGCAGGTGCCCGATGCGGTGCGTCAGCACCCTGGTCTTGCCGGAGCCCGCACCGGCCACGATGAGCAGCGGGGAGCCCGCGTGCACCACGGCCGCGGCCTGCTGCTCGTTCAGGCCGTCGAGGAGCGTCGCCGGGTCGATGACGGGCTTGGGGGCGCCGTCCCGGTAGTACGCGTCCCCGGTCATGGGCACGTCGAAGTGCCCCCCGAAGAGGTCGTCCGCACCCGCCTCCGGGGCGGGGTACTCCTCGGGCGGCGGCGGGACCTCGTCGGAGGGGGTGAGGTCCGCCAGGAAGCTGTCGTCAAAGAGGCTGCTCATCGCATTCCGAGTCTAGGGGGCGGGACCGACAGGCCAGCACGAGTTCCAGGAGACCGGGGAACCGCAGCTCCAGGTCGTCGCGGCGCAGCGCGAGGTAGAGCTTGCGGCCCCGGGGGCGCTGGCAGATCACTCCGCTCTCGCGCAGCGTCTTGAGGTGGTGCGTGACGCTCGACCGGGGCAGGTCGGGCACGACCTCACCGCAGAAGGCCTCCGCGCCGGAGGCGAGCTTGCGCACGATCTCCAGCCGGACGGGGTGTCCGAGCGCCGCCAGGACGTCGACGAGCTCGATGCGGTCGGCGGCGGGGTGCGTCAGGTCGGCAGCGGCAGGCATGCCCCCACTGTACGCAGATCTCGTACGGACCTTGCCCAATCGTTCGAAGATCTCGTACAGTCTGACCGTACGAAATCTTCGAACGATTCTCGACGTGAGGACACCATGCCCGACAGCACCGCGTCCGCCGGCACCGCGTACGCCGGCACCCCGCTCGACGACGCCTCCCTCGCCGCCTCCCTCGACGGCGGCTTCACCAGCCACCACGCGGAGGTCAACGGCACCCGCCTGCACTACGTCCAGGGCGGCAGCGGCGACCCGCTCGTCCTCCTCGGCGGCTGGCCGCAGACCTGGTGGCAGTGGCACAAGGTGCTGCCGGACCTGGCCCGCCGCCACCGGGTGATCGCCGTCGACCTGCGCGGCATGGGCGGTTCCGCCAAGCCCGCCGCCGGCTACGACAAGAAGACGATGGCCGCGGACGTCCACGCCCTCCTCGGCCACCTCAAGATCGGGTCGGCGCACTTCGCGGGCCACGACATCGGCGCGATGGTCGCCTACGCCCACGCCGCCAACCACCCCGGGGCCACCCGCCGGGTCGCCCTCCTCGACGTCGCACACCCGGACGAGGACTGGGCCCGGATGCCCCTGCTGCCCCGGCCCGACGTCCGCCACCTGTGGTGGTTCGCCTTCAACCAGGTGGAGGGCCTGCCCGAGCAGCTGCTCGCCGGCCGCTACCACCTCCTGCTGGACTGGCTGTTCGGCAACGCCGCGACCGACCCCTCCTCCATCGACGCCCGCTCCCGCGCCGTGTACGCCCGCGCCTACGGCTCCCCGGAAGCGGTCCGGGCCGGCAACGCCTGGTACCGCGCCTTCTCCCAGGACATCGCCGACCTGGCCGGATACGCCCCGGTCACCGTCCCGCTGCTCGCCCTCGGCGGCGAGCACAGCAACTACGAGTTCCTGCGCGGGGCCGTCCCGGCGCTCGGCACCGACACCCGCGTCGTCCGCGTCGACGACAGCGGCCACTACCTCCCCGAGGAGCAGCCGCAGGCCGTCGTCGACGAGCTGACCCGCTTCTTCGGCTGAACGTCCGCCCCCGTACGCTCGACTGCCATGGACGTACTCATCAGTGTCTTCGTCGGCCTGCACATCATCGGGATCGCGGCCCTGCTCGGCGGCTTCCTGACCCAGATGAAGGCGATGAGCGCGGGCACCGCCCGCTTCACGCCCGCCATGCTGCACGGCGCGCTCACCATGCTCGTCACCGGCGTGCTCCTCGTCGGCTTCAACGAGATGGACGGCGCCCCCGTCAACAACGTCAAGGTGGGCGTGAAGCTCGCCCTCCTCTTCGTGATCCTCGCCCTCGTCTACGTCAAGCGCGACGAGGAGCACGTGGACAAGGCGATGTTCGCCGCCGTCGGCGGCCTGACCGTGATCAACATCTTCATCGCCCTTCTCTGGCACTGACCCGCCCCGGAACGATCCGCTCCGGTCCTGTGCGGCCAGCTCCGGTCGCATCAGGGCACTTACGATCATCCCGTCATCCGCCCGTTACCTCCGGGTCTAGCGTCCTCCTCCAAGCCAGCACCGGCAGAGGAAGGACGTGAGGCCCTCGTGGCCAGTCATCGAAAGCCCAGGCAGCGCCCGCTCTCCGGCGGCTCCGTACGGACCGCCGCCACCATCGCCCTCGCGGGCGCTGCCACCGCCACCGCCTTCGAAGGCACCTCCCAAGCCGACCCCCGGCCCACCCCCGCCCAGATCAAGACGGAGGTGGACCGGCTCTACGAGGAGGCCGAGGCGGCGACCGAGCGGTACAACGGGGCGAAGGAGCAGGCCGACGACGCCGAACGGGCCCTGACCGGCCTGCGCGACGAGGCCGCCCGCAAGGCCGAGCAGCTCAACAGCGCCCGCAGCGCGCTCGGGACGCTCGCCGCCTCCCAGTACCGCAGCGGCTCCCTGGGCACCGCCGTACAGCTCGCGCTGGCCGACGACCCGCAGGAGTACCTCGCCCAGGCCTCCTTCGTCTCGCGCGCCGGTGAGCGCAACGCCGCCGGGATCACCACCGTGCGCCGCAAGCTGGACGAGGTCTCCACGCTGCGCGAGCAGGCGTCGGGACGGCTCGCCGACCTGCGGAGCCGGCGGGACGAACTCGCCGCCCACAAGGCCGAGGCCGAGGAGAAGCTCGGCGCCGCCAAGCGGCTGCTGGCCAAGCTCACCGCCGAGGAGCGGGCCGCCTACGAGGCCCAGGCGCCCGGCGCCGCCTCGGCCGCCCCCGCCGCCGGCCCGGCCGCCCCCGCGCCCCCGCCGCCGGCCGACGGCTCCCGTGCGGCCCGCGCCGTGGCCTTCGCGTACGGCTCGATCGGCAAGCCCTACGTGTGGGGCTCGACGGGGCCCGGCTCCTTCGACTGCTCGGGGCTGACCCAGGCGGCCTGGCGCTCGGCCGGGGTCTCCCTGCCCCGCACCACCTACACCCAGATCAACGCCGGCCGGCGCGTGTCCCGCGACCAGCTGGCCCCCGGCGACCTGGTGTTCTTCTACTCCGGGGTCACGCACGTCGGCCTCTACGTCGGCAACGGCCAGATGATCCACGCCCCGCGCCCGGGATCGACGGTCCGGCTGGCGCCGATCGACTCGATGCCCTGGGCCGGCGCCTCCCGCCCCGCGTGAGGGATCCCGTGCCGGGCGCCACGGCGTGAGGCGTCCCGCGTCAGACGTCCCGCGTCAGACGTCTCCGCGTGAGCCCGTCCCTTACGGGGCCTTGACCACGCCGCTCAGCCAGCCGAAGGTCTGCGGCAGCTGCTTGGACCACGATTCGAGGTTGTGGCCGCCGACGACCTTCTCGGCGTGGACGACGGTGGGCTTCTGCGCGAGCCCCTTGAGGTCCATGCCGGACAGGTAGCCGTCCTGCTCCGCGCCCGACAGCCACAGCGACACGGCCGGCGGGGCCGGCTGCGCCTTGAGGATGTTCTTCAGGTTGTGGGCGACCCGCGTCTGCGGATCCTGTGCGACGAGCGAGGTGGGTTCCTGGCCGGGGTCGTTGTAGCCGGACAGGGAGACGGCCGCGCTGTAGCGGTCGGGGTGCAGGATGGCCAGCTTGGCGGCGCAGTAGGCGCCGGCCGAGTACCCGGCCACACCCCAGGTCCGGGCCTCGTCCGAGGCCCGGAAGTTGTCGACGACCATCTTGCGGACGTCGACGCTGAACCAGCTGTCGGCGTTGACCTTGCCGGGAAGGTTGGCGCAGCCGGTGTCGCCGTTGCCCACCAGCATGGCGCGCGGCGAGACGAGGATGAACGGCTGCACCTTGCCGCTCTTCATCAGCGGCTCCAGCACCTCGTGCGCCTTGAGCCCCTGGAACCAGGACTTGCCCGTCCCGGGTATGCCGGGGATCAGCTCGACGACCGGGAACTTCTTGTCCTTGAAGGCCGGGTCGTCGTACTGCGGCGGCAGCCACACCAGGACGTCGCCCTTGACCCCGGAGATCTTTCCGTCGAGCTCGGTCTTCTGGACCCGGCCGCCCAGCCCCTCGACGGGCTGGAAGGCCTGCTTGACCTTCGGGGCCTCTTCGACCTTCTTGCCGCCGAGCCCGTCCGGACCGAGGTCGGGGGCCGCGGTGACGTACTTGCCGGTGCCGAGCAGGTCGTCCCACGAGTTGTAGAAGTGCTCGGCCCTGTTGACGGCTACGAACACCACGGCGACCGCCGTGACCTGGGCGAACACCACCATCAGGAAGCGCAGGGCGGTGCGGACGACGGCGGGGCCGCGCACCTTGCTCCACACGGCCAGGGGCAGGATGACGGCGATCGCGGTCAGTGCGATCACCGTGGCGAAGAAGGGTGTCCCGGTCAGGCTCATCACGCCACCGTAGAGGGCAGCTCGCCGGGCCCCGGTTGCCCGGTCGACCTGCGGTTTCGGTCACACCGCAGGTCAAGGCCACGACAACGCGGGCAGCCGTCGGACGTCAGGTGTCCGACATCACGCCCGCCCCACGCGTCACACCAGTCGTCGGGCCGTCGCCCAGCGGGTCAGCTCGTGCCGGTTGGAGAGCTGCAGCTTGCGCAGCACCGCCGAGACGTGGGACTCCACCGTCTTCACCGAGATGAAGAGCTGCTTGGCGATCTCCTTGTACGCGTACCCGCGCGCGATCAGCCGCAGCACCTCGCGCTCGCGCTGGGTGAGCCGGTCCAGGTCCTCGTCCACCGGCGGCGCGTCCGTCGAGGCGAACGCGTCGAGCACGAAGCCGGCCAGGCGCGGCGAGAACACCGCGTCCCCGTCCTGCACGCGGAAGACGGAGTCCACCAGGTCGGTGCCGGTGATGGTCTTGGTGACGTACCCGCGCGCGCCGCCCCGGATTACGCCGATGACGTCCTCGGCCGCGTCCGACACCGACAGCGCGAGGAACCGCACCGGGTTCTCGGCGGCCGCCATCAGCGGGGCGCAGCGCCGCAACACCTCGACGCCGCCGCCGCCGGGCAGGTGCACGTCGAGGAGGACCACCTCGGGCCGGGTGGCCGTGATGACGGTGACGGCCTGGTCGACGTCGGCGGCCTCGCCGACGACCTCCACGCCGGTCCGGTCGGTCTCGCCGATCTCGGCCTGCACCCCGGTACGGAACATCCTGTGGTCGTCGACGAGCACCACCCGGACGCGCCTGGTCTCCCCCACGCCTGCGTTCTTCTCGTCCTCGGTCATGCCGCGTTCGCCGCCCTCTCCATCTCCAGCTCGACTTCCGTGCCGCCGTCGGGCGCGGACCGCAGTCGTGCGGTCCCGCCGTTGCGCTGCATCCGGCCGATGATCGATTCTCGTACGCCCATGCGGTCGCCGGGTACCGCGTCGATGTCGAAGCCCGGCCCCCGGTCCCGTACGGACACGAACACCGTCTGGCCCTCCACCTCGGCGTACACCTGTACCGGCCCGCCCTCGCCACCGTACTTGGCGGCGTTGACCATCGCCTCGCGCGCGGCCTGGATCTGTGCGGCCAGCTTCTCGTCGAGCGGGCAATCGCCGACGACGACGACCTCGATGGGCACGCCGTGGTGGTCCTCGACCTCGGCGGCGGTCTTCTTCACCGCCTCCGCCAGGGTCGCGGGCTCCTCGGCCTCGTCCTTGCCGGTGCCCTCGGGCTTGTAGAGCCAGTTGCGGAGCTCACGCTCCTGGGCCCGTGCGAGGCGGCGCACCTCGCCCACGTCCTCCGCGCTGCGCTGGATCAGGGTGAGGGTGTGCAGCACGGAGTCGTGCACGTGGGCGGCGACCTCGGCGCGTTCCTGGGCGCGGATGCGCATCAGCCGTTCCTCGGAGAGGTCCTGCGTCATCCGGATCAGCCAGGGTCCGGCGAGCAGGGCCACGCCCACGAGGACGGCGAGGGTGGCGGTGAGGACGTTGCCGAGCTGCGCGGCGGAGCCCCGTACGACGATGAAGACGGTGAGGCCCACGCCGACCAGGGCGACCCCGGCGAGCGCGCGGGCGGCCTGGAAGAGGCGCCCGTGCCGGCCGGCGGCGGTGGTCCAGTGGGCGCGGCGGGCGTTGTCGGCCTGCCGCCATACGAGAACCACCCCGGCTCCGACCAGCAGCGTCGGCCACACGTAGCGCCCGGACTCGCCGCCCAGCTGGACCTTGGAGATGAAGATGGCCGCGCCGATGAACAGGGCGATCAGCGCCGTGATCTGCCCGCGGTCCGGTTTGCGCAGGCGGCGGGTGCCGTCGGGGAGGGACTCGAAGAAGGAGCGGTGCCCCGCGCGGCCGCCGACGCCGAGCGGCACGAACACCCAGAACGCGGCGTAGAGCAGCACGCCCAGTCCGTCGCCCCACATGAACAGCAGGAGGAACGCCAGCCGCACCCAGCCCACGGGCAGCCCGAGGTGCCCGGCCAGTCCGCGCGCGACACCGCCCAGCATCCGGCCGTCGGCGCTCCGGTACAGCTTGCGCTGCGGCGGGTCGTCGACGTCCGGGGCGTGCGGTGGGCGGGAGGCGGCGGCTACGGGCATGTCACCAAGGGTCACATGGCGGGCCGCGGCCCGGCATCAGGGCATCCCCCCACTTCTGCCCGTCAGATTTCAGGGTTGCGCCAGGGTAGGGCCGGATTCCGGGCGGCCGCACCGCCCGTCACCATGGACGCATGACCGAAGTACACGATGCTCCGCCGCAGGCACCCGGGGCGCCCCGGGCCGCCGAAGCCCGGCCTTCCCTGCGCCGCAGCAAGCGCGACAAGGTCCTCGCGGGCGTGTGCGGCGGTCTGGGCCGGTACTTCGACCTGGACCCGGTGGTCTTCCGGATCGTCCTGGGCGTCCTCGCGGTCACCGGCGGCGTCGGCCTGATCTTCTACGGCTTCGCGTGGCTGCTGCTCCCCCCGGAGGGCGAGGAGGACAGCGAGGTGAAGAAGCTGCTGACGGGACGGGTCGAAGGGGCGACGCTGGCGGCGGTGTTCGCCGCCCTGGTGGGCTGCGCGCTGTTCCTGTCGATGCTGGACAACGGCGGCCTGGCCGTCTTCTCGGTGCTGGTGGTCCTGGCGCTCGGCGGGGCCTCGTACTGGTCGCAGCGGCGGCGGGCCGCCGCGCCCGAGACGGAGGCACCGGCGCCGGGCGGGGCCGCGCCCCGCGCCGCGCACGCGCCGGCGGCCCCGCCGGAGACGAAGGCGCCGCCCACCCCGGGCGCCCCTTCCTGGTGGCGGGACCCGCTGGTCAAGGACGGCACCACCGGCCCCGTCGGCACGACGGGATACCTGTGGGGGCCCGAGGACGACGCCGGCCCGGCGCAGCCGGACGCGGCCGGCGCCGCCGACGCGGCCGTCCGGCGACCCGCCGCCGCCCGGGTCCGGGGGCGCGGCGGAATCGGCGGCCGGGTGTTCGTGCTGGCGCTGCTGGCCGGGGCCGTCGGTACCGCG
The DNA here is from genome assembly GCF_055559995.1 of Streptomyces sp. NPDC023541. Classification (NCBI taxonomy): domain Bacteria; kingdom Bacillati; phylum Actinomycetota; class Actinomycetes; order Kitasatosporales; family Streptomycetaceae; genus Streptomyces; species Streptomyces sp. NPDC023541. The sequence goes on from NZ_JBVHJO010000005.1 coordinate 286,542, forward strand.
GCGGGCTGGGAGGGCAGCCCGCTGGGCGAGGCCCTGCAGACCGGGCTCGCCGCCGCCCTGATCGTCTTCGGCCTCGGCCTCGCGGTCAGCTCCCTGCTGGGTCGCACCGGCTTCGGCACGGTCGTGCTGGCCGTGTTCACCGCGGGCCTGCTCGCGGGCGCGGCGGCGCTGCCGCGCGAGATCGGCACCGACTGGCGGGAGGTGGAGTGGCGTCCGGCCGCCGTGGCCGACGTACGGCCCGTGTACGAGGCGGGCACCGGGCTGGCGACCTTGGACCTGAGCCGCCTGGACGTGCCGAAGGGCACCAGCGTGGCCGTCAGCGCCTCCGTCGACGCGGGCCGGCTCAAGGTGCTCCTGCCCCGGGAGGTCACCGCCGAGGCGGACGTCACCGTCCGGCGCCTCGGCGACATCCAGCTGCCCGGCGACTACCCGGGCCGCATCGAGCGGGCCGGGCCCGGCCGGCAGGACCGGACGGCGACCCTCGCGCCGCCCGCCGGCACCGAGGCCGGCGGGACGATCGAGCTGGACCTGAGTGCGGGAATCGGACAGGTGGAGGTGGCCCGTGCGGCGTCATGAGTTCCAGCCGGGACGGCTGATCGCGGGGCTGGTCCTGCTGCTGGCGGGCGTGCTCTACCTGGTGGAGACCACCGGTGGGGCGGACATGCCGTGGTACGCGGTCATCCCGATGACCGCGGGCGGGCTGACGCTGGCCGCACTGGTGGGGCTGGTGACCTATGCGGTACGCCGGGACCGGCGCGACCGGATCTCCGAGTCCAGCGACAGGTAGGGGGCGCCGGCGAGGATCAGCGGGGTCCAGGCCATCAGGTAGATCAGGTCGTTGCCGTAGTAGTACGGGGCCACCGCCCACGACACCGTGAGCCACAGGCTCAGCGAGATCAGCGCACCGGCGGCGGCCGCGGTCCGGGACAGCAGGCCGACCAGGGTGCCGAGGCCCACCAGGATCTCGGCGACGGCCAGGAACACGGCGAAGCCGACGGGCGATTCCAGGGACAGGTCCACGAGGGCGGGGATCGCGGAGGTGTCGCGCACCCCGCGCATCAGGTCGCCGATGGAGCCGTCGCCGGAGGCGGAGAGGAACGCGGGGTCGAAGAGCTTGTCCAGTCCCGCGTAGACGAAGGTCGCGCCGAGGAAGAGGCGCAGGGGCAACAGGTGGTACCGGGCAGCCTGTTCACGCAGCCCGCGCGGTACGTCGGTCCGGGGAGGTGCTTCGGTTCTGGTCACGCGTCATGTCTACCCCGATCACTCGGCCACGTCGATGGTGCAGCGGTTGGATTCCACTCCGGCAGCCGTGACCACCTGGATCTCGGTGCGCCCGGGTTCCACTTCCGCCGGGACCGGCACCGTCAGCACCGCGTCGGAGGGGTTGGTGAACCCGCCCGGCACCGGGACCAGCGGCACGTGGACGTGGACCGCCCCGATCCGCACCACCAGCCGGGCGAGCATCTCCGGGGTCTGCGCGCCGGGCGGTACGAAGCCCACGCCCCGGATCTCGATGTCGTCCCCGGGGCGGACGGCGGCGTCCAGGTCCCCGGGCTCGCGTCTGCGCACCACCGACAGCACCAGCGGGCGGCTGCCCTCCGCGTACTTCGCCGCCAGGTAGACCGCTGCCGACAGGGCCACCAGCAGGGCCAGCGCCCAGGGCAGCTGAGGCAGCCGGTCCGGGAAGCGGGCGAGCGAGGCCGCCGCGTAGGCCAGTACGACGGTGGAGACGAGCACGTACTGCGCGTCGGGGAGGCTCCCGCGACCCGCGTCGTCCGTCAGCAGGTCCGCTCCGCGCGGCCGGTCGGCCGGCAGCTTCTGCAGCCGCTGGCTCATGATCCGTACGCAGACCACCCGGCGCACCAGCACCGCCACCGCGGAGGTCAGCACGACCACCGACAGCAGCGGCAGCGCCCGGTCCAGGGCGAGGCCCGCGTACAGCGCCTGCCGCTCCGGGCCGGGGACCGAGGCCGCCAGCCGCAGCGTGAGCAGCAGCGTGGCGAAGGCCGTCAGCACCACCCAGGCGGTGGGCACCGCCTTCGAGGCGGACAGCCGGTTGTCCTCGCCGACCAGCGGGGCCAGCAGCCCGCCGCGCACCGACTGGGCGCGGGCGGCGACCGTCAGCAGCCCGGCGAGCAGCAGGGCCGCGAGCAGTCCGGCGGTGCGCGCCGTGGACCAGCCGGCGCCGAGCGCGGCGGCGACCTGGACCAGGAGCAGGACGCCGGCGGCGATCCACACGGCGAGGACGGCCCGCCGGGAGAACACGTAGAGCCAGGAGTTGCCGGCTTCCCGGCCCCGGTCGGCGACCGTACGGGCCGACAGGGTCAGCTCGTCGGAGACCCACTGGCGGGAGGCGCCGAGGGAGTGGGCGACCGCGGCCGGCACGCCCTGCCCGGCGGCGAACTCGTCGCGCTTCTCCAGGAACGCGGCGACCGCGCGGCGGTGCCCTTCCCGTGCGCACTCTTCGCAGGCGCAGGCAGTGGTATGGGTGCCGCGGGACATCTCTTGGACAGCCATGTACGTGCCGCCTCTCTGAACTACGGGGCAATGCCAGCGAATTGTGCACCACTGGGGCAGTGCTCCGGATTGCGCACGATGTCAGAGCAGGTGATTAACGGTTCATGATGTTGACGCCATGTCCGCGACGGTCTGCCACAGCGGCTGGTAGCTCACCCAGGCGGCCAGGTCCCCGCCGAACCGCTCGCGGGTGGCCACGGCGCTGTGGTGGTCGATGAGCACCGGTTTCCCGGCGGCCCGTGCGATCAGCTGGACCTGTGCCGCCCGTTCCGCGGCGACGAACCACCAGGCGGCCGCGTCCACCGAGCCGCCGACCGTCAGCAGCCCGTGGTTGCGCAGGATGAGCGCCTTGTACGGCCCGAGCGCGCGCCCGATGCGTGCGCCGTCCTCCGCGCCGGCGTACTCGTCGAGGAGCGCGTGGTCCTCGTAGAAGGCGCAGGCCTCGTGGGTGATCGGGGCGAGCAGCTCGCCGAGGGCGGCGAGGGCCCTGCCGTACGGGGCCTGCGCGCGGACGACCGCCACCGCGTCGGGGCGGGCCCGGTGCACGGCGGCGTGCACGGCGAAGGCCAGCTGGTTGACGCGCCGCTCCCCCCGGACCACCCGTCCCCGTCGACGAGCAGCAGGTCCTCGGGGCCGAGCGAGGCGAAGGTCCGGCCGAAGGGGTTCACCCAGTAGCAGTCGTCGGACTCCGGGTCCCGCGCGGAGACGTGCCCGGCGACCCCGTCCTCGTACCCGAGGCGGGCGAACAGCCGCAGCGCGCCCGCGAGCCGCTCCTTGCGGTACGCGCGCTCCTCGGCCGGGTCCGTGTGCGCGGGCGGCATCTCGAAGCGCAGCCGTTCCACGGGCACGGGTGCGGGCTGGTCCGGCATGGGCGCTCCTTCGACGGCTCCTCGGCTCGCGGCGCAAGGTACCCGCGGCCCTGCCAAGTGGCCAGAGAAACGGACGAGCCGCCGCTCCGCAGGGAGCGGCGGCTCGTCACGCCCGGCGGGTGGGGACTGCTACTCCCACTCGATGGTGCCCGGGGGCTTGCTCGTGCAGTCCAGGACCACACGGTTCACCTCCGGCACCTCGTTGGTGATGCGGGTGGAGATCCGGGCGAGGACCTCGTAGGGCATGCGCGTCCAGTCCGCGGTCATCGCGTCCTCGGAGGAGACGGGGCGCAGCACGATCGGGTGGCCGTAGGTGCGGCCGTCGCCCTGGACGCCGACGCTGCGGACGTCCGCGAGCAGGACGACCGGGCACTGCCAGATCTCGCGGTCCAGGCCGGCCGCGGTGAGCTCGTGGCGGGCGATGGCGTCGGCCTCGCGCAGCAGGTCCAGGCGCTCCTTGGTGACCTCGCCGACGATGCGGATGCCGAGGCCGGGGCCGGGGAAGGGCTGGCGCTGGACGATCTCGTCGGGCAGGCCGAGCTCCTGGCCGACCATGCGGACCTCGTCCTTGAACAGCTGGCGCAGCGGCTCGACGAGCTCGAACTCGATGTCGTCGGGGAGCCCGCCCACGTTGTGGTGGGACTTGATGTTGGCGGTGCCGGTGCCGCCGCCGGACTCGACGACGTCCGGGTACAGGGTGCCCTGCACGAGGAAGGCGACCGCGGGGCCCTCCTCCTGGAGGATCTCCAGCTGGGCCTGCTCGAAGACGCGGATGAACTCGCGGCCGATGATCTTGCGCTTGGCCTCCGGGTCGGAGACGCCGGCCAGCGCGGTCAGGAAGCGCTCCTGCGCGTCGACGACCTTCAGCTGCACGCCGGTCGCGGCGACGAAGTCCTTCTCGACCTGCTCGGTCTCGCCCTTGCGCATCAGGCCGTGGTCGACGTAGACGCAGGTCAGCTGGGAGCCGATGGCCTTCTGCACGAGGGCCGCGGCGACCGCGGAGTCCACGCCGCCGGACAGGCCGCAGATGGCGCGCTTGTCGCCGACCTGCGCCTTGATGGCCGCGATCTGCTCCTCGACGATGTTGCCGGTGGTCCAGGTGGGGGCGAGGCCGGCGCCGCGGTAGAGGAAGTGCTCCAGGATCTGCTGGCCGTGCGTGGAGTGCATCACCTCGGGGTGGTACTGCACGCCGTACAGCTTCTTCTCGTCGTTCTCGAAGGCCGCCACGGGCACGACGTTCGTCGACGCGGTGACGGTGAAGCCCTCGGGGGCGGCGGAGCAGGCGTCGCCGTGGGACATCCACACCGACTGGTTGTCGGGGGTGCCCTCGAAGAGGGTGGAGCCGGCCTTGGAGACGGCCAGCGGGGTGCGGCCGTACTCGCGGGCGCCGGTGTTGTCGACCTGGCCGCCGAGCGTGACGGCCATCAGCTGGAAGCCGTAGCACATGCCGAAGACGGGGACGCCGGCCTCGAAGATCGCGCGGTCGAGCTGGGGGGCGCCCTCCTCGTAGACGGAGGACGGGCCGCCGGAGAGGATGATCGCCTTGGGGTTCTTGGCCAGCATCTCGTCGACGGGCATCGAGCTCGGCACGATCTCGCTGTAGACCCGTGCCTCGCGGACGCGGCGGGCGATGAGCTGGGCGTACTGGGCGCCGAAATCGACGACGAGAACCGTGTCCGGGGCGCTGTCGTGGACGGCGGAGGGTGCTTCTGGCACGGGGCGGCCTTCCGGCGGGAGAGGTGGCTGTTCTGTCGATTCTAACGGGGGACGCCGGGGCCCCTTCGTCTCACCATCCGAATGTGCTTGGCGTGCGGGGGGACGGGAGGCAATAATCCCTTCCGTGCGCAAGCAGCTGAGCTTCCTCTTTACCTATGGCACCGGCCGGTCCGGTCGCCATGGGTCATCGTGATGCTCGCTTGAGCCGCTGACTTCCCAGAGCGCCCCGGTCCGACAGGACCGGGGCGCTCCGCGTTTCCGCTCCTGACGGCACGACCCACAGGAGAACACCATGAGCGTCACCACCACCCCCGAGCAGCTGATCACCGAGTCCCGTACCCGTATCGACGCGATCGACGACCGGATCATCGGGCTGATCCAGGAGCGGATGGCCGTCTCGACGGTCATCCAGGACGCCCGGATCGCCTCCGGCGGGCGCCGGGTGCACCTCTCCCGCGAGATGGAGGTGCTGTCCCATTGGAGCGAGGCCCTGGGCAAGCCCGGGACCTCCCTCGCGATGACCCTGCTGGAGCTGTGCCGGGGCCGGGTGTGACGGCTGTTCGTCACCCGTCCGGCGCGTGACCGGGCCGGGGACCCTTCGTTGGTGAGGGTGTCCGCGGCAGCCAGCCGCGGAGCCGCAACACCATCACGCGTGGCTCCGCAGGAGCGATGAGACGTACGCCTCGTGGTGCGTGCGTCGTGGGACCTCGCTCCTTCGCGTGACCGGACGGCAGGGGACAGCAGCCCGGTCACCCCGCAGAAAACGGCCGGCCCGGGGGACGCCCCGGGCCGGCCGTTCCGCGTCCGCGGGCGTACGCGGCCGCGCGGGTGCCGTGGCTAGGCGTGCGTGCCGGTCCTGCGGCGGAAGGCCAGGACGAGACCGCCGCCCGCGGCCACGAGCACCGCGCCGCCGAGCGCGAGGGCCCCGGCGGAGCTGCCGGTGGCGGCGAGGCCGCCGTTCGCCGTGGCGCCGGAGGTGGCGGTGGCCGTGGCCGTGGCCGTGGCCGAGGAGGTCGCCGTGGCGGTCGGGGAGGCGGTGGCCGTGGCGGTCGGGCTCGGCGTGGCGCCGCCCTCCTTCGCGCTGATCACGACGGACGCCTTGTCGTTGGCGTGGTTCGGGTCCCACGGCTGGCCCTTGGTGCCCTCGGGCGTCCACTGGCCGACCGAGACGGAACCGGCCGCGTTCGCCACGACCTGCTCGATCTTCAGCTCGAACGGGTAGGTGAACTTCTCCCGCTCCCCCACGACGTGCCCGGTGGAGCAGAAGTAGCGCGGCGCGCCCAGCGTCTGCTCGCGGGTGGTGCCGTCGGCGTTGACGCCCTGGCAGCCGGCCGGCACCTTGGTGGCCTTCGTACCGGCCGGGATCACGATGTCGGTGCGGGCGACGCTCTCACCGGAACGCAGGTACGCCACCCAGGCGGGGCCGTTGTTGCGGAAGCCGAAGTCGGCCTTCACCGTCTCGCCCGCCCCGCCGGCGAGGGCGACGGGCCAGGCCACGAGGTCGGCGCTGTTCTTCGTCCGGAAGTCGAACTCCTGGAGGTTGTTCCAGGGGTCGAGGTCCACCGACTGAGCGGAGGCCTTGGCGGCGCGCTCGCGCACGGCCAGCTTCTTGCCGCCGGTCGGCTTCTTGGAGGTCTTGTCGGCCTTCGGCTCGTCGCCGGCTGCGTACACGGCGTAGGTGAGGCCGTCGGCGAAGGCGTGCGGGGCTGCCTTGAGGGTGAGCGGGCCGTCGACCCCGTAGACGGCGCCCGGCTTGTACTCGCCCTCCAGCAGGCACTGCACCGTGCTCCAGCCCGTGTTCCAGGGCCGGCCCTCGCTCGGGTCCTCGGAGTAGGAGCAGTTGTCGTACTGCTCGACCAGGTCGATGCCGTGCGTGGTGCGCATCTCCAGGACGACGCCCCGGACGGACTCCGTGCCCTCGTTGGCGAAGACGATCGACAGGGGCTGCTTGTCGCCCGGCTTCTGCTCCGCCTTGAGGTCGGCCCGCTCCAGGACGAGGTCGGGGCCGCCGATGCGGACCTTGGTGGTGGCGGTCTTGAACGTGGCGCCTTCGGCCTTGCCGGTCACGGTGAGGGCCGCGGTGGCGCCGGCCTTGCTGTCCTTGGCGGCGCTGAGGTCGAGGTCCACGACGGTGGTCTCGCCCTTCCACAGTGCGGGGCGCTTGCAGGTGACGGCGGCCTCGGTGAGGGCGCAGTCCGAACCCTGCTGCTTGGCGAGTGCGACGTCGGCGATGCCCTTGAGCCCGGTCAGGTCGATCGTGAACGTGCTCTGGCGGTCGAACGCCGAGGCGGTGTCGTTGACGAGCCGGAACTCGACCGAGGTCTTCTGTGGTCCGTCGTTCTGCCCGGGGTGCGGGCGCAGCCCGATCTCGGCCGGTCCGGCCAGGGTGAAGACGGGGTCCGCGGCGTGTGCGGGAGTGGCGGCGAGCCCCAGGGCGGCGACGCCGCAGGCAGTCAGCAGGGAGATGCGCTTTCTCATGCTGCCGTTGACGGCCGAATGCGGCGCGCAGTTGCCTCGTTGGCCGTGTGATCGACACCACAGCCCGGCTCGGCGGATTCCGGTACAACCATCAAGGCTGAACATCTGTCACGTATGTACCGCGGTGGGTACCGCGCTCGGAGGGGGAGCGCGGTACCCACCGCCGTCATCCGGCCGGTTCCGGATCCCGTGGGGGAATTTCGGGGACCGCCAGGAACGGCAGCCGCAGCGCGCCGAACGCGTCCTCGGGAACGGCCGGACGGACCGGTTCCACCGCGTCCAGGCGGGTGTAGGCCGCGCCCTGTTCGGGCCGCGGGTCCCGCTCTCCCTTGTTCGGCCAGTACGACATCGCCCGCTCCGCCTGTGCGGTGATCGTCAGCGACGGGTTGACGCCCAGGTTCGCGGAGACGGCCGCGCCGTCGACCACCGAGATGCCCGGGTGCCCGTAGAGGCGGTGGTACGGGTCCACCACGCCCTCCTCCGCGGACGCCCCGATCGGGCAGCCGCCGAGGAAGTGCGCGGTCAGCGGGGTCCCCATCAGCTCGCCGATGTTGCTGCCGGGGAAGCCGTTGATCTCCTCGGCCAGCAGGGTCGCGGCCTGCGTGGCCTCCGCGATCTGCACCGGGTTCGGGGCGCCGTGCCCCTGGCGGGCGGTGAGCAGGCCCTTCCCGATCCCTCCCGGCTTGCGGTACGTGGTCAGCGAGTTGTCCACGGACTGCATCACCAGGCCGATGATGGTCCGCTCCGACCAGCGCCGGTTCGACAGCGACCGGGCGAGGTGCACCGGGTGCCGCACGGTCCTGGCGAGCCAGCCGCGCACCCGGTGGGCGCTGTAGGGCACCTGCAGGACGGTCATGAACCCCATGGCGTTGGAGCCCTTGCCGTAGCGGACGGGCTCGATGTGGGTGTCGGCGTTCGGGTGCACCGAGGAGGTGATCGCCACGCCGCGAGTGAAGTCGGCGCGCCGCTCCTCGCCGGGGCCCGCGCCGCGCCGGCGGCGGTAGCGGCGGTCGTCGGTCTGCGCGCCGACCAGGCCCTCGGAGTTGGTCCGGGTCAGCTCCCCGAGCCGCTGCGACAGGCGCGGCAGCTCGCCGCGGTCCTTCATGGTGTGCAGCAGGGTCTGCGTGCCGTACGTCCCGGCCGCGACGACGACGTACCGGCAGCGCAGCACCTTCGCCTTGCCGCGGCGGCGGCCGTCGGTGGGCACGGTGCGGACGCGGTGGCCGCCCTCCGGGTGCTCGGACAGGGCGGTGACCGTCGTCATGGGGTGGATGACGGCGCCGGCCCGTTCGGCGAGGTGGAGGTAGTTCTCGTTCAGGGTGTTCTTCGCACCGTGCCGGCAGCCGGTCATGCACTCGCCGCATTCGGTGCAGGCCTTGCGGGCGGGGCCGGCGCCACCGAAGTACGGGTCGGCGGTCTCCTCACCGGGCCGGACCCGGGAGGTGCCCGCGGCGTCCTCGCCGTCCCCGAAGAACACGCCGACCGGGGCCATGTGGAAGGAGTCCGCCACGCCCATCCGGGCGGCGGCCGCCTTCAGGTGGACGTCGGAGGGCGTCAGGGTCGGGTTGAGGCGCACCCCGAGCATCCGCTTGGCCTGGTCGTAGTACGGGGCGAGTTCCTCGCGCCAGTCGGTGATGGACGCCCACTGACGGTCCTGGAAGAAGGCCTCCGGCGGCACGTACAGGGTGTTGGCGTAGTTGAGCGAGCCGCCGCCCACGCCGGCGCCCGCGAGCACCATGACGTTGCCGAGCAGGTGGATCCGCTGGATCCCGTACAGCCCGAGCGCCGGCGCCCACAGGTAGTTGCGCAGGTCCCAGCTGTTCTTCGGCAGGCTCTCGCGGGTGAAGCGGCGCCCTGCCTCCAGGACGCCGACCCGGTAGCCCTTCTCGGTGAGGCGCAGGGCCGAGACCGACCCTCCGAAGCCCGATCCGATGACGATGACGTCGTAGTCGTAGGCGTCGTCGCCGGATGCGTCGTGCGACACGGATACCTCCTCAGCGCAGTCGGAGAGCCTTCATGACCTTGAGGCTGCGGGTCATGAACGCCGCGTACTTCTCGTCGTCCATGCCCAGCGAGGGCGCCATCGGGACCAGCCGCTGGTGGGCGACGGTCTGGGCCTCGGTGTACTTGAGGATGCCCTCGGAGCCGTGGCGGCGGCCGAGGCCGGAGTCCTTCATGCCGCCCATGGGGGCCTGGGCGCTGCCGTAGGCGGGGGCGTAGCCCTCGTTGATGTTGACGGTGCCGGTGCGCAGGCGGGCGGCGACGGAGTGGCCGCGGCGGGCGTCCTTGGTCCAGACGCTGGAGTTGAGGCCGTAGGCGGTGGCGTTGGCCTCCGCGATCGCCTGCTCCTCGTCGGTGAAGCGGTAGATGGAGACGACCGGGCCGAAGGTCTCCTCGCCGCACACCGCCATGGGGGCCTCGACTCCGTCGAGGATGGTGGGCTCGTAGAAGAGCGGCCCGATGTCGGGGCGGGCGGTGCCGCCGGCGACGAGGGTGGCGCCCTTGGCGACGGCCTCGTCCACGTGCCGGGTCACGGTCTCCAGCTGGCGCTCGCCGACGAGCGAGCCCATGTCGGCGCCGTAGGCGAGGGAGGCGCCGAGCCGCATGGCCTTGGTGCGGGCGGCGAACCGCTCGACGAAGGCGTCTGCGATCGAGGCGTGGACGTAGAGCCGCTCGATGGAGATGCACAGCTGGCCGGCGGAGGAGAAGCAGGCGCGGACGGCGCCCGCGGCGGCCTTCTCGATGTCGGCGTCGTGCAGGACGAGCATGGCGTTCTTGCCGCCGAGTTCGAGGGAGACCCCGACGAGGCGGTCGGCGGCGCCCCGGGCGACCTCGCGGCCGGTGCGGGTGGAGCCGGTGAAGGAGACGTAGTCGGCGTGGCGGACCACCTCGGGGCCGACGACGGGGCCCTCGCCGAGGACGATCTGGAAGACCTCGGCGGGCAGCCCGGCCTCGATCAGCAGGTCGCGTGCCCACAGGGCGGTCAGCGCGGTCTCGGTGTCGGGCTTCATGACGAGCGCGTTGCCAGCGACGAAGGCCGGCAGGGCGTCGCCGACCGACAGTTCCAGGGGGTAGTTCCAGGGGGCGATCTGGCCGACGACCCCGCGCGGCTGGCGCAGCTCGGTCACCTTCGTGAGGGTGGGCATCGCACCCGTGTGGCCCTTGGGGCGCAGGTACGAGGGCGCCCTGCGGCCGTAATGGCGGGCGGACACGGCGACGGCCTGGACCTCCTCGTGGGCGTGCAGGCGGGCCTTGCCGGTCTCCAGCTGGATCAGGTCGAGGACCTCGGCCTGCCGGGCCAGGACCAGGTCGTGGAAGCGGAGCAGGACGGCGGCCCGCTTGCGTACGGGGACGGCTGCCCAGGCGGGCTGCGCGGCGCGGGCCCGGTCGAAGGCCTCGGCGACGTCCTCGGGGGTGGCCTCGGGGAGCTCCGCCAGCCGGTCCCCGGTGAAGGGGGTGTGGTTGGCGGTGCGGCCGGAGCCGATCACTCCGCGGGTCAGCCGGGCGACCAGGTCGGGGGTCACCACGTCGGCGGCGGTGCGGGCACCGGCCGGGGCCGGGGCGACCGGGTTGGTGGGCTGCGGTGCGGTCCGGAGGGGGGCGGCTGGGGCCTGCGAGTCCGTCATGCCGGTGAGCGTATTGCGCCCGGCAGCCTTTGGGTACCCGCCGGTAACCGGATTTTCCCTTTTCCGCCAGCGATCGCTGGCAGGATGCCCGGATCGGTGCCGATCAGGACTTCTTGGCGGGCGGCTCCCAGCCGCTGAGCACGACGTCGAACTGCTGCTCGGTCGTGGCCCAGTCGGCGACCGGGCTCGACATGTAGATCGCGTACTCCGTGCCGTCCGGGGCGATGTACATCTGCTCCTTGGCCCGCCGCGGGCCGGGGTGGGTCTGCTTCTCCGTCCAGCTGAAGTCCCAGAGCGCGGCCCGGGTGCTGTCCCGGAAGGTGTTCTGGTGCAGCCGCACCTTCTTGTAGTCGGTCCGCTTCGCCACCTGCTGCTCCAGGTCGAGGAGGTGCGCGAGCGGGTCCCTGTAGTCCGGGGTGGGATCGGAGGCGATCCGGATGAAGTGCTTGCCGTCGTCCGGGGTGTAGTCGATCTGGTCGCCGTTCGCCTTGCGGGTCCAGCCCTCCGGGACGAACAGCGTGAACCCGGCGAGCGGGTCGACCACCTTGTCGTATCCGGCCGGCGGGGTCGCCGGCTGCGGCTTTCCCTCGTCGCCGGACTGGCCGCCCGTCGAGCTCGTGACCCTGTCCTGGCCGCCGTCCGCCCCCGATTCCCCGGTGTACTTGAGGATCCCGAAGACACCGCCGCCGCCGAGCAGCGCGGCCACCAGGGCCACCACCGCGGCGCGCTTGATCCAGCCGCCGTCCCGGTCGGCGGGCACGGGCGCGGGCACCGTCCCGGACGCTGCCGACTCCGGCAGTGGCGCCGTCTGCGCGATCTCCTCGTGCGGGGCCGGCTCCTCGGGCCGCTCCTGCGCCGGGGCGAGCTCCTCCGAGGTGACCGCCCGCGTCGGCACGTACGCGTGCGCCGCCTTCGGCTCGCGGCCCTCCATCGCCTCCAGCAGCATCCGCTCGGCCTCCTCCGCCGAGGGCCGCTCCGTCGGATCCTTGCGCAGCAGGGAGGTGATCACCGGCCCCAGCGCCCCGGCCTGCCGCAGCGCCGGCGGCTCGTCGTTGACCACGGCCTGCAGGCTGGAGATGGGGGACGTACGGCGGAACGGGGAGCGCGCCTCGACCGCCGTGTAGAGGGTGGCGCCCAGCGACCACAGGTCCGAGGACGGGTCGGGGATGCCGCCGGTGACCCGCTCGGGCGCCAGATAGTCGATGGAGCCCACGATCTCACCGGTGCGCGTGATGGACGAGTCGCCCTCGATCGCGGCGATCCCGAAGTCCGTGAGCAGCACCCGGCCGTCCTTGGCGAGCAGCACGTTCCCCGGCTTCACGTCCCGGTGCAGCACGCCGACCGCATGCGCGGCGCGCAGCGCGCCCAGTACGTGCAGCCCGATCCGGGCCGCCTCGCGCGGCTCGATCCGTCCGGCCGCCTTGGCCGCGTCCGCCAGGGAGGGACCGTCGATGTACTCCATGACGATCCACGGCCGGTCGTCGTGCTCCAGCACGTCGTGGACGGTGACCACCGCCGGGTGCTGGATGCGGGCCGCGGCCCGCGCCTCCTTCTGCGTCCGGGCGTGCATGACGTCCCGGTCGGCCTGGGCGACGTACAGACCCGCCGTCAGTTCCTTGACCGCGACGGTCCTGTGGAGCAGCTCGTCATGCGCGCGCCACACCTTTCCCATACCGCCCCGGCCGATCGGCTCGACGAGCCTGTACCGGCCCGCCAGCACGGCGCCCCCACCAGTCTGCTGTTCCACGAAATCCCGCCGCTCTCTGCACTTCAGGCCAGATTACGGAGCCCACGGGGGCTGTCGGAACCGCCCGGGCGCCGAAAGACGGCACTGTGACGCAATCGCCGTACTGATCAGTCGTCAATATCCGCTCATCCCCCCGCCTTGTAACTCGCCGTGGCCTTCTCGAAGACTTCGGTGACCTTGGTCTGTTCGTCCTCCGGACCGGTCACCAGGACGACGTGGTAACTGCCGCCCAGCGCGACGACGAAGTTGCGGGCGAAGACGTTGCGCCCGGTCCCGTCGATCCACGTGTAGCGTCCCGTGGCCCGCAGTTGCTGTCCGACCCTGGTGGTCTTCACGTCCCCGACGGTCGACCAGGTGGAGGTCCGGTACGGCGTCAGCTCCGGCTCCTTGTCCTTCTGGTACGCCGCCGGGTCCGGATTTCCCTCGACCTTGTCCCGGCCGGGGACCACGGTCAGCACGAACGCCCCGCCGGTGTACCGCACCTGGCCCGCCTCGTTGATGCCGCGGCGCTCCCAGCCCTCGGGGACGGCGATCTCGAAGTGCTCCGGGTCCTGCTGGGTGGTGTAGCCGGGCGGGGCGGGCGCGGGCGCGGCCTGCGACGCCGCCGGCCCGGTCGTCTGCGGCGCGGGCCTGGACTCGGGCGTACCGGAAGGCACCTGGGAGGGGCTCGGCCGCGACGAGGCGTGCGCGGTGGCCTCCCCGGGGCCGTCCTGTTCCTGCGGGACACCGGCGCGGGGCATGAACAGCATCGCGTACGCGACGGCTCCGGCGAGGAGGACCAGGATGCCGACGAGCAGGGTCCGGCCGAGCGCGCGCGGCTTGCGGGCGGCCGTGGGGTTGCGGTGCCGGCCGTGGACCTCGCCGCGGCGGCGTACGACGGGCAGCCGCGCGGGATCCGGGTCGGGCATCGGGAGCACGCCGAGCCCGGCGTCCGGCTCGGGAGCGGACCGTACGAGCGAGCGCAGCCAGCCCCGCAGCTCCTCGAAGTCGGGCCGCTCGGTGGGGTCCTGACGCAGCAGGGACTCCACGACGGGGCGGAGCGCGCCGCACTCCTCGGCGAAGGCGGGGGGCTCGGCGCAGACCATCTCGACGAGCTCGGCGACGCTGTCCTCCGGGTACGGGGCGTGCCCCTGCACGGCGCGGTAGAGCAGCGCGCCGAGCGCCCAGAGGTCGGTGGCGGGCCCGACGGGCGCCGCCAGCTGCCAGTGCCCGTGCACGGGGCCGGCCTGCTCGGGGGCCCACCGCTCGGTGACCGCGCCGACCACGGCCATGCGCGTGTGCCGGGCCCGCTCGGCGTCGAGCCCGGTCCAGGAGGCCGCCTGCGGGGAGTGCTGCGGGGCCGGTTCCGGGGTGGGGGTCGGGAGCGGGAAGGGCCCGCCGGGCGCCGGGCGCCCCGGGTTCTCGGCCTGGCGGTAGCCCTGCGGCAGCGCGAGCTGCGCGGGCAGGGCGGGCGCGGTCGGCGGGTCGGCCCGGCTCCAGGCCGACGGGGCCGGGGCGGGCGAGCGCCGGGCCGCCGGCTCCGGCTCGGGCCCCGGCGCGGGTACGGGTCCGGGTCCGGGCTCGCGCTCGGACTGCGGCCCGCGTTCCTGCTCCGGCTGCCGCTCGCGTTCCTGCTCCGGCTGCGGCAGGGCCGGGAGGCGCGGGGTCGCGCCGTGCCAGGCGCCGCCGACCCGGGCCTGCGCTTCCCCGCCGTACGGGTACGCGTACCCCTGCGGGAGGGTCGATCCCTCGGGCCTGCGCCCGGGCGTGGCGCCGGACCCCGGCCCCGCCTCGATCGCGGCAGCGGCACCGCTCCCGCCGGCGGCTTCGGCCTTGCGCTGCTCGGTGACCCGGGCGGCCGCCGCCCGCGCCCCCGCCCGGTACGCGGCGATGACCCCGGCGCGCGCGGCGGCCTGGAGGTCGGGCCCGTCCTGCGGCCGGCCGGGGGTGATGTGATCGGTGTACCGCGGCCCGGTGTCGTAGCCGGGGGCCACGAGCGGCGCGTACCCGCCGTCGCTCGGCGCGCCGGACCCGGCGGGCGGGGGAACCGGAGGAGCCGGAACCGCGGGGGGCGGTACGGGAGCCGGTAACGGGGCGGGGGTGGGGCCCGCACCCCAGCGCTCGTCGGGGCCGGAGTCGTCGGTGCGGGGGACGGGGTCGTACCCGCAGAGGGCCTCCTCCGCGGCGCCGGCCGCCAGTCCCGTCAGGACGACCCGGCCGTCCTCGCACACCAACACCGTGCGGACGGTGATGTTCCGGTGGGTCCAGCCGTGCGCGTGCAGCACCCGCAGCGCGGTGAGCACGTCCGACGCCACCTCAGCCGCCCGGTAGGGGCTCAGGGGTTCGTCGGCGATCAGTGCGGCCAGCGGCCTGGCCGGGACGAGTTCGCTCACTATCCAGAGCGACTCGCCCTCGGCGAACACGTCGAAGACCTGGTCCAGCCGGGGGTGGTCGGGAATCGAGGCCGCGGCCTGCGCCGCCTCGATCGCGCGCCGCACGGCCGGCAGGTCGGCGGGGGCGCGGCGCGCCGCCGGGACGGCCAGGGCCCCGTCCACCAGCTCGGCGTCCACGACCTCCGGCAACGGCACCTGGCGGACCAGGACTTGCTGTCCGCTGCGCGTGTCGAAAGCCCGGGTCTCGACCAGCTCGTACTCGTCGGACGGCGGCAGCGGCAGGCGGTAGCGGCCGGCCAGGATCCGGCCCGCGTACTCCTCCACATCGCCTCCCCCGAGTGCGGTGGGCCCCCCAGGGCCCCGCTGACACGATACGTCGACAGGGGCGCCTGCGTCCCGGGGTCAGCCGAGAGGCCGGAAGGTCTCGAAGGCGACGTTGCGCATCTGGGTGCACTCGGGGCCGTCCCACTGGTCGGCGGGGCAGCTGATCATGATGGCGTAGCCGTGCGTGGCGTCGATCTTGAACCCGCGGTTGAGGACCCGGACCTTCATCCCGCCCTGCTCCCGCTCGAACTCCCAGTCCGCGACGGTCGGGTAGCCCCGGTACTCCGCCTTGTCTATGCGGATCTGCCGGTAGCCCTTGCTGCTGCCGCCCACGGCGGGGGCCAGCTTGACCCAGGCGAGGGCCGCGTCGTCACCCGGCTTGGAGGTGAAGTCCACCTGGATCCGCGGGAACCCGCCGTCGCGGCTGAATATGGCGCCGGAGTCGTCGCCCGCGGTGCCCGTCCGCTTGAACCCCTCGGGCATCGCCATCGAGAAGTGGAACCCGGGCTCCGTCACCATCGCGTATCCCGCGGGGAGTGCGCCGCCCGCTCCCCCGGTCGTGGCGCCCTGGCCCTGACCCTGGCCCTGACCCTGACCCTGGCCCTGGCCGGCCGTCTGCTGCCCCTGGCCCTGTCCGCCCGCGCCCGCGTCGGTACCGGCGCCGGCGGTGCCGCCCGTACCCGTCTCCCCGGTGTTCCCCGACGGCTTCGGGGAGCCCTGGTCGGCGCCGCCCGAGGTCTGCGGGGCGGACGCGGCGGGGGTGGCCTTGCCGCCCTTGCCCTCGTCCTTGGCGTCCTTGTCGTCGCCGCTGAAGGCGTAGGCGATCAGCGAGCCGACCACCGCGAGGACCGCGATCACGGCGGCCACCGCGAGCGCGATGGTGCGACGCGGCATGACGTCCGTCAGCGGCGCGACGACGGAGGCGGGGCGGCTCTTCGGCGCTTCCGCGGCCGAGACGGCCGTCGCGGCCGCGGCGGCCGGGGCTGCCGTCTGCGCCTTGCGGGCGGCCTTCAGCGCGGCGCGGGCGCGCTCGCGCTGCTCCCGCTCGCGGCGCTCCCGCTCCTTCTTGGCCGCCTTCTCGGCGGCCTTCTCCGCAGTGGCCTTCTCCGCGGCCTGCCGGGCGTCGGCCAGCGATATCTGCCGGGTCTCCTCGGCCACGGCGGGCACGGGGGCCGGTACCGGTTCGGGCGCGGCGAGGACGGCGGTGAGCATCGCCCGGGCACGTCCCTCGTCGAGCCGGCGGGACGGGTCCTTGGCGAGCAGACCGTAGATGACCTCGGTGAGCGGGCCGGCGTTCTTCGGCGGGTCCACCGGCTCGGTCATCACCGCGGTGAGCGTGGCGAGCGCGGACCCCTTGTCGTAGGGGGGAACCCCCTCGACGGAGGCGTACAGGAGGCCGCCGAGCGACCACATGTCGGCGGGCGGGCCGGGCTTCTGGCCCCGGGCGCGCTCGGGCGAGATGTAGGAAGGGGCTCCGACGAGCATGCCGGTGGAGGTGACGGAGGGGTCCCCCTCGACCTGCGCGATGCCGAAGTCGGTGAGGACGACACGGCCGTTGCCGGCGATGAGCACGTTGGAGGGCTTGACGTCGCGGTGCAGGATGCCCTGGCCGTGCGCGGCGCGCAGGACGTCGAGCACGGCGAGGCCGACCTCGGCGGCGCGGTGCGGGGTGAGGGGGCCGTTCTCGCGGATGAACTCGGCGAGCGAGGGCCCCTCGATGAGCTCCATGACGATCCACGGGCGGGCGTCCTCGTCGACGACGTCGTAGACGGTGACGGCGCCGCCGCTGCGGATCCGGGCGATGGCCTTGGCCTCGCGGAGGGTGCGGGTGATGAGGCGGCGCTTCTCGTCCTCGTCGACCCCGCTGCTGAAGCGGAGCTCCTTGACGGCGACGGTGCGGCCCAGGGTCTCGTCCTGGGCCCGCCAGACGGTACCCATGCCGCCCTTGCCGAGCACCGAGTTCAGCCGGTACCGCCCGGCCAGCAGCCGACCTTCGTCGCGTCCGCCACCGGCCGCCTTGGCGGCGGCGGCCTTCACGGCGGCGGCCATGGCATCGGCCTTCTCGACGACGGGATTGCCCCCGGTCGCCCCGACCGGCTTGACCGCCGGCTTCGCGTCCTCGGCGTCCGCCGCAGGCGCGGTCTTGCTCAGCTTCGGCTTCGACCCGTCAGGCGCAGCCTCGGGCTGCGCCGCAGGTGCGGGCTTGCCCGCCGCCGGCTTCGAGGCCGCGGGCCTCGCGTCTTCCGGCTCCGCCGCCGGCGCGGTCCTGCTCAGCTTCGGCTTCGACCCGTCCGACTCCGCCGCAGCCGCAGAGGAGGGCTTCGGCCCATCAGGCCCGGTGTCGGCGGCAGTCCTTGCCGCAGGTACGGAAACATCCTCGGGCTTCGCCGCAGGCGA
The DNA here is from genome assembly GCF_055559995.1 of Streptomyces sp. NPDC023541. Lineage (NCBI taxonomy): Bacteria > Bacillati > Actinomycetota > Actinomycetes > Kitasatosporales > Streptomycetaceae > Streptomyces > Streptomyces sp. NPDC023541. Next base: position 304,588 of record NZ_JBVHJO010000005.1, read on the forward strand.
CGCCGCAGAGGCGCCATCGTCAAGCTTCGCCGCAGGCGCCCCGGCAGGTGACTCGGTGTGCTCCGGCTTCGACATGCGTCCCCTCTGCGATCGTGCCGCTGCTCCGCCCGCCCCAGCGGCTGAGCGACCCGGCGGCCGGGGCCCACGGTAACCCGCCCCGGCAGAGCCATCATTGTTCCTCACTCCGCAACGGACGGACCCCCCGGGGCTGCGGTTCCGCCTTCCGCATCCCGGAGTTACAACGGAACGATGTCGGGCGCCCCCAGCCGGGCGGCGTCCGCCGTCTGGTCGTCCGGCTGCCGCTGCGATTCCCGTTCCGCCTGGACCCGCTTCTCGTAGTGCTCCACTTCCTTCTCGATCTGCTGTTTGTCCCAGCCCAGCACCGGCGCCATCAACTCCGCGCACTCCCGCGCCGACCGCGTCCCGCGGTCGAAGGTCTCGATCGAGATCCGCGTCCGCCGCGTCAGAACGTCGTCCAGGTGCCGCGCCCCCTCGTGGGAGGCGGCGTACACGACCTCCGCGCGCAGGTAGTCGTCCGCCCCGGTCAACGCCTTGCCCAGTTCCGGATCGGCGGCGACCAGTTCCAGCAGTTCCTCCGTCAGCGTCCCGTAGCGGTCCAAAAGGTGTTCCACCCGGACCACATGAAGGCCCGTCCGGGCCGCGATCCTCGCCCGCGCGTTCCACAGGGCCCGGTACCCCTCGGCCCCCACCAGCGGCACGTCCTCCGTCACACACGGCGCCACCCGCTGGTCCAGCCCGTGCACCGCCTCGTCGACCGCGTCCTTCGCCATGACCCGGTACGTCGTGTACTTTCCGCCGGCGACCACCACCAGCCCCGGCACCGGATGCGCCACCGTGTGCTCGCGCGACAGCTTGCTCGTCGCGTCCGACTCGCCGGCCAGCAGCGGCCGCAGGCCCGCGTACACGCCCTGGACGTCATCCCGGGTCAGGGGCACCGCGAGCACCGAGTTGACGTGTTCCAGCACGTAGTCGATGTCGGCGCTGGACGCCGCCGGATGCGCCTTGTCCAGGTCCCAGTCGGTGTCCGTGGTCCCCACGATCCAGTGCCGCCCCCACGGGATGACGAACAGCACGGACTTCTCGGTCCGCAGGATCAGCCCCGTGGTCGAGTGGATGCGGTCCTTCGGCACGACCAGGTGGATGCCCTTGGAGGCCCGTACGTGGAACTGCCCGCGCTCCCCGATCAGCGCCTGGGTGTCGTCCGTCCACACCCCCGTGGCGTTCACGACCTGCTTCGCGCGGATGTCGTACTCGACACCGCCCTCCACGTCCCGCACGCGCGCGCCGACCACCCGTTCACCCTCGCGCAGGAACCCCACGACCCTCGCCCGGTTGGCGCAGTGCGCCCCGTACGCCGCGGCCGTCCGCACGAGCGTGGTGACGTACCGCGCGTCGTCCATCTGGGCGTCGTAGTACTGGAGGGCGCCCACCAGGGCGTCCTTGCGCAGCGCCGGAGCCACCCGCAGCGCCCGGGTGCGCGACAGGTGCCGGTGCACCGGCAGTCCCCGTCCGTGGCCGCTGGAGACCGACATCGCGTCGTACATCGCGACGCCCGCGCCGGCGTAGAGCCGCTCCCAGCCCTTGTGCTGCAACGGGTACAGGAAGGGCACGGGCTTCACCAGGTGCGGGGCGAGGCGCTCCAGCAGCAGGCCGCGCTCCTTCAGCGCCTCGCGCACGAGGGCGAAGTCGAGCATCTCCAGGTACCGCAGGCCGCCGTGGATGAGCTTGCTCGACCGGCTGGAGGTGCCCGAGGCCCAGTCCCGCGCCTCCACCAGGCCGGTGGACAGGCCCCTGGTCACGGCGTCGAGCGCGGTGCCGGCGCCGACCACGCCCGCGCCCACGACCAGCACGTCCAGTTCCCGCTCGGCCATCCGGGTGAAGGCCACGGCTCGCTGCGCCGGCCCCAGTGTCGCTGTCCTCACGGCTGCCTCCCGTTGGTGCGGGTGATCCCGCTCACATGCCCCCGTTTCTCGATTCTGACTTCCCGCACCCACATCAGCCACCGCCTGTGGACAACACAACGGTGACGTTCACCCCGGAATGCGACATATCGGTCATATATAAGCCTAGTCTGACATTGCGCCAGCTCCCCTGTCCTCGGAGGACTCGCGCGGCACCCCCTCACGCCAGGGAAGGGACGGCATCCCCATGCCCGCAGACCTCGCCGTCATCGGACTGGGCCATCTCGGCCTCCCGCTCGCGCAGGCGGCCGTCGCCGCCGGAATCGAGACGGTCGGCTACGACAGCGGTCCGGTCACGGACTCCACTCTCTCCGCTGCCGAGATCCGCCGCATGTCGGCGGCCGGCTTCCGGGTCACCACCAACCCCGCCGAGCTCGGCCGAGTCCGCACGGCCGTCATCTGCGCCCCCACCCGGCTCGGCGCCGACCGCGCGCTGGACCTCTCCGCCGTGGGCGGGGCGGGCCGCGCGCTCGCCGCGCGGCTGCGCCCGCACACCACGGTGATCCTCGAGTCCGCCGCCCACCCCGGCGTCACCGAGGACTACCTGCGGCCGATCCTGGAGGAGGGATCCGGACTCCGCGCCGGCCGGGACTTCCACCTGGCCTACTCCCCCAGCCGCCTCGACCCCGGCAACCGGACGCACGGCGTGTCCAACACCCCCAAGGTGATCGGAGGCCTCACCCCCGCCTGCACCGAGTCGGCGCACGCCTTCTACGCCCGCCTCACCGAGAAGGTCGTCCGCGCCCGCGGCCTGCGCGAGGCCGAGACCGTGCAGCTCCTCGAAACCAACTACCGCCACGTCAACATCGCCCTGATGAACGAGATGGCCGTGCTCTGCCACGACCTCGGCGTCGACCTGTGGGACGTCATCCGCTGCGCCGAGACCAAGCCGTACGGATTCCAGGCCTTCCGCCCCGGCCCCGGGGTCGGCGGCCACGGCGTCCCCCTCGACCCGAACTACCTCCCCCACACCACCCGCACCCCCGGCCACCCGCTGCGCATGGTCGGCCTGGCGCAGGAGATCAACAACCGGATGCCGCAGTACGTCATCCAGCGCTCCGCCACCCTGCTGAACGAGCACGGCAAGTCCGCCCGCGGGGCCCGCGTCCTGCTGCTCGGGGTCACGTACAAGCCCGACCTCGCCGACCAGGAGGGCTCCCCGGCCGGCGAGATCGCCAGCCGCCTCATCGACCTGGGGGCGCTGATCAGCTACCACGACCCGTACATCACGGGCTGGCGGGTCAGGGACCAGCCGGTCCCCCGCGCCGAGTCCCTGTACGAGGCCGCGGCCAACGCCGACCTCACGATCCTGCTCCAGCACCACCGCACCTACGACATGCAGGCCCTGGCGGTGAAGGCGCAGCTGCTCCTGGACACCCGCGGCGCCAGCCCGGTGGGCGCGGCCCACCGGCTCTGAGCACCGGGAGATCCCCCTGGCGACGTCCGACCGGCCTGCTCGCCTGCGGCGTCGCTTATCTCGCACTTATGCCCGAGGGCCACCTGTGCGCTCGGATCCCTGGGGGGAAATTTCCACATGAGCCAGAACTTCACGCCGCCCGCGCCCGACTCCTACTCCCCGGTCGCCGCCCCGGCCCCGGCCCGCGGCGGCAACGTCGGCCTGGCGATCCTCGCGGCGGCCGGTACCGCCGTGGTCGCGGGCGCCCTCTACGGCGCGATCATGAGCGCGATCGAATTCCAGATCGGCTACCTGGCCGCCGGCGTCGGCCTCGCGGTCGCCCTCGTCGCCGTCCGCCTCGGCGGCCGCAACCCCCTCCTCCCGGTCCTGAGCGCCGTGCTGACGCTCGCCGGCGTGTACGCCGGCTACCTCCTGGAGATGGCCCTCGCCGAGCACGAAGGGATCCCGGTCTCCGAACTGCTCACCAGCGAGCTCGTGAACCTCAACCAGCGCTACGTGGACAACATCGACCCGATCTCGATCCTCTTCTACGCGATCGGCGCCTACGCCGCCTTCCAGGCGGCCCGCAAGTCCGCCGGCTGACGCACCGGCCGCCGACAGGACGCTGGGCAGGCACGACGGGTCCGGCTGCGGCCGCGCATCCCGGTCGACGGGATCCGTCCCGGTCCATGATCCGTGCGCCCCGCTCATACCCCTCCCCGGTCGATCCGGCCCCCTACCGGCCGACGATCGGCGCGCTCGCCCCGCTCGACGCCGGCGTTCCGGCCTCCGTGGTCCGCATGCCGCCGCCGATCCGGACCACGCATGCCGAAGGGCCCGGCCCCCGCAACGGGGGGCCGGGCCCTTCGGCATGAATCACCCGGGTTCAGCGGCGGTGCTGAGAGTCCGCGACGGTGACCTCGACGCGCTGGAACTCCTTGAGCTCGCTGTAGCCGGTGGTGGCCATCGAGCGGCGCAGCGCGCCGAAGATGTTCATCGAGCCGTCCGGGCTGTGCGAGGGACCGGTGAGGATCTCCTCGGTGGTGCCGACGGTGCCCAGGTCGACCTTCTTGCCGCGCGGCACGTCCTCGTGGACGGCCTCCATGCCCCAGTGGTTGCCCCTGCCGGGCGCGTCCGTGGCGCGGGCCAGCGGGGAGCCCATCATCACCGCGTCGGCGCCGCAGGCCACGGCCTTCGGGATGTCGCCCGACCAGCCCACGCCGCCGTCGGCGATGACGTGCACGTAGCGGCCGCCGGACTCGTCCATGTAGTCGCGGCGGGCCGCGGCCACGTCCGCGACGGCGGTCGCCATCGGGACCTGGATGCCGAGCACGTTGCGGGTGGTGTGCGCGGCGCCGCCGCCGAAGCCGACGAGGACACCGGCAGCGCCGGTGCGCATCAAGTGCAGGGCCGCCGTGTAGGTGGCGCAGCCGCCCACGATGACCGGGACGTCCAGCTCGTAGATGAACTGCTTCAGGTTCAGCGGCTCGGCGGCACCCGAGACGTGCTCGGCCGACACGGTGGTGCCGCGGATCACGAAGATGTCCACGCCCGCGTCGACGACGGCCTTGGAGAACTCGGCCGTGCGCTGCGGGGAGAGCGCGGCGGCGGTGACGACACCGGAGTCGCGCACCTCCTTGATCCGCTGGCGGATCAGGTCCGCCTGGATCGGAGCGGAGTAGATCTCCTGGAGGCGGCGGGTCGCGGCCTCCTCGTCCAGCTCCGTGATCTCGTCGAGCAGGGGCTGCGGGTCCTCGTAACGGGTCCACAGGCCTTCGAGGTTCAGCACGCCGAGGCCGCCGAGCTCGCCGATGCGGATCGCGGTCTGCGGGGAGACGACCGAGTCCATGGGGGCGGCCAGGAAGGGGAGCTCGAAGCGGTACGCGTCGATCTGCCAGGCGATCGAGACCTCCTTCGGGTCCCGGGTACGCCGGCTCGGGACGATGGCGATGTCGTCGAACGCGTACGCCCTGCGGCCGCGCTTGCCGCGCCCGATCTCGATCTCAGTCACGTGTGGTGGCCTTTCCTCTGGGTCTGCCCGTCCAGTATCCCCGAACCCCGGCGGGTCGCGTTCCGGTGACCGCTGTACGGACGCCATGCGAGAGGGGCGGACCCGGTGATCCGGGCCCGCCCCTCCGCCTTGCGCCTGCTCAGCCCTTGCGGCTGTAGTTCGGGGCCTCGACGGTCATCTGGATGTCGTGCGGGTGGCTCTCCTTGAGGCCCGCCGACGTGATGCGCACGAAGCGGCCGTTCTCCTGGAGCTCCGGCACGGTGCGCCCGCCCACGTAGAACATCGACTGGCGCAGGCCGCCGACGAGCTGGTGGACGACCGCGGACAGCGGACCGCGGTAGGGCACCTGGCCCTCGATGCCCTCGGGGATGAGCTTGTCGTCGCCGCCCACGCCCTCCTGGAAGTAGCGGTCCTTGGAGAAGGAGCGCTGGTCGCCGCGGGACTGCATCGCGCCGAGCGAGCCCATGCCGCGGTAGGACTTGAACTGCTTGCCGTTGATGAAGAGCAGCTCGCCCGGGGACTCCTCGCAGCCGGCGAGCAGCGAGCCGAGCATCACCGTGTCGGCGCCCGCGACGAGGGCCTTCGCGATGTCGCCGGAGTACTGCAGGCCGCCGTCGCCGATGACCGGGACGCCGGCCGCCTTGGCGGCGAGCGCGGCCTCGTAGATCGCGGTGACCTGCGGGACGCCGATGCCGGCGACGACGCGGGTGGTGCAGATGGAGCCGGGGCCGACGCCGACCTTGATGCCGTCGCAGCCGGCGTCGATCAGCGCCTGGGCGCCGTCGCGGGTCGCGACGTTGCCGCCGATGACGTCGACCGTGGCGTTCGACTTGATCTTGGCGACCATGTCGCCGACCAGGCGGGAGTGACCGTGGGCGGTGTCGACGACGATGAAGTCGGCGCCCGCCTCGATCAGGGCCTGGGCACGCTCGTACGCGTCGCCAGCGACACCGACGGCCGCGCCGACGAGGAGGCGGCCGTCCTTGTCCTTGGCGGCGTTCGGGTACTTCTCGGCCTTGACGAAGTCCTTGACCGTGATGAGGCCCTTGAGGACGCCCCCGTCGTCGACCAGCGGAAGCTTCTCGATCTTGTGGCGGCGCAGCAGCTCCATGGCGTCCACGCCGGAGATGCCCACCTTGCCCGTGACCAGCGGCATCGGCGTCATGACCTCGCGCACCTGGCGGCTGCGGTCCGACTCGAAGGCCATGTCGCGGTTGGTGACGATGCCCAGGAGCTTGCCCGCGGGGTCGGTGACCGGCACGCCGGAGATGCGGAACTTCGCGCAGAGCTCGTCGGCCTCGCGCAGCGTCGCGTCCGGGTGCACCGTGATCGGGTCGGTGACCATGCCGGACTCGGAGCGCTTGACCAGGTCCACCTGGTTCGCCTGGTCGGCGATCGACAGGTTGCGGTGCAGCACGCCGACGCCGCCCTGGCGGGCCATCGCGATGGCCATGCGGGCCTCGGTGACCTTGTCCATGGCCGCGGACAGCAGCGGGATGTTCACACGCACGTTGCGGGAGATGAGGGAAGAGGTGTCGATGTCGTTCGGCGCCATGTCCGACGCGCCCGGCAGCAGCAGCACGTCGTCGTAGGTCAGTCCGAGCGTCGCGAATTTGTCGGGCACTCCGTCGGCAGTCATGACACCTTCCCAAATGGTCTTGCTCAGCGCGGATGTCCATGCTAACGGGATCCCGACGCGTCTCATTCCACGACCAAGGTCAACCGGAAGATTCGTAGTTTCCTACGGGTAGGCCTACTGCTCGGCGAGCGCGCGGAGCCTGCTGAGCGCCCGGTGCTGGGCCACGCGCACGGCACCGGGGGACATCCCGAGCATCTGGCCGGTCTCCTCGGCGGTCAGCCCGACGGCCACCCGCAGGACGAGGAGTTCGCGCTGGTTCTCCGGAAGGTTCGCCAGCAGCTTCTTGGCCCAGGCGGCGTCGCTGCTCAGCAGCGCGCGCTCCTCCGGGCCGAGCGAGTCGTCGGGCCGCTCGGGCATCTCGTCGGACGGCACGGCCGTGCTGCCCGGGTGCCTCATGGCGGCCCGCTGCAGGTCGGCGACCTTGTGCGCGGCGATGGCGAAGACGAATGCCTCGAAGGGCCGACCGGTGTCCCGGTAGCGCGGCAGCGCCATCAGGACGGCGACGCAGACCTCCTGCGCCAGGTCCTCCACGAAGTGGCGAGCGTCACCCGGAAGCCGTGACAGCCGGGTGCGGCAGTAGCGGATGGCGAGCGGGTGCACGAAGGCGAGCAGGTCGTGCGTGGCCTGCTCGTCACCCTCCACCGCCCGGCGGACCAGCGCGCTGACGCCCCCGGCACTGCCGCCTCCGGCGGCGCCGGTGGGGCCTGTGGCCGCGGGGGACCCCAGGGCCTCGTCGTCGCGCATCCGTCCATGGTGCCTTGGCGCCGGAGCATCCGCGGCACCGTGGCCCTTGTTGTGCGTCGAAGCGTTATGAGCGGGTGCGCCGGAACTCTGCATCTGCGCCCTCCCCTCCCGCTCGGCCGAATAGTCCCCGAGAGACTCCACACCCTCAAGGATGCGGCATCGCGCACGAAGCGAGACGTCCCCCGGATTGTGCCCCGCCAACCCCCGGGTGCGCACCGGGTACGGCGGGACGGGGCTACCGCGACGAGAAGGGGCGCCGGCAGGCGCCGAACGACGGCAAGAGCGGCGCGCCGCCCCGTCCACCGGTGGCGGACGGGACCGCTCTCGACGATCCGCGGTGTGCGGCGGAGCGGGCGGGGCCCGGCCGCGGCGGGTCAGCGGACGAGACCCCAGCGGAAGCCGAGCGCCACGGCGTGCGCGCGGTCCGAGGCGCCGAGCTTCTTGAAGAGCCGGCGGGCGTGCGTCTTGACCGTGTCCTCCGAGAGGAAGAGCTCGCGCCCGATCTCCGCGTTGGACCGGCCGTGACTCATGCCCTCCAGGACCTGGATCTCGCGCGCGGTGAGGGTGGGCGCGGCGCCCATCTCGGCGGAGCGGAGCCGGCGCGGGGCCAGCCGCCAGGTCGGGTCGGCGAGGGCCTGGGTGACCGTGGCCCGCAGCTCGGCGCGAGAAGCGTCCTTGTGCAGGTAGCCGCGGGCTCCGGCGGCGACCGCGAGGGCCACGCCGTCCAGGTCCTCGGCGACCGTCAGCATGATGATGCGGGCGCCGGGGTCGGCCGAGAGGAGGCGGCGCACCGTCTCCACACCGCCGAGCCCGGGCATCCGTACATCCATCAGGATCAGGTCGGAGCGGTCGGCGCCCCAGCGGCGGAGGACTTCCTCGCCGTTGGCAGCCGTCGTCACACGCTCGACGCCGGGCACGGTGGCAACCGCTCGACGGAGCGCCTCTCGGGCAAGCGGGGAGTCGTCGCAGACGAGGACGGATGTCATGACCGCCCTCCGCAGCTGCTGATGCGCGTCACCTTGAGCCTCCAGGCTGGTACGTATCGTCACCTGTGCGGTCGATGCTCCCGGACACCTGTCCGAGAACTTGTGGGTTCAACCGCCTTCGCACTCTCAACGATGGTCACTCGAAAGAGTTACGGGTCGGACGGACACCTTCGGCACTCTACGTGAGGAAGCGATCACGACGGGGGAGGCGCGAGCTGCTTGTCCTCCATCTGGAGCTATGCCCTATTTGGCGGCTTTCCTTCCGTTTGGCACGTGTCTGAGGCTAGATTCCCAATGAGTCATATTTACATCTACTCCGACAGTAGGTGTGGAGACCCTTGGAGACATGGACCCGTATCCGCCTCAGTACCGGCACCAAGAGGACTACCAATGGCAGATTTCTCCCGCCTCCCCGGACCGAACGCCGACCTCTGGGACTGGCAGCTGCTAGCCGCCTGCCGCGGGGTCGACAGCTCCCTCTTCTTCCACCCGGAGGGCGAGCGGGGCGCGGCCAGGAGCGCGCGCGAGGCCTCGGCTAAAGAGGTCTGCATGCGATGCCCGGTTCGTTCGGAATGCGCTGCGCACGCACTCGCCGTCCGTGAGCCCTACGGGGTGTGGGGCGGCCTCACGGAGGACGAGCGCGAGGAACTGATGGGCCGCGCCCGGCATCGACTGATCCCCGCGTCGAGTGCGATCGGACCGATCGCGCCGCACTGAGAGCCGCCCAAACGACGGAAGGAACGTTTCCTCCGCGCCACACCCGCCCACCTGCCCGAGCGTGTCGCCGCCAGGTCCCGGTTCACGCGTTCGGCCGTACGCGCCCCGGCGCGTACGGCCGCCGCGCCGGGCCGGGGTGTACGGCCGGGGTGTACGGCCGGGCTGTGCGCTCACGCGTCCGGCCGGGCCCGCGTCAGCGCGTGGCCGCCGCCGCCCGCTCCAGCTCGGCCAGGGTCGCGGCCACGGCCGGCACCCGGGCCAGGTCGTACAGCGTCAGCGCCACGACCTCCCGCTCGACGGCCGGCTCGACGACGACCGTACTGACGCCCTTGGCCCGGACGGATTCCACCGCGAGCTCCGGCAGCACCGCGACACCCAGCCCCGCGCCGACCAGGCCGACCACCGCCGGGTAGTCGTCGGTGGCGAAGTCGATCCGCGGGGTGAAGCCCGCCTCCTCGCACACCTCCACCAGATGGCGGCGGCAGCGCGGGCAGCCCGCGATCCAGGGCTCGTCGGCCAGCTCCGCCATGCCCACGCGCTCGGCCCCGGCCAGCGCGTGCCCCTCGGGGACCAGCCCCACGAGCCGGTCGGTCAGCAGCGGCCGCACCACGAGGTCGTCCCACTCGGCGGCGGACCCGGCGGACCCGCCGTAGCGGAAGGCCAGCGCCAGGTCGCAGTCGCCCTCGCGCAGCATCTCCACCGACCGCGGCGGTTCGGCCTCGACCAGGGAGATACGGGTGCCCGGGTGCTCGGCGCGCATCGCCGCGAGCGCGGTCGGCACCAGGGTGGAGCTGCCGCTGGGGAAGGACACGAGCCGCACCCGGCCCGCGCGCAGCCCGGCGATGGCCGCGACCTCCTCCTCGGCGGCGGTCAGCCCGGCCAGGATCCCGGCGGCGTGCCGGACCAGGGCCTCGCCCGCCTGGGTCAGCCGCATCTCGCGGCCGGTGCGGATGAGCAGCGGGGTGCCGGCCGACTGCTCCAGCGCCTTCATCTGCTGGGAGACGGCGGGCTGGGTACAGCCGAGCTCACGCGCGGCGGCGGAGAAGGATCCGGTCCCGGCGACGGCGCGCAGTACCCGGAGATGACGTGCCTCGATCACCCTCTGAGCATAAGGCCCGCTTTCATCGCTGCGCGAATACCCCTGTGACGCTTTGGGGTAGCCCGGTTAGCCTGTGCGCATGGGTCCCATGCATCTGATCTCCGTGAACCTCGGCGCCGCCTCCCCTTCCGAGCACACCGACGCGAAGAGCGGGGTGACGGGCATCGGCAAGCGTCCCGTTCCCGGCCCGGTCCGCGTCCTCGCCCCCGGCGCGAAGGCGACCGGCCTCGGCAGCGGCCTGGAGGGCGACGCCGTCTGCGACCGCCGCCACCACGGCGGCGACCACCAGGCCGTCTACGCGTACGCCCGCGAGGACCTGGACCTGTGGGAGCGCGAGCTGGGCCGCGAGCTGCCCGGCGGGCTCTTCGGCGAGAACTTCACGACCTCCGGCATCGACCTGAACACCGCGCGGCTCGGCGACCGCTGGCGGGTCGGCACGGACCTCGTCCTCGAAGTGGCCTCGGCCCGCATACCGTGCCGCACCTTTCAGGGGGTGCTGGGCGAGGCGGGCTGGGTCAGGCGGTTCACCCGGGAGGCCAGGCCGGGCGCGTACCTGCGGGTGATCCAGGAAGGCTCGGTCTCCCCCGGCGACCCCATCGAGATCATCCACCGGCCGGACCATGACGTGACGGTGCAGCTGTGGTTCCGCGCCTTCACCACCGAGCGCGCCCTGCTGCCGCGCACCCTGGCCGCGGGGGCGGCGATGGAGCCGGAGGCGCATGAGACCGTGCGCCAGTACGTCGAGAAGTACGGGGCCGGGGCCGGCGTGCGATAACGCTGTCACCCGGGGCCGCTAGGTTGCGCCTATGACGACTGCGTTGATTACGGGAGCCACGGCGGGCATCGGCGCCGCCTTCGCCCGGCGGCTGGCCGCCCAGGGACACAACCTCGTGCTGGTGGCGCGCGACACCAAGCGGCTGGGTGAGCAGGCCACGGAGCTGCACGACCTGCACGGCATCGAGGCCGAGGTGCTGGCCGCCGACCTCTCCACGGAGGGGGGCATCGCGGCGGTGGAGAAGCGCCTCGGCGACCGTACGCACCCGGTCGACCTGCTGGTCAACAACGCGGGCTTCGGCAACAAGGGCCGCTACCTCGAGGTCTCCATGGCCGACGAGCTGACCATGCTGAAGGTCCACATCGAGGCGGTGCTGCGGCTGACCTCGGCGGCTTCGGAGTCGATGCGCTCGCGCGGCCGCGGCGGCGTGATCAACGTGGCCTCGGTGGCCGCCTTCGTACCCCGTGGTACGTACGGGGCCAGCAAGGCCTGGGTCGTGCAGTTCACCCAGGGCGCGGCGCGGGACATGGCGGGGTCCGGGGTCCGGCTGATGGCGCTGTGCCCCGGCTTCGTACGCACGGAGTTCCACCAGCGCGCCGGCATGGGCACGGACAACATCCCCGGCTGGATGTGGCTCGACGCCGACAAGCTGGTGGCGGCGGCGCTGGCCGACCTGGCGCGCGGGAAGACGGTGTCGATCCCGGACCCGCGGTACAAGGCGCTGATGGGCGTCGTGAAGCTGGCTCCGCGCGGGCTGCTGGGCGGGGTGTCTTCGCGTACGGGCCGCAAGTACGGGCCCCAGTAGCGTTCGTGACCCGTCGGTAGCCCCGTTGGAGCACCACCGAATCCGCCAAACGGGCCAACCCTCCCTAAACTGGACATGTCCCATCTCAGGCGGGAGGCGACGCGATGACATTCGTACAGGTGATCGATTATGAGACCACGCGGTTCGACGAGATGAACGCACTCATCGACCGCTGGGCGGAACAGAGCAGCGGCAGGCGCACCGCCACGCACACGATGATCGGCCAGGACCGCGAGGCCCGGAACCACTACGTGGACATGGTGGAATTCGCCTCGTACGAGGAGGCGATGAGGAACTCTCAGCTCCCAGAGACGGACCGGATGTTCCAGGAGATGGTGGCCCTCTGCGAGGGAATGCCGAAGTTCATGAACCTCGACGTGGTCCGCGACGAACACCTCAACAAGCAGCTCTGCAACCGGGTGTTCCAGGAAGCCGCCACGGCCGGCGACATGAGCGTCCTGGACGAGTGCTTCGCCACGAACTACATCGACCACGACGCCAGCAAGGAGGAACCCACCGTCATCGGGCGCGAGGGCATGCGCTCCGACATGGAGACGTGGCGCGCGGCCTTCGACATGACCTTCGAGCCGATCGCCCAGGTGTCCGAGGGCGACATGGTCACGACGGTGTGGAACTGGCGCGGCACCCACAAGGGAGAGTTCATGGGGGTCGCACCGACCGGGAAGACGTACGAGATGTCCGGGACCACGACCTTCCGGTGCCAGGACGGAGAGATCATCGAGGGCTGGTGGCACTACAACCCCGGAGCCCTGCAGCGCCAGATGGGCGGAACCGGATCGCCCTACGGAACCTGAGCCCGAACACGGGGAAGGCCCCGCTCCGCGACTGCGGAACGGGGCCTTCGACGTGGAGCGGGGTCAGTGGCTGTGGCCGTGACCGTGGCCGTGACCGGCGTCGCCCTCGTCCTCCGCCGGCTTCTCGACGACCAGGGTCTCGGTCGTGAGCAGCAGGGAGGCGATGGAGGCGGCGTTCTCCAGCGCGGAACGGGTGACCTTCACCGGGTCGATGACGCCGGCCTTGACCAGGTCGCCGTACTCGCCGGTGGCGGCGTTGAAGCCCTGGCCCTTGTCGAGCTCGGAGACCTTCGAGGTGATGACGTAGCCCTCGAGGCCCGCGTTCTCGGCGATCCAGCGCAGCGGCTCGACGGCGGCGCGGCGCACGACCGCGACACCGGTGGCCTCGTCACCCGACAGGCCGAGGTTGCCCTCGAGGACCTTGACGGCGTGGACGAGCGCGGAGCCACCGCCGGAGACGATGCCCTCCTCGACCGCGGCACGGGTCGCGGAGATGGCGTCCTCGAGACGGTGCTTCTTCTCCTTGAGCTCCACCTCGGTGGCGGCGCCGACCTTGATGACGCAGACGCCGCCGGCGAGCTTCGCCAGGCGCTCCTGCAGCTTCTCGCGGTCCCAGTCGGAGTCCGTGGACTCGATCTCGGCCTTGATCTGGTTCACGCGGCCGAGGACCTCGTCGGAGCTGCCCCCACCGTCGACGATGGTGGTGTCGTCCTTGGAGATGGTCACGCGGCGGGCGGAGCCCAGCACGTCCAGACCGGCCTGGTCGAGCTTGAGGCCGACCTCCTCGGCGATGACGGTGGCACCGGTGAGGGTCGCCATGTCCTGCAGCATCGCCTTGCGGCGGTCACCGAAGCCGGGGGCCTTGACGGCCACCGCGTTGAAGGTGCCGCGGATCTTGTTGACGACGAGGGTGGAGAGCGCCTCGCCCTCGACGTCCTCGGCGATGATCAGCAGCGGCTTGGAGCCACCCGCCTGGATGACCTTCTCCAGCAGCGGCAGGAGGTCCTGGATGGAGGAGATCTTGCCCTGGTTGATCAGGATGTACGGGTCGTCGAGGACGGCCTCCATACGCTCCTGGTCGGAGACCATGTACGGGGAGAGGTAGCCCTTGTCGAAGGCCATGCCCTCGGTGAACTCCAGCTCCAGGCCGAAGGTGTTGGACTCCTCGACGGTGATGACACCGTCCTTGCCGACCTTGTCCATCGCCTCGGCGATGAGCTCGCCGACCTGCTGGTCCTGCGCGGAGAGCGCAGCCACGGCGGCGATGTCGGACTTGTCCTCGATCGGGCGGGCCGTCGCGAGGAGCTCGTCGGAGACGGCCTTGACCGCGGCGTCGATGCCCTTCTTCAGGGCGGCCGGGGACGCGCCCGCGGCGACGTTGCGCAGACCCTCGCGGACCAGCGCCTGGGCCAGCACGGTGGCGGTGGTGGTGCCGTCACCCGCGATGTCGTTGGTCTTGGTCGCCACCTCCTTCACGAGCTGCGCGCCCAGGTTCTCGTACGGGTCGTCCAGCTCGACCTCGCGGGCGATGGTGACACCGTCGTTGGTGATGGTGGGGGCGCCGAACTTCTTGTCGATGACGACGTTGCGGCCCTTGGGGCCGATCGTCACCTTGACCGTGTCGGCAAGCTTGTTGACGCCGCGCTCGAGGGCGCGACGGGCGTCCTCGTCGAACTTCAGGATCTTCGCCATGGGAGCGGTTCAGCCCTCTCGAAAACTCGGTTTAACGGGCTGCGCCCCTCGCCGCCCGGCAATCAGCGGGGTGACCAGGGGCGCAGCTCAAAGCAGTACTGATGAAGAGAATTACTTCTCGACGATCGCGAGCACGTCGCGGGCCGAGAGGACGAGGTATTCCTCGCCGCTGTACTTCACTTCGGTGCCGCCGTACTTGCTGTAGAGCACGATGTCGCCGACGGTGACGTCCAGCGGGAGACGCTGGCCGTCCTCGAAGCGACCCGGACCGACCGCGAGGACGACGCCCTCCTGGGGCTTCTCCTTCGCGGTGTCCGGGATGACCAGGCCGGAGGCCGTGGTCTGCTCGGCGTCGAGCGGCTGGACCACAATGCGGTCCTCAAGCGGCTTGATGGCAACCTTGGAGCTGGCGGTCGTCACGATCCGACCTCCCCCTTCGGAGATCCGGGGTTAACTGTCTGAGGTGGCGACCAGGTCGATCCGTCGTCGCGGGTGCCGGATCTGCCTGTCGCTGTGTTGGCACTCACCGGGGGCGAGTGCCAGGTGCGAGACTATTCCGGCGATTAGCACTCGGTCAAGCGGAGTGCCAATTCCCGTCGGCCGGGCGTTGCGCGGATCCCCTGCGGGGGGCCTCGGCGGACCGGTCGGCACTGGGGAGCCGGCGGCCTCCAGCAGGCCCGAGCTGCGGCCGATTCCGGGCGGGCGGCCCGGCCGATCCCCTGCGGGGTGCTGACGGTGTGCGGGTGGCCGGTGCCCCGCACGAGGATCTCCTGAGCTCGGTGGGGGCGAGCATCTCGCGGCCGTACCCGGCGAGTCCCGCCTCCCTCCCGGGCCGAGGAGCCTTCTGCACACCCCCACCCCACCGCCGGCTCCGGCAGCACCCACACCCGGGATCCCGGTACGCCTTCCCGCCCGGACCGGCTTCGCCAGTGCCCGGGGATCCCCCGGGGCTTCGGAAGGAACCTTGGGGAGGCCATCAACGTCGTTGATGACATGAAGATAAAGCGCCTCATTGCCGAGCAGAACGGACCCAAAGCCTCCGCCGGCCCCGGCGAACGGAGCGCCTCCGCCGATCCGGGAGGCCCGCTACCCCCCGCGCCCTTCCCGTCCGCCCCCAGGGACGTCAGCGGCATCCCGTGCGTGGACTGAGGCCGCTGACGGCGGCGGGCGCCCGCCGTCGCACCGAGGCGCTGCTCCTCGCCTTCGTCATCGCCATCGCCGTCTTCGGGCACGCGGCCGCGGGCCTCGCGATGAACGGCGAGCTCCCGCCCAACCTCGCCGGCTTCGCCATCAGCATGACGCTGCTGTCGCTGGTGGGACACCTGGGCGTGCGCCGCTTCGCGGCCTACGCGGACCCGCTCGTCTTCCCGCTCGCCATGCTGCTGACCGAGCTGGGGCTGGTACTGATCCACCGCCTCGACCAGGGCTACATCGAACGGTGGAACTCGGACGCCAACGCCCCGGGCCAACTGCTGTGGACGGTGGTCGGCGTCGCCGCCTGCGTCGCGGTACTGGCCCTGCTGCGCGACCACCGGCTGCTCCAGCGGTTCATCTACATCACGATGGCCGTCGCGCTGGTGCTGCTGATCGCGCCGGCGTTCTTCGGCGCGGACAGGTACGGCGCCAAGCGGTGGATCATCCTCTTCGGCTTCTCGGTCCAGCCCGGCGAGTTCGTGAAGATCATGATCGCCGTCTTCTTCGCCGGCTACCTGGTCGTCCACCGCGACGCGCTGGCCCTGACCGGTCGCAGGTTCCTCGGCATGCGGCTCCCCCCGATGCGCCAGCTGGGACCCATCATCACGGTGTGGATCCTCTCGATGCTGGTGCTGGTCTTCGAGCGGGACCTGGGCACGTCGCTGATCTTCTTCGGCGTCTTCGTGGTGATGCTGTACGTCGCCACCGAGCGCACCAGCTGGATCGTGTGCGGCGTGCTCATGGCCTCGGCGGGCGCCTTTGTCGTCGGCTCGACGGAGCCGCACGTCAAGGCGCGCGTGGCGGCCTGGCTGAATCCGCTCTCCGTCTACTGGGAGAACCCTCCCCCGGGCGTCACCTCGGACCAGTCGGCGCAGGCGCTGTTCAGCTTCGGCACGGGCGGGATCTCGGGGACCGGCCTCGGCATGGGCCACCCCGAGCTGATCAAGTTCGCCGGCCGCAGCGACTTCATCCTCACGACGGTGGGCGAGGAACTCGGCCTGGCCGGGGTCATGGCCGTACTGATCCTCTACGGGCTCCTCGTGCAGCGCGGGCTGCGGATGGCCCTCGGGGCCCGCGACCCCTTCGGCAAGATGCTGGCGGTGGGGCTGGCCTCGGCGCTGGCCCTGCAGGTCTTCGTGGTCGCCGGGGGCGTCACGGGCCTGATCCCCCTCACGGGCAAGGCACTGCCCTTCCTGGCCAAGGGGGGCTCGTCCCTCCTGGCAAACTGGATCATGATCGCCCTCCTCCTCCGCATCAGCGACAGCGCGGAGCGCCAACGCGAGGCGGACGCCGACGGCCCGGCGGAAACGACGATCACGCCGGTGGCGCGGGCGTAGGGGGCGGGGCGGCTTCGGGGGGGGGGCGGGGCGACGCGGCTTCGGGGGCGCGGGGCGGCTTCGGGGGCGCGGGGCGGCTTCGGGGGGGGGCGGGGCGGCTTCGGGGGGGGCGGGGCGGCTTCGGGGGGGGGCGGGGCGGCTTCGGGGGGGGGGCGATCTCCTCGGGCGGGATCAGAGAAGTGCTGGGGGTTTCCCGTCAGTCCCATCGTCTCTCCGTGTCGGGCCGGCCCGTCAAGGGCGCTCCTTCGTCGCGTCACTTCGTGATGGCCTTCGGCCACCCTTGACCGACCGTCCCGCCCCGGAAATCCGAAAGACTGCCGGGAAACCCCCAGAGGGACGGGCCGGGACCAGTTTCCAGGGACGGGGCGTCGGATGCGTCCGGGCGGAGCCCGGTGCGCGTCAAATCGCTACGCGCTCCTGCGAGACGGCGTCCGCGAGCCCTTTGGGCTGGGCATAAGCCGCCCCAAATCGCTACGCGCTCCTGCGAGACGGCGGCTGCGAGCCCCTTGGGTTGGGCATAGGCCGCCATCGATCGCTACGCGCTTCTCGATGACGGCGTCCGGCCCTTATCTGGGGCTGATGGGGGCGATATCGAGGGGCGGAAGGGCGATCCATCGGCTCAGCCGAACCCAACCCCCATCAAGACCACGACAAGATTCCACCCGCCGGTACAGACAGGGGCAATTGGGGCGAATTGACGGCTCTTTGCGGCACACACCCGCCCAGACCTGGATCGGCATCGCTCCAGCCGTCATCTGACGCCTTTCCTCCCCCACACAGGGGCCGGACGCTGTCCGTGAAGAGTGGAGGAAGGTTTCTGCGGCCCGCGACCAGCCCCAGACGGATCGCAGACGACTGATCGCGAAGCGAGTAGCGGTTGGTGGCGGCTTATGCCAGCCCAAGGGGCTCGCAGGCGCCGTCTCGCAGGAGCGCGTAGCGATTGGTGGCGGCTTATGCCCAGCCCGAGAGGCTCGCAGGCGCCGTCTCGCAGGAGCGCGTAGCGATTGGTGGCGGCTTATGCCCAGCCCAAGAGGCTCGCGGACGCCGTCAGGCAGGAGCGCGTAGCGATTGGTGGCGGCTTATGCCCAGCCCAAGGGGCTCGCAGGCGCCGTCTCGCAGGAGCGTGTAGCGATTGGTGGCGGCTTATGCCCAGCCCACGGGGCTCGCGGACGCCGTCTCGCAGGAGCGGTAGCGATTGGACGCGCACCGGGCTCTGCCCGCGCATCGCTGGCCGCCCCGTCTCTTGCTCGATCCCCCGGCCCGTTCCTTTGGGGGTTTCCCGGCTGTCCTCGTATGTCCGTGGCGGGACGGTCGGTCAAGGGTGGAGCGCAGCGACATCGCGAAGCGACGCGACGAAGGAGCGCCCTTGACGGGCCGGCCCGACACGGAGAGACGATGGGACTGACGGGAAACCCCCAGCACATCCCTGACACCGCCCGAGCGGCTCCCGACCCCGCGAAGCCGCCCTTACAGGTAGTCCTCCAGTCGCCCTATCCGGTAGCCCTGCTCCTGGATGCGCTGGAGCATGCGGGTCGTCATCTCGATTTCCGTCGCGCCCTTGAGTTCGGACGGGCCGCGGAAGTGGGCCAGGATGATGTCGCCGGGCTGGAGGGCGGAGCCCTGGGCGTACTGGAAGTTGTTGATCTGCATCGACACCCGCCACAGGAGCACCGACGAGACACCGCACTCCGAGGCCGCCCGGAGGGTGTCGTCGTTGTAGTTGCCGAATGGCGGGCGGAAGAGCGGCGGGCGCTGGCCGAAGCGCTTTTCCAGCGTGTCCTGCTGGCCGCATATCTCCTTCTTCTGCGCCTCGAAGGAGAGGGTCCGCAGGTTCGGGTGGGTCAGCGTGTGGTTGTTCACCGTGCTCGCCGAGCCGTTGTCACGGAGCTTCTCGAAGTGCCCGTAGTCCGACGAGGCCACGCTGTCCGTGAGGAACATGCTGATCGGCAGCTTGAGATCGGCCGCCATCTTGAGGAACTCGGGGTCCTTCTCAGCGCCGTCGTCGAAGGTCAGGAAGACTGTCTTGTCCCCGGCCGGCAGGGGTATTCGGTCTATCACCGGGACCTTGCCGGGGGCCGCCTTCGGGATCTGCGGCTTCTGGGCGGGCTTCGGCGCGTACTGGACGGGGGCCGTCAGGCCCCACTTCTTGTACGCCTCGTCGGAGGCACCCCCCTGCCCGCCCCCTTGCGCACCGCCGGAGTCCGGCGCAGGAACCGTCGCCGACGCGGACGGCGTCGGCTCCTGCGTCGCCTTGCGGCCCAGCCGTTCCATGGGGTCCACGCTCTCCCCGCACCCCGTCAGGGAGAGCGCGAGCGCGCCGGCCGCCAACGTTCCGGCCACCAACCGGCGCGCATACCTCACAAGTAGTCCTCCAGGCGAGCCACGGCATATCCCTTGTCCGTGACGGTCTTCATGACATGACGGATCATGTCAGGCATCGTGCCCTTCCAGTCCTCCTTACCCCGGAAATGCGTGAGGATGATGTCACCGGGGTGCAGGTCGCGGTCCCATTCGCGGTAGTCCATGCGGTTCGTGAACGCCTCGGCGTTCCACAGCGGGACGGCCTTGATGCCGCAGGACTTCGCCGCCTTGAGGGTGTCGTCGTTGTAGTTGCCGTACGGCGGCCGGAAGAGGGTCGGCCGCTTGCCGAACGTCTTCTGGATGGTGTCCTGCTGGCCGCAGATCTCCTCGCGCTGCTGCTCGTACGACAGCCCGGGCATGTAGCGGTGGTTGAGGGTGTGGTTGTTCAGGGTGACGCCGGCGGCCTGCATCTGCTTGAAGTACGGATAGTTGTCCTTCACCAGGTAGTCGCTGAGGAAGGCCGTGTACGGGATCTTCAGCTCCTGCATCATCTTCAGGAACTCGGGGTCCTTCTCGGAGCCGTCGTCGATGGTCAGGAAGACGACTTTGTCCTCCGTGGGGACGGTGGTGAAGACCGGGGGCAGTTCGTCCTCTTCGTGGTTCCACACCTCGAAGCCGTCGCGCGTGCTGATGTGGGGCTTCTCCTTCGGCGCCGCGGGGGCGGCGAGCGGCACCTTGCGCAGCCCCCACTTCTTCGCCGCGGCGATGCGCGCCTGCTGCAGTGCCTTGGCCTTCTCGGCGGCGCTGAGCGCACCCGCGGCGCCCGCCTCCGAGCCCTTGGCCGCCTTCGTCTTCTCGGCCTTGTCCGGCCCGCCCGACTCGCCGGAGCCGCAGGCCGTGCCGAGGGCGGCCACCAGCAGGGCGGCCACGGCCACCCCGAACCGGCCGCGCGCACCCGCTGCGTACCGGTGACCCAGTTGCGTCTTATCTTCCTTTTGTCCGACTAGCTGCATAGCTGCGCATCCTGGCATCCGACACGCGGGCTCCCGGGACGACACCGCGCACCGGGCTGCGACGTTCCTCCGACCGGCCCACACACCCCGTCGCCGACAATGGACCCGTGACCCCCGACGACTTCGCCGCCCTCCTCACCCCCGAGGGCCGCGCCCTCCTCGACTCGCTCCGCGACTACGACCCCGCCCAGGAGCTGGCCGTCGCCACCAGGCTGCGCCGCGAGCACCCCGCCGGGCTGGTCTCCGCGGCCCTCGGGCAGGCCCGGCTGCGGCAGCGCGCGGTGGCGAAGTTCGGGGCCGAGGACGCCTTCCGGATGTACTTCACCCCCGGCGGCGGCGAGATGGCCACCCGCGCGTCCGTGGCCTCGTACCGGGCCGAGCGGCTCGCGGCCCTCGGCGTACGAAGCCTCGCGGACCTGTGCTGCGGCATCGGCGGGGACGCCCTCGCCATGGCCCGCCTCGGCATCCGGGTGCTCGCGGTGGACCACGATCCGCTGACGGCCGCCGTCGCGCGCGCCAATGCCGAGGCTCTGGGCCTGGCGGACCTCATCGAGGTCCGCCAGGCCGACGTGACGGAGGTGGACACCTCCGGCCACGACGCCGTCTTCATCGACCCGGCCCGGCGCGGGGGCCGCGGTCGGATCTTCGATCCGGAGTCCTATTCGCCGCCGCTGTCGTGGGCCGTGGAGACGGCCCGCGCGGCGGAGTGCGCCGCCATCAAGATCGCCCCCGGGATCCCGCACGAGGCGGTCCCGGCCGAGGCCGAGGCCGAGTGGATCTCCGACCAGGGGGACGTCAAGGAGGCCGTGCTCTGGTTCGGCACCGCCCCCGGGACCGTGCGCGCCACCCTGCTCCCCGGGCCGCGCGAGCTGCACACCGCCGATCCGCTGCCCGATCCGGAGGCCGGGCCGGTGGGCCGCTGGCTTTACGAGCCCGACGGAGCCGTGATCCGCGCCCATCTGGTCGCCGAGGTCGCCGAGCAGCTGAAGGGCCGGCTCATCGACCCGACCATCGCCTACGTCACCGCGGACGAGCTGCGCGCGACGCCGTACGCGACGGCGTACGAGATCACCGACGTGCTGCCTTTCGGTCTGAAGAAGCTGAAGGCCCTGCTGCGCGAGCGCGAGGTCGGAATCCTGACCGTGAAGAAGCGCGGTTCGGCCGTCGAGCCCGAGGAGCTGCGCAAGAAGGTCAAGCCGCAGGGCCCGAACTCGGCGACCGTCTTCCTGACCCGGGTGGCGGGCGCCCCCTCGATGCTGATCGGCGCCCCCGCCGCGCCGCCTGCGGCGACGCTCGGGCAGTGACGTGCCGGGCGGCGCTGGGCGGCCACGGGCCGAGGTGTCGGCCCGGCTCCGGGCGGGCAGCCGCCCGCCCGGCTCGTCGGCCTCCGCAGGCCCGGCCGGCTAACCCCCGTCGACCTCCACCGACTCGAAGCGCCAGCGGTGCACCGCGCGCGTGATCAGGTCGGCGGCCGGTTCGGGCAGTTCGGGCAGGTCCGCCGCGAGGCCCTCGGCCGCTTCCCACCAGGTGATCACGAGCACCCGGTCCTGCGGAGCCCGCAACACCTCGCGGCGCACCGGGTCCCGGGCCAGGACTTGGGCGCGGGCCCACTCCAGCAGCTCGTTGCCGCGGCCGTCGGCGGCCCGGGCCTCCCACATCAGGACGACGGTGCTCACGAGTACAGGTTGTCCTTGCTCAGCTCGTGCACGTGGTCGTGGTCGTGACTGTGGCCATGCCCGTGCCCGTGCGACTGGCCGTGGTCGTGGCCGTGGGACGTCCCCGGCACGTGCGGGTCCGTGACCGGCAGCGAGGAGTCCGCCGAGAGGTCCCAGTCGGAGGCCGGCCGGTTCCGCTTGACCATCTCCGCGCCCAGCGCGGCCACCATCGCGCCGTTGTCCGTGCAGAGCTTCGGCCGCGGCACGCGCAGGGTGATCCCCGCGGCGTCGCAGCGCTCCTGGGCGAGCGAGCGGAGCCGGGAGTTGGCCGCCACACCGCCGCCGATCATCAGGTGGTCGACACCCTCGTCCTTGCACGCCCGGATCGCCTTGCGCGTCAGGACGTCCACCACGGCCTCCTGGAAGGACGCCGCCACGTCGCGTACCGGCACCTCCTCGCCCGCGTTCCGCTTCGCCTCGATCCAGCGGGCCACGGCCGTCTTCAGGCCGGAGAAGGAGAAGTCGTACGCGGGGTCGCGCGAGCCCGTCAGGCCGCGCGGGAAGTTGATCGCCTTCGGGTCGCCCTCCTTCGCGAGCCGGTCGATGACCGGGCCGCCGGGGAAGCCGAGCTGCAGCACGCGCGCGATCTTGTCGAAGGCCTCGCCCGCGGCGTCGTCGATGGTCGCGCCGAGCGGCCGTACGTCGGAGGTGATGTCGGGCGCCAGCAGCAGCGAGGAGTGTCCGCCGGACACCAGGAGCGCCATCGTCGGCTCCGGCAGCGGCCCGTGCTCCAGCTGGTCCACGCAGATGTGCGAGGCCAGGTGGTTGACGCCGTACAGGGGCTTGCCCAGGGCGTATGCGTAGGCCTTGGCGGCCGAGGTGCCCACCAGCAGCGCCCCGGCGAGGCCGGGTCCGGCCGTGACCGCGATGCCGTCGAGGTCGCGGGCGCTGACGCCGGCCTCCTTCAGGGCGCGTTCGATGGTGGGGACCATCGCCTCCAGGTGGGCCCGCGAGGCCACCTCGGGCACGACGCCGCCGAAGCGGGCGTGCTCGTCGACGCTCGACGCGATCGCGTCCGCGAGGAGGGTGGTGCCGCGGACGACGCCGACGCCGGTCTCGTCGCAGGACGTCTCGATGCCGAGGACGAGCGGTTCGTCAGCCATTGCTCTCACTGCTCTCAGTTCGTGCTTGTGCGGGGTCGGTCAGTCGCATGACGAGCGCGTCGACGTTGCCCGGCTGGTAGTAGCCGCGCCGGAAGCCGATGGGCTCGAAGCCGAAGCGCTCGTAGAGCTTCTGGGCGCGGGTGTTGTCCACGCGCACCTCCAGCAGCACCTCGGCGCACTCGAACGCGGTGGCGGCGCGCAGCAGGTCGGTCAGGAGCCGGGCGCCGAGCCCGGTCCCCCACTGGTCGCGGGCGGCCGCGATGGTCTGTACGTCGGCCAGGTCGCCGGCGGCGGCCAGCCCGGCGTAGCCGACGAGGCGGCCGTCGGCCGTCTCGGCGACGACGTAGCGGCGGGTGGCCTGCGGGCCGCGGGCGTGGGCCAGTTCGGACCAGAACATCCCGGCGGACCAGGCGTCCTCGGGGAAGAGGTCGTGCTCGAGTTCCAGCACCGGTGCGATGTCCCACCAGCGCATCTCGCGCAGAACCGTCTCGGCCGTGGTCACTGCGGGGTGACCACCTTGTAGTTCTTGGGCACCTGCGCGTCGGGGCGGCGCAGGTAGAGCGGGGTCGGAGGGAGGAACTCCGCGCCCGCCGCGAGTCGTTCCGCGGCGAGGGAGGCCAGTGCGGCGGCCGACTGGTGCTCGGGGCCGCGTGCGTCGGGGAACACCTCGGGGTACAGGAGCGCGCCCTGGCCCACCGCGGGCACTCCCGCGACCTGTTCGGCGATCTCCGCCGGGCGGTCCACGGCGGGCTCGCCGACGCGCGTGCGCGGGTCCTCGTAGCGTGCCCAGTAGACCTCCTTGCGCCGCGCGTCGGTGGCGACGGTGAAGGGGCCCTCGATCCCGGCGGTGCCCGCGGCGTAGGCGAGTCCGTCGAGCGTGCACAGGCCGTGGACGGGCACGCCCAGCACGGCGGCGAAGGTGGAGGCGGTGACGAGGCCGACGCGCAGTCCGGTGTAGGGGCCGGGTCCGACGCCGACCACGATGCCGGTGACGGCGTCGAGCTTCAGCCCGGCCTCGGCGAGGATCCGGTCCACGGAGGGGAGGAGCAGCTCCCCGTGGCGGCGGGCGTCGACCTGGCTGGACGCGGCGAGGACGGACTCGCCGTCGTGCAGGGCGACGGTGACGGCGGGCGTGGCGGTATCTACTGCGAGCAAGAGCACGCGAACAGCCTACGACTCCGGCGGCCGCGCCCCTTGCGCCCGGTCGTTGAGCGGGGCGGCTGCTACCTTTCGACCGAGGGATCACGAGGGATCACGTCAGCGCGGAGAGGTGGAGCAAGGTGGCACGCAGCAGCTCGGGAATCGTGGCCGGGCTCACCGCCGCGGCGATCGCCGCCGTCGGCTTCCTCGGCTACCAGGCCTCCGCCACGGCGCCGGCGCACCCCCCGCAGGCAGCCGCGCAGGAGCCGGCGCCCGCCCCGAGCCCCGCGGCCGCGGGCAAGCAGGATCCGGCGAAGCCGGTGCCCGTGCCGGAGGGTTCCGGCACCGGTGTGCGCGTCGTGTACTCGGTTGGTCAGAAGCGGGTGTGGCTGGTGGGGGACGCCGCTCAGCAGCAGCCGAAGTCGTTCCCGGTGATGCCGAGCACGGTGCATCCCAAGCCGGGCACCTACATCGTGGGTTCGCGTTCGGGCTCGGTCACGGGCTCGGACGGTGTGCCGATCGAACACGTCGTCCGGTTCGCCACCGCCGAGGGCGTGGCGGTCGGTTTCAGCGCCCGCGTGGACGGCACGACCCCGGAGCCCGACCCGAACAAGAAGACCGGCGGCATCCGCATGACGCGCGCCGACGGCGACGCGATGTGGGCCTTCGCGACGATCAATTCCAAGGTCGTCGTCACGCCCTGACGGGCCGCCCTTCCTTCACCCGTACGGGGGACCCGCCAGAGGCCGTTCGTGCGGTATGGGCCCATCAAGCCCCTTGGGGGCCGCCAGACCCCTTCAGGCCGCTTCGGATTCCGGAGCGGCCTGTTCGCGTACGCCGCCCTCGGGTCCGTCCTCGCCCGGTACGCGTTCTTCGCGTGAGGGCGGCGTCGAGACGGCCGTGGCGGCCATGCCGGCGGCGAGCAGTGCGTGCATGGGGACGGCGGACGGGCGGGGGTGGCGCTGTGCTCCTGCTGGTGCCGACATGGCTGCCTCCTGGGACCCCGGGACACCGTACTTAGGCATGCCTAAGAAACTCTCGGTACCATGTCATCACGAGGGCCGCCGCCGGCGCAATATCTTGCCGACGAGTTGTCGGTACGTTTACTCCGAGAGCGCTCCGGCCAGAGCCTCCAGCCCCGCTCCGGCGCCCCAGCGCGCCCCGACCCCGTGCATGGACACCTCGCGCACGTCGTCCAGCACCTCCTCGTGGCCGACGGCCCGCGCGATCACCACGTGCAGCCTGTCGTCGGAGAGCTCCTCGACCTTGCCGTCGCCCCACTCGACGACGACCACGGACTCGGGCAGCGAGACGTCGAGGTCCAGGTCCTCCATCTCGTCCAGCCCGCCGCCCAGGCGGTACGCGTCCACGTGCACCAGCGCCGGCCCGCCGGTCAGCGAGGGGTGCACCCGGGCGATCACGAAGGTCGGCGAGGTCACGGCCCCGCGCACGCCCAGGCCCTCGCCCAGGCCGCGGGTCAGCGTGGTCTTGCCGGCGCCCAGCTCACCGGTCAGCAGGACGAGGTCGCCCGGGCGCAGCAGGCCGGCGATCCGACGGCCCAGCTCCTGCATCGCGTGGGGGGAGTCAACGGTGATCCGGGTCTGCGTGCCCTGCCCGGACTCAGCTTCCGGTGCCTGGCTGCGCTGTGCTTCCAGCGGTACTTCTTCCATGCACGCCAACGTTAGTCGCTACCGGGACCTGCACCGCCCCGGTGCGGGCCAGCAGCTCGATGAGCAACCGCGTCACCGTCTCCGGGCGCTCCAGCATCATCAGGTGCCCGGTGGACTCCAGGACGACGAGCTCGGCGGCGGGCAGCACGTCCTTGATGGCCACGCTGTGGCCCGGCGGGGTGATCATGTCCTTGTCCCCGGCGATGACGGTGACCGGGACGCCGGCGAACTGCTGGAGCGCGGCGGTCTTGTCGTGCGTCTGGAAGGCCGGGTAGAACTCCGCGACGACGTCGATCGGCGTGCCCTCGATGAGCCGCTCCGCGAAGCGCGCGACGCCCGCGTCCACGTCCCGGGAGCCGAACGAGTACATCTTGATCATGCCGGCGAAGAGGTCCGCGGTGGCCCGGCGGCCCTTCTCGACCAGTTCCACCTGCGACCCGAGGGCCTTCAGCACGCCCGGCAGGATCCTGCGCACGGCGCCCATGCCGGCGGCGGGGAGCCCGTACGTCACCTCGGCGAGGCGGCCGCTGGAGGTGCCGACCAGGGCCACGCCGACGACGCGGTCGCGTACGAGGTCGGGGTACTGCTCGGCGAATCCCATGATGGTCATTCCGCCCATCGAGTGACCCACCAGGATCAGGGGGCCCTCGGGGGCGGTGGCGTCGATGACGGCCTTCAGGTCCCGGCCGAGCTGCTCCATGGTCAGCGGCTCGCCGTCGGCCTGGGCCAGGCCGCGCGCGCTGCGTCCGTGGCTGCGCTGGTCCCAGTAGACGGCGCGGACCACTCCGCGCAGGGCCGCCCGCTGGAAGTGCCAGGAGTCCTGGGCGAGGCAGTAGCCGTGGCAGAAGACGACGGTGGCCGGGGGGTCGGCCTTGCGGCGCAGCCGGCGCCGCTTGCCGTCCTCGGGGAGCTCGTCGACCTCGTAGTAGAGCTCGGTGGCGTCCTCGGCCCGGCAGGTTCCCTCGGTGCCGCGCAGGGAGCCGTAGTCACCCGCGGCGTCGAGGGCCAGGCGGGCCTTGCGGCGCATGCCGCGTCCGACGGTGATCCGCTCGACCGCGACACCGGCCGCCGCGCCCGCGGCTATCACGCCGATGGCGGCGCCGGCCCAGCCGGCCCTGCGCCAGTTCTCGCTCACGCCGCCGCCCTCACTCCGTTCAGCCGCCCAGGTACACCCGGGGCACGCGCCCACCGATACGGGTGACGATCTCATACGCGATCGTGTGCGCCGCTTGTGCCCAGTCCTCGGCGGAGGGTTCACCGCGTTCCGCGTCCCCGAAGATGACGACCTCGTCACCGGCGCGGGCCCGGTCTGCGTCCAAGTCGACCACGAACTGGTCCATGGCGACGCGTCCGGCGACGTGGCGGATCTTGCCGCCGACGAGCACCGGGCCGGCCCCCGACGCGTGGCGCGGGATCCCGTCGGCGTAGCCGGCCGGGACCAGCGCGAGGGTCGTCTCGCCGCTGGTGACGTAGTGGTGGCCGTAGCTGACCCCGTGCCCGGCGGGGACCGTCTTGACCAGGGCGAGGGAGGCCTTGAGGGTCATGGCGGGCCGCAGGCCGAGCTGGGCGGGGGTCCCGATCTCGGGTGCGGGCGAGACGCCGTAGACGGCGAGGCCGGGGCGCACCAGGTCGAAGTGCGACTCGGGGAGGGTGAGGGTGGCGGGCGAGTTGGCCATGTGCCGGACCTCGGGGTCGATGCCCTCCTTCTCCGCGTACGCGAGCATCTCGCGGAAGGCGTCGAGCTGGAGCTTGATCGAGGGGTGGCCGGGCTCGTCGGCGCAGGCGAAGTGCGACCAGACGCCGGTGACCTTGACGGTGCCCTCGGCCTCGGCGGCGACGGCCGCGCCGACCAGGGCCTCCCAGTCGGCGGGCTGGCAGCCGTTGCGGCCGAGGCCGGTGTCGGCCTTGAGCTGGACGCGTGCGGTGCGGCCGGCCGCGCGAGCGGCCTCACACACCTCGTCGAGGGCCCACATTCCGCTGACGGAGACGTCCAGGTCGGCCTCGACGGCCTCGCGCCAGGGCCCGCCGGGGGTCCAGAGCCAGCACATGATCCGGCCTTCGAGCCCGGCGGCGCGCAGCGCGAGGGCCTCGTCGGGGGTGGCGGTCCCGAGCCAGGTGGCGCCGGCCTGCCGGGCGGCCCTGGCGCACTCCACTGCCCCGTGTCCGTAGGCGTTCGCCTTGACGACGGCCATCAGCTCGGACCGGGGCGCCCGCTCGCGCAGTGCGCGCACGTTGTCCCGTACGGCGTCAAGATCGATCTCGGCGTACACGCGCGTCGCTGTCTCGTTCATCGCCCACAGTCTCTCAGAACCCCCGCGCGGCCCTGGTGCGGGCGGCCGATGAGACGGACAATTCCTCCCCGCTCGGCGCGCGGGGCCGACGGGCGGGGCGCGGCCCGGACGCGCGCGGCGGACGGCCCGCCGGGCCCTGCGGGGTTGCGGCCGGTGGGCCGGGTGCGGGGCGCCGCTGCGCGGAGCCTCCTCCCCGCCCCGTCCTTTCTCCGTTTCCCGGGCTCTGCCCCGACCCGCGCCGCAAGCGCCGGCGGGGCCGGAGCGCCGGCCCGTCCGGCGGTTGCGCCCCCGCGCTCACCTCAGGCGTGGCGGGTGTCGCGCCACGCGGAGGGGAGGGCTTCGGCCAACTGGTGGGCCAGCAGGGGGCCGCCCGTGCGGCGGGCCGCCAGGCCGTGGAGGTACGCGCCCGCCGAGCCGGCGTCCGCCCCGGACAGCCCGGCCGCCAGGAGGGAGCCGGCCAGTCCGGACAGCACGTCCCCACTGCCCGCTGTGGCCAGCCACGGCGTGCCCGTCGGGTTCACCCGGACCGGCCGGCCGCCGGCGGGGGCGACCAGCGTCGTGGAACCCTTCAGCAGGACCGTCGCCCCGTACCGCTCCGCCAGCCGCCGTACGGCCGCCAGCCGGCCCGCCTCCACCGACTCCCGCGACACCCCGAGCAGCGCCGCGGCCTCCCCGGCGTGCGGGGTCAGCAGGGTCGGGGCCGTCCGCGCGCGCAGCACCGCCGGGTCCAGACCACGCAGTCCGTCCGCGTCGACGAGTACCGCCGCGTCGCCCGCGAGCAGGTCCGCGACCTCACCGGCGCGGCCCTCCCCCAGTCCCGGGCCGATCACCCACGCCTGTACGCGCCCGGGCCCGATGAGCGTCTCGGGGTAGCGGGCCAGGACGGCGTCCGCCGCCGGGCCGACGTAGCGCACCGCGCCCGCGCCGCCGCGGAGGGCTCCCGCGACGGCGAGCACGGCCGCTCCCGGGTACTGGGCCGATCCGGCGACGATCCCGACGACGCCGCGCCGGTACTTGTCGCTCGACGCCGTCGGCTCCGGCAGCAGCCCCGCCACGTCGGCGTGCTGGAGGGCCTCCAGTTCCGGCTCGGGCAGTTCCAGCCCGATGTCCACGAGGTGCGGGGCGCCGGCCCGGGAGGCGCCGGGATCGATCAGCAGTCCCGGTTTGTACGCCCCGAACGTCACGGTCAGGTCGGCGGTGACGGCGGGGCCCGCCACCTCCCCGGTGTCGGCGTCCACCCCGCTGGGCAGGTCCACGGCGACCACGGGGGCCCCGGAGGGGATCCGCTCCGCCAGCGCGGCGCCCGCGGGCCGCAGCCCGCCCCGGCCGCCGATCCCGAGCAGCCCGTCGACCACCAGGTCCGCCCGCTGCGGTACGGCTTGCTCCACCCGCCCGCCGGCGGCCCGCAGTGCGGCCAGCCCGCCGGCGTGCATCCGTTCGGGGTCCATCGGCACGGCCGTCACCCCGGCGCCGCGCCGCGCCAGCCGGGCCCCGGCGTACAGGGTGTCGCCGCCGTTGTCGCCGGGGCCGACGAGCAGCACGACCCGTGCCCCGTAGACCCGGCCGCGGCGCCGTGTCAGCAGTCCCGCGCAGGCGGCGGCCAGCCCGGCCGCCGCCCGATGCATCAGGGCGCCCTCCGGCAGCCGGGCCATCAACTCCCGCTCGGCGGCCCGTACGGTGTCCACGCTGTAAGCAGTACGCATGGGGTCAACCCTCGGCGATCACCACGGCGGAGGCCACACCGGCGTCGTGGCTCAGCGAGATGTGCCAGGACTTCACGCCCAGCGCCACCGCCCGCGCCTGGACCGTTCCCGACACCCGCAGCCGCGGCTGCCCGCTGTCCTCGACGTAGACCTCGGCATCGGTCCACAGCAGTCCGGCCGGCGCACCGAGCGCCTTGGCCAGCGCCTCCTTCGCGGCGAACCGCGCGGCGAGCGAGGCGGTCCCGCGCCGCTCACCGCTCGGCAGCGTCAACTCGGCCTCGACGAACAGCCGCCCGGCGAGGCCCGGCGTGCGCGCCAGCGCCGCGCCGAACCGTTCGATCTCCGCCACATCGATCCCGACGCCGACAATCACTTGGCCTACCCCACTACCCGACTACTCCACGGTCACGGACTTTGCGAGGTTACGCGGCTGGTCCACCTCGTTGCCCCGGGCCGTGGCCAGCTCGCAGGCGAACACCTGCAACGGCACCGTCGCCACCAGGGGCTGCAGCAGCGTCGGCGTCGCCGGGATGCGGATCAGGTGGTCCGCGTACGGGACGACCGCCTCGTCGCCCTCCTCGGCGATCACGATGGTCCGCGCCCCGCGCGCCCGGATCTCCTGGATGTTCGACACGATCTTGTCGTGGAGCACCGACCGGCCGCGCGGCGAGGGGACGACCACGACCACCGGGAGGTCCTTCTCGATGAGCGCGATCGGGCCGTGCTTGAGCTCGCCCGCCGCGAAGCCCTCGGCGTGCATGTACGCCAGCTCCTTGAGCTTGAGCGCGCCCTCCAGAGCCACCGGGTAGCCCACGTGTCGTCCGAGGAAGAGCACGGTGTTCTTCTCGGCGAGGGAGCGCGCGAGTTCGCGTACCGGCTCCATGGTCTCCAGGACGGTGTCCACGGCCGCGGCGATGTCCGACAGCTCGCGGATCACCGCCTGGATCTCGTCGCCCCACTTGGTGCCGCGGACCTGCCCGAGGTACAGCGCGACCAGGTAGCAGGCCACCAGCTGCGTGAGGAAGGCCTTGGTGGAGGCGACGGCGACCTCCGGACCGGCGTGCGTGTAGAGCACGGCGTCCGATTCGCGCGGGATCGTCGACCCGTTCGTATTGCAGATGGCCAGCACCTTGGCGCCCTGCTCGCGTGCGTGGCGCAGCGCCATCAGGGTGTCCATGGTCTCGCCGGACTGCGAGATCGCGACCACCAGCGTCCGCTGGTCCAGGATCGGGTCGCGGTAGCGGAACTCGCTCGCCAGCTCCGTCTCGCACGGGATGCGGGTCCAGTGCTCGATGGCCAGCTTCGCGATCATGCCCGCGTGGTAAGCCGTACCGCACGCCACGATCACGACCTTGTCGACTTCCCTGAGCACCGAGACGGGGATGCGCACCTCGTCCAGGGTCAGCGAGCCGCTCGCGTCGATCCTGCCCAGGAGGGTGTCGGCGACAGCCTTCGGCTGCTCTGCGATCTCCTTGAGCATGAAGTAGTCATATCCCCCCTTCTCGGCCGCCGAGGCGTCCCAGTCCACGTGGTACGCCCGCACGGAGGCGGCCGAACCGTCGAAGTTGGTCACCGTGACCCCTTCGCGGCGGAGTTCGACGACCTGGTCCTGCCCCAGCTCGATCGCGGACCGCGTGTGGGCGATGAACGCGGCCACGTCCGAGGCGAGGAAGTTCTCTCCCTCTCCAACGCCCACCACCAGGGGCGAGTTCCGGCGCGCGCCGACCACCACGTCCGGTTCGTCGGCGTGCACGGCCACCAGGGTGAAGGCGCCTTCGAGACGGCGGCACACCTGCCGCATCGCCTCGGGGAGGTCGCCGGTGGCCGAGAACTGTTCCGCCAGCAGGTGGGCCACGACCTCGGTGTCGGTCTCGGACTCCAGCCGGTGTCCGCGCTCGGCGAGCTCCTCCCGCAGCGCGGCGAAGTTCTCGATGATGCCGTTGTGCACGACGGCCACGCGCCCCGAATTGTCAAGGTGCGGGTGGGCGTTGACGTCGGTGGGCCCGCCGTGGGTCGCCCACCGGGTGTGCCCGAGTCCCGTGGAACCGGCCGGCAGCGGGTGCGCGACCAGTTCCTTCTCCAGATTGACGAGCTTGCCGGCCTTCTTGGCGGCGGCCATGCTGCCGTCGGCGAGTACGGCGACCCCTGCCGAGTCGTAGCCGCGGTACTCCAGTCGCTTGAGTCCGGCGATGACCACATCGAGCGCAGACTGCGCTCCCACGTAACCCACAATTCCGCACATAGGCCGCAGCGTACGCCGTAGTTGGCCGTCTGCCCCGTACCTGAACACGCCGAAAACCCCGCCCCGGCAGTGCTGCCGGAACGGGGTCGGGGTGGTGGGGCCGGGATCAGCCGAGCTTCTTCACCTGGGCGTCGACGAGGGCCTTGGGCTGCTCGGCGGTGCCGGCCAGGCTCAGGGAGGAGAAGGTCGCGACCGTGTTGCCCTTGCGCACGAGGACCAGCTGGGTCGTCAGCTTCTCGCCGTCGGCGTCGAGCTCGACGGTCAGGGGCAGGGTTTCGTCACCACCGGTGACGGCGGCACCGGGCGTGACCTTGGTGATCTTGGTGGTCTCGCCGTCCTGGGTGGCGGCGTAGCCGCCGGAGCACTTCGCGCTCGCGGTCTTCACGGCGGCGAACGCCTCCTCGGCGCCCTTGGCCTCGTACGAGGCGAGCGTCACGGTGGTGGCCGTGGAGCCGAGGGCACCCGCGATCGCCTTCGCCGCCTCTTCCGGCGAGGTGCCGGCGGCGGGCTTCGGGGTGGCGATCGCCTTGGTGCGGGCCGTCCCGGAGGGGGTGCCGGCCGGGACGAAGGCCTGCGCCTGGACCAGGACCTTGCACTCGGGCTTGTCGCTGGTGGCGGTGGCACCGGCGGCGGCCTCGGCGGGCGTGGAGTCCTTGAAGGTGTGGTCCGCGAGGTCGGCCTGGGTCACCAGGAGCTTGGCCAGCTCCGCGTCGGTCATGCCCTTGGCGGCGGGGGCGGCCGACGTGGCCGGCGCGGACGGCTTGGCGTCCGTCTTGGTGTCGGCTTTGTCGGAGCCGCAGGCGGTGGCAAGCACGGCCAGGGACACCGCGGACGCGGTCATGACGGTACGACGGACGATTGCGGTACGCACGAAGGATCTCCCCCACAGACAACGAAGACGGGAACGACAGGAGTGCCGCCCGGACTTCGCGGGGCGCGCTTCGGAACTGCCGCACCGGGAAATCTACTATCCAAACGATCTTCCGACCGCGAATTTGCGCGGCCGCGACACATCGTGACCGACGCGAGACCTCGAAGAGCCCCGAACCGGTACCGATTCCCGTGCGACCCGGAAACCCGGAACCGCGAGCGCACGGTTCCGGTCCGGGTGCCGGAGGTGATCAGCCGAGCTTCTTGAGCTGGGCGTCCACGAAGGCCTGCGGAAGCGCGGGCTTGCCCGTGAACTGGAAGGAGTGGATCACGACGAGGTTGTTGCCCTTGCGGAAGGCGACCATCTGGCTCTTCAGGGTTTCGCCGTCGCTCTCGGCGGTGAACGCCCACGACGCGGCGTCGTCGCCCGCGGTCAGAGCCGCGGGCCCGACCGACTTGACCACGGTCTTCTCGCCCTTCACCGTCGTGGTGAAACCGCCCGCGCAAGCCTGACCGGCCGCCTTCATCGAAGCCAGCGATTCTTCGGCGCCCTTGGCGTCGTACGACGCGAGCTGGACGGAGGTCAGGGTGATGCTCATCGGGTTGGCCGGATCGGTGGGCGCTCCGGTGCCGATGCGCTCGGTGGTGGTGACGGCCTTGCCGACGGGAGCCAGGCCGCCCGCCTCCGCCAGGGGCCTGCACTCCTGCTTGTCGGTGGTGACCTCGGCGGCCTTGGCCACGTCGTCGGCGCCGGCCTTCTCGATCTTCACCTTGGCCACGTCGCCGTCGGCCAGCGTGAGCTTCTCCAGCTCCGCCGGGCCGAGGGCCTTCGCCTCGGGCGTCGGCGCGGGGGCCGGGGTGCTCACGGACGGCTTGGCGTCGGCCTCGGCGCCACCCTGGCCGGAGCCGGTGCAGGCGGCGGCCAGCAGGCCCAGGGACGCCGCGGACGCGGTCAGTACGGCACGACGGACAAGAGAGGTACGCACGGAGGACTCCCACAGGGGCAACAGGGCAAGGCATGACAGAGCAGCGCGAACAGCGCCGCGGACAGGCGGCACACGGAAACGGACTGCGGCGCTCCGCACTGTACGGCCGTCCCCGGACCGCCGGTCTCCCGCGCGTGACCGCGGGCGCGGATCGTGATCAGGGCGCAACCCGCGTCGCCCCGAATCGAGACCCTTCCTCCCGTTGCGCACGTGACCGACCCCACCACCCACAACCGCCCCCCAGCCCCGACAATGGCGGTGTGATCACTTCGCCGCCACGAAGCAACACGCCCGCGGGTGCAACGGAGCACACCGGCCGGGAGGGTCAGCCCCCGCGCGCCGCGCACCGCCGCGGTCCTGAGGCCTCGCCGTACCTCGACCTCACCCGGGCCGAGTGGAGCGCCCTGCGCGAGCGGACGCCGCTGCCGCTCACCGCCGACGAGGTGGAGCGCCTGCGCGGCCTCGGCGACGTCATCGACCTCGACGAGGTCCGCGACGTCTACCTGCCGCTCTCGCGCCTCCTGAACCTCTACGTCGGCGCCACCAGCAACCTCCGCGGCACCCTCAACACCTTCCTCGGCGACGCCGGCAACGGCCACGGCGCGCAGGCGGGCACCCCCTTCGTCATAGGGGTGGCCGGTTCGGTCGCCGTCGGCAAATCCACGGTGGCCCGTCTGCTGCAGGCCCTGCTCGCCCGCTGGCCCGAGCACCCGCGGGTGGAGCTGGTCACCACCGACGGCTTCCTGTACCCGATGAAGGAGCTCCAGCGGCGCGGGCTCACTTCCCGCAAGGGCTTCCCCGAGTCCTACGACCGCCGGGCGCTCACCCGTTTCGTCGCCGACATCAAGGCCGGCAAGGACGAGGTGCGGGCCCCGGTCTACTCACACCTGATCTACGACATCGTGCCGGGCGAGGAGCTCGTCGTACGCCGCCCGGACATCCTCATCGTCGAGGGCCTCAACGTGCTCCAGCCGGCGCTGCCCGGCACCGACGGCCGGACCCGCGTCGCCCTCGCCGACTACTTCGACTTCAGCGTGTACGTGGACGCCCGCGCCGAGGACATCGAGCGGTGGTACCTCAACCGCTTCCGCAAGCTGCGCGAGACCGCCTTCCAGAACCCCTTCTCGTACTTCCGCAAGTACACGCAGGTCTCCGAGGAGGAGGCCATGGAGTACGCGCAGACGATGTGGCGGACCATCAACAGGCCCAATCTGCTGGAGAACGTGGCGCCCACCCGCGGCCGGGCCACGCTCGTCGTCCGCAAGGGCCCGGACCACAAAGTGCAGAAGCTGAGCCTGCGCAAGCTGTAGTGGCTAGGGTGCGGGGATGCTGCATCTGCGGATGATCACCCCGCACCACCTCACCGAGCAGGTGGTGGAGCTGGTCGACCGGACGGTCGGCACCACCCACCTGGCCGTCCTCACGGGCGCCGCCCGCGACCCGGAGGGCGACCTCGTGCTCTGCGACGTCGCCCGGGAGTCTGCCGACGAGCTGCTCCAGAACATGCGCGCGCTCGGCATCGGCGAGACCGGTTCCATCGCCGTCGAGAACATCGACCTGTCGATCTCCCGGCGCGCCGACCAGGCGGAGGTGGAGGCGCCGGGCGAGGCCGCCGACGCGGTGATCTGGGAGCAGCTCGCCGAATCGACGCACGAGGAGTCCACCCTCAGCATCACCTACACCGCCTTCATGGTCCTGGCGACGATGATCGCGGCGTGCGGTGTCGTGCTCGACAACGCCGTGCTGATCGTGGGTGCGATGGCGGTCGGCCCCGAGTTCGGCCCGCTCGCCGGCGTGTGCACCGGTCTGGTGCGGCGCAGGCCCAAACTCGCCTGGCGCTCGTTCATCGCGCTGACGGTGGGCTTCACGGCGGCGATCGTGGTGACGACGGCCTTCAGTCTGGCCATGGACGCGCTGGGCCTCTTCCACGAGCACCTGCTGGAGAACGAACGGCCGAACACCAGCTTCATCTGGCAGCCCGACCCGTTCTCGTTCGTCGTGGCGCTGCTCGCCGGCGTGGCCGGCATGCTGTCGCTGACGTCGGCGAAGGCCGGCGCCCTGGTCGGCGTGGCGATCTCCGTCACCACGGTCCCGGCGGCCGCCAACGCCGCCGTGGCCCTCAGCTACGGCGACTTCGCCCAGATGTGGGGCTCCGGCATACAGCTGGCGCTCAACCTGGGCGGCATCATCCTTGCGGGCACGCTCACCCTCATCGCCTGGAAACTGCTGTGGCGCACCCAGCAGAACCGGATGATCCGGAAACCGGGTGCGCCACACGGGCCTGGCGGCGGAATCTAGGTACGGGACCTAAGACACGCCCTAGCCGAGCGCCGACTTCACGGCGTCCGCGAGGCGGCCGGCGACCGCGCGCGCCTGGTCGATGTCGGCAGCCTCGACCATCACCCGCACGAGTGGCTCCGTACCGGACGAACGCAGCAGCACCCGGCCGGTGGTGCCCAGCTCGCGCTCGGCGTCGGTCACCGCAACCGCCAGTTCGGCGGAGGTGGCGACGCGGGACTTGTCCACGTCGGGAACGTTGATCAGGACCTGCGGCAGCCGCTGCATGACGCCCGCCAGCTCGGCCAGGGACTTGCCGGTGGCCGCGACCCGCGCCGCCAGCAGCAGACCGGTCAGCGTGCCGTCGCCGGTGGTCGCGTGGTCGAGGATGATCACGTGGCCGGACTGCTCGCCGCCGAGCGCGTAACCGTGCTCCTTCATCGACTCCAGCACGTACCGGTCTCCGACCCCGGTCTGGACGACGTGGATGCCCTCGCCCTCCATGGCCAGCTTGAAGCCCAGGTTGGACATCACGGTCCCGACCACGGTGTTCTCGCGCAGCTGGCCGGCCTCGCGCATGGCCAGCGCCAGCACCGCGAGGATCTGGTCGCCGTCGACCTCGGCGCCGCTGCCGTCCACGGCGAGGCAGCGGTCCGCGTCGCCGTCGTGCGCGATGCCGAAGTCGGCGCCGTGCTCGACCACGGCCGCCTTCAGCAGGCCGAGGTGGGTGGAGCCGCAGCCGTCGTTGATGTTCAGGCCGTCCGGCTCGGCACCGATCGTGACGATCTCCGCGCCGGCCCGGGCGAACGCCTCAGGCGAGACGTAGGCGGCCGCGCCGTGCGCCTCGTCGAGGACGATCTTCAGGCCGTCGAGGCGGTTGGGCAGGACGCCGATGAGGTGGGAGACGTACTTCTCGAAGCCCTCGGTGTAGTCCGAGACGCGGCCGACGCCGGAGCCGGTGGGCCGGTCCCAGGGGGCGCCGGTGCGGTGCTCCTCGTAGGTCGACTCGATGCGGTCCTCCAGCTCGTCGGCGAGCTTGTGGCCGCCGCGGGCGAAGAACTTGATGCCGTTGTCGGGCATGGCGTTGTGGCTGGCGGAGAGCATAACGCCGAGGTCGGCACCCAGCGCACCGGTGAGATACGCCACCGCCGGGGTGGGCAGCACACCGACGCGCAGGACGTCCACGCCCGCGCTCGCGAGGCCGGCCACGACCGCGGCCTCGAGGAATTCACCGGAGGCCCGGGGGTCCCGGCCGACCACGGCGGTCGCCCGGTGGCCTTCGAAGGTGCCCGCCTCGGCGAGTACGTGGGCAGCCGCCACGGAGAGGCCGAGCGCGAGCTCCGCCGTCAGATCCGCGTTGGCGACGCCGCGTACACCGTCCGTCCCGAAGAGTCGTCCCACTGTTGTCCTCCCGAGTTTTGCGCTTCGCGTATGACCGCTTGTGTCAGGTATTTGCCGCTTGTGGCGGTAAACGAACCGCCCCGGCAGCACAGAGAGTGCTGCCGGGGCGGTTTCGTTGCAGAACAGCAGGCGCAGATTAACGCTTGCTGTACTGCGGAGCCTTACGGGCCTTCTTGAGACCGGCCTTCTTACGCTCGACCGCACGGTCGTCGCGGGAGAGGAAGCCGGCCTTCTTCAGCGCCGGGCGGTTGTTGTCCACGTCCGCCTCGTTCAGCGCGCGGGCCACACCGAGGCGCAGGGCGCCGGCCTGGCCGGAGACGCCGCCACCCGAGATGCGGGCGATGACGTCGTAGCGGCCGTCGAGCTCCAGGAGCTTGAAGGGCTCGTTGACTTCCTGCTGGTGCACCTTGTTGGGGAAGTAGTCCTCAAGGGTGCGACCGTTGATCTTCCACTTGCCGGTGCCCGGAACGATCCGGACGCGGGCGATGGCGTTCTTGCGACGGCCCAGGCCGGCGGCCGGCTGGGGGTCACCGAAGCGACCGGCAAGGGACTCGGAGGTGTAGTCGCCCTCGACGACGACCTCGGACTCGGTGGTGTACTCCTCGACGCCCTCGAACTCGTCGACGGGGGTCTCGGCGGTGGTCTCGGCCACGATGCTCCTCAGAATTCTCTGTGTCTTAGGGGGTGGCCGGAACTACTGCGCGACCTGGGTGATCTCGAACGGCACCGGCTGCTGGGCAGCGTGGGGGTGCTGGTCGCCCGAGTAGACCTTCAGCTTCGAGAGCATCTGACGGCCCAGGGTGTTCTTGGGGAGCATGCCCTTGACGGCCTTCTCGACGGCCTTCTCCGGGTTGTTCGCCAGGAGGTCGTCGTAACGCACGGAACGCAGACCGCCCGGGAAACCGGAGTGGCGGTACGCCATCTTCTGGGAGGCCTTGTTGCCGGACAGGTGAACCTTGTCGGCGTTGATGATGATGACGAAGTCGCCCATGTCCATGTGGGGGGCATAGGTCGGCTTGTGCTTGCCCCTGAGGAGGGCAGCGGCCTGGGTCGCCAGACGGCCGAGGACGACGTCCTGGGCGTCGATGACGAGCCACTGGCGCGAGATGTCGCCGGGCTTGGGGCTGAACGTACGCACGCGTATGCCTTCGCTTCTTCAGTGGTGGGTCATCCCATAGGGCGCAAAGCCCCGCGGGAAGGATCCTGACAGGGTCACCACGGACGATCACGACAGCCCTCGTTCACTCCGGGGACGCAACCCGTGTGAACGGCCAACTGCTGGTCATCGGTCCGGTGGACCGGCGTAAGGCCCTTTCACGTGAGAATGAGAAAGCCAATACGCATAACAAACCAGCAGGATACCCAAGCAGACCCGTACGGGTCAAAACGCGGTCCGCGATGCCGATTCTGCTGACGTCGCGGCGCACTCCGGTTCGGTCCTGGGTGGGGACCCCGCAGTTGTTACGGGCCCCAGAATAACCCGACCGGAGCGCAGTGCATGACGCGCCAGCACGATCGCGAGCCCGCAGAGGGTGGCGCAGTCCTTGAAGGCGCGCCGTTTGTGGGCCAGCTCGGAGGGCCACGGGAGCAGGGCCAGCTGCGGCGTCAGGGCCAGCCAGAACCAGGGCGAGCGGGCCGTAGACCCCGCTCGCACCACCGAGGCCAACAGCAGCGGCAGCACCACGAGCAGGTAGTGGTCGAAGGACGGCCGCGACACCAGGAATGCGGCGAGCATCACCATGCAGGCGGTCTCCACGAGACGCAGCTCACCGCCGTCGCCGTCCTGGTCCGTACGCCGCCACCGCGCCCAGGCCGCCCACAGACCGGCCGCGGCCCCCGCGAAGGCCACCAGCACCGCCAGCGGCTGGGGCACCCCCAGCCGCGGCAGCACCGCTATCGGCGAGGCGTCCCAGGGCAGTGCGTACGCGTCCTGCCCCTGGAGCAGGAACGGCAGGGTCTTGGTGAAGAACAGCGACGGGCTCGGCATCATCAGGGCACCGGCCAGCGAGATCCCCAGGGGCACCAGCACCGCCGCGGCCAGCCCCCGCCACTGGCGGGCCAGCAGGAAGAGCAGCCCGATCGGCACCAGCATCGGCTTGCAGGCGATGGCCAGCCCGACCACCAGTCCGGCCGCCCCCCAGGACCGCCGGTGCGCGAGCAGCAGCGCCACGGGCAGCGTGGCCGCCGAGATGGCCGTCCAGTTGCCGATCAGCACCAGGTTCACGTACGGCTTGTAGGCGAGGGCGAACACGGCGAGACCGCCGACCGCGAGGCGGGAGCGCAGCGGCACCGAGAACAGCCGCAGGGCCGCCAGCCAGCCGATGCCCAGCAGCCCCGACATGCCGACCGGCAGGATCCAGCGCAGCACCCCGCGCGGGACCAGCGCCTCCGGTACCGCCATGAGCACGGCGCTGGGCAGGTAGAGGAAGCGCTTGTCCTCGTACGGCGACCCGCCCTCCAGCAGCGTCTGCGCCGCCTTGACGACGAAGGCGTTGTCCGAGCCCCAGTTCGCCCGCAGGCTCGTGGAGACGCAGATCCCGAGGAGCACCGCGAGACAGAGCACCCGCCAGGACCGGGGGGCCGGCCGCAGCAGCCAGTCGACGAGCCGGTTCCCGGGCCTCAGCGCCTCCCACCTCATGAGCCAGATGCCAGGCCTCAGGCCCACGACGCCCCTCCCTCACCGTTAGCGCTTGCGTTCGACCCTGCGTTCGTCCCAGACGGGCTCCTGAGTCTCCCGCACAACACCGTCCGAACCGAAGACCAGGTAACGGTCAAATGTGCGCGCGAACCAGCGGTCGTGCGTGACGCACAGCACGGTCCCGTCGTAGGACTCCAGGCCGTCCTGGAGGGCCTCCGCGGACTCCAGGTCCAGGTTGTCCGTGGGCTCGTCCAGCAGCAGCGCCGTGGTGCCCGCCAGCTCCAGCAGCAGGATCTGGAAACGTGCCTGCTGGCCGCCCGAGAGCTTCTCGAAGGGCTGCTCGGCCTGGCGCTCCAGCTCGTAGCGGCGCAGAGCGCCCATCGCCTGTCCCAGGGGCTTGGCCGCCTCCGTCCACAGGATCTCGACGAGGGTGCGGCCGAACAGCTCCGGGTGGGCGTGGGTCTGGGCGAAATGGCCGGGAACCACCCGTGCGCCCAGCTTCCAGTCCCCGGTGTGCTTGACGTCCTCGCCGGCCAGCAGCCGCAGGAAGTGCGACTTGCCCGAGCCGTTCGAGCCGAGCACCGCGACCCGCTCCCCGTAGAAGACCTCCAGGGAGAACGGCTTCATCAGCCCGGTGAGCTCCAGGTTCTCCACGGTCAGCGCGCGCACGCCCGTACGGCCGCCCTTGAGCCGCATCTTGATGTCCTGCTCGCGCGGCGGCTCCGGCGGCGGACCGGCCTCTTCGAACTTCTGGAAGCGGGTCTGCATCGCCCGGTAGCGCGAGGCCATGTCGGGGCTGCTGGCGGCCTGGTTGCGCAACCGCAGCACCAGGGCCCTGAGCCGCGCGTGCTCCTCGTCCCAGCGCCGCTTGAGCTCCTCGAAGCGGGCGAAGCGCTCCTTGCGGGCCTCGTGGTAGGTACCGAAGCCCGCTCCGTGCACCCAGACGTCGGAGCCGGTCGGGCTCGCCTCCAGGCTGATGATCTTCTCGGCGGCCTGGGTCAGCAGCTCCCGGTCGTGGGAGACGAAGAGGACCGTCTTGCGGGTCGCCTTCAGCTGCTCCTCCAGCCACCGCTTGCCCGGGACGTCGAGGTAGTTGTCCGGCTCGTCGAGCAGCAGCACCTCGTCCGGCCCGCGCAGCAGCGCCTCCAGCACGAGGCGCTTCTGCTCACCGCCGGAGAGCGTGCGCACCTCGCGGAACTGGGCGGAGTCGTACGGGATGGCCAGCGCGGCCGTCGTGCAGACGTCCCACAGGGTCTCCGCCTCGTAGCCCTGGACGTCGGCCCAGTCGCTGAGGGCCTGGGCGTAGGCCATCTGCGCGGCCTCGTCGTCCACCGTCATGATCAGGTGCTCGGCGCGGTCGACGGCCTTCGCGGCCTCCCGGATCCGCGGCTGGGCCACGGAGACCAGCAGGTCCCGTACGGTCGTGTCGTCGCGTACGGAGCCCACGAACTGGGACATCACGCCGAGCCCGCCGCTGATCGTCACGCCGCCGCCGTGCGGCTGGAGCTCCCCCGAGATCAGCTTCAGCAGGGTGGTCTTGCCGGCGCCGTTCGCCCCGACCAGGGCGACCACCGCCCCCTCCCCCACGCGGAAGGAGACGTCGGGGAGCAGTACCCGCCCGTCGGGAAGGTAGTACTCCAGGTGGCTGGCTTCGAGATGTCCCATGCCGGGCATTGTCCAGGTCGGCGCACGATCCGCCCAAACGATTTGGCTGCGGCTCAGCAGCAGCCGGCGCCCGGCAGGGTCCGCATGTTGCGCGCTTCCCTGCTGCGGGCGGCCAGCAGCTCGTCCGCCGGGTAGCCGACCTCCTCCAGGGTCAGCCCGTGCGGCTTGACCACGTGCACCGAGGAGTCCCGTACGCCGGCCGCCAGCACCTTGCCGGGCCAGTCGGCGGGCCGGTGGCCGTCGCCGACGTGCAGCAGGGCGCCCACGAGGGAGCGGACCATGTTGTGGCAGAAGGCGTCGGCGCGGACGGTCGCGGTGACGATGCCGTCCTCGGCGCGCTCCCAGCTGAGCTGCTGGAGCGTGCGGATGGTCGTGGCGCCCTCGCGCTTCTTGCAGTAGGCGGCGAAGTCGTGCTCGCCCAGCAGCGCGGTGGCCGCCTCGTTCATGGCGTCCACGTCGAGGGGCCACTGGTGCCAGAGCACGTGGCCGCGGCGCAGCGGGTCCACTCCGCCCTGGTGGTCGCCGACGCGGTAGGCGTAGCGGCGCCAGATGGCGGAGAAGCGCGCGTTGAAGCCCTCGGGGGCCTCGGCGACCTTCCACACCCGTACGTCGTGCGGCAGGCGGCCGGCGAGGCGGCGCAGCAGCTTGTCGTGGTGCTCGGCCCAGACCTCCTCGGCGAGGTCGAACTGCGCGACCTGCCCGCGGGCGTGCACTCCCGCGTCCGTACGCCCGGCCACGGTCAGCTCGACCGGCTCCTTCAGCCGCATCACGGTCTGCAGGGCGCTCTCCAGCTCTCCCTGGACGGTCCGCAGCGTGCGCTGCTTCGCCCAGCCGGAGAAGTCCTTGCCGTCGTAGCTCAGGTCCAGCCGCACCCGGACGTGCCCGGGCTCCACCTCGTCACTCACGTGACCGATCCTCTCAGAATCACCCATATGCAGAACGGGCCCGCCCCGGGAAGGGGCGGGCCCGTTCAGAGCCGATCAAGCAAGCTCGATCCCGTAGCGGGATCAGGCCTCCTTGGTCTCCTCGACGGCCTCGGTCTCGGTGGCCTCGGCCTTGGCCTCCGCCTCCTTGACCGCGCGCTTCGTGGCGGCCTCGGCCTCACCGGTGGCCTGCTGGGCGACCGTAAGGGCCTCGACCAGCTCGATCACGGCCATCGGGGCGTTGTCGCCACGACGGTTGCCGATCTTGGTGATGCGCGTGTAACCACCGGGGCGGTTCTCGTAGCGCGGGGCGATCTCGGTGAACAGCGTGTGCACGATGCTCTTGTCCGTGATCGTCTGCAGCACCAGGCGACGGTTGTGGATGTCGCCCTTCTTCGCCTTGGTGACCAGACGCTCGGCGTAGGGACGCAGGCGGCGGGCCTTGGCCTCGGTGGTGGTGATGCGGCCGTGCTCGAAGAGCGCCTTCGCGAGGTTCGCGAGCAGGTGCTTCTCGTGTGCGGCGGAGCCGCCCAGGCGGGCACCCTTTGCGGGACGCGGCATTGTTACTCCTTCAAATCTGCACCGGCCGTGTCAGGTACCGGAGTCAGTTCCCTCAAGCGGTCGCGAGAGGGGGGTGCGGGGGGCGTGAGCCCCCCACAAGCTTTCTCAGTACTGCTCGGTCTCGACGAAACCGGCGTCCGCGTCGTCGTCGGCGCCGAAGGCGTCGGCGGCGGCGGTCGGGTCGAATCCGGGCGGGCTGTCCTTGAGGGCCAGGCCCATGCCGGCCAGCTTCGCCTTGACCTCGTCGATCGACTTCGCACCGAAGTTGCGGATGTCGAGCAGGTCGGCCTCGGAGCGGGCGACGAGCTCACCCACGGAGTGGATGCCCTCGCGCTTGAGGCAGTTGTACGACCGAACGGTGAGCTCCAGCTCCTCGATCGGCAGCGCCAGGTCGGCGGCCAGGGCGGCGTCCGTCGGGGACGGGCCCATGTCGATGCCCTCGGCGTCGATGTTGAGCTCGCGGGCCAGACCGAACAGCTCGACCAGGGTCTTGCCGGCGGACGCCATGGCGTCGCGCGGGCGCATGGCCTGCTTGGTCTCGACGTCGACGATGAGCTTGTCGAAGTCGGTGCGCTGCTCGACTCGGGTCGCCTCGACCTTGTAGGTGACCTTGAGGACCGGGCTGTAGATGGAGTCGACCGGGATGCGGCCGATCTCCTGGCCCAGCTGCTTGTTCTGGACGGCGGAGACGTAGCCGCGACCGCGCTCGACGGTCAGCTCCATCTCCAGCTTGCCCTTGCCGTTGAGCGTGGCGAGGACGAGGTCCGGGTTGTGCACCTCGACACCGGCCGGGGGCGCGATGTCGGCAGCGGTGACCAGGCCGGGACCCTGCTTGCGCAGGTACATCACGACCGGCTCGTCGTGCTCCGAGGAGACGACCAGCTGCTTGATGTTGAGGATGATGTCCGTGACGTCTTCCTTGACGCCCGGCACGGTGGTGAACTCGTGCAGGACGCCGTCCACGCGGATGCTGGTGACAGCGGCACCCGGGATGGAGGACAGGAGGGTACGGCGCAGGGAGTTGCCGAGGGTGTAGCCGAAGCCCGGCTCCAGCGGCTCGATCACGAAGCGCGAGCGGTAC
Source organism: Streptomyces sp. NPDC023541 (assembly GCF_055559995.1). NCBI lineage: Bacteria > Bacillati > Actinomycetota > Actinomycetes > Kitasatosporales > Streptomycetaceae > Streptomyces > Streptomyces sp. NPDC023541. Next base: position 349,360 of record NZ_JBVHJO010000005.1, read on the forward strand.
TCGTCAACGACCTCTTCGGTCAGCGACGGACGCTGAGCGATAAGCATGTCTGTGTTCCTTCATTCGTGGACGCCCACTATTTGACGCCCGACGGGGCCGTACCGGGGTACGGCTACTGCAAGGGTACGGGCGGTACGTCCCCCGAAGGGGTCGTACCGCCCGGACACTCAAGAACGCAACGGTGCGTCCGCTGCGTCAGACGCGGCGGCGCTTCGGCGGGCGGCAGCCGTTGTGCGGGGTGGGGGTGACGTCCTGGATCGAGCCGACCTCGAGGCCGGTGGCCTGGAGGGAGCGGATCGCGGTCTCACGGCCGGAGCCGGGACCCTTGACGAAGACGTCGACCTTGCGCATGCCGTGCTCCTGCGCGCGACGGGCGGCCGACTCGGCGGCCATCTGCGCGGCGAAGGGGGTGGACTTGCGCGAGCCCTTGAAGCCGACGTGGCCGGCGGAGGCCCAGGAGATCACGTTGCCGGACGGGTCCGTGATCGAAACGATGGTGTTGTTGAACGTGCTCTTGATGTGGGCGTGCCCGTGAGCGACGTTCTTCTTTTCCTTGCGGCGCACCTTCTTGGCAGCGCCCTGACGACCCTTGGGGGGCATCTAAATCTCCTACGGGAGGTGGTCGGTCCTACAGCGCAAGACCGCTGAACAGGACTACTTCTTGCCCGGCTTCTTCTTACCGGCGATCGCGCGACGCGGGCCCTTGCGGGTACGCGCGTTCGTGCTGGTGCGCTGACCGTGCACCGGGAGGCCGCGACGGTGGCGGATACCCTGGTAGCACTGGATCTCGATCTTGCGGCGGATGTCGCCCTGGATCTCGCGGCGGAGGTCACCCTCGGTACGGAGGTTGGCGTCCACGTACTCGCGGATCTTGACGAGGTCCTCTTCGGCCAGGTCACGAACGCGGGTGTTCGGGTTCACGCCGGTGGAGGCGAGGATCTCCTTGGACCGGGTGCGCCCGATACCGAAGACGTAGGTGAGTGCGATCTCCACACGCTTTTCGCGCGGGATGTCAACACCGGAAACGCGTGCCATTCAATGGCTCCTGTGTGTTCGGGGGTCTTCCACAGAACCGATCCCGACCGCCGACCACCCGTGTCGGGTGATGGTACGTCCGGGTCCCCGGCCCCCGCCGGAGGTGCCGCCGGCCCTTTGCGGGGCTGGGCGGGTTCTGCGTATGTACGTTTTCTTACGTCGCGCGAAGAACTGCGTTAAGGCAGGTCGGTCGGCGTGCGTCAGCCCTGGCGCTGCTTGTGGCGCAGGTTGTCGCAGATGACCATGACCCGGCCGTGACGGCGGATCACCTTGCACTTGTCGCAGATCTTCTTGACGCTCGGCTTGACCTTCATGTTGGTGAGGTTCTCCGGGTCAGTGCCACCACCCGCACCGGGACGGACGCCCAGGCAGGAGTGAGAGCAAGATCTACTTGTATCGGTAGACGATCCGGCCACGCGTCAGGTCGTAGGGAGAGAGCTCCACGACAACCCGGTCATCGGGCAGAATGCGGATGTAGTGCATGCGCATCTTCCCGCTGATGTGCGCGAGGACCTTGTGACCGTTCTGGAGTTCCACCTTGAACATCGCGTTCGGGAGGGACTCGATCACGGTGCCCTCGATTTCGATGGCACCTTGCTTCTTGGCCACGCTTCGCCTTTCGAATCGGCTACCTTGATCGACCCCGTGCGCCATGCAGGCATGGAAGTGCACGAGAGCCGACGAGTCAGTCTACGTCAGGGCACCCAGAAAAACGAATCCGGAAAGTTTGCCCAAGAGTCTAGATCATTAACCGAGGGGGTCCGGGGCCGTGGTGACCCCGTACTCCGCCAGCTTCGCCTTGCCGCAGTCCGGGCTGGTCAGGACGATCGGACCGGCCTCCGTCAGCGCGATGGAGTGCTCCCAGTGCGAGGACCAGGTGCCGTCCGTCGTGATGACCGTCCAGTCGTCCGAGAGGACCTCCGTCTGGGCGGTGCCCAGGGAGACCATCGGCTCGATCGCCAGGCAGACGCCCGGAACGAGCTTGATCCCCTTGCCCCGCTTGCGCGAGACGTAGTTCAGCAGGTGGGGGTCCATGTGCATCTCGGACCCGATGCCGTGGCCGCCGTAGTCCTCGATGATCCCGAACTTGCCGAGGCTGTGCTCACCGGTGGAGGGGCGGGGCTGGCGCTTGATGTACGTCTCGATCGCCTTGGAGATGTCCACGAGGCGGTTGCCCAGCTTCATCGCGGCGATGCCGGCCCACATCGACTCCTCCGTCACCCGGGAGAGCTCCACGAGCTCGGGGGCGTGACCGGTGCCCACGAAGGCGGTGTACGCCGCGTCGCCGTGCCAGCCGTCCACGATCGCGCCGGCGTCGATGGAGATGATGTCGCCGTCCTTGAGGACGGTCTTGTCGTCCGGGATGCCGTGGACGACGACCTCGTTGACCGAGGTGCAGATCGTCGCGGGGAAACCGCCGTAGCCGAGGAAGTTCGACTTCGCCCCGGCGTCCGCGATGACCTTGCGGGCCACCATGTCCAGATCCCGCGTCGTGGCGCCCGGTACGGCCGCCTCACGGGTCGCCGCATGGATCGCGGCGACGACCAGCCCCGCCTCGCGCATCTTCGCGATCTGCTCGGGGGTCTTGATCTGCACCATGTGGGCGTGCCTTCCGTTTTCTGCGGCTGAACCGCCGCCGCTCTCGCGGACGTGGTCGCTGTCCGCTGTGGTTGCTCAATTATCGGCTGATGCCGTGCCGCGGCGCGTCATGCAGACGGCCGCGGTGCCCCGAGGGGACACCGCGGCCGTACCTGCACACCAAGGGGTGACTACTTCTTGAGAGCGTCCATGGCGCGCTTGGTGACGTCCGACACCTCACCGAGGGCCGGGATGGTCACCAGCAGGCCCTGGGCCTTGTAGTAGTCGATGATCGGCTCGGTCTGCGTGTGGTAGACCTCCAGCCGGTTGCGGACGGTCGCCTCCGAGTCGTCACCGCGCTGGTACAGCTCGCCGCCGCAGGTGTCGCAGACACCTGCGGCCTTCGGCGCTGCGTACGTCACGTGGAAGACGTGCGAGGAGTCGTTGCGGCAGATCCGGCGGCCGGCGATGCGCTTGACGACCTCGTCCTCCTCGACCTCCAGGTCGAGGACGGCGTCGAGCTTCATGCCCGCGGCCTGGAGCATCACGTCGAGCGCCTCGGCCTGCGAGACGTTGCGCGGGAAGCCGTCGAGCAGGAAGCCGTTCACGGCGTCGGGCTGCTCCATCCGGTCCTTCGCCATGCCGATGGTCACCTCGTCGGGGACCAGGTCGCCGGCGTCCATGAACGCCTTCGCCTGCTTGCCCAGCTCGGTGCCCTGGCTGATGTTGGCCCGGAACAGGTCGCCCGTGGAGATGTGCGGGATCGACAGGTTCTTGGCAAGGAACGCGGCCTGCGTTCCCTTGCCCGCACCGGGCGGTCCGACGAGGACGATTCGCATCAGCGGAGGAACCCTTCGTAATTGCGCTGCTGGAGCTGGCTCTCGATCTGCTTCACGGTTTCCAGACCCACACCCACGATGATCAGGATGCTCGTCCCGCCGAACGGGAAGTTCTGGTTCGCTCCGAAGCCGGCCAACGCCATCGTCGGCACAAGAGCGATGAGACCCAGGTACAGCGACCCCGGCCAGGTGATCCGGTTGAGCACGTAGCTCAGGTACTCGGCGGTGGGTCGACCGGCGCGGATACCCGGAATGAACCCACCATACTTCTTCATGTTGTCTGCAACTTCCTCGGGGTTGAACGAGATCGCCACGTAGAAGAACGCGAAGAAGACGATCAGGAGGAAGTAGACAGCGATGTAGTACGGGTGGTCGCCCTTGACGAAGTGCTTCTGGATCCAGGTGGCCCAGCCCGCGGTGGACCCGCTGAACTGTACGACCAGTGCCGGGATGTAGAGCAGCGACGAGGCGAAGATGACGGGGATGATGCCCGCCTGGTTCACCTTGAGCGGGATGTAGGTGGAGGTACCGCCGTAGGCACGGCGGCCGATCATGCGCTTCGCGTACTGGACCGGGATCCGGCGCTGCGCCTGCTCGACGAAGACCACCAGGCCGACCATCGCGAGGCCGACCAGCATGACGACGCCGAACTCGACCCAGCCGTCCGCGATCTTGCCCTGCAGCTTGATCTGCCAGAGGGCGCCGATGAAGCCGGCGGCGATCGAGATGAACATGAGGATCGACATGCCGTTGCCGATGCCGCGATCGGTGATGAGCTCACCGAGCCACATGACGACGCAGGTACCGGCGGTCATGGTGACCACCATGACGACCGTGGTGAAGATCGACCGGTCGGGAACGATCTGGCTGGCGACCTGGCAGCCCTGGAACAGGGCGCCGGTACGGGCGGTGGCGACGAGGCCGGTGCCCTGGAGGATCGCCAGCGCGACCGTCAGATAGCGCGTGTACTGAGTGATCTTCGCCGTGCCGGACTGGCCCTCTTTCTTGAGGGTCTCCAGCTTCGGGATGACCACGGTCAGCAGCTGCAGAATGATGCTCGCCGTGATGTACGGCATGATGCCGAGCGCAAAGATCGTGATCTGCAGCAGCGCACCGCCGCTGAACATGTTGACGAGGCCGAACAGACCATTGCTGCTCCCGGCCTGTTCCACGCAGATCTGTACGTTCTTGTAGCTCACGCCGGGCACGGGGACATGGGACCCGAGCCGGAACAGCACGATGATGCCGAGCGTGAAGAGCAGCTTCTTGCGCAGGTCGGGCGTCTTGAACGCCCGGGCGAACGCGGTGAGCACGGTGCCTCCTGCGACCCCCGCGCTACTGCGTCAGAGGTGACGGTCTGAGGGATCGACGTATACGACAAAGCAATGGTGCACGCCACCTTACCGGCGAGTGTGCCCCCCGTGGAACGACCAACCGGGGATGCCCCATATGTGAGGCATCCCCGGTCGGGTTTTGAGCTATTCAGCCACTGAAATCGTCTTAGACGAGCTCGGTGACGGTACCGCCGGCAGCGGTGATCTTCTCCTTGGCGGAGGCGGAGACGGCGTCAACCGAAACCTGCAGCGCCACGGAGAGCTCGCCCTGGCCCAGGACCTTGACGAGGCTGTTCTTGCGAACCGCGCCCTTGGCGACCAGGTCGGCCACCGTGACTTCTCCACCCTCGGGGTAGAGAGCGCCGAGCTTGTCCAGGTTGACGACCTGGAACTCGGTGCGGAACGGGTTCTTGAAGCCCTTGAGCTTCGGCAGGCGCATGTGGAGGGGCATCTGCCCACCCTCGAAGCGCTGCGGGATCTGGTAACGGGCCTTCTGGCCCTTCGTACCACGACCGGCCGTCTTACCCTTCGACGCCTCACCGCGACCCACACGGGTCTTCGCGGTCTTGGCGCCGGGGGCGGGACGGAGGTTGTGGGCCTTCAGCGGGCTGTTCTCAGCCATGATTAGTCAACCTCCTCAACCGTCACGAGGTGGCGGACGGTGTGCACCATTCCGCGGAACTCGGGGCGGTCCTCCTTGACGACGACGTCGTTCAGGCGCTTGAGCCCGAGCGAACGCAGCGTGTCGCGGTGGTTCTGCTTGCTGCCGATGTACGACTTCGTCTGCGTGATCTTGAGGCGGGCCATCAGACACCCGCCCCAGCACGTGCACGGAGAAGAGCCGCGGGAGCGACGTCCTCGAGGGGCAGACCACGGCGAGCCGCGATCTCCTCGGGACGCTGCAGACCCTTGAGCGCTGCCACGGTCGCGTGCACGATGTTGATCGCGTTCGACGAACCGAGCGACTTCGACAGGATGTCGTGAACGCCGGCGCACTCCAGAACGGCGCGCACCGGGCCACCGGCGATAACACCGGTACCGGGGGAAGCCGGCTTCAGCAGCACGACACCCGCGGCACGCTCGCCCGTGATCGGGTGAGGGATGGTGCCCTGGATGCGGGGAACCTTGAAGAAGTTCTTCTTCGCTTCCTCGACACCCTTGGCGATGGCCGCGGGAACTTCCTTGGCCTTGCCGTAACCGACACCTACAGTGCCGTCACCGTCGCCCACCACGACCAGCGCGGTGAAGCTGAAGCGGCGACCACCCTTGACAACCTTGGCGACGCGGTTGATCGCGACAACGCGCTCAACGTAAGCGGTCTTCTCGGCGGCAGCGCCACCGTCGCGACCCTTCCGGTCCCGCCGCTCGCCGCCACCGGCACCGCTTCCGCGGCGCTGGGGTCCAGCCATTGGATTACCTCTCTCTGTTACGTCCGTGAGTCCCGGAACCGGGGCTTAGAACTTCAGCCCGGCTTCGCGGGCGGCGTCAGCCAGAGCGGCAATGCGCCCGGCGTATCGGTTGCCACCGCGGTCGAACACGACGGTCTCGACACCCGCAGCCTTGGCACGCTCGGCGACGAGCGCGCCGACAGCCTGGGCCTGCGAGCTCTTGTCGCCTTCGCCACCGCGGATCGAAGCGTCCAGGGTCGACGCCGACGCCAGGGTGTGGCCCTGGAGGTCGTCGATGACCTGAGCAACGATGTTGCGGTTGGAACGCGTCACGACGAGGCGCGGACGCTCCGCCGTACCCGAGACGTTCTTGCGGATGCGGATGTGGCGGCGAGCCTTGGCAGCGCGCTTGTACGCGTCGCCCTTGGCGATCTTCACACCGTATGCCATGGCTACTTACCAGCCTTTCCGACCTTGCGGCGGATGACCTCGCCGGCGTACTTGACACCCTTGGCCTTGTACGGGTCGGGCTTCCGCAGCTTGCGGATGTTGGCGGCGACCTCGCCGACCTTCTGCTTGTCGATGCCCTCGACCGAGAACTTCGTCGGCGACTCGACCTTGAAGGAGATGCCCTCGGGCGCCTCCACCAGGATCGGGTGGCTGTAGCCGAGCTGGAACTCCAGGTCGGAGCCCTTCGCGGCCACGCGGTAACCGACACCGCTGATCTCGAGAGCCTTGACGTATCCCGTGGTCACACCGGTGATCATGTTCGCCACCAGCGTGCGGGACAGGCCGTGCAGGGCCTTGTTCTGACGCTCGTCGTTCGGACGGGTGACGTTCAGAACGCCGTCCTCGTCCTTGACAACTGCGATGGGCGCCTTAACGGTGTGCGCGAGGGAACCCTTGGGGCCCTTCACGTTGACCGTCTGGCCATCGATGGTGACGTCCACACCGGCGGGAACCTGGATGGGGAGCTTGCCGATTCGCGACATTGCTTTTCCTCCGTTCCCGACTACCAGACGTAGGCGAGGACTTCCCCACCTACGCCCTTCTTGCCTGCCTGCTGGCCGGTCAGGAGACCGTGGGACGTGGAGATGATCGCCACGCCCAGGCCGCCGAGGACCTTCGGCAGGTTGGTGGACTTCGCGTACACGCGCAGACCGGGCTTCGAGATCCGCTTGATGCCCGCGATGGAGCGCTCACGGTTCGGCCCGAACTTCAGCTCGAGGACGAGGTTCTTGCCGACCTCGGCGTCCTCGACCTTCCAGCCGGTGATGAAACCCTCCTGCTTGAGGATCTCCGCGATGTGCGACTTGATCTTGCTGTGCGGCATCACGACGGTGTCGTGGTACGCCGAGTTAGCGTTACGCAGACGCGTGAGCATGTCTGCGATCGGGTCAGTCATGGTCATGAAGTGGCCTTCGGCCTCTCTCGCCGGGGTTTCCTGTATGCGCCATCCCTCTCCCCACTCAGTGGCGGGACGGGTGCGGTGCGGGGACCTACGGCGTAGTAAGTCGATAGGGCGGCGGACGCCCAACCCCACAAGCCTACGGCATGCGGGCAGAGCGGTCCGCCGACCTGATGCTTACCGAGAGCGTCTGGAAAACCTCAACACCCAAAGGGTGTGGGGCTACCAGGAGCTCTTGGTCACGCCCGGCAGCTCGCCACGGTGAGCCATCTCACGAAGGCACACGCGGCACAGGCCGAACTTGCGGTACACGGAGTGGGGGCGACCGCAGCGCTGGCAGCGGGTGTACGCACGCACACCGAACTTGGGCTTGCGGGCAGCCTTCGCGATGAGAGCCTTCTTCGCCATCTCGCTTACGCCTCCTTGAAGGGGAAGCCGAGGTGACGAAGGAGCGCGCGGCCCTCAGCGTCGTTGGTCGCCGTGGTGACCACGGTGATGTCCATACCCCGGGTACGGTCGATCTTGTCCTGGTCGATCTCGTGGAACATGACCTGCTCCGTGAGACCGAAGGTGTAGTTGCCACGGCCGTCGAACTGCTTCGGCGACAGACCGCGGAAGTCACGGATACGCGGCAGCGCGAGCGACAGCGTACGGTCCAGGAACTCCCACATGCGGTCACCACGGAGGGTGACGTGGCAGCCGATCGGCTGACCCTCGCGCAGCTTGAACTGCGCGATGGACTTGCGGGCCTTCGTGACGGCCGGCTTCTGACCGGTGATCGTCGTCAGGTCGCGGATGGCGCCGTCGATCAGCTTCGAGTCACGGGCGGCGTCGCCGACACCCATGTTCACGACGATCTTGACGAGACCGGGGATCTGCATGACGTTCTCGTAGGAGAACTCCTCACGCAGCTTGCCCGCGATGTCCTCGCGGTACTTCGTCTTGAGACGCGGAGTGGTAGCCATCAGATGTCCTCACCCGTCCGCTTGGCAACGCGGATCTTGTTGCCCTCGTCGTCGAAGCGGTAGCCGACGCGGGTGACGACCTTCTTGCCGTCCTTCTCCACAACCAGCTGAACGTTGCTCACGTGGACCGGGGCCTCGGTGATCACAATGCCACCGGCCTGGTTCTGCGCGGCCTTGGTGTGCTTCTTGACCCGGTTGACACCCTCGACGAGGACACGGTTCTCAGCGGGGAAGGCAACGATGACCTTGCCCTGCTTGCCCTTGTCCTTACCGGTGATGACCTGGACCAGGTCGCCCTTCTTGATCTTCATGCTTACAGCACCTCCGGCGCGAGCGAGATGATCTTCATGAACTTCTTCTCGCGCAGCTCACGGCCGACGGGGCCGAAGATACGGGTGCCGCGAGGGTCGCCGTCGTTCTTCAGAATGACGGCGGCGTTCTCGTCGAAGCGGATGTACGAGCCGTCCTGGCGGCGGCGCTCCTTGACGGTGCGAACGATGACCGCCTTGACGACGTCACCCTTCTTCACGTTGCCACCGGGGATCGCGTCCTTGACGGTGGCGACGATGACGTCACCGATGCCCGCGTAGCGGCGACCGGAGCCACCGAGAACACGGATGCAAAGGATTTCCTTGGCACCAGTGTTGTCGGCGACACGCAGTCGCGACTCCTGCTGGATCACGTCTATCTCCTGATTGTCTGCCGGTTCCCGGCGGGGGCCTCACACTCCGAAGAGCGGCGGCCCCCACCGAGCCTGGCGGAACGAACCTGAGGGAAACCCCTCAAGTAATTACTTGGCCTTCTCGAGGATCTCGACGATGCGCCAGCGCTTGCTCGCCGACAGCGGACGCGTCTCCATGATGAGGACGCGGTCGCCGACACCGGCAGCGTTCTGCTCGTCGTGAGCCTTGAGCTTGTTCGTACGGCGGATGACCTTGCCGTACAGGGCGTGCTTGACGCGGTCCTCGACGGCGACGACGACGGTCTTGTCCATCTTGTCGCTGACGACCAGACCCTCACGGGTCTTGCGGAAACCGCGCTCGGTCTTCTCAGTCACGTTGTTCTCGCTCATCAGGCGCTCTCCACCGTCTCGATACCGAGCTCACGCTCGTGCATCAGGGTGTAGATGCGAGCGATGTCCTTACGGACGGACTTGAGCCGGCCGTTGTTCTCCAGCTGACCCGTGGCCGCCTGGAAGCGGAGCTTGAACAGCTCCTCCTTGGCCTCGCGCAGCTTGCCAACGAGCTCCTCGTTGCCGAGCTCACGCAGCTCGGACGCCTTGGTTCCCGTCGCCATCACGACTCACCTGCCTCGCGCCGAACAATCCGGCACTTCATCGGAAGCTTGTGAGCAGCGCGGGTGAGCGCCTCACGAGCAATCTTCTCGTTCGGGTAGGACAGCTCGAACATGACCCGACCCGGGTGCACGTTGGCGATCCACCACTCGGGAGAACCCTTACCGGAACCCATGCGGGTTTCGGCAGGCTTCTTCGTGAGCGGGCGGTCCGGGTAGATGTTGATCCAGACCTTGCCACCACGCTTGATGTGGCGGGTCATCGCGATACGAGCCGCCTCGATCTGGCGGTTCGTCACGTAGGCGGGGGTGAGCGCCTGGATGCCGTACTCGCCGAACGAGACCTCAGTACCGCCCTTGGCCATACCGCGGCGCTTCGGGTGGTGCTGCTTACGGTGCTTGACCCTACGAGGGATCAGCATGTTGGTCAGGCCTCCGTTCCGGTGCTCTCAGCCGGAGCGGCGGCGGGAGCGTCGGCCTTGGGGGCCTCGGCACCAGCAGCCTGCTGCGGCTTGCGGCCACCACGGCCGCCGCGCTCGCCACCACGGCCACCACGGCCGGCGGGACGGTCGCCAGCGCCACCCGCGCCACGGGCCGGGCGGTTACCCGCACGGGCCGCAGCGTTCTCGGCGCGAACCTCGGCGATGTTCTTGACGTCGCCCTTGTAGATCCAGACCTTCACACCGATACGGCCGAAGGTGGTCTTGGCCTCGAAGAAGCCGTAGTCCACGTTCGCGCGCAGCGTGTGCAGCGGCACACGACCCTCGCGGTAGAACTCGGAGCGGGACATCTCGGCGCCGCCGAGGCGACCGCCACACTGGATCTTGATGCCCTTGGCGCCGGCCTTCATCGTGCCCTGCATGCTCTTACGCATGGCGCGACGGAAGGAGACGCGGGAGGAGAGCTGCTCGGCAACGGCCTGGGCAACGAGCTGAGCGTCGAGCTCGGGGTTCTTGACCTCGAGGATGTTCAGCTGGACCTGCTTGCCCGTGAGCTTTTCGAGGTCACCGCGGATGCGGTCGGCCTCGGCGCCACGGCGGCCGATGACGATGCCCGGACGAGCGGTGTGGATGTCCACACGCACGCGGTCACGGGTGCGCTCGATCTCAACCTTCGAGATGCCGGCGCGCTCCATGCCGGACGTCATCATCCGACGGATGGCGACGTCTTCCTTGACGTAGTCCTTGTACAGCTTGTCGGCGTACCAACGCGACTTGAAGTCGGTGGTGATGCCGAGCCGGAACCCGTGCGGGTTTACCTTCTGGCCCATTACCGGGAACCTTCCTTGCTGCTGACGACCACGGTGATGTGGCTGGTCCGCTTGCGGATCCGGTAGGCACGGCCCTGCGCACGCGGACGGAACCGCTTCAGGGTCGGGCCCTCGTCCACGTACGCCTCGCTGATGACCAGCGTGGAGGCGTCCGGGTGGTTGTAGTTGTGTGCGGCGTTGGCAATGGCGCTGTCCAGCACCTTGCCGACCGGCACGCTCGCGGCCTGCGGGGCGAAACGCAGGACCGCCTGAGCCTCCGTGGCATCCATGCCACGGATAAGGTCCACCACGCGGCGGGCCTTCATGGGCGTGACGCGGATGTACCGCGCCTGGGCCCTGGCTTCCATGGTTGTCCCTTCGGTGTAAGTCATAGTCGTAACCACCCCGCCTTTAGCGGCGCTTCGACTTCCGGTCGTCCTTGACGTGGCCGCGGAAGGTGCGAGTCGGCGAGAACTCGCCGAGCTTGTGGCCGACCATCGACTCGGTGACGAACACCGGGACGTGGGTCTTGCCGTTGTGCACCGCGATGGTGTGACCCAGCATGCTGGGGATGATCATCGAGCGACGGGACCAGGTCTTGATGACGTTCTTGGTACCAGCTTCGTTCTGAGCGTCCACCTTCTTTACGAGGTGGTCGTCGACGAAGGGTCCCTTCTTGAGACTGCGCGGCATCTAAACCCGCTCCTAGCGCTTCTTGTTCGTCTTGCGGCGGCGGACGATGTACTTGCTCGAAGCCTTCTTCGGCGAGCGAGTACGACCCTCCTTCTGACCCCACGGGGAGACCGGGTGGCGACCACCACTGGTCTTGCCCTCACCACCACCGTGCGGGTGGTCAACCGGGTTCATCGCGACACCGCGGACGGACGGGCGAACGCCCTTCCAGCGCATGCGGCCGGCCTTGCCCCAGTTGATGTTCGACTGCTCGGCGTTGCCGACCTCGCCGACCGTGGCGCGGCAGCGCGCGTCGACGAGACGGATCTCGCCGGACGGCATGCGGAGGTGGGCCATGACGCCCTCCTTCGCGAGCAGCTGCACGGAGGCACCAGCGGAGCGGGCGAACTTCGCGCCGCCACCGGGACGGAGCTCGATCGCGTGGATCGTGGTACCGACCGGGATGTTGCGGAGCGCCAGGTTGTTGCCGGGCTTGATGTCGGCCGTCGGGCCGTTCTCGATCCGGTCACCCTGCTGCAGACCGCGCGGCGCGATGATGTAGCGCTTCTCGCCGTCGGCGTAGTGCAGCAGCGCGATGCGCGCGGTGCGGTTGGGGTCGTACTCGATGTGCGCGACCTTGGCCGGCACGCCGTCCTTGTCGTGACGACGGAAGTCGATCACGCGGTAGGCGCGCTTGTGTCCGCCACCCTGGTGGCGAACGGTGATCCGGCCGGTGTTGTTACGGCCGCCCTTGCTGTGCAGAGGGCGAACCAGCGACTTCTCCGGCGTGGACCGCGTGATCTCGACAAAGTCGGCGACGCTGGAGCCACGACGGCCCGGGGTCGTCGGCTTGTACTTGCGGATACCCATTTCTCAGTCCTCGTCCGATTCCGGACGACTAGACCTCCGTTAGGAGGCCTGGCCGCCGAAGATGTCGATACGGTTGCCCTCGGCAAGGGTCACGATGGCGCGCTTGGTGTTGGCACGCTTGCCGAAACCGGTCTTGGTGCGCTTGCGCTTACCCTGACGGTTGATCGTGTTGACCCCGGTGACCTTGACCGAGAAGACCGCCTCGACGGCCTGCTTGATCTGGGTCTTGTTGGCGCCGGGCGCGACGATGAACGTGTACTTGTTCTCGTCCAGCAGCGCGTAGCTCTTCTCCGAGACAACCGGCTTGATCAGCAGGTCGCGCGGGTCGGTGAAGGTCTTGCTGGTAACGGTCGCCTCAGACATCAGGCGTCGCTCCCTTCGGTCTCGTCGGCCTTGGGGCCAGACACGAAGGACTCGAGCGCGGCCTGGGTGAAGACCACGTCGTCAGAGACGATCACGTCGTACGTGTTCAGCTGGCCCGGCTCCAGGATGTGAACCTGGGGCAGGTTGCGGGCGGACAGCCACGCGGCCTCGTCGGCACGCTCGACGACCAGGAGCAGGTTCTTGCGCTCCGAGATCTTGCCGAACAGCGTCTTGGCGGCCTTCGTGGAGGCGGCACCCTCGACCACGCCGGTGACGACGTGGATGCGGGAGTGACGCGCACGGTCCGAGAGGGCACCGCGGAGGGCGGCGACCTTCATCTTCTTGGGGGTCCGCTGCGAGTAGTCACGCGGCTGCGGGCCGTGGACGACGCCACCGCCGGCGAACTGCGGAGCGCGGGTCGAACCCTGACGGGCGCGGCCGGTGCCCTTCTGGCGGTAAGGCTTCTTGCCACCACCACGGACTTCGCCACGGGTCTTGGTCTTGTGCGTGCCCTGACGGGCAGCGGCCAGCTGGGCGACGACGACCTGGTGGATCAGCGGAACGCTGGTCTTCGCGTCGAAGATCTCCGCGGGGAGCTCGACGGTACCGGCCTTGTCGCCTGCCGGCGAAAGGATGTCAATGGTGCTCATTAACCTCAAGCCCCCTTGGCCGCGGTACGGACCAGGACGAGGCCGCCGTTCGGACCGGGGACTGCGCCCTTGATGAGGAGCAGACCCTTCTCCGCGTCTACCGCGTGGATGGTCAGGTTCTGGGTGGTGACGCGCTCGTTACCCATGCGACCGGCCATGCGCATGCCCTTGAAGACACGCCCAGGGGTGGCGCAGCCACCGATCGAACCGGGGGAGCGGTGCTTGCGCTGCACACCGTGACCGGCGCCGAGGCCCCGGAAGTTGTGCCGCTTCATGACACCGGCGAAGCCCTTGCCCTTGCTGTTGCCCGTGACGTCAACCTTGACGCCGGACTCGAACACCTCAGCAGTGATCTCCTGGCCGAGCGTGTACTCGGCGGCGTCGGAGGTGCGGAGCTCCACCAGGTGGCGGCGGGGGGTCACGTCGGCCTTGGCGAAGTGGCCCTTGAGGGGCTTGTTCACCTTGCGCGGGTCGATCTCGCCGAAGGCGATCTGGACCGACTCGTAGCCGTCGATGTCGTTCGTACGGACCTGGGTAACGACGCAGGGCCCGGCCTTGACGACGGTCACCGGGACGACACGGTTGTTCTCGTCCCAGACCTGGGTCATGCCGAGCTTCTCGCCCAGGACGCCCTTGATCTGCTTTGCCATCTTCTCGACGCCTCTCAGAGCTTGATCTCGATGTCAACGCCGGCCGGAAGGTCCAGGCGCATCAGCGAGTCAACGGTCTTGGGCGTCGGGTCGAGGATGTCGATCAGGCGCTTGTGCGTGCGCATCTCGAAGTGCTCGCGCGAGTCCTTGTACTTGTGCGGCGACTTGATGACGCAGTACACGTTCTTCTCAGTGGGCAGCGGCACCGGGCCCGCGACCGACGCACCAGTGCGCGTCACCGTCTCGACGATCTTCTTCGCCGAGGAGTCGATGACCTCGTGGTCGTAGGCCTTGAGCCGGATGCGGATCTTCTGTCCCGCCATGGCTACTCCGTAGTCCTGTCTCTGTGTGGAAACGCTCTGGCTCCCGGTCGGCTGCGGGACGTGGTCCCGCGGCCTCTCCTCCGACCCACGCGGTCGGGCGTGTCGCACTCCCTCTACAGAAAATTCCCATACGGAAATTCCCTCGTCCAAGGGGGTGCGGTCCCATGACCGCGATTCGGGGGAGAAACACCCACCGAGTGCCTGGTGGGCACCGTGCTGTCACTTCCCAGAAGATTCCCGTACGTCCGCCCCCATTGCTGCCCCGAGAGGCAGATTAAGGACGACGAGTACTGTGGGACTCGCTTCCGGTCCTCCCGGCGGGAGGCGCGCAGCATCGGCACTCAGCCGAGCAACTTGAGTAGTCTGCCATACGGGACACGTACCTGGCCAATCGGGCGGAAGACAATACCCCGCCACGCTGAGTGGTCAAACTGCGCCGCGCCCGTCGCCCGGCGGGGCCTCTCCCTCGGTCGTGTCAGGTCCGCGAGACCGTCCCGCAGCCGTCCGGCGCGCCCGCCTCGATGCCCTTGCTCCGGTCGTACGGGTCCTTGGGCGGCCCGGAGGGCGTGGGTCCGGCCGCGGGCTCCGCGTCGAAGCCCGGGTGGATGTAGCCGTCGTGGACCTCGCAGGCGCTGTTGGCGAGGTCGACGCGGTAGTCGGAGAGCAGGAGCCGGCCGGCGGTGACCCGCCATGTGCGCGGGTCCGCGACCGTGAAGGTGATTTCTCGGCGCACGATGGTCCGCTCGACCTGGTCCGCGCCCGGGGCCGCCTTCACCAGCGGGTAGACGAAGGAGTAGTCGAGCCGGACGTCGGCCCGGCCCTTCTCCTTCCCGGCTTCCACCCACATCCGGCCGCGGACCTTGACCACCTCGCCGACGGGCTTGACCTCGGCCGGGTCGTACCGGGTGAAGAGGTTCATCGGGTCCTGGTCCTTGCCCGGCTGGGCCAGTGACTTCTCCAGGTGCTCCGAGGTCTCGGTGCTCTCGGGGTCCAGCAGCGCCAGTGCGGCCTCGGGGCGCTCCCCCCTCAGGACCGCCGGGTCCAGGTTGGCCGCGATCAGGAACGCCCTGGCGTTCCGGAGCGTCTCCGCGATCTTCTCCTTGGACACCCCGTTGACGGCGGTGGCCTCCGGGAGCTCGATGCCGGCGGCGCCGTCCGCCCACTGCAGGGCCGGAGAGCCGCGGAAGGGCTCCTGCAGGGTCGGCCGGTCGGGGTCCACCGACGGCGGCGGGGCGCTCGGGCGCTCGGTCTCGGCGGCCAGCGGGCCCGCCTTGCGGGCGTCGTCGCGGGCCTCGGCCCTGCCCGTGAGGCGGTCGATCACCAGCTCGGGCCGTACTGCGATCAGCGCGAGTCCGGCGATGGCCACGACGGCGGCGGCGGCCTTGAGCCGGCCCGGCCGGCGGCGTTCGCGCCAGGCGGGGCCGGTGCGCCACCCCGGCGGCTCCTGGCCCCGGGTGGCGCGCAGCCGCTCGGTCACCATGCGCGCCCGTGCGGAGGGCTCCTTCGGCGCGTCCCCGGCCCCCTGGGCGGCCTGCTCCATGAAACGGGCCCACTCCTCGTCGGAGACGCCCGGCGTGTTGTCGTCCTTCTTGCCCATGCCCTGTCCTCGTCCGTTCCCCGCCCGACATGTGCGAGGGGCTCCGCACCGGATGGTGCGGAGCCCCTCACCTGCGCAAAGACGTTTCTTCCGTCAGCGGAAGTAGCCCGTGATGTCCGCGATGAGGTCCACGGAACCCGAGTTGTTGTAGAAGCTGACCTTGCCGTCCACGACGGGCACGACCACCAGGTTGGGGATCGTGAGGCCCGCGGTGAAGTTCAGGTTCGACGCGCTCGTACGGGTCGTGCCGCTCGGGAAGACCGACACGAAGCTGGCCTCGGTCGGGTTGGTCGCGGTCACGTTCAGCACCACGGCCTTGACGCCGGTGGCCGGGACTCCCCCGACGCCCGCCACGGGCAGCGTGACGACGCTTCCGCCGGTGACCGGGCCCTGGCGCACGCCCGTGCCCGTACGGGTGTCCATCAAGCGCTTCGGACCGAAGTTCGCGTGCGTGGCGCCCGCGTCGCTGTCGGAGAAGTAGCCGGTGATGTCCGCGATCAGGTCGACGGTGCCCTGGTTGTTGTAGAAGCTGACCTTGCCGTCCACGACGGGTACGACCACCAGGTTGGGGATCGTCTGTCCCGGGGTGAAGTTCAGGTTCGACGCGCTGGAGCGGGTCGTGCCGCTCGGGTACACCGACACGAAGCTCGGCTGCGTCGGGTTGGTCGCCGTCACGTTCAGCACCACGGCCTTGACGCCGGTGGCCGGGACGCCGTCGACGCCCGCCACGGGCAGGGTGACCACGCCGCCGCTGCCGACCGGGCCCTTCGGGACGCCGAGGCCCTCACGGGTGTCCATCAGGCGCTTCGGACCGAAGTTGGTCTGGGTGGCGCCGTCGGCGGTCGAGGTGAAGTAGCCGGTGATGTCGGCGATCAGGTCGACGGTGCCCTGGTTGTTGAAGAAGCTGACGCTCCCGTTGACGACCGGCACAACCACCAGGTTGGGGATCGTCCTGCCCGGGGTGAAGTTCAGGTTCGACGCGCTGGAGCGGGTCGTGCCGCTCGGGAACACCGACACGAAGCTCGGCTGCGTCGGGTTCGTCGCCGTCACGTTCAGGACCACCGCGGTGGGCGTGCCACCGGTGGCGGCGGCCACCGGCAGGGTGACCACTTCGCCGCTGCCGACGGGGCCCCTGCGGACACCGAGGCCCTCACGGGTGTCCATCAGGCGCTTGGGGGCGAGGGGGACGAACCTGGCGCCCTTGACCTCGGCCTGGACGGTCACCGCGAGGCTCGTGGAGACCTTGCCGTTCGATGCGGTCGCCCGGACCCGGACCTCGTGCGTGCCGTCGGTCACGACGGCGGTCGCCTTGCGGGCCGCGCCGTCGGTGACCGCGGTGGCCTCGCCGTCCACGAGCAGCTCGAACTTGGACAGCCGGCCGGTGGCCGTGCTGGTGGTCCAGTCGACCGTCAGGGCTGCGCCGCTCGGGAGGGTGGCGCCCGGCGCGGCCGTGGCCCCGTTCACCGAGGCGATCTTCAGCTGGGCCGCGGGGCCCGTCTGCCGGAGCGCGTCCAGCTGCGGGTAGAGCGAGTTGCCCGGGCACTGGGTGTTGAAGCCGTCCCGGTGGCCCGAGAGCGACTTGAACTCGTACTGCTGGCCGGCGGTGTAGCTCTTGCCGAAGTAGTTCGCCTGGGTGGCGCCCGCGGTCAGTGTCGCGGTGCCGTTCATGTCTCCGTCGTACTGGCCCAGCTTGTACGCCGCGACCTTGGAGATGGCGCCCAGCGCGGCGGTCGAGGCCCCGGCGGTGGTGTAGTCGCCGAGGACGGAGACGCCCGTCGACTCGGCGTTCCAGCCGTAGGTGTGCGCGCCCTGGACGGGCTGGTCCACACCGCCCTGCCGGCCCTCGAAGACCGTTCCGCACTTGTCGACGAGGAAGTTGTAGCCGAGGTCGCGCCAGCCGTTGCCCTGCACGTGGTAGACGTGCAGGCTGCGGACGATGGCGGCGGACTCGGAGCACTCGTACGGGGCGGTGGACGCGGTGTGGTGGACGAAGACCGCCTTGATCTTCCCGCCGGGCAGGTAGATCGGGCCCTCGTTGTTCAGGGACTCGTCGGCGCCCCACTGCACGCGCGAGACCACGTCCGGCCGCGGGGCGGTCGATTCCGGCCCCGGCGTCGTCGGCGCGGGGTCCACCGCGGGGAGGGAGAAGGCGGCCGGCCCGAGGCTCAGGTCGCCCTTCTTCTTCGCCTTCGCGGCGCCGGCGCCCGGGTCCACCAGGTTCAGCTCCATGCCGGCGGGGAGCGTGCCGCCCCCGGTCACCCGTACCTCGGCGCCGTCGGACGGGCCGACCCAGACCGGCTCGGTGGCGCCGCGCAGGCCCGGGCGCTTGCCGTCGAGGCCGGACTCGGCCTGCTCCAGCACGACCCACTTCGACCACTTGCCGCTGTCGGCGTCCCGGGTGCGGGCCTCGATCCTGCCCTTCACCTCGGCCTCGGGGTCGGTCCAGGAGACGCCGAGGAGCCCGAACGGCTCGGTGTCCTGCTGGGAGAGGACAGCCTCGCCCCTGCCCTTGGGCTTGAGGGCGAGCTTGTGCAGCTCCCCCGCGACCGGGCCCTTCTCGCGGGCACGGGCGCTGTAGGGCGACACCTCGCCCTCGTCGGAACCGCCCGTGCCGCTTGCGACGCCCTGGATGCCCAGGACCGCCACGACGCCGAGCGCGGCGGCCAGAGCCGTCCCGCGCGCACGACCTATCTTCAAGTTGTCCCCAACCCCTATGCAGATCCGGCCAGGTGACACCACTGGCCGACGGGATCCTACTGGCCGCGGCGACGGCCCATCAGGGCGGGACGGGGGCTGCGAACGTGATGCGCGTCGCAGCCGGACCGCACGGGGGTGCTATTCCACCGACTTGTCCTTGAACGGCGCCTTCCGGCCACAGATCGCGGGCCAGTCCTTGGCCACGATGTTGGCGCACCAGATCTCGCCGTCGTCCTCGAACTGCTTCCACAGCTTGACCCGGAGGTCCTCGCAGTCCTTGTTCGGCGCGTAACGCGGGCACTTGCCGTTGGGCAGCTTGATGTCGTGCGCGCGCCAGGCGTCGAGGCCCATGAGGTCGGTGTCCTCGTGCGTGGGCATGTAGCGGTTGGCCGACCAGGAGGCGCCCATGGTGGCGAACAGGGCGACCGCGCACACCATGCCGGCCGAGAGCTGACGGATCGTCCGGCGGGGAACGACGCGCGCGGACGGGGCGGCGGAGGGCGGCCGCAGGGTCCGCTCGGTCCAGCCGGAGCCCCGCTGGACCGCCGCCATCACGCCGAGGACGGCCAGGATCATCAGCGAGTACATGATGATCCAGGTGGTCCGCGGGAAGAGCTGGACCGCCTTGTCGTGCGCCATGTGCGAGGCGAACCAGAACCGGGCCAGCCAGGCGCCGGCGAGCACCGCCGCGGCGGTGCGGACCATGACGTTGCGCAGGCCGAGGCCGACCCCGAGGCCCACACCGAGGATCAGCAGCAGCGCGAACCCGGTCTGGCCGGCCATCTCGCCGGAGACGGGCCACTGGTTGTACTTGATGTAGCCCGTACGGTCGGAGATCCAGCCGAGGACGTACCCCGGGTCGGCGTACACGCCGAGGTAGGCGTACCGGTCCGGGGTCTGCGAGCCCAGGCGCACCATCTGGTAGAGCAGCGGGGCGCCGATGATCCCGGCCGTGGCCAGGACGGACCCGGCGTACAGCGCCGCCCGCTTCAGCGCGGGGCCGCCGGCCCGCCACGGGAAGAGGAAGAGGAAGAGGACGGCGGCGCCGGGCGCGGCCCAGACGAACCAGCCCGAGTACCAGAGGAAGAGCCCGCCGAAGATCGCGCCGAGGCCGGCCCCGCGCAGCACCAGGGCCTTCGCGGTGCGGCCGGCGGACCGGCGCAGCTCGCGGAAGCAGTACCCGAGGAGCGGCAGCAGCACGATCATCACGACGTGGCTGTACGGGCGGACCGGGTCGAGGAAGAGCACGGCCGACGGGACGGCGATCAGCAGCGCCCAGAAGGGACGGAGCAGCAGCCGCCACGCCAGGTACGCCATCGGGCCGACGAGGGCGCTGAAGACGATCTGCAGGTCGTGCAGGGCGAAGCCGGAGGTGCCGAGGCCGTCGTAGCGGACCTTGGCCCACAGGGCGATCAGCGCCGGGAACGCGGGCGGGTAGATGCCGGACATGCCCTCGCCCGACAGGAACGAGTTGGCCATCTCCACCAGGACGCTCGGGTCGCCCTCCTGGCCGCCGAGCGGGTGCGGGGTGCCGCGCAGCGCGACGACGATGCCGCCCGCCACCACGCCGGTGACCAGCCCTGCCAGGGCGGCGCAGACCAGCCGCTTGACCAGCTCGTGGCGCCGGACGGAGCCCCGGTGAGCCGTGTAGAGCAGCAGTCCGAGCAGCGGGAGCCCGAGGACGGCCACGTACAGCTGGAGCTTGGCGAGTCCGCTGACCTGGCCGAGGCGGTTCATCGGGTTGACGCTGACGTGCCGGCTCAGCAGCGTGAATCCGAGGGCCGCCACCACGCTGACGACGACCTCGGCCAGGATCTGCACCCACCGCCGGGACATCCACACCCGGATCCCGGAGGGGGTCGGGCTGCTCTTGCCCCGTGCCGGTTCGGAGGGGCGCTGGGCCGGGGTGCCGGCCTCGCCGACCGCCTCGGGGGCCAGGTGTGTCATCTCGGTCCGTTTCGTGGTGGGCGGAGTCTGATCAGTTGTGGCCGGAGGTGAAGGCGTGCTTCGCCAGGGTGCGGGCGCCCGCCTTGTTGCCGCTGCGCAGCGCTCCGGGGAGCATCGTCAGCGCGTGCAGCCGGGAGGCGCTGTGGAAGCGGGCCGCACGGGCAGCCTTCGGCCAGCCGCGGGCGTCCATGCGGGCCGCGACCGCGGAGAAGTACCGCTCGGCCTCGGCGAAGCGGGTGCCGGAGAAGGCCTGGACCGACGACTCGCTGACGGCGTGCCGGCGGTACTGGAAGACGGTCGTCGTGTTGTCGATGACCATCTGCTCACCGCCTTCGAGCAGGTCGACCACGAGCGCGAGGTCCTGGATCACCGAGTAGTCGTCCCGGAAGTTCACCTTGCGCAGCACCTCGCCGCGCCAGGCGATCGACGGGAAGTAGAGCCAGTTGCCGCGCAGCACGCTGGCGGCCAGCTCCTCGCCGCCCATCAGGCGACGGCCCTTCACCTGCGGTGCGTACAGCCGCTTCTTGGTGTTGTCCGCCAGGCCCTGGGTCACCTGGCCCGTGCCGTCGATGACCTCGACGCCGGGCTGGACCATGCCGATGCCCGGCTGGGCGTCGACGATGCCCCGGACGGTCTCCAGGTAGTGCGGGTGAAGGACGTCGTCGCAGCCCATGATGACCACGTAGTCGGCCTCGGACAGCCGCACGCACTTCTGGAAGTTCTTGGTGATGCCGAGGTTCTGCTCGTTGCGCGTGTAGTGCACGCGGTCGTCGCCGAGTCCGGCGAACCAGCCCGGTACGTCGGGCTCCTTGCCGTCGTCGATCACGACGAGGCGGAAGTCCCGGTCCGTCTGCGCCAGCACGCTGCGGACGGCGTCCTGCATCAGCTGCACGTCCCCGTAGTAGGGGAGCATGAAGTCGAAGGTCACCATGGAGCTTCAGGCCTTCACGGAGTCGGAGTCGGCCGCGGCGTCCGCGGCGGCGTCAGCGCCGGCGCCGGCGTCCGGTGCGGAGCCGGACCCCGCCCCCAGCCGCTCGCCGTTGTGGCGCGTGCCCTCGTTGATGGCCACCGTCCGGGCGAGGTCGGTGATCTTCTTCTCCAGCGAGCGGAACCGCAGGAAGGTGTTGAGCGTGAGGAAGCCCATCGCGAGGACCATCACGTACAGCACCAGGTCGGTGCCTCGGCCGACGCCGAGCTGGTGGGCGAGCCAGGTGACGTCCGTCGGGCGGAGCACGGCGTACACGTTGACGATGACGAACAGGGAGAAGGCGATGCGCTTCCAGGCCCGGTTCTTCGCCTGGCTCCACGTGCGGATGAACACCAGGGCCATCGACACCGAGCCGACGATCAGGACGAGCTGGATCCAGAAGTACTTCATCGACGCCCACGCTCCCGCAGCGAAATGTCAAAGATGATGTTCACGCCGTTGATGAGGGACTGGCCCTTGGAGCGCGAGTATTCGGTGTAGAGGATGTCCACGGGCACCTCGGTGACCCGCAGGTCGGAGCCCGCCAGGAAACCGACGAGCTCGGACGCGTGCGCCATGCCGTTCATGGTGATGTTCAGCTGCTCGGCGGCCTTGCGGCTCAGCACGCGCAGACCGTTGTGCGCGTCGGTGAGCTTGAGCTTGCGGGCGGTGGGGCTGACGGCGGCGGCCGTGCGCAGGACGACCTGCTTGATCCACGGCACCTGGCCGTTCTGCTCGATGAAGCGGGAGCCGAGGACCACGTCGGCCTCGTCCCGCCGCAGCACGCCGACCATCGTCTCGACGTCCTTGGTCTGGTGCTGGCCGTCGGCGTCGAAGGTCGCGAAGTAGCGGGAACCGGGCTGGGTGAGCGCGTACTTCAGACCGGTCTGGAGGGCCGCGCCCTGGCCGAGGTTGACCGGGTGGCGGACCAGGTGGGCGCCCGTGGTCGCTACGTGCTCGGCCGAGTCGTCGGTGCTGCCGTCGTCGACGACGACGATGTTGGGGAACGTCTTGCGGGCCCCCTCGACCACCTCGGCGATCACCTGGCCCTCGTTATAGGCCGGTATGACCAGCCAGACATCGTCGTATTGGGACACGGTAGCTCCAGCGGAAAGTGGCACGTTCGAGTGCTCGGTGATCGGTGTGACGTCTCGGGCCGGCATGGTCATCTCCCGACCGCGCCCACGCCCGGGGCGCCGGTGTCTGCGTCGTCGGTCGTCTGCCGGGGTGCTTCACCGGCTGCGGCCGCGGTTCCGGGGAAGCTCAGCCTGAGGGCTGCCAGCATAGCGAGCACGGTGGCCGTCGATCCCAGGGCGTAAGCGACGATCACGCGCACGGACACCTCGCCGGGGATCAGGGTGATGCCCACCAGCACCGCGGTACCGACGGCCCAGCAGAGCAACTGCAGGTTGTGCCGCTTGAATACCATGAGCGCCTGCCCGAGGACCATCGCGAACATGTACGCCGCGGTACCGGCGGACAGCAGGAAGAAGTCGAAGCTGCCCAGCACCGGGTCCTGGATGCCGAAGAGCACCTCGATGAGCCAGGGGCCGAGCGCCGTGGCGGGCACGCCGCCGAGCAGGCCGAGCGCTCCGACGACCATCGCGATCCGGCGCAGCATCGCCCAGAAGGCCGCGCGGTCTCCGGCGGTGAAGGCGGCGGTCAGGCCGCTGAGCAGCGAGGCCTGGAGCGAGCCGAAGACGAAGAGCGGTACGCGCGCGAGGACCGTCGCGCTCATCAGCGCCGCGATCAGTGCGCTGTCGGACGGTGCCAGGAGCTTGGTGCTCACCACGGCGGCGTTCACGACCAGTTGGGACAGCAGGGTCGCGCAGACGAGCAGGCCGAGGCCGCCCGACAGCTCCCGCCAGGCGATCTGCTCGCCGGGGCCGACCGCGCGCAGCAGTGCGGGCAGCGTCACCAGCGTCGCGACCACGGGTGCGACGGCCAGGATGAGGCTGAAGGCCAGTGCCGAGTGCAGTCCGAAGAGGGCGCACCCGAAGGCGAGCACGATCCGCAGCCCGCCGTCGACGGCGAGCTGGGTGCCGTACGCGCCGAAGCGGCCGAGGCCCGCCAGCACACCGCGGGTCAGGTAGCAGACGGCCATGCCGGTGAAGGCGCCGCCGAGCGCGGCCACCAGGGCGCGGTCCCCGTGGAACAGCAGGTCGGCGACGGGGCCGGCGCCGAGGACGAGGATCAGCAGGGTCGCGCCGAGGATGCCGGCGGTGAGCAGGCCGGCGCGGCGCAGCACCGGGGCCGTTCCCTGACCGAGGACGACCCGGGCGGAGACGATCCGGGTGAGCTCCTGCTCCAGGGGGAAGAAGATGCCGATGCCGAGGGACATCACGATCGTCCACAGCACCGAGACGTTGGCATAACCCGCATCGGACAGGCTGTGACCGGCCACGCCCAGGTGGGCGTACGAGGCCGCGCCGAGCACGACGGTGCCGCCGGCCACCGCGACGGTGCCCGGCGGCAGCGCCGCGCTCAACTTGTTCACCAGGGTTTTCATCCCGTGGGGCCGTTCCGGGCCGCCTTCGCGAGTGCGGCGAAGCCGGGGGTGGCGAGCGCCTTGGCCAGCTGGTCGCGCCAGTCGGGGAGCGGGTCCAGTCCGGCCTCCTCCTTCCACGCGTCGTGCGCGAGCACGCTGAAGGCGGGGCGGGCGGCGGGGCGGACGAACGCCTCGGAGGTGGTCGGCCGGATCCGCTCGGGGTCCAGGCCGCTCAGCCGGTAGGTCTCGCGCGCCAGTCCCATCCAGGTGGTCCGGCCGCTCGCGGTGCCGTGGTAGATCCCGCCCATGGCATGGCCCCTGAGGGCCGCCAGGCCGAGGTCGACCAGGTGGCGGGCGAGCGCGTAGGACCAAGTGGGCTGGCCGTGCTGGTCGTCGACCACGTCGAGGGTGTCGCGCTGGGCGGCCAGCTTCAGCATGGTGGCGACGAAGTTCGGCCCGTGCTCGCCGTACAGCCAGGCGGTCCGTACGACGTAACCGTCCTGCGGCAGCAGCTCGGTGACGGCCTGCTCGCCGACCAGCTTGGAACGCCCGTAGGCGTTGACCGGGCCGGTCTCGGCGTCCTCCCGGTACGGCTCCGAGGCGTCGCCGGGGAGCACGTAGTCGGTGGAGACGTGGATCAGGCGCACATGGGCGGCGGCGCACGCCTCGGCGAGGACGCGTACGGCGGTGCCGTTGACGGCGGTGGCGGCCTCCTCGGCCGTCTCGGCGCCGTCCACGTCCGTCCAGGCCGCGCAGTTGACGACCACGGTGACGTCCTCGACCGCGGCGCGGACCGCGGCCGGGTCGGTGATGTCGAGGTCGGCGCGGCCCAGGCCCACGGCCTCGATGCCGGCGCGCTTCAGGACGGTCAGGACGTCCTGGCCGAGCATCCCGGCGGCACCGGTGACGAGCCAGCGGCCGGCGAACGAGTCGGTGCTCACTTCTGCAGGGCCGCCTTCGCCTTCAGCGGCTCCCACCAGGCGCGGTTCTCGCGGTACCAGTCGATGGTGGCCTTGATGCCGTCCTCGAAGGTGACCTGCGGGGCGTAGCCCAGCTCCGCACCGATCTTGCTGATGTCGATGGAGTAGCGCAGGTCGTGGCCCTTGCGGTCCTCGACGTGCTCGACCATGTCCCAGCCCAGGCCCGCGGCCTCCAGCAGGACGCCGGTGAGCTCCTTGTTGGTGAGCTCGGTGCCGCCGCCGATGTTGTAGACCTCGCCGGCGCGGCCCTTGCGCATGGCCAGGTCGATGCCGCGGCAGTGGTCGGAGACGTGCAGCCAGTCGCGGACGTTGCCGCCGTTGCCGTACAGCGGGACCTTCTTGCCGTCCATCAGGTTCGAGACGAACAGCGGGATGACCTTCTCCGGGAACTGGTAGTGCCCGTAGTTGTTGGAGCAGCGGGTGACGACCACGTCCATGCCGTGCGTGCGCGCGTAGGCCAGCGCCAGCAGGTCGGAGGACGCCTTGGACGCGGAGTACGGGGAGTTCGGCACCAGCGGCCACTCCTCGGTCCAGGAGCCCTCGGTGATCGAGCCGTAGACCTCGTCGGTGGAGATGTGGACGAAGCGGCCGACGCCGTGCTTGCGGGCGGCGTCCAGCAGCACCTGGGTGCCGACGACGTTCGTCATGACGAAGGGTCCCGCGCCGGCGATCGACCGGTCCACGTGGGACTCGGCGGCGAAGTGCACGACCACGTCGTGGCCGGCCATCACCTGGTCGACGGCCTCCGCGTCGCAGATGTCGCCCTTGACGAAGCGGTATCCGGAGTGGCCCGCGACCGGGGCGAGGTTGGCCTCGACGCCCGAGTAGGTCAGCTTGTCGAAGACGGTGATCTGCGCCGTGGCGTCTGCACCGAGCTGCTGGCGGACGAATTCTGAACCGATGAAGCCGGCGCCGCCGGTCACGAGGATGCGCATAATACGAAGAGTCTAGCCGCCTGCCGAACGTCACACGCCGGACGGTCGGACCGCCCCGGCCCTCTCGCATAGGGTTCACCCATGCGTGGAATCCTTTTGGCCGGTGGCACCGGATCGCGACTCTGGCCGCTGACTCGGGCCGTCTCGAAGCAGCTGCTGCCCGTCTTCGACAAGCCGATGATCTACTACCCGCTCTCCACCCTGGTGATGGCGGGTATCAGCGAGATCCTGATCATCACCACCCCTGAAGACCGCGACCAGTTCGAGCGGCTGCTCGGCGACGGTTCGCAGTTCGGCCTGCGGCTGGAGTACGCGGTCCAGGAGCGCCCCGAGGGCATCGCCCAGGCGTTCGTGCTCGGCGCCGACTTCATCGGCGACGAGTCCGTCGCACTGATCCTCGGCGACAACATCTTCCACGGCAGCGGCCTCGGCACCCGCCTCGCCCAGCACACGGACGCCAAGGGCGGCCGTGTGTTCGCGTACCCGGTGGCGGACCCGACCGCCTACGGCGTCGTGGAGTTCGACGAGACGGGCCAGGCCATCTCCATCGAGGAGAAGCCGGTCAAGCCCAAGTCCCGCTACGCCGTGCCGGGTCTGTACTTCTACGACAACCAGGTCGTGGAGATAGCCAAGGGGCTCAAGCCCAGCGCCCGCGGCGAGCTGGAGATCACCGCCGTCAACGACGCCTATCTCCAGGCCGGCGAACTGAACGTCACCATCCTCGACCGCGGCACCGCCTGGCTCGACACCGGCACCTTCGTCTCGATGGTCCAGGCCTCCGAGTTCGTGCGCGTGATCGAGGAGCGTCAGGGCTTCAAGATCGGCTGCATCGAGGAGGCGGCCTGGCGGGCCGGCCTCATCGACTCCGCCCAGCTGCGCGCGCTCGCCGAGCCGCTGACCAAGAGCGGCTACGGCACCTACCTCCTGGCCCTGCTCGACGAGGAGGAGGGCAAGTGAAGTTCCGCGAACTCTCCATCGCGGGCGCCTTCGAGGTGACCCCGCAGCTGCACGGCGACCCGCGCGGCCTGTTCACCGAGTGGTACCGCTTCGACCGCCTGGCGGAGGTCGTCGGCCACCCGCTGAACCTGGCCCAGGCGAACCTCTCCGTCTCCGCCGCCGGCGTGGTCCGCGGCATCCACTTCGCCGACGTGCCGCGCGGCCAGGCCAAGTACGTGACCTGCGTGCGCGGCGCCGTGCTCGACGTCATCGTGGACCTCCGGGTGGGCTCCCCCACCTTCGGCACGTGGGAGGGCGTGCGCCTCGACGACGTCGACCGCCGCGCCGTCTACATCCCCGAGGGCCTCGGCCACGGCTTCTGCGCCCTGAGCGACGACGCGACCCTGTCGTACCTGTGCTCGGAGACGTACAACCCGACCGGCGAGCACTCGGTCCACCCGCTCGACCCGGACCTGGGCATCGAGTGGCCGGCCGAGGTCCCGCAGCTGTCCGCGCGCGACGAGGCCGCCCCGTCGCTGGCCGAGGCGATCGCGACCGGGCTGCTCCCGGACTTCGCCGCCTGCAACGAGTTCACGGAGTCGCTCCGCGTGAGCTGACCGGCCGCCGCAGGCAGGCACGAACGTAGAGAGGGCCGCACCCCGCACGGGGGTGCGGCCCTCTTCCCGTACCCGGCTTTCGTTGCCGGTTCCGTTTCCGATTCCGGGGAACGCCGAAGGGCCCCGCCCCACCGCCGAAGCGATGGGCCGGGGCCCTCCAGTGCAACTTGGTGCCCGACTCAACGAGCTACCAGGTCAGAACACGAATTACTTCGTGATCTTGGTGACCTGGCCGGCGCCCACGGTACGACCACCCTCACGGATGGCGAACTTCAGGCCCTCCTCCATGGCGACCGGCTGGATCAGCGCGACCGACATCTCGGTGTTGTCGCCCGGCATGACCATCTCCGTGCCGGCCGGCAGGGTGACGACACCCGTGACGTCCGTGGTACGGAAGTAGAACTGCGGACGGTAGTTGTTGAAGAAGGGGGTGTGACGGCCACCCTCGTCCTTCGACAGGATGTAGGCCTGGGCCTCGAACTCGGTGTGCGGCGTGACCGAACCCGGCTTGATGATGACCTGGCCGCGCTCGACGTCCTCGCGCTTGATGCCACGGAGGAGCAGACCGACGTTCTCGCCCGCCTGGCCCTCGTCGAGCAGCTTGCGGAACATCTCGATACCGGTGACCGTGGTGGTGGTCTTCTCTTCCTTGATACCGATGATGTCGACGGTCTCGTTGACCTTCAGGACACCACGCTCGATACGGCCGGTGACGACCGTACCGCGACCGGTGATCGTGAAGACGTCCTCGACGGGCATGAGGAACGGCTTCTCGGTGTCACGCGGCGGGGTCGGGATGGCCTCGTCGACGGCGGACATGAGGCCGAGAAGCTTCTCGCCCCACTCCTTGTCGCCCTCGAGCGCCTTCAGCGCGGAGACGCGGACGACCGGCAGGTCGTCGCCCGGGAACTCGTACTCGGAGAGCAGCTCACGGACCTCGAGCTCGACGAGCTCCAGGATCTCCTCGTCGTCCACCATGTCGGCCTTGTTCAGGGCGACGACGATGTAGGGGACGCCGACCTGGCGGGCCAGGAGCACGTGCTCCTTGGTCTGCGGCATCGGGCCGTCGGTGGCGGCGACCACGAGGATCGCGCCGTCCATCTGCGCGGCACCCGTGATCATGTTCTTGATGTAGTCCGCGTGACCGGGGCAGTCGACGTGGGCGTAGTGACGCGCCTCGGTCTGGTACTCGACGTGCGCGATGGAGATGGTGATACCGCGCTGGCGCTCCTCAGGAGCCTTGTCGATCTGGTCGAAGGCCGAGGCCTCGTTCAGGTCCGGGTACGCGTCGTGCAGCACCTTGGTAATGGCGGCCGTGAGGGTCGTCTTACCGTGGTCAATGTGACCGATGGTGCCGATGTTGACGTGCGGCTTAGTCCGCTCGAACTTCGCCTTCGCCACGGGGGTCCTCCTGGAGAGTGGTTCTGTACGCCTTACAGATCGGCGCCAGGTGATCTTTGCTGGAAAGCCGGCCGGTCCCCGGGGCAACGGGAGTGGTTCCTGTTGCCCCAGAGGCTGCCGGTGACAAGCCTAAAGCGTGTACTCCGAAGAGTTACTCGCCCTTGGCCTTCGCGATGATCTCCTCGGCGACGTTCCGGGGAACCTCGGCGTAGGAGTCGAACTGCATCGAGTAGCTGGCGCGACCCGAGGTCTTGCTGCGGAGGTCGCCGACGTAGCCGAACATCTCCGACAGGGGCACGAGGCCCTTGACGATCTTGGCTCCGTGACGGTCCTCCATGGCCTGGATCTGGCCACGGCGGGAGTTGATGTCGCCGATGACGTCACCCATGGACTCCTCCGGCGTGGTGACCTCGACGGCCATCATCGGCTCGAGGAGCACGGGAGAAGCCTTGCGCGCGGCCTCCTTGAAGGCCTGCGAACCGGCGATCTTGAAGGCGAGCTCGGAGGAGTCGACCTCGTGGTAGCCGCCGTCGAGAAGCGTGACGCGGACGCCCGTCATCTCGTAGCCGGCCAGGATGCCGAACTGCATGGCCTCCTGCGCACCCGCGTCCACCGAAGGGATGTACTCCTTCGGCACACGACCGCCGGTGACCTTGTTCACGAACTCGTACGCCGGGCCGTCGGCCTCGGTGATGGGCTCGATCGCGATCTGCACCTTGGCGAACTGACCGGTACCACCGGTCTGCTTCTTGTGGGTGTAGTCGTGACGCTCGACGCCCTTGCGGATCGTCTCACGGTACGCGACCTGCGGCTTGCCGACGTTGGCCTCGACCTTGAACTCGCGCTTCATACGGTCGACCAGCACCTCGAGGTGCAGCTCGCCCATACCGCCGAGAATGGTCTGGCCCGTCTCCTCGTCCGAGTGAACGTGGAAGGAGGGGTCCTCCTCCGCGAGACGCTGGATGGCGACACCCAGCTTCTCCTGGTCACCCTTGGACTTGGGCTCGATGGCGACCTGGATGACCGGAGCCGGGAAGTCCATGGACTCCAGGATCACGGGCTGCTTGTCGTCGCACAGCGTCTCACCGGTGGTGGTCTGCTTCAGGCCCATCACGGCGACGATGTCGCCGGCGCCCACCGACGCGATCTCCTCACGCTTGTTCGCGTGCATGCGGTAGATCTTGCCGATGCGCTCCTTCTTGCCCTTGACGGAGTTCAGCACCGCAGTGCCGGCCTCCAGGCGGCCCGAGTAAACCCGGACGAAGGTGAGCTTACCGAGGTGCGGGTCGCTCATGATCTTGAACGCGAGCGCGGCGAGGGGCTCCTCGTCGGACGGCTTGCGCTTCACGACCGTCTCGGCGTCGCGGACGTCGTGGCCCTCGATGGCCTCGATGTCCAGCGGCGACGGCAGGTAGCGGACGACGGCGTCGAGCAGGGGCTGGACACCCTTGTTCTTGAACGCCGTGCCACAGAACACCGCGGTGATCGTGGGCTCGCCCTTGCCCTTGCCGGAGCCGAGGATGATGCGACGGACGGCGGCGTGCAGCTGCTCCTCGGTCGGCTCGTCGCCGTTGAGGAAGAGCTCCATGATCTCGTCGTCGTTCTCGGCGACGGTCTCGACCAGCTTGCCGCGCCACTCTTCAGCGGTCTCGGTGTGGCTGGCCGGGATGTCGACGATGTCGTACATCTCGCCCTTGGTCGCCTCGGCGGACCAGACGAGCGCCTTCATGCGGACGAGGTCGACGACACCCTGGAAGTCGGCCTCGGCACCGATGGGGAGCTGCATGACGATCGGGACGGCGCCGAGGCGGTCCTTGATCATGTCGACGCAGCGGTGGAACTCGGCACCGGTACGGTCGAGCTTGTTGACGAAGCAGATGCGCGGGACGCCGTAGCGGTCCGCCTGACGCCAAACGGTCTCGGACTGCGGCTCCACACCCGCGACACCGTCGAACACGGTGACGGCGCCGTCGAGGACGCGGAGCGAACGCTCCACCTCGACGGTGAAGTCCACGTGACCCGGGGTGTCGATGATGTTGATGGTGTGGTCGACGTCCTCGAGCGGCCAGTGGCAGGTCGTCGCGGCGGACGTGATGGTGATGCCGCGCTCCTGCTCCTGCTCCATCCAGTCCATCGTGGCGGCGCCGTCGTGGACCTCACCGATCTTGTAAGACACACCGGTGTAGAACAGGATGCGCTCGGTGGTGGTCGTCTTGCCCGCGTCGATGTGGGCCATGATCCCGATGTTGCGGACCTTGGCCAGGTCAAGCGAAGTGGTAGCCATAAGGCTTCGGTCTTCTCTCGGTCTCGATGTGGGGTGGGACTACCAGCGGTAGTGCGCGAAGGCCTTGTTGGACTCGGCCATCTTGTGCGTGTCCTCGCGCTTCTTGACGGCAGCGCCAAGACCGTTGGAGGCGTCGAGCAGCTCGTTCATGAGGCGCTCGGTCATGGTCTTCTCACGACGGGCGCGGGAGTAACCCACGAGCCAGCGGAGGGCCAGGGTCGACTGGCGACCCGGCTTGACCTCGACGGGGACCTGGTAGGTCGCGCCACCGACACGGCGGGACTTGACCTCGAGGGACGGCTTGACGTTCTCCAGCGCGCGCTTCAGCGTGATGACCGGGTCGTTGCCGGTCTTCTCGCGGAGGCCTTCCATGGCGCCGTAGACGATGCGCTCGGCGGTGGAGCGCTTGCCGTTCAGGAGGATCTTGTTGATGAGCGAGGTCACCAGAGGAGATGCGTAGACCGGGTCGATGATGACCGGGCGCTTCGGGGCGGGGCCCTTACGAGGCATTCTTACTTCTCCTTCTTGGCGCCGTAGCGGCTGCGGGCCTGCTTGCGGTTCTTGACAGCCTGGGTGTCAAGCGCACCGCGGATGATCTTGTAACGAACACCCGGCAGGTCCTTCACACGGCCACCACGCACGAGCACGATCGAGTGCTCCTGCAGGTTGTGTCCCTCACCCGGAATGTAAGCGGTGACCTCGATGCCGGAGGTCAGACGCACACGCGCGACCTTACGGAGCGCCGAGTTCGGCTTCTTCGGGGTGGTCGTGAACACACGCGTGCAGACGCCGCGACGCTGAGGCGAGGCCTCGAGCGCGGGAGTCTTTGTCTTCTCGACCTTGTCCTGCCGGCCCTTACGGACCAGCTGCTGGATCGTAGGCACTACTTCTCCGGTTTCTGTGTGCCGTGTAGTGAAGCTAACCTGGAACTTTGCCGACCCACGCGGTCGGGTGTGTCGGACCCTGCACACTTCCACCGAGGTGAGAGGGGCACGGATCGCGGTGTGGTCTTCTCGGCTCACCGCGGGTCTTGAGCGCACGCGGGAGCCCAGGGCACACCCCAGGCACAAGGTCAGAGCGTACCTACCTCACAGAGGTAGGTCAAAACAAATGCCCAGCACGAAAACCCGCCCCGCGCAAGCGGGAGGAGGGCCGTTCGGCCCGGCGGCCCGCCCCGGCGCCCTAAACTGACACCTTGCCCGGGCGCCGGGCGCCCGCGAGTCGATCAGCAGGGAGCAGGACATTGGGGACCGTGGCACCCGAGCCGACCACAGTCGACGCCCGGCCCCACGCTTCGGACCGCCCGTCGGCCGTCCGGCGGTCCGTCCGCCGCTCGGTCCGCCGATCCGCCCGCCTGCGCGGCCCCCTGCTGGCCTTCCTCATGGCGGCGACCGCCTTCTGCGCGGCCTGGGTGGCCCGCGGCACCTTCCCCTTCGGCAACACCGGGCGGGCCGTCAACGACCAGGCCAACCAGTACGTGCCCTTCCACCGGGCGCTGTGGGACCTGGTCCACGGGCAGGCCGCCGGCGACCTGCTCTTCACCTGGCGCGGCGGATTCGGACAGCAGTTCCTGTCCGACTACCACACCTACCTCGGCAACCCGTTCTCCTGGATCGCCGTCCTGGTCCCGCGCGCCCACGTCGACCTCGCCGTCTTCGCCGTCACCCCGCTCACGATGGGCGCCGCCGCCGCCGTGATGACGGTGTACCTCGGCAAGCTGCACGCCGGCCCGTGGTGGCAGCGGGGCGTGCTGGGGGCGACGTACGGCCTGTGCGGGTGGGCGCTCAGCGACGCCTCGTACATCCCGATGTGGCTCTGGGGCCTGGTCGCGTTCCCGATGCTCGGCATCGCCGTCGAGTGGTGCCTGGAAGGGCGCCGCTGGCCGGGCGCGACCCTGCTGGTCGCGCTCGCCTGGTTCGGGAACTTCTACACCGCGATGATGGCCACGATGGCCGCCTGCGTCCTGCTGGCGATCCGCCTCGCCACCCGCGAGACGACGGCCCGGGAGCGGCTGCTCGCCCTGTGGCGGGCCGCGACGGCCGCCGGGACCGGGATCCTGCTCACGCTCCCGCTGCTGCTGCCGTCGTTCCTGTCCAGCGGGGCCGCGCAGCCCACCAGGGCCGCCGCCTTCGACCCGGTACGGATCGAGGTGTTCTTCGCGGGCATGCTGCCGGCCACGCACCTGTGGGGCGGTCGCCCCCGGCTCTACGTGGCCTCCCTCGGCCTGATCCTGGCCGGCGCCTTCCTCCTCAACACCGCCGTCGCGCGGCGCACCCGCCTGGTGTGGGCGGTCGCCACCGCGCTGGTCCTCGCCTCCTTCCAGTTCCCGCCCACGCAGTACGTGTGGCACGGGCTGGCCGTGCCGAACGGCAACCCGTACCGCGAGACCTTCGTCTTCAGCGGGATGGTGGTGGTCCTGGCCTGGCTGGCGCTGGCCAACCGGCCGCGGCCCCGGCACCTGGCCCTGATGGCGGCCGTACTGGTCGCCGCCGCCTTCGTGCTCCGCCGCACCGACGACTTCGGCGGCTGGACCTGGCCGGCGGTACTCGGCGGCGGGGGCGTCTCGCTACTGGCCCTGGTGCTGCTGCGGCTCGGCGACAAGCGCCGCTTCCTGGTCCCGGTGGCCGCCGTACTGATGGTCGGCGTCGTCCTCACCGAGTCCGCCGTGGCCGCGGCCGGCGCCGACGCCCGCCGGGCCCGCGAGCGCTGGGCCAAGCCGGTCCCCACCTCGAACCAGTCGATCGCCCGGCACTTCGACGCCGTCCGCGGCGTCGAGGACTGGCCCGCCCACCGCACCGACTCGGGCGCGCCGCAGACCTCGTACAACGACGCCCTGGCGCTCCGCGCGGAGGGGCCGCAGTACTACAGCAGCTACCTCCCCGAGGCCACCTACCGGGCGCTGGAGCCCCTCGGATACGGCTTCAAGAACGACGGCCGGACCTTCTTCGGCGCCGACAACCCCGTGCTCGACGCGATCTTCTCGATCGGCGCTCGGGTCCGGCCGGGCACCGCCCCGGACAGCTGGACGGCCGAGAGGTTCCCGGCGCCCCCGCTGGTCACCGTCCGCACCGCCCCGTACGCCTCGCCCAACCCGGCGGACAGCGTCTACGCCCGCCAGGAGGCCGTCCTGGGCGCCACGGTCTACGAGGTCCCGCAGGTCACCCGCGGCGGCGACCCCGAGGTCCAGACGTACGCCGCCCGGTGCCGGCCCGGCTCCGAGGCCTACTGGTACTCCCCCGCCCTCTACGGCACCCTCAGCTCGGGGGACACCGAGAAGCCGCTGGAGGACGAGGTGACGGGGGTGACCCCGCTCGGCCCCGTCCCCGCCTCCGGCAAGGTCGACGTCACCGTGCGGACCCGTACGAAGGGCGCCGACGCGGGCGCCCACCCGCTGGGCTGCCTGGACCGGACGGCCCTCGGCTCGGCCGTCGACCGTCTGAAGGCCACCGGCGCCACCGCGGTCGAGGTCGGCGGTCACTCGATCGAGGCGACGGTTCCCCCGAACACCCGGGGCACCGCGGTCATCGCCACCACCGCCGTCCCCGGCTGGAGCTGCTCGGCCCCGGTCAAGCCCTTCCACGGCCTCCTGGCCGTGGACCTCCCCCCGGGCACGGACAAGGTCTCCTGCACCTTCACCCCGAAGGGCCTCACCCCGGGCCTGGCAGCCGCCGCCCTGGCCCTCCTGACCCTCGCGGCGGTCCAGGCCGCCACCCTCCGCCGCCGCCGGCGCTGACCCGCCGTGGTCCCGCCGGGGAACACCCCCGTGGGAATGAAAGAAGCCCCCCGCCGCTCCTCTCGGAGCGGCGGGGGGCTTCTTCTTACGAGCCTCAGCCGTTGTACGGGCCGTAGTCGTAGTCCTCCAGCGGGACGGCCTGGCCGGAGCCGGTGCCGAAGGGCGAGTAGTCGATGTCGTCGTAGCCGACGGCCGAGTACATCGCTGCCTTCGCCTCCTCGGTGGGCTCCACCCGGATGTTGCGGTAGCGGGCGAGGCCCGTACCGGCCGGGATGAGCTTACCGATGATGACGTTCTCCTTGAGGCCGATCAGGGAGTCGGACTTGGCGTTGATCGCCGCGTCCGTCAGGACCCTGGTCGTCTCCTGGAAGGACGCCGCCGACAGCCACGACTCGGTCGCGAGCGAGGCCTTGGTGATACCCATCAGCTGCGGACGGCCGGAGGCGGGGTGACCGCCCTCGGTGACCACACGACGGTTCTCGGTCTCGAACTTCGACCGCTCGACCAGCTCGCCCGGCAGGAGCTCCGCGTCGCCGGACTCGATGATCGTCACGCGGCGCAGCATCTGCCGGATGATGATCTCGATGTGCTTGTCGTGGATCGACACGCCCTGCGAGTTGTAGACCTTCTGGACTTCGCCGACCAGGTGGACCTGGACGGCACGCTGGCCGAGGATGCGCAGCACGTCGTGCGGGTTGGTGGCACCCATGGTGAGCTTCTGGCCCACCTCGACGTGGTCGCCCTCGTGCACGATGACCTTGGCGCGCTTCGAGATCGGGAAGGCCGTCTCGTCGCTGCCGTCGTCGGGCGTGATGACGATCTTCTTCGTCTTCTCGGTCTCCTCGATCCGCACGCGGCCGGCGGCCTCGGAGATCGGGGCGACACCCTTCGGGGTACGGGCCTCGAAGAGCTCGACGACACGCGGCAGACCCTGCGTGATGTCGTCACCGGCCACACCACCGGTGTGGAAGGTACGCATCGTCAGCTGGGTACCGGGCTCACCGATGGACTGGGCGGCGATGATGCCGACCGCCTCACCGATGTCGACCAGCTTGCCGGTGGCGAGGGAGCGTCCGTAGCAGAAGGCACAGGTGCCGACCGCGGACTCACAGGTCAGGACCGAGCGGGTCTTGACCTCCTCGACGCCGTTGGCGACCAGGGCGTCGATGAGCACGTCACCGAGGTCGACGTTGGCCGGCGCGATGACCTTGCCGTCGATGACGACGTCCTCGGCCAGCATGCGGGCGTAGATCGAGGTCTCGACGTCGTCGGCCTTGCGCAGCACGCCGTCCTCGCCGCGAACGGCGATCTTCAGCTTCAGGCCGCGCTCGGTGCCGCAGTCCTCCTCGCGGATGATCACGTCCTGCGAGACGTCCACCAGACGACGGGTCAGGTAACCCGAGTCGGCGGTACGCAGGGCGGTGTCCGCCAGACCCTTACGGGCACCGTGCGTGGAGATGAAGTACTCCAGAACGGTGAGGCCCTCACGGAAGGACGCCTTGATCGGACGCGGGATGGTCTCGTTCTTCGCGTTCGACACCAGACCACGCATACCGGCGATCTGTCGCATCTGCATCATGTTTCCTCGGGCACCCGAGTCAACCATCATGAAGATGGGGTTCGTCTTGGGGAAGTTCGCGTTCATCGCCTCGGCAACCTCGTTGGTCGC
Source organism: Streptomyces sp. NPDC023541 (assembly GCF_055559995.1). Classification (NCBI taxonomy): domain Bacteria; kingdom Bacillati; phylum Actinomycetota; class Actinomycetes; order Kitasatosporales; family Streptomycetaceae; genus Streptomyces; species Streptomyces sp. NPDC023541. Next base: position 386,228 of record NZ_JBVHJO010000005.1, read on the forward strand.
CTTGGTCCAGATCGCGATGAGCTCCTGCGTGCGCTCGTCCTTGGTGATCAGACCGCGCTCGTACTGCTTCTGGACCTTCTCGTCCTGTGCCTCGTAGCCCGCGACGATGGCCTTCTTGGCCTCGGGCACGACGACGTCGGAGATGGCCACGGTGACGCCCGAACGGGTCGCCCAGTGGAAGCCGGCCGCCTTCAGGTTGTCGAGCGTCGCCGCCACGATGACCTTGGGGTAGCGCTCCGCCAGGTCGTTGACGATCTCGGAGAGCTGCTTCTTGCCCACCGAGTAGTCGACGAACGGGTAGTCCTCGGGCAGCAGCTCGTTGAAAAGCGCGCGGCCCAGGGTGGTGCGCAGACGGAAGCTGTCGCCCGGCTGGAACTCCTGCTCGCCCTCCTCGGCGACCGGCGGCACCCAGCCGCGCGGCGGGATGGTGCCCACCGGGAAGCGGATGTCGACGGACGACTGGAGCGCGAGCTCGCCGTTGTCGAACGCCATGGTCGCCTCGGCCGTGGAGCCGAACGCACGGCCCTCGCCCTTGGTGTCACGGAGCTCACCGTCGGTGGTGAGGAAGAACAGACCCAGCACCATGTCCTGGGTCGGCATGGTGACGGGACGACCGTCTGCCGGCTTCAGGATGTTGTTCGAGGACAGCATCAGGATGCGGGCCTCGGCCTGCGCCTCCGCGGAGAGCGGCAGGTGCACGGCCATCTGGTCACCGTCGAAGTCCGCGTTGAACGCGGTGCAGACGAGCGGGTGGATCTGGATGGCCTTGCCTTCGACCAGCTGGGGCTCGAAGGCCTGGATGCCGAGGCGGTGCAGGGTGGGCGCACGGTTCAGCAGGACCGGGTGCTCGGCGATGACCTCTTCGAGCACGTCGTACACGACCGTGCGGCCGCGCTCGACCATGCGCTTCGCCGACTTGATGTTCTGCGCGTGGTTCAGGTCGACCAGGCGCTTCATCACGAACGGCTTGAAGAGCTCCAGCGCCATGGCCTTGGGCAGACCGCACTGGTGCAGCTTCAGCTGCGGACCGACGACGATCACGGAACGCGCGGAGTAGTCCACACGCTTACCGAGAAGGTTCTGACGGAATCGACCCTGCTTGCCCTTCAGCATGTCGCTGAGGGACTTCAGCGGACGGTTGCCGGGGCCCGTCACCGGGCGGCCACGACGACCGTTGTCGAAGAGGGCGTCCACGGCCTCCTGGAGCATGCGCTTCTCGTTGTTCACGATGATCTCGGGGGCACCGAGGTCGAGAAGGCGCTTCAGGCGGTTGTTGCGGTTGATCACGCGGCGGTACAGGTCGTTCAGGTCGGAGGTCGCGAAGCGGCCACCGTCCAGCTGCACCATCGGACGCAGGTCCGGCGGGATCACCGGCACGCAGTCCAGAACCATGCCCTTGGGCTTGTTGCTGGTCTGCAGGAACGCGGAGACGACCTTGAGGCGCTTGAGCGCACGGGTCTTCTTCTGGCCCTTGCCGGTACGGATGATCTCGCGGAGGCGCTCGGCCTCCTCCTCCAGGTCGAAGGACTCCAGGCGCTTCTGCAGCGCGGCGGCGCCCATGCAGCCGTCGAAGTACGTGCCGAAGCGGTCACGCAGCTCGCGGTAGAGGAGCTCGTCGCCCTCGAGGTCCTGGACCTTGAGGTTCTTGAAGCGGGCCCACACCTCGTCGAGGCGGTCGATCTCGCGCTGGGCGCGGTCACGGAGCTGCTTCATCTCGCGCTCGGCACCTTCGCGCACCTTGCGGCGCACGTCGGCCTTCGCACCCTCGGCCTCGAGCTCGGCCAGGTCGGACTCGAGCTTCTTGGCCCGGCCTTCGAGGTCCGCGTCGCGGCGGTTCTCGATCTGCTGGCGCTCGACGGAGACGTGGGCCTCCAGCGACGGCAGGTCGCGCTGGCGGCGCTCGTCGTCGACGAACGTGATCATGTACGCGGCGAAGTAGATGACCTTCTCGAGGTCCTTCGGCGCGAGGTCGAGCAGGTAGCCCAGGCGCGAGGGGACGCCCTTGAAGTACCAGATGTGGGTAACGGGAGCGGCAAGCTCGATGTGGCCCATCCGCTCACGGCGCACCTTGGCGCGCGTGACCTCGACGCCACAGCGCTCACAGATGATGCCCTTGAATCGGACACGCTTGTACTTGCCGCAGTAGCACTCCCAGTCCCGGGTCGGACCGAAGATCTTCTCGCAGAAGAGTCCGTCCTTCTCGGGCTTCAGGGTGCGGTAGTTGATGGTCTCCGGCTTCTTTACCTCGCCGTGCGACCAGGTTCGGATGTCGTCCGCGGTGGCAAGGCCGATCCGCAGCTCGTCGAAGAAGTTGACGTCGAGCACTGTGCGTCAATCCCTCTTTCGGGGTCGTGTCTCTTGATCAGTGGTCTGAACGGTCCCGGGGATGACGGGGGGCTCTGTTCGTGAGCCCCCCGTCAGGCCCGTCAGACCTCTTCGACGCTGCTCGGCTCGCGCCGGGACAGGTCGATACCGAGCTCCTCCGCCGCGCGGAAGACGTCCTCGTCGGTGTCGCGCATCTCGATGGACATGCCGTCCGAGGACAGCACCTCCACGTTGAGGCAGAGCGACTGCATTTCCTTGATGAGCACCTTGAAGGACTCGGGAATGCCCGGCTCGGGGATGTTCTCGCCCTTGACGATGGCCTCGTAGACCTTCACGCGGCCGGTGACGTCGTCGGACTTGATGGTCAGCAGCTCCTGGAGGGCGTAGGCGGCACCGTAAGCCTCGAGCGCCCACACCTCCATCTCGCCGAATCGCTGGCCACCGAACTGTGCCTTACCACCCAGCGGCTGCTGCGTGATCATCGAGTACGGACCGGTCGAACGGGCGTGGAGCTTGTCGTCGACCAGGTGGTGGAGCTTGAGGATGTACATGTACCCGACCGAGATCGGGTCCGGGAACGGCTCGCCGGAGCGGCCGTCGAACAGGCGCGCCTTGCCGGACGGGAGGACCAGGCGGTCGCCGTCGCGGTTCGGGATGGTGTGCTCGAACAGGCCGGCGAGCTCGTCCTCGCGGGCGCCGTCGAACACGGGGGTGGCGACGTTGGTGCCGGGCTCGACGCGGTCGGCACCGATCGCCTTCAGCCGCTCGGCCCACTCCTCACCCAGACCGGAGACGTCCCAGCCTCGGCTGGCGAGCCAGCCGAGGTGGATCTCCAGGACCTGTCCCGGGTTCATTCGGGACGGGACACCCAGCGGGTTCAGGATGATGTCGACCGGCGTGCCGTCTTCGAGGAAGGGCATGTCCTCGATCGGAAGGATCTTGGAGATGACACCCTTGTTGCCGTGGCGGCCGGCGAGCTTGTCACCGTCGGTGATCTTGCGCTTCTGGGCGACGTAGACGCGGACCAGCTGGTTCACGCCCGGAGGAAGCTCGTCGCCCTCCTCGCGGTCGAAGACGCGGACACCGATGACCTTGCCGATCTCACCGTGGGGGACCTTGAGCGAGGTGTCACGCACCTCGCGGGCCTTCTCACCGAAGATCGCGCGGAGCAGACGCTCCTCCGGGGTCAGCTCGGTCTCACCCTTCGGCGTGACCTTGCCGACCAGGATGTCACCGGCGACGACGTCCGCACCGATGCGGATGATGCCGCGCTCGTCGAGGTCCGCGAGGACCTCCTCGGAGACGTTCGGGATGTCCCGGGTGATCTCCTCGGGGCCGAGCTTGGTGTCACGGGCGTCGACCTCGTGCTCCTCGATGTGGATCGAGGAGAGGACGTCGTCCTGCACGAGGCGCTGCGACAGGATGATCGCGTCCTCGTAGTTGTGGCCTTCCCACGGCATGAACGCGACGAGCAGGTTCTTGCCGAGGGCCATCTCGCCCTCTTCGGTCGCCGGTCCGTCGGCGAGGACCTGGGACTCGACGATCCGGTCACCCTCGTTGACGATGACCTTCTGGTTGACCGAGGTGCCCTGGTTCGAGCGGGAGAACTTGGCGACGCGGTACGTGGTGTACGTGCCGTCGTCGTTGGCGACGGTGATGTAGTCGGCCGAGACCTCCTGGACGACACCGTCCTTCTCCGCACGGATCGAGTCACCGGCGTCGACCGCACAGCGGTACTCCATGCCGGTGCCGACGAGCGGAGCCTCCGCCTTGATGAGCGGAACGGCCTGGCGCATCATGTTCGCGCCCATGAGGGCACGGTTGGCGTCGTCGTGCTCCAGGAAGGGGATCATCGCGGTCGCGACGGACACCATCTGGCGCGGGGAGACGTCCATGTAGTCGACGTCGCCGCCGGCGATGTAGTCGATCTCGCCGCCACGACGGCGGACGAGGACGCGGTTCTCGGTGAAGCGCATGTCCTCGGACAGGGCCGCGTTGGCCTGCGCGATGACGAAGCGGTCTTCCTCGTCGGCCGTCAGGTAGTCGACCTCGTCGGTGACGACACCGTCGATGACCTTGCGGTACGGGGTCTCGACGAAACCGAACGCGTTGACGCGGCCGTAGGACGCGAGCGAGCCGATCAGACCGATGTTCGGGCCTTCGGGGGTCTCGATCGGGCACATGCGGCCGTAGTGCGACGGGTGGACGTCACGGACCTCGAAGCCGGCCCGCTCACGGGACAGACCGCCGGGGCCCAGCGCCGACAGGCGGCGCTTGTGGGTCAGGCCCGAGAGCGGGTTGTTCTGGTCCATGAACTGCGACAGCTGGCTGGTGCCGAAGAACTCCTTGATGGAGGCGACGACCGGCCGGATGTTGATCAGGGTCTGCGGCGTGATCGCCTCGACGTCCTGGGTGGTCATGCGCTCGCGCACGACGCGCTCCATACGAGCCAGACCCGTGCGGACCTGGTTCTGGATGAGCTCGCCGACGTTGCGCAGACGACGGTTGCCGAAGTGGTCGATGTCGTCGGTCTCGACCACGATCGAACGGCCGGACTCACCGATCGTCTCGGTCTCGCCGGCGTGCAGCTTGACCAGGTACTTGATCGTGGCGATGACGTCGTCGGTGGTGAGCACACCGGCGTCGAGCGGCTCGTCGGCGCCGAGCTTCTTGTTCACCTTGTAGCGGCCGACCTTGGCGAGGTCGTAGCGCTTGGGGTTGAAGTAGAGGTTCTCGAGCAGCGTCTGAGCGGCCTCACGGGTCGGCGGCTCGCCCGGGCGCAGCTTGCGGTAGATGTCGAGCAGCGCGTCGTCCTGACCCTGGGTGTGGTCCTTCTCCAGGGTGGCGCGCATGGACTCGTACTCGCCGAACTCCTCGAGGATCTGCTCGGTGGTCCAGCCGAGAGCCTTCAGGAGGACGGTGACGGACTGCTTGCGCTTGCGGTCGATGCGGACACCGACCATGTCGCGCTTGTCGATCTCCATCTCCAGCCAGGCACCCCGGGACGGGATGATCTTGGCGGAGAAGATGTCCTTGTCGGACGTCTTGTCGATGGAGGAGTCGAAGTAGACACCGGGGGAACGGACAAGCTGCGACACGACGACACGCTCGGTGCCGTTGATGACGAAGGTGCCCTTGTTGGTCATGAGCGGGAAGTCGCCCATGAAGACCGTCTGAGACTTGATCTCTCCGGTCTCGTTGTTCGTGAACTCGGCAGTGACGAACAGCGGAGCCGCGTACGTGAAGTCGCGCTCCTTGCACTCGTCGACAGAGTTCTTCGCCGGCTCGAAACGGTGGTCGCGGAAGGTCAGCGACATCGACCCGGAGAAGTCCTCGATCGGCGAGATCTCCTCGAAGATCTCTTCCAGACCGGACTTGGTGGGGACGTCCTGTCCACTCTCAAGCGCCGACTCGACGCGAGACTTCCAGGCGGCATTGCCGAGCAGCCAGTCAAAGCTCTCGGTCTGCAGCGCCAGGAGGTTCGGAACCTCGAGGGGCTCCTTGATCTTTGCAAAGGAGATGCGCAGCGGGGCGGTGCTGGCACCGTTGTTCGTATTGGTCGAGGCGTTGCGCGAGGCGGCCAAGAGGGGGTCCTTCCGAGGGCTCGGACTCACTACGCGCGTACCGGTCCCAGCAGACACAGAAGACAGGCCCCCCGATTCCGGCCCAAAAGGCCAGATCAGGGCAGATCAATCAAGTGTGCTCAAGCGTGGGCATGTCCCTGGCGACGGGCAGGGAACAGCTAACAGGCAGCGCAAAGGGTCAGTGTAGCCACTCGGCTCACTGATGTCCAGACCAGGTTTCCGGAAACCGGCAACAGGCCTTCCCCATGTCGTTCAAACTGCGTCCAACGCTGTGGCGTTCGTACACAGAGCGCGTATCAGTACTGCCCTCTTCGTAGTCGATCCATGCCTCGGATTTCGGATCGAGGCGGTCGACCTCTCGACGGGTCTGAGAATGCTGCGCCGCGTCCCGTTCGTCAAGGCCCCCTGCTCCGAGCGGATCATCTTCGGACCCTGCGTCGGGGCAACGATGATCACCCTACTCCCCAACGAGACCAGGGCAAGTCAGGCACTGCGGGTACGCCAAAGGGCGACCACCCTTACGGGTGATCGCCCTTGGATGAGGCCTCAGGAGGGCCTCAGAGGTGTTACTTGACCTCGACGGCCGCACCGGCGCCCTTGAGGGCCTCGGCGGCCTTCTCGGCGGCGTCCTTGGCGACCTTCTCGAGGACCGGCTTCGGGGCGCCGTCCACGAGGTCCTTGGCCTCCTTCAGACCCAGGGAGGTCAGCTCGCGCACGACCTTGATGACCTGGATCTTCTTGTCGCCGGCACCGGTGAGGATGACGTCGAACTCGTCCTTCTCCTCCTCGGCCTCGACAACGGCACCCGGGCCGGCCGGGCCGGCAACGGCGACGGCCGCGGCGGCGGTGACGTCGAACTTCTCCTCGAAGGCCTTCACGAACTCGGAGAGCTCGATGAGGGTCATCTCCTCGAACTGGGCGAGGAGGTCGTCCTGAGAGAGCTTCGCCATGATGGGCGATCCTTCCACTAATTCGGCAGGTGCCGATGTGTCTATAGAGGCGGGCGTAACGGCCCGCTACGACCCGCGCACTAGGCGGCGCGGATCACTGCGCGAGCCGAATTACTCGGCACCGCCCTGCTCGGCGAGCTTGACGCGAAGCGCTTCCGCGGTGCGGACGAACTTCGACGGCAGCGCCTGGAAGAGCGAGGCAGCCTGGGACTGCTTGCCCTTGAACGCGCCGGCCAGCTTGCTGAGCAGAACCTCGCGGGACTCGAGGTCCGCAAGCTTCTTGATGTCATCGGCGGAGAGCGCCTTACCATCAAGGACACCCGCCTTGATGATCAGGTTGGGGTTGTCCTTGGCGAAGTCACGCAGGCTCTTCGCCGACTCCACCGGGTCACCGGTGATGAAGGCGACCGCGGTCGGACCAGCGAAGTGCTCGTCCAGCGCGGTGATCCCGGCCTGGTTGGCCGCAATCTTGGTCAGCGTGTTCTTCACCACGGCGTACTGGGCGTTCTCACCAAGGGAGCGACGCAGCGTCTTGAGCTGCGCGACGGTGAGACCCCGGTACTCGGTCAGCACGGCGGCGTTCGAGCTCTGGAACGCGTCCTTGAGCTCGGCTACCGATGCAGCCTTGTTGGGCGTCGGCATGGTGCGTTCGCCTCCTTCCGGGTGATGAGGACCGCTCAGAAGGGGCTGAAAGACGAAACGCCCCGGCGCAGGCGCCAGGGCGTGGCTCAACCGGAACGAATTCCGGGAACCTTCCACAGTCACCTGCGCGGGTCGTCCGCATCCAGCGGATCCTTCGGCCACCGAACCCTTGCGGGCACGGCAACGACCAGCGGTCTTTGGCTTCCGGGGAAGACTACGTGAAGGGTTCCGGTCGAGGCAAATCGGTCAGCCGGCCGGTCAGCGGCGCAGGCCGGGCAGCCCCGCGTCCCGCAGCGTCTTGTCGGCCTCTTCCAGGCTCTTGTCGGCCTCTGCCAAGTCCTTGTCGACCTGTTCGAGGTCGGCGTCGACGCCCTTCATCACGGCGTCGAAGGTGACGACCTGGTCGGCCGGCGGCGGCTGGACGGCGGCGGGCTTGCCGAAGTCGGAAAACTTCGCCGTGGTCTTCGTCGTGCCCTTGCCGTCCGTGCTGGAGCTGTCGACGCGGACCGGGTAGCCGTCCTTGCCGATCCACAGGTCCACCTCGAAGGCGGTGATGTGCTTCACGGACTCGCGGAGGTACTGGCGGTTCTTCTCCTCCATCACCTTGGTGGACTCGTCCGCCTTGACCAGGTCCGCGTTGGTGAAGCTGCCCTTGTAGTGCTGGGCGTCGATGCCGTCGGTCGTCCCGGCCCCGACGTGCGTGAGCTTGTCCTGGCCGAGCAGCATGGCGAGGTACTCGGCCGGGTCCTCGTTCAGCCGGACCCCCGGCTTGCCGTCCTTGGACAGGTCCATCTGCATCCAGGTCTTGCCCTTGAGGGGCTTGTCCAGCTGGGTGTAGACGGTGTCGCCCATCATGATCGAGCGGGTGTCGGGCTTGCCGCCGCCGTCCTTCAGGACCACGTCGTGGCTGGAGGGGTACCAGCCCTTCGTGCCGGACTGGCCGCTGGTCTTGCCGTCGGTCCCGACGGTGGACAGCTCCGCCTTGGCGAACTTGGCGGCCACCGTCTTCAGGTAGGACGCCTTCACCGCCTCCCGGGGGTCGTGCGCCTTGGCGTCCGCCCCCTCGCCCCCCTCTGCCCCGCCGCCGCAGGCGGTGAGACCGCCCACGAGAAGCGCGGTGCCGGCGATCGCCGCTGCGGCCCGGGTCCGGACAGCCTTGTTCATCTGGTTCTCCCCCACTGCGTTCATCTACGTTCTGACCTGCGTGTCGCCGATGGGCGCGGAATCGGTCAGGCTCCCGCGCCGGGCCGGCCGCCCAGCTCCTTGAGCATGCCGAAGAGGTCGAAGGTCTCGCTCGCCGGCGGTGCCTGGACGGTGGCCGCGGACCCGTAGTCCGAGTAGGAGGCGTCCACGTTCACGGCTCCCTGCGGCATCCCCATGACGACCTTCATGCGGACCGGGTAGCCGTCCTTGTTCACCCAGACGTCCATGTCGTAGCCAGCGGGGCTGCCCGGCTGCGCGGACGCCGCGGGGGCGGCCGCCTTGCCGGCGTCCTCCTTCTTGCCGCTCTCGCACGCCGTGGCGCCGCCCGCGAGCAGGACGGCCGCCAGCGCGGCGCCGAGGGCCTTCTTCCGGTACGTCTTCGTCTGGTTCGACACTGAGGTCCCCCACCCCTTGCTTGATCGGTTCTGCAGGTTGAGCCTACGGTCCCCCCTCGCCGCGGCGCGCGCCGATATGGCCGCGGCCGGGGGATGTGTGGCCTTTGACACGGCAACGGGCCCCCCGCCACCCGTGAAGGGGGCGAGAGGCCCGTAGAGCCGCTCGGTGAGCCGTCAGGCTCGGCCAAGTCAGACGGCAGCCGGGTCTTCCTCGACGAGGAGGTTCCGGGTGCGGTTCGGGTCCAGCTGGATGCCGGGGCCCATGGTGGTGCTGAGGGCGGCCTTCTTCAGGTAGCGGCCCTTGGCGGCGGACGGCTTCAGACGAAGGATCTCGTCCAGGGCCGCGCCGTAGTTCTCGACGAGCTGCTCGTCGGAGAAGGAAACCTTGCCGATGATGAAGTGCAGGTTCGAGTGCTTGTCGACGCGGAACTCGATCTTGCCACCCTTGATCTCGGTGACAGCCTTCGCGACGTCCATCGTGACGGTGCCGGTCTTCGGGTTCGGCATGAGGCCACGGGGACCGAGCACGCGGCCGAGGCGGCCGACCTTGCCCATGAGGTCCGGGGTGGCGACAACGGCGTCGAACTCGTTCAGGCGGTTGCCCTTGGCGATCTCGTTGATCAGCTCGTCGTCGCCGACGATGTCGGCGCCGGCGGCTTCCGCGGCCGCAGCACGGTCACCGGTCGCGAAGACCAGGACCCGGGCGGTCTTGCCGGTGCCGTGCGGGAGGTTCACGGTGCCGCGGACCATCTGGTCGGCCTTACGCGGGTCGACACCCAGGCGGAAGGCGATCTCGACGGTGCTGTCGAACTTGGTGGAGGAGGTCTCCTTGGCGATACGGACGGCCTCGAGCGGGGCGTAGAGCTTCTCCCGGTCGATCTTGGCGTCCGCAGCGCGGAGGGTCTTGCTGCGCTTCACTTCTGCTCCTGTGTTGTGGCTTCAGGCATGGAGTCGTGGTGCGGACCAGCGCTTGGTCCTACCACTGGTGGTGAGAGGGGTGGCTGGATCAGCCTTCGACGGTGACGCCCATCGAACGCGCGGTGCCGGCGATGATCTTGACGGCCGCGTCGATGTCGTTGGCGTTCAGGTCGGGCATCTTCAGCTCGGCGATCTCCTTGACCTGGGCGGCCGTGAGCTTGGCGACCTTGGTCTTGTGGGGCTCGCCGGAGCCCTTCTCGATGCCCGCGTGCTTCAGGATGAGGCGCGCCGCCGGCGGAGTCTTGGTGATGAAGGTGAAGGTGCGGTCCTCGTAGACCGTGATCTCCACCGGCACGACCATGCCACGCTGCGACTCGGTCGCGGCGTTGTAGGCCTTGCAGAACTCCATGATGTTGACGCCGTGCTGACCGAGCGCGGGGCCGACCGGCGGAGCCGGGTTGGCCGCACCGGCCTTGATCTGGAGCTTGATAAGCCCCGTGACCTTCTTCTTCTTGGGAGGCATTGCTCTCTCCGGGTCCTAGTGAGAGTTTTCAGCCGCCGATCCGGTCATCCGGATGGAGGCATACCGCACCACGATAACGGGTATCAGTGCGGGGCTAAAAACCGAGCAGGTCAGACCACCCTTGGGGGGTGGTCTGACCTGTCCGGAAGCTGGGGCTCAGAAGCCGTGACGCACGCGGAGTGGATCAGTTCTTCTGGATCTGGTCGAAGCTGAGCTCGACCGGGGTCTCGCGACCGAAGATCTCGACGAGGCCCTTGACCTTCTTCGAGTCGGGGTTGATCTCGTTGATGGTCGCCTGCAGCGTGGCGAACGGGCCGTCGGTGACGGTGACCGAGTCGCCGACCTCAAAGTCCAGGACCTCGATCGTGCGCTTGACGGCGGGCGCGGGCAGGCCGGCCTCTTCCGCGGCGGCCTTGGCCGCCTTCTCCTGCGCCTCCGGGGCGAGCATCTTGACGATCTCGTCCAGGGTCAGCGGGTACGGGTCGTACGCGTTGCCCACGAAGCCGGTGACGCCGGGGGTGTTGCGGACGACGCCCCAGGACTCGTTCGTCAGATCCATGCGGACGAGAACGTAGCCGGGCAGCTTGTTCTGCCGGACGTTCTTGCGCTCGCCGTTCTTGATCTGGACGATCTCTTCCTCGGGCACCTCGGCCTGGTAGATGAACTCCTCGACGTTCAGCGAGACGGCGCGCTGCTCCAGGTTGGCCTTCACGCGCTTCTCGTAGCCGGCGTAGGTGTGGATCACGTACCACTCGCCGGGGAGGAGGCGCAGCTCCTCGCGCAGGGCCTGGACCGGGTCGACCGGCTCGGCGGGCTCGGCCTCTTCGGCCTCCTCCGCGATCTCGGCGTCGTCGGCGGCCTCTTCGAGCTCGGTGTCGGCCTCGACCTCGTCCGCCTCGTCGTCGGAGACGTGCAGCGCGGCCTCCTCGGCCGGCTCACCCGCCTCGACGTCGGCGAGCTCGGCCTCGTCGGGGTCCACAGCGTCTGCCGCCTCGACGATGTCGAGCTCGTCCTCGACGGACTCGACGGAGTCGTGGCTCGCGTTCAGGTTCGGGTCAGACACGGTGGCTGCTTCTTCCTGGAAAAAAGGTGGTGGAACATGCGAAAAGGGGCGGCACCCATCAAGGCGCCGCCCTCCGCGGGGATCAGCCGAAGACGAACTTGATGGCTTCCTGGAACCCATAGTCAATCACGGTCACCAGACCGATCATGATGACCACGAAGACAATCACCACGGTGGTGTACGTCGTGAGCTGGTTGCGAGTGGGCCAGACAACCTTGCGGAGTTCCGCGACGATCTGGCGGTAGAAAAGCGCGAGACGGCCCAGAGGACCCTTCTTGCCGCGCTTGCCGCCCTTGCGGGCCTTCTTCTCGCGCGTCTCGTCCTCGGCGTCAGGCATGTCGATGGAGCCCAGGGCGTCCGTCACGTCTCTCACCTGAATCCGGGTCGTGGCCGTACCGCGCCCGGTTGCGCCGCACGGCGTTGCATCTAAGTACGTACCTGCGCACACACATCCGAGAAGGAGTGTGGAGCAGGGCCGGAGGGACTCGAACCCCCAACCGCTGGTTTTGGAGACCAGTGCTCTACCAATTGAGCTACGACCCTTTGCGTCCCCCAACCTACCGCATCCGGGCGAGTGCACGGAGTGCTCACGCTTTGCAGCGGCTGGCGAGGTCCAACGACAGGTGAGTGTACGTGAACTGGACCGTGACGTCGAACAGCACCCGACCTGACGTGCTCCAGTCCGTTGACTGAAACGGTGTGCGGCGCCTCTTCGCGGTCTGGGACGATTGCCCGTATGACCTCTGCAACGCCTTCCTCCGAGCGCCGGGTGTCCGCCCGTATCGGCGCCATTTCCGAGTCCGCCACCCTCGCCGTGGACGCCAAGGCCAAGGCCCTCAAGGCCGCCGGACGCCCGGTGATCGGCTTCGGCGCGGGCGAGCCCGACTTCCCGACCCCGGACTACATCGTCGAGGCCGCGGTCGAGGCCTGCCGCAACCCCAAGTACCACCGCTACACGCCGGCCGGCGGTCTGCCGGAGCTGAAGGCCGCCATCGCCGCCAAGACGCTGCGCGACTCCGGCTACGAGGTCGAGGCGTCGCAGGTCCTCGTGACCAACGGCGGCAAGCAGGCGATCTACGAGGCCTTCGCGGCCATCCTCGACCCGGGTGACGAGGTCATCGTCCCGGCTCCGTACTGGACCACCTACCCGGAGTCGATCCGTCTCGCCGGCGGTGTCCCGGTCGATGTCGTCGCCGACGAGACCACCGGCTACCGGGTCTCCGTGGAGCAGCTGGAGGCCGCGCGCACCGAGCGCACGAAGGTCGTCCTGTTCGTCTCCCCGTCCAACCCGACCGGTTCGGTCTACAGCGAGGCCGACGCGAAGGCGATCGGCGAGTGGGCAGCCGAGCACGGCCTGTGGGTGCTGACGGACGAGATCTACGAGCACCTGGTCTACGGCGACGCGAAGTTCACCTCGCTGCCGGTCCTGGTGCCGGCCCTGCGCGACAAGTGCATCATCGTCAACGGCGTCGCCAAGACCTACGCGATGACCGGCTGGCGCGTGGGCTGGGTCATCGCCCCGCAGGACGTCGTCAAGGCGGCGACGAACCTGCAGTCGCACGCCACCTCCAACGTCTCCAACGTGGCCCAGGTCGCCGCGCTGGCCGCCGTCTCGGGCAACCTGGACGCGGTCGCCGAGATGCGCAAGGCCTTCGACCGCCGCCGCCAGACGATGGTCAGGATGCTGAACGAGATCGACGGCGTCTTCTGCCCGACCCCGGAGGGCGCGTTCTACGCGTACCCGTCGGTCAAGGAGCTCCTCGGCAAGGAGATCCGCGGCAAGCGCCCGCAGACCTCCGTCGAGCTGGCCGCCCTGATCCTGGACGAGGCCGAGGTCGCGGTCGTCCCGGGCGAGGCCTTCGGCACCCCGGGCTACCTGCGCCTGTCGTACGCCCTGGGCGACGAGGACCTGGTCGAGGGCGTGTCCCGCGTCCAGAAGCTCCTGGCCGAGGCCAAGGCCTGACGCGGCCCGCGGCATGACCTGGGCGGCGGCACCCCCGAGGGTGCCGCCGCCCAGGCGTTTGCGGCCCCGCCGGGCCCCATCCGCCCTCGCCGGTGTTCGAGGCGCGGGGGCTCGGGGGCAGCTCCCCCGCAGCGGCGCCGCGCCCGCTCACGCGTTCGCGCAAGCCCCCGATCGGTAAAACCCCCTCCCGCCGAGCGCAGCGGTACGGCAGGATCACCGGATGGAGCACGCACGCGATCTCACGCTTCTGCCGAAGGCCCACCTCCACCTGCACTTCACCGGGTCGATGCGACCATCGACCCTCCTGGAACTCGCCGACAAGTACGGCGTGCGGCTCCCCGACGCACTGACCGCCGGGGAACCGCCCAAGCTGCGCGCCACCGATGAGCGCGGCTGGTTCCGCTTCCAGCGGCTCTACGACGCCGCCCGCTCCTGTCTGCGCGAGCCGGAGGACATCCAGCGCCTGGTCCGCGAGGCCGCGGAGGAGGACGTCCGGGACGGCAGCGGCTGGCTGGAGATCCAGGTGGATCCCACCTCCTACGCCCCGCTGCTCGGCGGGATGATCCCGGCCGTCGAGATCATCCTCGACGCCGTCGACGCCGCCTCCCGCGAGACCGGCCTCGGCATGCGGGTCCTGATCGCCGCCAACCGCATGAAGCACCCCCTCGACGCGCGCACCCTGGCCCGCCTCGCCGTGCGCTACGCCGACCGCGGCGTCGTCGGTTTCGGCCTTTCCAACGACGAGCGCCGCGGCATGGCCCGCGATTTCGACCGGGCCTTCGCGATCGCCCGCGACGGCGGCCTGCTGGCGGCCCCGCACGGGGGCGAGCTGGCCGGCCCCTCCTCGGTCCGCGACTGCCTCGACGACCTGCACGCCGCCCGCGTCGGGCACGGCGTACGGGCCGCGGAGGACCCCCGGCTGCTGAAGCGGCTCGCTGACCGGCAGATCACCTGCGAGGTCTGCCCCGCGTCGAACGTCGCCCTGGGCGTGTACGAGCGCCCCGAGGACGTCCCGCTGCGCAGGCTGTTCGAGGCCGGGGTGCCGATGGCGCTGGGCGCGGACGACCCGCTGCTGTTCGGGTCCCGGCTGGCGGCGCAGTACGAGATCGCCCGCCGCCACCACGGCTTCACGGACGCGGAGCTCGCCGAGCTGGCCCGCCAGTCGGTCCGCGGCAGCGCCGCGCCGGACGAAGTGCAGGCCAAGCTGCTGGCCGGGATCGACCACTGGCTCACCGGGTGAGCCGCAGGTCCCCTTCGTAGCAGTCGGCGCGGACGCGGCGGCCGTCCGGGAAGCCGATCTCCAGGTGGGTGCGGCCCTGTTCGGGCAGCGCGAACTCGGCGACCGAGGAAACGGTCTCGCCCAAGTGCCGCAGGAAGGGGTGGTCGCCGAGGTCCTCGCCGACCTCGATGCGGCCCCACTCCCCCATGTCGTACGGCGCGTGGGGCGGGGCGGACTCGACGATGAGGCACTGGTCGGACCCGGTGGTGATACGGATGGAGTCACCGACGCTGTCGATCAGCCAGACGTCGAGGGGGGACTCGGAGCGTTCGCCGTCACTGACGTGCCAGGACGCGACGACCCTGCTGAGCGTGCGACCCACGAGCCGAGTGGGGTCCGTACCGGCCCCGTGACGGGGACAGAGCATGGGCGGCCGGGGCTCCTCAGATGCTGACGCCGACCGTCACCGGCTCGTTGACGAGGGTGACGCCGAAGGCCGCGTGGACGCCCGCGACGACCTCGCGGGCCAGGGTGAGGAGGTCCTCCGTGGTGGCCTCGCCGCGGTTGGTGAGGGCGAGGGTGTGCTTGGTGGAGATGCGCGCGGGCCCGGTGCCGTAGCCCTTGGTGAAGCCGGCCTTGTCGATGAGCCAGGCCGCGCTGGTCTTCGTACGGCCCTCGCCGGCCGGGTAGGCGGGCGGGGCGGTGTCGGGGCCGAAGCGGTCCTGGACGCGGGCGAGGAAGGCGGCGTAGGCCTCGTCGGTCAGGATCGGGTTGTGGAAGAAGGAGCCGGCCGACCAGGTGTCGTGGTCGGCGGGGTCGAGGACCATGCCCTTGCCGGCGCGCAGCCGCAGGACGGTCTCGCGGACGGTGGCGGCGGGGACCCGGTCGCCGGCCCCGACGCCGAGCGCGCGGGCGGTCTCGGGGTACTTGATCGGCGCCGAGAGCCCGCCTGCGTCCTCCAGGGCGAAGCGCACGCGCAGGACGACGTAGCGGTCGGGCTGGTCCTTGAAGGTGCTGTTGCGGTACCGGAAGGCGCACTCGGCGGCGGTCAGCGTAACCGTTTCGCCGGTGGTGCGGTCGTAGGCGACGACCTCGGTGATGGTGTCGCAGACCTCCTGGCCGTACGCCCCGACGTTCTGGATCGGGGTGGCACCGGCCGAACCGGGGATGCCGGCGAGGCATTCGATGCCGGCGAGGCCGGCATCGACGGTGCGGGCGACGGCGTCGCTCCAGTTCTCGCCGGCGGCGAGTTCCAGGGCGGTGCCGTCGAGGGTGAAGCCGGTGGTCGCGATGCGCAGGGCGGTTCCGTCGAAGCCCTGGTCGCCGATGACCAGGTTGCTGCCGCCGCCGATGATCAGGAGCGGGGTGCCGCTCCGGTCCGCGGCGCGCACGGTGGCGACGACCTCGGCGTCGGTGGTCGCGGTGACCAGGCGGGCGGCGGGACCACCGAGACGGAAGGTGGTCAGCGGGGCGAGGGGGGCTTCGTGGAGTTCCTGCACGTGGACAAGAGTACGGTCCGTGCCCCTCGCATCCCTGCGGGGCCACGGACCGTCCTCGTTCGTCCCCGTTCCGGCCGGGTCAGCGGTTCGCCTCCTGCTCGGCGAGGCGGCGCTCGGCCTCGGCCCAGGTGAGCGGCAGCTCGGCGGCCGGAACGGTCCAGTAGGTGAAGGCGGATTCCTTCATGTACGCGCTGGCGGCGCGGGCGCTGGTGCGGTGGGGCTCGCTGCGGGCGAAGCGGTAGAGGGCGTCGCGGTCCTCCCATGCGGAGAGGGTGAGGAAGGTGCGGCGAAGGACGCGGGCCCGGAGGGCGACGCCGTGGGCGCCGGGGGCCTTGCGCATCTGGCGGATGATGCCGGGCGCCTTGAGGAAGAACCTGACGGCGCCGGTGAGGGTGGCGGTCTCGAAGCGGGAAGCCATGACGTAGACCTCTGCGCCGGGGTCGGCCGGGGTGGGCGTGGACCAGGGGATGTCGGGCATGACGTGCTCTCCTTGCGCTCCTGGGTGCGGGTCCGGTCGGTCGTACGGGGGTCGGTACGGGTGGGTAGTACGGGCGGATACGGGTCGGTACGGGGCTGCGCCCGGGGCCGGGTCGGCGGGTGGCGGGCTCAGCCGGCGGCGGGAACCTTCTCCGGTGCGGTGGCGGTCCGGCCCGCGGGGACCTGGGCGGTCTTGGACCTGCGGGGCACGAGGAGGGCCAGCCCGGCGGCGAGCGCGACCGCTCCGGCGCCGATCCACAGGGCGGGAACGGTGCCGTCGGTGAAGGCCTGCGGGGACTCGTACCCGCCCTGGGCTGAGAAGACGGAGGCCAGGACGGCGACACCGAGGGCTCCGCCGAGCTCGCGCAGGGCGTTGTTCGCGCCGGAGGCCTTGCCCTGGTCGGCGGGGCGCACGGTGGACATCAGGACGTTGGCCGCCGGGGCGAAGTAGAGGGCCATGCCGATCCCGCTGAGGATCAGCGGCGGCAGCTGCGCGGCGTACGAGACGTCCGTGCTGAGGATCGCGGCGAACCAGCCGAGGCCGAGTGCCTGGAACGCCAGCCCGGCGGCGACCACGGGGCGGCCGCCGATGCGGTCGGAGAGTATCCCGGCCAGCGGGGCCACGATCATCGGCATGCCGGTCCAGGGGAGCATCCGCAGGCCGGCTTCGGTGGGCGAGTAGCCGGCGACGCCCTGGAGGAACTGGCTGAGCAGGAAGATCGAGCCGAACATGCCGAGGAACATCAGCAGGCCGGCCAGGTTGATCCCCAGGAAGCCGCGGTCCCGGAAGAGCCGCATGGGGAGCATCGGGTTCGCGTGGGTGGAGCCGTGGAGGACGAATCCCGCGACGAGGGCGGAGCCGAGGGTCAGGCCGGTGAGGACGGGCGCGCTGGTCCAGCCCTCGGAGTTGGCGTTGACCAGGGCGTAGACGATGCCGAAGAGGCCGCCGCTGATGAGCAGGGTGCCGGGGACGTCGAGGCGGGCGCCCGGGGCGGTGGACTCGGCGAGGCGCAGGCGGGCGAGCGGAATCAGGGCCAGTCCTGTCGGCACGTTGAGCCAGAAGATCCACTGCCAGGAGATGTGCTCGGTGAGGCTGCCGCCGATGAGGGGGCCGCTGGCGACGGCGAGGCCGGTGACGGCGCCGTAGATGCCGAGGGCCATGCCGCGCCGGGCCGCCGGGACGGCGGCGGTGAGGAGGGTCAGGGTGAGCGGCATCATGACGGCGGCTCCCACGCCCTGCACGGCACGGGCGGCGATGAGCGCGTCGATCCCGGGCGAGAGGGCGGCCGCGGCGGAGGCGCCGGTGAAGACGGCGAGGCCGGCGATGAACAGCCGGCGGCGGCCGAAGCGGTCGCCGAGGGCCGCGCCGAACATGAGGAGGACGGCGAAGGTGAGCGTGTAGGCGTTCACCGTCCATTCCAGGTCCTCCAGCCCGCCGCCGAGGTCCGCGCGGATGGCGGGGAGCGCGGTGGTCACGACGAGGTTGTCGAGTGCGGCCATGAAGCTGGCGACGCCGGTGAGGACGAGGGCCCACACGGCGGGCCCTCGGAGCTTGGTGCCGGAGTCCTGGGTGTGCATGATTCCCCCTGCGAGTTGTTAGTTATTGCTGACTAACTTTCCTGGCCATGGGAAGGCGCCCGGGCGAGCCCTGGCGTTCACCTCTCCAGGCGGCCGGTGATGCGGGCCGACGGGTAGAACCCTTCCCAGACCCGGTGGTCGAACGGGAAGCCCATGGCGGCCAAGACGTTGATCAGCATCCCGTAGGCCATGAAGGTCGTGGTCTCGTTCGGGTCCGCCCCCAGCGGCAGGTGGGCGGTGTCCCACAGTTCCATCCAGCCGGCCCTGACGACCTCGCCGAACTCGTGGTCGCCGGCCGCCTCGGCCGCGGCCACGGCGACGTACATCTGGAGCTGCATCTGGAGCTTGTCGGGGTCCTCGGTGATCAACCGGGTGTACGCGTTGGCGATGGCGTGCTGGGCCTCCTCGCCGTGCAGTCCTTCGACGGCGGAGGCGAAGAGCTCCCGGGTCTCCTTCAGGCAGCGCTCGGACGCGGCCAGGAAGATGGCCTGCTTGTTGGGGAAGAGCCGGAAGAGGTACGGCTGGGAGACACCCACCCGCTTGGCGATCGCCTCGGTGGAGGTCCCGTGGTATCCGCCCCGGGCGAACTCGTGCACCGCCGCACGAATGACGCTCTCGCGTCGCTCTTCTGCGCTCATCCTTGCCATACGGCGAAGTTAGTACTCAATCACTAACTTCGTCAAGGGCCGTCGTGGCGCTCTGCGAAGCAGCGGCCGGGGCATGGCCGAGCCGAGGGGGCGCGCCGCCGGGCCGGAAGGCCGGCGGCCGGGCCGGAAGGCCGGGCCGGAAGGCCGGGCCGGAAGGCCGGGCCGGAAGGCCGGGCCGGAAGGCCGGGCCGGAAGGCCGGGCCGGAAGGCCGGCGGCCGGGCCGGGTGCCGAGGGGGCGGGCACACCGCACCCTCGCACGCCCGGGCCCGCACTCGTTCAGGCCCTGACGTTCAGGCCTTCACACTCCTCAGGCGAGCGCGACCACCGCGCGGGACATGCCGAGGACCTTCTGGCCCGCGCTCATGGCGGTCAGGTCGACCCGCACCCGGTTGTCGTCCAGCTTCGCCGCGACCTTGGCGGTGACCTCGATCAGGCCGCCCTGGTCGTCGTTCGGGACCACGACGGGCTTAGTGAAGCGCACGCCGTACTCGACCACCGCGCCCGGGTCGCCCACCCAGTCGGTGACCACGCGGATCGCCTCGGCCATGGTGAACATGCCGTGGGCGATGACGTCCGGCAGCCCGACCTCCTTGGCGAACTTCTCGTTCCAGTGGATCGGGTTGAAGTCGCCCGAGGCGCCGGCGTACTGGACGAGCGAGGCGCGGGTCACGGGGAAGGACGCCGCGGGCAGCTCGGTGCCGACCTCGACGTCGGAGTACTTGATCTGCGCTGCCATGTCAGGCCTCCTCGGGGGCGCGGGAGACGAGCTTCGTCCACGCCGTCACCACGTGCTCGCCGGTCTCGTCGTGGACCTCGCCGCGGACATCGATGATGTCGTTGCCCGCGAGCGACTTCACGGCCTCGATGGTGGAGGTCACCGACAGACGGTCACCGGCACGCACCGGGCGGGAGTACGCGAACTTCTGGTCGCCGTGGACGACGCGGCTGTAGTCCAGGCCCAGCTGCGGGTCCTGGACGACATCGCCGGCCGCCTTGAATGTGATGGCGAACACGAAAGTCGGCGGAGCGATCACATCCGAGTGGCCGTAGGCCTTCGCCGCTTCGGGGTCGGTGTAGACGGGATTGGCGTCACCCACAGCGACCGCGAATTCGCGGATCTTCTCCCGGCCGACCTCGTACGGATCGGTGGGCGGGTAGCTCCGCCCCACGAAGGACTGGTCGAGAGCCATGACTCACTACCTCCTGTTGAAGGGACACGAAACACACAGGGACAAAGACTGGAGAGATCGGGTGTGAAAACGACACGAGGCCGCCCCCAATGAAGGGGACGACCTCATGACGGTGCCTGTTATTCGAGACTTCGCTGGGGTCAGCGGGTCTCGCGGTGCGCGGTGTGCGAGTTGCAGCGCGGGCAGTGCTTCTTCATCTCCATGCGGTCCGGGTTGTTACGCCGGTTCTTCTTGGTGATGTAGTTCCGCTCCTTGCACTCCACGCAGGCCAGCGTGATCTTCGGGCGGACGTCGGTGGCAGCCACGTGAGTGCTCCTTGACGGACTATGGGACGGATGAACGCATAAAAGAGTAGCCGATCGGGAGACCGACCCCGCAATCGGCTACTGTGGGTAGCGGCGACCGGACTTGAACCGGTGACACAGCGATTATGAGCCGCTTGCTCTACCGACTGAGCTACGCCGCTTTGATGTGATCAGCTCCCCACCCGAGGGTGGGGAACCTCTCTCACCAGAGCCCCAATGCGGAATCGAACCGCAGACCTTCTCCTTACCATGGAGACGCTCTACCGACTGAGCTATTGGGGCGAGCGATGAAGACATTACACGGTTGCCCGCCGATCGCCCAAATCCTTTGCGGGAGCAGGGCTCCGAGGGGGTTCGGAAGCCCTTCTCGATCAACCCGCAGGCCACTGGGACCCCACTTCTCCCGAAGTTTGTGTGCGAGCTCACACATCGCGCGCGCTCCCCGGGGACCGCGGGGGCGGCACGGACGACGCGGACGGCGGGGACGGCGGGGACGGCGGCGGGCAGTACGGGGGCGCACGCGCGGGCGCGGCCGCCGGGCACCACACCGGTACGACTATTGCCCTCTTCCGTGAAGCGGAGTGCACCGCGCCCTAGGCTCTGACCACGCTGCGTGATCTTGGGCCACGGGCCGCGGGCCGCGGCCACGGCCCCAGGAACCGCCCGAGCCACCGCAGGAGCGCGATGTCCGACAGCCAGCCGCAGCAGCCGTCCCCGTCCCGCCGCAGCGGCAGCGCGGCCGCCGCCGAGGCCACCACCCTGCTCCTCGCCGGGGCCCGCCTCACGGACGGCCGTACCGTCGACGTCCGCCTCGGCGGCGGCCGGATCCAGGCCGTCGGAACCACGGGCAGCCTCTCCTCCTCCGTGCTGTCCCGGGTCGACCTCAGCGGCTACCTGCTGCTTCCCGCCCCCGCCGAGCCCCACGCCCACGGGGACACCGCGCTGACCGCCGACGGCGACGGGCCCGTCTCGTACGCGCCCGACGAGGTGCAGCGCCGGGCCACCGAAGCGGCACTGCTCCAGCTCGGGCACGGCGCGACCGCCATGCGCTCCCACGTGCGCATCGGCGACATGTACGGTCTCGGCCCCATGGAGGCCGTGCTCCAGGCCCGGCGTTCCCTGCGCGGGCTCACGGACCTGACCGCGGTGGCCGTCCCCCGGCTGCTGACCGGGGTGGCCGGGGCGGAGGGACTCGCCATGCTGCGGGACGCGGTGAAGATGGGCGCCTCGGTGATCGGCGGCTGCCCGGACCTGGATCCGGACCCGACGGGCTTCCTCGAAGCCGTCCTGGAGCTCGCCGACGAGCACGGATGCCCCGTGGACCTGCACACGGACGGTGACGACCCGGCCCGCCTGGCCCGGCTCGCGGCGATGGCGGGCGGTCTGCGGCCCGGGGTGACCATCGGCCCCTGCGGGGGCCTGTCCCGGCTCCCGCTGGACGCGGCCGCCCGCGCCGCCGACCAGCTGGCCGCGGCCGGCGTAAGGGTGACCTGCCTGCCCCAGGGCGACTGCGCGGCCCTGGAACGCCGCGGCCTGCGCGCCGCCCCCGTACGGCTGCTGCGGGGCGCCGGCGTACGGGTCGCGGCGGGCAGCGGGGCGCTTCGGGACGCCGGGAACCCGGTCGGCCGGGGCGACCCGCTGGAGGCCGCGTACCTGCTGGCCTCCCAGGGCGGCCTGCGCCCCGGCGAGGCCTACGACTGCGTCAGCGCCTGCGCCCGCGAGGCCATGGGCCTGCCGGAGGTGCGCGTGGAGGCCGGCTTCCCCGCGGAGCTGCTCGCCGTGCGCGGGGACAGGATCGCGGGCGTGCTGTCCCTCGCGTACAGCCGGATCGTGGTCCACCGCGGGCGGGTGGTGGCCCGTACGAGCGCCGTACGGGAGTACTGCGACTCCGCCGTCGCGGTGGCCCTGGACCTGCCCCGGCAGGGCCGTACGGAGTCCGGCCCCTAGTGGGTGCCTTGCCGACGGACCGGGCGTGATCGGCGCGACACCCCCCGGGGGGTGTCTTCCCAGGGCGGGGGCGCCCGGCTCGTCGTACCGTCGGGGCATGCGCATCGTCATCGCGGGTGGACACGGTCGGATCGCGCTGCGGCTGGAGCGCCTGCTCGCCGCGCGCGGGTACGAGGTCGCGGGCATCATCCGCGATCCGGAGCAGGGCGACGACCTCAGGGAGGCGGGCGCCGAACCGGTGCTCTGCGATCTGGAGTCGGCCACGGTGGAGCATGTGGCGGGGATCCTGCAGGGTGCGGACGTGGCGGTGTTCGCGGCGGGCGCCGGCCCCGGCAGCGGTGCCGCACGCAAGGACACGGTGGACCGGGGCGCGGCGGTGCTGTTCGCCGACGCGGCCGAACGGGCCCGGGTGCGCCGCTTCCTGATGGTCTCTTCGATGGGCGCCGACGCCCATCACGAGGGCGACGAGGTGTTCGACGTCTATCTGCGGGCGAAGGGTGAGGCCGACGACCACGTCCGGACCCGGCTGGGCCTGGAGTGGACGGTCCTGCGCCCGGGCTCGCTGCTCGACGACGCAGGCAAGGGGCAGGTCCGCCTGGAGGTGCGCACGGGTCGGGGGGCCGTCCCGCGCGACGACGTGGCGGCGGTGCTGGCCGAGCTGGTGGAGACACCCGCGACGGCGGGCCTGACCCTGGAGCTGATCTCCGGCTCGACCCCGGTCGAGGTGGCCGTGAAGGACGTGGCGGGCAACTGACGGCCCGGCGGGCAGGCCGGCTCCGGGCCGGCCTCCCCGCCGACGGCTCAGAACTGCGCTTCCACCTTGTCGTCGGAGCGTCCGACCGAGTCCTGCTGGTAGCGGCTCTCGTACGCGTCGCGGATGCGTTCGATGCGCCCGCTGCGGTCGTCGGCGTCCTTCTCCGGGTACAGCAGGACCACTTCGTAGGACGTCTCGCGGACGATCTTGCCGTTCTCGCCGCGCCACTGGCCGTACCCGTCGTGGAGGGTCAGCCCCTCGGGGAAGGCGGGGGTGATCTCCTGGTCCAGGAACCGCATGAACTCCCGCTCGACGACCGGCCCCCCGCCGTCGGTCCGTTCGGTGCCGAAGTACAGCCGGGTCTCCCGGTAGGGCTCGCCCACGTCCGTATGCAGGGCGGCTCCCATCAGAGCCGGAATCCCCGCGCCGAGCAGGGCGATGAGTACCCCGCCGCCGACCTTCCCCCGCGTGTCAGATGTCCATTTCACCCCCGGAGAACGACCGCGGGCCCCCGACGATGCGCCGACGGTGGGGCCGGCGCCGGCTCCCCTGCGGCAAAAGCATCCCCTTCAGCCACCTCACTGCGGCACAATCTCGGCACGGAGCAAGCGAGTTGTCCGTACAGCGGGCAGCTGGCCGTACCAGCCGAACGGGGGCGCATGTTGATCAACTCGTCCCGGCGATCGTCGGTGGCTTCGCCGGCCACGTGATCGCCGAACGCATCAGCCGCGTGAAGTCGATCTCCACCAACACGCTCTTCCAGCAGCGGAAGCTGACGCAACGCCTCCGGCCACCGGGCCTGATCGACAACCTGAGCTCCTACTTCCACGGCTCGTACGCGCGACAGGACTTCGTGGACGGGTGGGTCCGGGTAGCACACCGTAACGACCCGACCACCCCCACGGCCCTTCGCGGCCCGACGGGCCGTCCGGGGCGACCCCGCAGCAGTGACTGGCGGAGGACCCGCGGAGTCCGCGGCGTGGGGCGAGCCCGCACGCCGCTCCGGCCCGCATAAACGAAATGACCCTTGATCACGTTTCCGCAGATCAAGGGCCATCTCTATCGCGTGGCGGCGCCAGGATTCGAACCTGGGTAGGCTAAGCCGACGGATTTACAGTCCGCTCCCATTGGCCACTCGGGCACACCGCCATGGGATGTCGCCTTCGAGGCCGCGTGTCCGCGGTTCTCCCTGGCAACGACGTAAACGATACCTGATGACCGGGGGTGCTTCGCCACCGGATTGATCAGCGCCGTGGGTGCGTGCGGTGGCTAGGCTTTGCCGAGCGGTCCGGGGATGTCCGGCCGCGCCCTCCGGGGTGATCGCAATCGACTTCAAGGAGCCACAGCACATGGCCGACTCCAGTTTCGACATCGTCTCGAAGGTCGAGCGGCAGGAGGTCGACAACGCCCTCAACCAGGCCGCCAAGGAGCTCTCGCAGCGCTACGACTTCAAGGGCACCGGCGCCACCATCGCCTGGTCCGGCGAGAAGATCCTGATGGAGGCGAACTCCGAGGAGCGCGTCAAGGCCGTCCTCGACGTCTTCGAGACCAAGCTGGTCAAGCGCGGGATCTCGCTCAAGGCGCTGGACGCCGGTGAGCCGCAGCTGTCCGGCAAGGAGTACAAGATCTTCGCCACGATCGAGGAGGGCATCTCCCAGGAGAACGCCAAGAAGGTCGCGAAGATCATCCGGGACGAGGGTCCGAAGGGCGTCAAGGCCCAGGTCCAGGGCGACGAGCTGCGCGTCAGCTCCAAGAGCCGCGACGACCTCCAGGCCGTCCAGGCCCTCCTCAAGGGCAAGGACCTGGAGTTCGCGATCCAGTTCGTGAACTACCGCTGACCCGGGTCCTCGACCTGCCACCACGCCGGCCCGGCGGTCTTCACCGACCGCCGGGCCGCGGTGGTTGCGGGGTGCGTAGGGCGTGTGTGCCGGGCGTGTGCGGCGCACGCGCTGGCGCGGGCCCCCATGGGCACTTGGGCGGCGGGGAGTGCGCCCAGCACGGTGGTGTCATCACATCACCGCGTGGCAGGGGGTTCTCGCATGCCTGGGGCCGGCACGTTTCGCGCGGACTTCGGGGCGTCCGTCGTCGTCGCACTGGTCGCCGTCCCCCTGTGCGTGGGGGTGGCGGTCGCCTCCGGGGTCCCCGCCGAGCTGGGGATCGTCACCGGCGTGGTCGGGGGGCTGGTCACCGGCTGGTTCCGCGGGAGCTCCCTCCAGGTGAGCGGGCCCGCTGCCGGGCTCACCGTGCTCGTCTACGAGGCAGTGCAGGCGTACGGCGCGGCCGCCCTCGGGGTGCTGGTGCTGGCCGCCGGGGCGGTGCAGGTGGGCATGGGGGTGCTGCGGCTCGGGCGGTGGTTCCGGGCGATCTCCGTGGCCGTCGTGCACGGCATGCTGGCCGGCATCGGGCTCGTGCTGATCTCCGGGCAGCTGTACGCCCTGGGCGACGCGGAGGCCCCCGGGCAGACCCTGGCGAAGCTGGGCGGGGTGCACGGGCTGGCGGCGCGGGCCGACTGGGCCGCGGTGCTGCTCGGGGCCGGGACCATCGCCGTCATCGTCGCGTGGCGGCGGGCGCCCGCCCGTCTGCGGCTGCTGCCCGGCGCGCTGGTCGCGGTGGCCGCCGCCACCACCACGGCCGCCCTGCTGCGGCTGCCCGTCGAGAAGGTGCGGGTGACGGGGGCCCTGGATGCCGTGTCCCCGCCCGGCTGGGCCGAGTTCGAGGTGCTGGCCTCCCTCGGCGCGGTCGGGACGGTGATCGCGCTGGCGCTGATCGCCTCCGCCGAGACCCTCTTCAGCGCCGCCGCCGTGGACCGGATGCACGACGGACCCCGCACGGAGTACGACCGGGAACTGATCGCCCAGGGCGTGGGCAACAGTGTCTGCGGGCTGCTCGGGGCACTGCCGATGACCGCCGTGATCGTCCGCAGCGCCGCCAACGTGGAGGCCGGCGCCCGCACCCGGGCGGCCCGCGTGATGCACGGCGGCTGGCTGCTGCTCTTCGCCGTGGCCCTCCCCCAGGTGTTGGAGAGCGTGCCGCTCGCCGCTCTGGCCGGGGTGCTCCTGTACGCGGGATGGAAGCTGCTGCCGGTCAGGGCGGTGGCCGCACTGTGGCGCACGCACCGGGGCGAGGCGGTGGTGCTGGTCACAACGGCCTGCGCGATCGTCGTCACCAACCTCTTCGAGGGGGTGCTGGTCGGGCTGGGGCTCGCCATCGCCAAGGCGGCCTGGGAGACCTCCCACGTGCACGTCGAGGAGGTGTGGGAGGACGGGGAGCTGTGCGTGCGGGTCATGGGGAACGCCAGCTTCCTGCGGCTGCCGAAGCTGCTCGACGCACTGGACGCGCTGCCGCACGGGCAGCCGGTCCGGCTCGACCTGAGCGGCCTGCGCCACCTCGACCACGCCTGCCTGACCGCCCTGGAAGGGTGGGAGCGCACCCGAGCGCCCCTTCCCGGCCGGGAAGGCGTCATCTAGCCCCGTTACCCTCCGCTGGTGACGGATGAGTTGAAGCGCACCCTGGGGGTAGCCGACGCGGTCGTCGTCGGGCTCGGCGCGATGGTGGGCGCCGGGGTGTTCGCGGCCTTCGCCCCGGCCGCGGGGGCGGCGGGAGGGGCGCTCCTCGCCGCTCTGGCGGTGGCGGCCCTCGTGGCCTACTGCAACGCGCACTCCTCGGCGCGGCTGGCCGCCCGGTATCCGGCCTCCGGGGGCACGTACGTGTACGGGCGGGAGCGGCTCGGCCCCTTCTGGGGCTATCTGGCCGGCTGGGGGTTCGTGATCGGCAAGACCGCGTCCTGCGCGGCGATGGCACTGACGGTGGGTGCCTACGTGTGGCCCGGGCGGGAGCACGCCGTGGCCGTGGCGGCGGTGGTGGCGGTCACGGCCGCGAGCTACGGCGGTGTCCAGAAGTCCGCCCGGATCGCCCGGCTGATCGTGGCGGCGGTCCTGGCGGTGCTGGCCGGGGCGGTCGTGGTGTGCCTGTCCTCGGGTGCGGCGGCACTGGAGCGGCTGGGCGGCCCGGACTGGACCCCCTTCGGGCTGCTGCAGGGCGCTGGCCTGCTGTTCTTCGCCTTCGCGGGCTATGCCCGGATCACCACCCTGGGTGAGGAGGTGCGGGACCCGGAACGGACCGTCCCGCGGGCGGTGCCGATCGCGCTGGGGATCGCCCTGCTGGTGTACGCGGCGGTAGGGGTGGCGCTGCTGTCGGTGCTCGGCGTCGAGGGACTGGCGGGGTCGTCGGCGCCGCTGGCGGACGCGGTCCGGGCGGCGGGCGGGCCGGAACTGGCGCCGGTGGTCCGGGTGGGCGCGGCCCTGGCCGCGCTGGGTTCCCTGCTGGCCCTCGTTCTCGGGGTGTCGCGGACCGTACTGGCGATGGCCCGGGACGGCCATCTCCCGCGCGCGCTGGCCGCCGTACATCCCCGGCACAGGGTGCCGCACCATGCCGAGCTCGCGGTGGGGGCGGTCGTGGCGGTGCTCGCGGCCACGGCCGATCTGCGGGGCGCGATCGGTTTCTCCTCCTTCGGCGTGCTCGCCTACTACGCGATCGCGAACGCCTCCGCGTGGACTCTCGATTCAGGTGTCAAGGGGCGGGCCGTGGCGGCGGTCGGGCTGTCCGGCTGTGTGGTGCTGGCGTGTGCGCTGCCCCTCGCGTCGGTGGTCGCGGGGGCTGCCGTACTGGCTCTGGGCGCGTTGGCGTACCAGGTGCGCGGCCGGCTCAGATCCGGGATCTGAACTCCGCCCAGGGAACCGGTTCCAGGTCGTGGTCCTCCCCCAGTGCGGACTCCTCGCAGAACCACGCCGTGCCGTCGAGCCAGCCGCGCAGCCAGCCCGCCAGGCTCGGGGCGTCGACGGACCAGGCCAGGTCGGGCTCCCCGGGATTCGGGTCGAACAGCAGGACCTGGGCCGTTGCGGATCTGCAGTCGACGCAGGCGTACACGGCGCAGCCGAGGTCGGCGACGGGCAGGACCCCCTCGGGCCACCGCCAGCCGGAGGCGCGTTGCGCCTCGTAGGCGGCGAGTGCCTGACGCAGTGGCAGCAGCCCGTGCTCCGGGCCGAATCCGCCGTCCGCGACGCGGGTGTAGAGCCGGGCGAGCAGGGGCGGCAGGGCGAAGCCGAGTATGCCCTGGGCGCGGGTGATCTCCCCTGCGCCCAGGGGCGCCGGCAGGGGCTCTGCATGCTCTTCGCGCCCGTGCGCGGCGTTGCGCGCACGGGCTGCGACTTGCTCCAGCAACTGCTCGGTCTCGTTCATGCGTTCATGGTGACGCACCCCACCGACAGCCGCCCCGGCCTGTGGACAACTCCTGACCGGGCCGCGTCAGACGTGTCTCACCGCGCGGCGAACGGGGCGTCCGTGGGGACGATTTCGCGGCCCAGCGGGAGCAGGGAGAGCGGGACCATCTTGAAGTTGGCGATGCCGAAGGGGATGCCGATGATCGTGACGCAGAGCGCGATGCCGGTGACGATGTGGCCCAGGGCGAGCCACCAGCCGGCGAGGACGAGCCAGAGCACGTTGCCGACGCAGGATCCGGCGCCGGCGTCGTGGCGCTCGACCGTGGTGTAGCCGAACGGCCAGAGGGCGTAGACGGCGATGCGGAAGGCGGCGATGCCGAACGGGATGCCGATGATGGTGATGCAGAGGAGCACACCCGCGAGCACGTATCCCAGGAACAGCCAGATGCCGCTGAGGATGAGCCAGATGACGTTCAGGATTGTCTTCATCGGCGTCGGCCTGCCATCTGTTCGAGCCGGGCGATCCGCTCGGCCATAGGGGGGTGGGTCGAGAACATCTTGGTCAATCCCTGACCGGGGCGGAAGGGGTTGGCGATCATCATATGACTCGCCGTCTCCAGCCGTGGTTCGGGCGGCAGCGGGAGCTGCTTGGTCCCCGCGTCGAGTTTGCGCAGGGCACTGGCGAGGGCCAGCGGGTCCCCGGTGAGCTGGGCGCCGGAGGCGTCGGCCTCGTACTCGCGCGAGCGGCTGACGGCCAGCTGGATCACGGACGCGGCCAGCGGGCCCAGGATCATGATCAGCAGCATGCCGAGCAGACCGGGGCCCTCGTCGTCGTTCGACCTGCCGACGGGGATGAGCCAGGCGAAGTTCACCAGGAACATGATCACCGAGGCGAGTGCTCCGGCCACCGACGAGATGAGGATGTCGCGGTTGTAGACGTGGCTGAGCTCGTGGCCGATGACCCCGCGCAGCTCGCGCTCGTCGAGGATGCGCAGGATGCCCTCGGTGCAGCAGACCGCGGCGTTGCGCGGGTTGCGGCCGGTGGCGAAGGCGTTCGGGGCCTCGGTGGGCGATATGTACAGGCGTGGCATGGGCTGGCGCGCGGACGTGGAGAGCTCGCGCACCATGCGGTAGAGCTGAGGTGCCTCGAATTCGCTGACGGGACGGGCGCGCATCGCGCGCAGAGCGAGTTTGTCGCTGTTCCAGTAGGCGTAGGCGTTCGTCCCGAGTGCGACGACGACGGCGACGATCAGGCCGGTCCGGCCGAAGAAGCTGCCGATGAGGATGATGAGTGCGGACAGCCCGCCGAGGAGTACGGCGGTCTTGAGCCCGTTGTGCCGGCGGTGCACGGTACGCCCTCCAAGTGGTTCGGCAGGGGAGCCCGTCATGGATTTGAGGGTCTACGGTCCAGTGGACCCTCCCTTCCTGGTCAACGCGAGGTGAGGGCGTCTGGTTCCCAGGGCGTGCCGGGACGGGGGCCCGCCGCCGCCCCCTCGGCGGGGGCGGCGGGGCCGCCGTGCGCGTTGCTCCGTACGGGCTGACCGGCCCGGTACGGGCTACTGCGTGAAGAGGCTCCCCGACGCGACGCGCAGGACGAGCTGCGGGGCACCCGAGAGGACGACAGCGGTGATCGCGGTCGCGACGATGGCCGCCGCGACCGGCCAGGGGGCCTTCGTACGGACCGGCGCGCCCTCCGCGGCCGACGCGCCCTCGGGCGCCCGGAAGAGCAGCGCCGTCCAGCGCAGGTAGTAGTACAGGGCGATGACGACGTTGACCGCCATGAGCACGGCCAGCCATCCCAGGCCCGCGTCGACGGCGGACTGGAAGACGGTGACCTTGGCGAAGAGCCCGATGATGCCCGGCGGCAGGCCGGCCAGGCAGAGCAGGAAGAAGGCCAGGGAGAGGGCGGCCAGCGGGCGCTCGGCGTACAGGCCGCGGTAGTCGCTGATCCGGTGGAGCGGCTTCGTACGGGCGACGAGGGCGGCCACGGCGAAGGCGCCGAGGTTCACGGCGGCGTACATCAGGGCGTAGGCGAGGGTGGAGCCGATCTGGTCGCGCTCGGAGTACGCGGCGGCGGCGATCGGGACCAGCAGGTAGCCGGCCTGGCCGACCGAGGACCAGGCGAGCAGCCGTACGGCACTGTTCGGGCGGTCCGCGGACTGGCGCACGGCGGCGGCGTTGCCCAGGGTCATGGTGAGCGCGGCGAGGACGGCGATGGCCGGGCCCCAGATCTGCGAGTACGCCGGGAAGGCGATCACCGTGACGAGGATGAGGCCGGTGAAGCCCACGGCCTTGCCGATCACCGAGAGGTAGCCGGCGATGGGCAGGGGGGCTCCGACGTAGGTGTCGGGGACCCAGAAGTGGAAGGGGACGGCCGCGGTCTTGAACGCGAAGCCGACCAGGGTGAGCGCGACGCCGGCCATGGCGAGGGTGTCGAACTGTCCGGGGACGTCCTCGAGGCGGTCGGCGACCTGGGTGAGGTGCAGCGAGCCGGTGACGGCGTAGACGAAGCTGACGCCCATCAGCGACACGGCGGTGGCGGTGACGGAGGACAGGAAGAACTTCAGGGCGGCCTCGGAGGAGAGCCGGTCGCCGCGCCGCAATCCCACGAGGGCGAAGGCGGGCAGGGACGCGACCTCCAGCGCGACGATCAGGGTGGCCAGGTCGCGGGAGGCGGGCAGCAGGGCGGCGCCGGCCGCGGAGGAGAGCAGCAGGAACCAGTACTCGCCTGCGGGCATCCGCGTGTCGCGCACGGCGGTGACCGACAGGAGCGCGGTGAGCAGGGCTCCGGCCAGCACCAGGAACTGGACGACGACCGTGAAGTGGTCGACGGTGTAGCTGCAGGCCTCCGGATCGGCGGTGAGGCAGAAGGTGGAGCGGCCGCCTGCGCGCAGCGGGATCAGGGTGGCGGTCGCGGCGGCCAGGCCGGCCACCGAGATCCAGCCGAGGGCCGCCTTGTGCCGCTCGGCGACGAAGAGGTCGGCCACGAGGACGACCAGGCCGACGACGGCGGTGATCACCACGGGTGCGATGGCGAGCCAGTCGACGGACTGGACCAGGCTGGGGCTCTCGGCCGCGAGGACCGTCAGGGCCGTCATGAGTTGCCTCCTGCGAGGAGCTGCTGGACGGCCGGGTCGGTCAGGCCGAGGAGGAGCGCGGGCCACAGGCCGGCGAGGACGGTGAGGGCGACGAGCGGGGTCCAGGCGGCGAACTCGTAGCGGTGGACGTCCGCGACGGCGAGCTCGGGGCCGGCCGCGGGGTCTCCCATGCAGACGCGCCGTACGACGACCAGCAGGTAGGCGGCCGTGAGCAGGGTGCCGAACGCGCCGACGGCCGTGTACGTGAGGAACGCGGCCCGGGGCAGGCCCTCGGCCGGGTCGAAGGCACCGAAGAGCGCCAGCATCTCGCCCCAGAAGCCGGCGAGGCCGGGCAGGCCCAGGGAGGCGACGGCGGCGAAGGCGAGGAGGGCGCCGAAGCGGGGGGCGCGGCCGTAGAGGGCGGCGCCGGTGGCTCCGGCGAGGGTGTCGAGGTCGGCGGTCCCGTAGCGGTCCTTGAGGGCGCCGACCAGGAAGAAGAGGAGGCCGGTGATCAGGCCGTGGGCGATGTTGGCGAAGAGGGCGCCGTTGACTCCCGTGGGGGTCATGGACGCGATGCCGAGGAGCACGAAGCCCATGTGGCCGACGGAGGAGTAGGCGATGAGCCGCTTGAGGTCGCCCTTGTTCCCCTTGCGGGCCAGTGCGAGGCAGGCGAGCGATCCGTAGACGATGCCGACGACGGCGAAGGCGCCCAGGTAGGGGGCGAAGGTGGCCATGCCGTCGGGGGTGACGGGGAGCAGGATGCGGACGAACCCGTACGTGCCCATCTTGAGCAGGACGCCGGCCAGGAGGACGGATCCGACGGTGGGGGCGGCGGTGTGGGCGTCGGGCAGCCAGCTGTGCAGGGGCCACATCGGGGTCTTCACGGCGAGGCCGGTGCCGATGGCGAGGACGGCCAGGAGCTGGGTGGTGTGCGTCAGTTCGCGGCCGTTGTCAGAGGCGAGTGCCACCATGTCGAATGTGTCCGCCGTCACACCGATGAGGAGGAGGCCGAGCAGCATGACGACGGAGCCGAGGAGCGTGTAGAGGATGAACTTCCAGGCGGCGGCCTGCCGCTGGGCACCGCCCCAGCGGGCGATCAGGAAGTACATCGGGATGAGGACCATCTCGAAGGCGAGGAAGAAGAGCAGCAGGTCGAGGACGGCGAAGGTGGCGAGGGTGCCGGACTCGAGGACGAGGAGCAGCGCGACGAAGGCCTTCGGGGAAGGGCCCGCGGGGAGCTTGAAGTAGCTGTAGAGCGCGCAGAGGAAGAACAGCAGCGCGGTCATCAGGAGGAGGGGGAGCGAAATGCCGTCGACACCGAGGTGGATCCGGACGTCCAGCGCCGGGATCCAGCTGATGTCCGTCGTCGCCTGGAAGCGGGACGGGGCGTCGTGGTCGAAGCCCAGGGTGAGGGCGATCGCCGCGGCGAGGATCACGCCGGTCACGGTCACGCCGTGTCGGAGGACGGCCTGCTCGGGGCTGCGGCCCTTGAGACCGGGCGGGGCCGGCAGGAGGGCCGCGGCGGCTCCGAGGAGCGGTGCGGCCAGCATGAACGCCAGAAGGAACTGCATCACGGACGGGCTGATATCAATCACGGCTGACTCACGGCTCACGATCCGGCGTTGACGTTGGCGAGGACGGCGGTGGCGATCGCCAGGACCACGGCGCCGGCGAGCAGGGCGCTCAGGTAGCTCTGCACGTTGCCGGTCTGGGCGCGGCGTACGAGGCCGCCGAGCAGCCGGGTGCCGCTGCCCGCGCCGCGGACGTAGGTGTCCACGACCTCGCGGTCGAGGAAGCTGACGAGGCGGGCCGCCGCACGGACGGGGCGGACGAACAGCCGGTCGTAGACGGCGTCGAGGTGGAAGCCGTCGGCCGCGTGGCGGTGCAGGGGGCCCAAGAGGGCCCGGCCGGGGTCGGCGGCGGGACCCGCCGGGACGGTGGGGTGCTCGTGGGTGACCTCCGCGACCTCGGGCGTCTCGGCCGCGGACTCGGCGGCCGCGGACACCGTGGCGGCCACGGCGGCCGGCTGCTCGGCGGCGGCTGTGGCGGGTCCGGCCGCGGGGGCCGTGGCGGTCTTGGCCGTGGCGCGCTGCCAGAGGGCGTAGGTGAGCATCGCGCCGATGACGGCGGCGCCCGTGCCGAGGACCGAGGTGGCCACGGTCGGGGTGAGGGCCCTGCCGTCGAACCAGTCGGCGATCGAGTCGGCCGCGAGGCCGAAGGCGACCGACGGGACGGCCAGCAGCCACAGCACGCCCGTCATGGCGAAGGGCTCCTTGCCGTGGTCGGGGGCGGCTGCGCCCCGGCCGCGGAAGGCCATCAGCCACAGCCGGGCGGCGTAGGCGGCGGTGAGCAGGGCGGTGAGCACGCCGGCGATCAGCACCAGCCAGCCGGCGGCGCTGGGAGCGAGGTCGGAGTGGCCGGTGGCGGTCTGCTCGGCGGCGACGAGGACGGCTTCCTTGGAGAAGAAGCCGGCGAAGGGCGGGATGGCGGCGAGCGCGAGAAGCGCGATCGTCATCGTCCAGAAGGCGTCGGGAATGCGCTTGGCCAGGCCGTCCATCCGGGACATGGCGGCCAGGGAGTTCGTACCGGCGGCGTGGATGATCACGCCTGCGCCCAGGAAGAGGAGCGCCTTGAAGGCGCCGTGGGACAGGAGGTGGAAGACGGCGGCGCCGCGGTCGCCGACGGCCAGGGCGCCGGTCATGTAGGCGAGCTGGCCGATCGTGGAGTAGGCGAGGACCCGCTTGATGTCGTCCTGGGCGAGGGCGGCGAGGGCGGAGCCGACCATCGTGACGGCCGCCATGACGGCCATGACGACCAGTGCGGCGGCGGAGGCCGTGAAGACGGGCAGGAGGCGGGCGATGAAGTAAACACCGGCGGCGACCATCGTCGCGGCGTGGATGAGCGCGGAGACGGGGGTGGGGCCGGCCATGGCGTCGGGGAGCCAGGTGTGCAGCGGGAACTGCGCGGACTTGCCCGCGACTCCGGCGAGCAGGAGGAGCGCGATCAGCGTCGGGTGGTCGAGTCCGCCGGCGGCGACGGTTCCGAGGATCTTGGTGATCCGGAAGGAGCCGGCGTCGGTGGCGAGCGCGAACAGGCCGATCAGGAAGGGGACGTCACCGAGCTTGGTGACGAGGAAGGCCTTCAGGGAGGCGGAGCGGGCCGCTTCGGTCTCCCAGTAGTGGCCGACCAGGAAGTACGAGCAGATGCCCATGACTTCCCAGCCGACGAGCAGCACCATCAGGTCGCCGGAGTAGACGACGAGCAGCATGGCGGAGGTGAAGAGCGAGACGAGGGCGGCGTACGACGGGTAGCGCGGGTCCTCGCGGAGGTACGCCGTCGAGTAGAGCTGAACGCAGGTGGCGACGACCCCGACCAGGACGGCGACCAGGGCGGCGAAGCCGTCGATGTAGAGCGAGAGGTCGATCGGCACCGAGCCGGTCGGGGTCAGCTCGGTCGCGGTGCTGATGGGCTGCCCGCCGCCCTGGCGGACGGCGACGGTGACGGCCAGTACGGCGGCGGCGAGCGTCGGCAGGATCGCGAGCGGGCGGACGAATCCGGGGGCGCTGCGGCCGAGCAGCAGTCCCGCGACCGCGCCCAGGAAGGGGAGCAGCGGGACGAGGACGGCGAGGGTCGTGGTGCTCACGCGGCGACCTCCGGCCGGGCGGTGCCGGTGCTGTCGCCGGCGTTGTTCGGGTGGGGCTCGTGGCCCTCGGAGGTGTCGCGCAGGCGGTCGACGTCCGAGGTGCCCCGGTTGCGGTAGACCATCAGCACGATCGCGAGGCCGATGCCGATCTCGGCGGCGGCGATGGCGATGGTGAAGAGGGTGAGGGCCTGGCCGGCGTGCAGGGTGTCGCGCAGCCATACGTCGAAGGCCACCAGGTTGAGGTTGACGGCGTTGAGCATCAGCTCGACGGACATCAGGACCAGGATGGCGTTGCGGCGGGCGAGCACTCCGTACAGGCCGGTGCAGAAGAGGAGCGCCGCTAGCACGGCGGGGTAGGCGAGGTGCATCAGCGCTGTCCCTTGTCACTGGCGTCTGCGGGGTCGTTGCGGCGGGACAGCACGATGGCGCCGATCAGGGCGGCGAGGAGGAGGACGGAGAGCGCCTCGAAGGGCAGCACCCAGTGCTGGAAGAGGATCTCGCCGGAGACCTTCGTGGAGCCCTGGACCGGCCCGTCGAGGTCGATCCAGGTGGTGCGGAAGGCGTCGACGACCACCCAGACCAGGGCGACGGCCGCGACGGCGGCGACGCCGAGCGCGACCACGCGGTTGCCGGAGTCGGCGTCCGGGGAGCGGCCGATGGGGGCCTTGGTGAGCATCAGCCCGAAGAGGAGGAGGACGACCACGGAACCGAGGTAGATCAGGACCTGGACCCAGGCGATGAACTCGGCGGTCAGCAGCAGGTACTCGACGGCGATGCCGCCCAGCGTGACGACCAGCCAGAGGGCGGCGTGGACCAGCTGCTTGGTGGTGACCGTGACGAGGGCCGCGCCGAAGGTGGCGAGGCCCACGAGGAGGAAGGCGATCTCGACGCCGGTCGGGGACAGGAACCCGGGCCCGGTGGTGGCGGCGGCCAGGGTGGCGGCGGGGGTCACGCGTCTGACTCCGGGGTCGGGGTGGTCGGCGGTTCGGTCTCGGCGGCCTGGGCGGCGGCTTCGGCGGCCGCCGAGGCGGCGGCTGCTGCCGCTTCGGCCTTCTCCACGGCCTTGCGGGCGGCGGCGATCTCCTTGGGCTCCTCGGCGGCCGGGTCCAGGGCGGGCGGGGCCGGGACGGTCCACATCCACTCGCGGAGTTTGTCGCGCTCGTGGGTCAGCTCGTGGATGTCGGTCTCCGCGTACTCGAACTCCGGCGACCAGAAGAGGGCGTCGAAGGGGCACACCTCGATGCAGATGCCGCAGTACATGCAGAGGGAGAAGTCGATGGCGAAGCGGTCGAGGACGTTGCGGCTGCGCTCGCGGCCGCCGGGGGTGGAGGCGGGGACCGTCTCCTTGTGGGAGTCGATGTAGATGCACCAGTCGGGGCACTCACGGGCGCACAGCATGCACACCGTGCAGTTCTCCTCGAACAGGCCGATGACCCCGCGGGAGCGGGGCGGGAGTTCGGGCTGGACCTCGGGGTACTGGGCCGTGTGCGAGCGCTTCGTCATCGTGCGCAGCGTGACGGCCAGGCCCTTGGCGAGGCCGGATCCGGGGATGGGCATTACTGGATCGCCACCTTCACGATGCCGGTGAGCGCGATCTGGGCGAGCGCGAGCGGGATGAGTGTGGTCCAGGCGAGCTTCTGGAGCTGGTCCTCGCGCAGGCGCGGGTAGCTCACGCGGAGCCAGATCACGACGAAGGCGAGGACCGCGGTCTTGAGCAGGGTCCAGACCCAGCCGAGGCCGTCGGCGCCGAAGGGGCCGTGCCAGCCGCCGAGGAAGAGGACGGTGGTGAGGAAGCAGAGGACGACGATGCCGGCGTACTCGGCGAGCAGGAACAGCGCGAAGCGCAGGCCGGTGTACTCGGTGTACGCGCCGAAGATGATCTCTGAGTCGGCGACGGGCATGTCGAAGGGGGGCCGCTGCAGTTCGGCGAGGCCGGCGGTGAAGAAGACGAGCGCGCCGACGATCTGCCAGGGCAGCCACCACCACTGGAAGCCCTCGACGATGCCGGTGAGGGAGACCGTCCCGGCGGCCATCGCGACGGAGGCGGCGGCCAGCAGCATGGGGAGCTCGTAGGCGAGCAGCTGCGCGGCGGTGCGCAGGCCGCCGAGCAGGGAGAACTTGTTCGCGGAGGCCCAGCCGGCCATGAGGGAGCCGAGGACTCCGACGCCCATGACGGCGAGCACGAAGAACAGGCCGGCGTCGATGACCTGGCCGACCGCCCCCTCGCCCGGGCCGATCGGGATGGCGAGGAGGACGAGGAGGTACGGCAGCAGGGCGACGGCGGGGGCCAGCTGGAAGATCCGGCGGTCGGCGTTGGCCGGGACGACGTCTTCCTTCTGCGCGAACTTCACGCCGTCGGCGACGAGCTGCGCCCAGCCGTGGAAGCCGCCGGCGTACATGGGGCCGAGGCGGCCCTGCATGTGGGCCATCACCTTGTGCTCGGTCTGCCCGACGACGAGCGGGAGCACGAGGAAGACGGCGAAGACGACGATCAGCCGCAGGGCGACGTCGAGGACGTCGTTCACGCGTCGCCTCCGTTGTCGGTGGTGGGGTGGGTCTCGGGATGGGTCCCGGGGTCCTTGGGTTCCGGTGCGGGCTCGGCTCCCGGCTCGGCCTTCGGTGCGGCCGCGGGGGATGCGCCGGGCTCGGCCTTCGGAGCCGGTTCGCGGGCCGGCTCTTCGAAGGCGGGCTTCGGGTCGTGCCAGGGGGCGTCGGAGCTGCGGGGTGCGGTGCGGCGCGCCGGACGCGCCGCCTCACCCGCGCCGGCAGCGGCGCCTGCGGCCTGGCCGGCCGCGCCGCCGTCGGAAGGCGGGGCCTGGCTCGCGGAGCCGTCGGCCGCCGAGCGGGTACGGCGCGGCGGGCGGGCCGCGGCTTCCGTGTCCGGGGCGTCCGGGGCGGGCGCCTCCGCGGCCTGGCTCGCGGAGCCGTCGGCCGCCGAGCGGGTACGACGGGCCGGGCGGGCGGGGGCTTCCGGAGCCTCCGCGGCCGGAACGGCCGCGGACGGGGCGGCCGCGGACGGGGCGGCCGCGGACGGGGCGGCCGCGGACGGGGCGGCCGCGGACGGGGCGGCCGCGGACGGGGCGGCCGTCTCGGCTGCCTGGCTCGCCGAGCCTTCCGCGACCGAGCGGCTGCGGCGCGGCGGGCGGGCCGGGGTCTGCGGGGTGGCGGCTTCGACGGCCTGGGTGGCCGAGCCCTCGGCGACCGAACGGGTCCGGCGGACGGGGCCGCCCTCGCGCGGGGTACGGGCGGCGGCGCCCGCCGTTCCGGCGGCGCGCGGGGTGCGGGCCGGACGGGCCGGGGCCGGCGGAAGCTGGCCCTTCATGGGGCCCCAGTCGTTGGGGTCCGGCACGCCGGGCGGCAGCATCTGACGGCGCTTCGGGGCGTCCGGGTCGTGGGCCTCACCCGGCTCCTTGGCCCCCGGCCAGGCCTTCGCGACGCGCGCGGCCAGCACGAAGTCCTTGCGCAGCGGGTGCCCCTCGAAGTTCTCCGGGAGGAGGAGGTGCACCAGGTGCGGGTGGTCGGTGAAGGTGATCCCGAACATCTCGAACGTCTCGCGCTCGTGCCATTCCGCCCCCGCGTAGACGGCGACCGCCGACGGCAGGGAGGGGGCGCTGTGCGGGACGGTCGTGCGCAGCAGGAGGCGGCGTACGCGGCGGTTCTCCAGCGAGGCGACGTGCGCGCAGACCCGGAAGCCGGTTCCGGGCTCGTCCACCGCGCTCAGCCAGTCGAAGTACGTGCAGCCCAGCTTGTCCCGGGCGATCTCCAGGGAGGAGATCCAGCTGCCGACGGGCACGTCCACCGTGAGGACGTCGTACGAGAGCTCGGCGAGGGCCTCGGCGCCGAAGACCGTCGGCGCGGCGTCGGGGAGGGAGTCGTAGAGGTTCACGCGCCGGCCCCCCCGGTGGGCGCGGGCGGGGGCGTGACCAGGCCGCTGGTCAGCTGGGAGACGGACGGTCCCGAGGCGTAGCGCTCGGCCAGCGACTCCCGGGCGATCTTCTCCTGGAGCTTGAGGATGCCCTGGAGGAGCGCTTCCGGGCGCGGCGGGCAGCCGGGCACGTAGACGTCGACGGGGATGATCTGGTCGACGCCCTTGGTCACCGAGTACGAGTCCCAGTACGGGCCGCCGCAGTTGGAGCAGGCGCCGAAGGAGATGACGTACTTCGGCTCCGGCATCTGCTCGTAGAGCCGCTTGACGGCGGGGGCCATCTTGTCCGTGACGGTGCCCGAGACGATCATCAGGTCGGCCTGGCGCGGACCCGGTGCGAAGGGGATGACGCCGAGGCGGATGAAGTCGTGCCGGGCCATCGACGCGGCGATGAACTCGATCGCGCAGCAGGCGAGGCCGAAGTTGAAGACCCACAGGCTGTACCGGCGGCCCCAGTTCAGGACCACCTTCATCGGTTCCGGGGCCAGACGGGAGAGGACTCCGAGGCGCTTGGGCTCCGGGAGCAGCTCCGGCTGAGGTGTCACGTCCATTCGAGGACGCCCTTCTTGTACGCATAGAGCAGGCCGACGGCCAGGAAGCCCAGGAAGACGAACATCTCGACCAGGGTCGTGGCGCCGTAGCCGGCGGCGGCGAACACCGTCGCCCACGGGAACAGGAAGATCGAGTCGACGGCGAAGATGACGTAGAGGAAGGCGTAGACGTAGTAGCGGACCTGGGTGTGCGCCCAGCCCTCGCCGACGGGGTCCACGCCGCACTCGTACGTCAGCAGCTTCTCGCGGGTCGGGACGACGGGCCGCAGGAGGCGGCCCGCTCCGAAGGCGACGGCCACGAAGAGCACACCGAGGGCCGCCAGCAGACCGACGACCGAATAACTCCGGAAGTAGTCCGCCGCGAGCACGGTTACGGTCGATACCGTTGGTTCGGACACGTCCGTTCCTCGCTCCTCGGTCACTGTCGACTATCTGGTACGGACGGGAGTCTAGGGCCTGCCTCACACGGGGTGGGGTTATCCCCCGTTCACAGCACCCCGGACACCCCATGGCATCGGGGGACCCGGCTTGACAGGCTGTGGCGCATGACCACGAGCCATGTCATCCCCGACAACGATCGGCCTCCTCCCGTGCGGCCCGTATTCAGTGCCGTCACATGGAGGGAAATCGCCCATCTGGTGACCAACCTGCCAGAGGGGATCATCGGATTCGTTTACGCGGTTGTCATGGTTTCCACCACGGGCGGTCTTTCCGTGACCGCGATCGGACTTCCTTTGCTGGCGGTCGGTCTCTTTCTGTCTCGGCAATGGGGACGGCTGGAGCGGGCCCGGGCGCGGTGGCTGCTGGGCGTACGGGTGGAGGAGCCGACCCCGATCCCCGGGCCGCGTCGGTCCGGCGGGTTCTTCCCCTGGCTGTGGACGAGCATCAAGGATCCGGTCGGCTGGCGGACCGTGCTCTACCAGCTGATCCGGCTGCCTTGGGGGGTACTCACCTTCACGGTAGTCCTGACCGGCCTGTTCGTGCTGTGGCCGGTGCTGCCGTATCTGGTGCGGCTGCTGGCGAACGCGGACCGGGCGATGGCACGGGGCCTGCTGTCCCCCTCCGACGGCCTGGAGCGGCGGATCGCGGAGCTGGAGTCCGACCGGGGCGTGGTGGTCGACACCGCGGCGGCGGACCTGCGGCGCATCGAACGGGATCTGCACGACGGGGCGCAGGCGCGGCTGGTCGCGCTGGCGATGGGGCTGGGCCTGGCGAAGGAGAAGCTGCTGGAGGACCCGGAGGGCGCGGCGGCGATGGTCGACGAGGCCCACGGGGAGGTGAAGCTGGCCCTCCAGGAGCTGCGGGACCTGGCGCGCGGGATCCACCCGGCGGTGCTGACCGACCGGGGGCTGGACGCGGCGCTGTCGTCGGTGGCGGCGCGGTGCGTGGTGCCGGTGAAGGTGCTGGTCGACCTGCCGTCGGGGCAGGAGGCCCGGCCGGCGGAGGCGATCGAGGGGATCGCGTACTTCGTGGTGTCCGAGCTGCTGCAGAACGTGAGCAAGCACGCGAGGGCGCGGGGCGCGACCGTGGAGGTGTGGCGGGCGGGGGCCCGGCTGGTCATCCGGGTGTCGGACGACGGACGGGGCGGAGCGGATACGTCCGGCGGGAGCGGGCTGGCGGGGCTGGCGGAGCGGCTCGATGCGGTGGACGGGGTGCTGGTGGTGGACTCCCCCGAGGGGGAGGGGACGGTGGTGACGGCGGAGCTGCCGTGGCGTGACCGCCGCTGAGGTCTCGCCGCGCCGCGGCCGGGCTGGGTGGCTGGCCGGCTGGCTGGCCGGCTGGCCGGCTGGCCGGCTGGCCGGCTGGCCGGCTGGCCGGCTGGCCGGCTGGCCGGCTGGCTGGCTGGCTGATTTTGCGGGACTCCCGTCCGGGTGGGCGGGAGTCCCGTTCGCCTGCCGGGCACGGCGCCGTTTCCTGGGGCGCCGCCCCAGACCCGCGCCTCAAACGCCGGCGGGGCTGAAATGGTGCGGCGGGCTCCGGAAGACCGGGCCACGGCCCCGACACGGCCGGAGGGAGCGGGCGCCGCGCCAGACCCCGCGCCTCCAACGCCGG
This sequence comes from Streptomyces sp. NPDC023541, assembly GCF_055559995.1. NCBI lineage: Bacteria > Bacillati > Actinomycetota > Actinomycetes > Kitasatosporales > Streptomycetaceae > Streptomyces > Streptomyces sp. NPDC023541. Next base: position 427,878 of record NZ_JBVHJO010000005.1, read on the forward strand.
CGGGGCTGGACTGGGCGGCGGGGCTGGGTCGCTCGGGGCCGCGGGGTGGGGTTAACCCCCGGGTGGAGATGCCTACTCGCCGCATGGTCTCGGGGTGGGGGCGGGGGCGAGGGTGGGGCGTAGTCGAGGAGCGGAAGGGCGGGTCGGGAGATGGACGACGGCAAGGGCAGGCGTGGGGGTGCCGGGGCGGTGCTGTGGGCCCCGGTGGCGGGGCGGACCTGGCGGGAGTTCGCGTACCTGCTGGTCGGGCTGCCGCTGAGCACGCTGTACTTCTCGCTCGCCATCACGGGCGTGAGCCTCGGCGCCGGGCTGCTCGTCACCTTCCTCGGCGTGCCGGTCCTGGCGGGCGTCCTCGCGATGTGCCGTGGGTTCGGGCGGCTGGAGCGGGCCCGGGTGCGCGCGCTGCTGGGGGCGGACATCGCCGAGCCGGCGCCGATCCGGGCGAAGAAGAGCGGGCCGCTGGCCGCCGTGGGCGCGGTGCTCAAGAGCGGGAGCGCCTGGCGGCACCTGCTGTACTCGGTGATCCACTTCCCGTGGGCGGTGTTCGGTTTCTGCCTGGCACTGACGTTCTGGGCGGCCGGCTGGGCGTACCTGCTGTACCCGCTGTGGTTCTGGGTCTTCCCGGCCTACACCGACCAGCCCGGGCTCCAGCTCTTCCAGAACGGCGACTACTCCTTCTACCTCGACTCCCCCGGCGAGATCGCCCTCACCTGCCTGGTCGGACTGGCCTTCACCCTCGCCACCCCGTGGGTGATCCGGGCGCTGACCACCGTCGACCGGGTCATGGTCGGCGGTCTGCTCGGGGCGTCCCGGCTGGACAGCAGGGTCAGCGAGCTGGAGTCCGACCGGGGGGTCGTCGTGGACACCGCCGCCGCCGACCTGCGTCGCATCGAACGGGACCTGCACGACGGCGCGCAGGCCCGGCTGGTCTCGCTGGCCATGGACCTGGGGATGGCCCGGGAGAAGCTGGCCGAGGACCCGCGGGCGGCCGCCCGCATGGTGGACGAGGCGCACGGCGAGGTGAAGATCGCCCTGCAGGAGCTGCGGGACCTGGCCCGCGGGATCCACCCGGCGGTGCTGACCGACCGGGGACTGGACGCGGCGCTGTCGGCGGTGGCGGCGCGGTGCGCCGTGCCGGTACGGGTGGCCGTGGACCTCCCGGCCCGGCCGACCGCGGCGATCGAGGGGATCGCGTACTTCACGGTCTCGGAGCTGCTGCAGAACATCAGCAAGCACGCCGGGGCCCGGTCCGCCTCGGTGGACGTGTGGAAGTCCGGGGGGCGGCTGCTGCTGCAGGTCGCCGACGACGGCCGGGGCGGGGCGGACGCTTCCGACGGGAGCGGGCTGGCCGGGCTCGCCGAGCGGCTGGACGCCGTGGACGGGGTGCTGGTCGTCGACTCCCCGGACGGTGGAGGGACGACGGTGACCGCCGAGCTGCCGTGGCGGGCGTAGGCCCGCGGCAGCCCCGGCGAGCCCGCGGCAGCCCGGGCCGGCCCGGGGCGCCGGGACCCCCGTCCGGGTGGGCGGGGGTCCCGTTCGTGCGTCCGGCTCGGCGCCGCTTCCCCGGGCGCCGCGCCGCATCGCCTCAAACGCCGACGGGGCTGAAACGGCGCGGCGCCGTCCCCGCCGAACGCAGGGCCGCGCACGCCGGCGGAGCCGGAATCGCCGGCGCCGGCAGCGGCAAATCCGGACTCTGGGCTTCCATCCGCTCGGCATGCGAAAACTCGCCCCCGTACGCCCACCTGTTCTCCCGGCTCTGCCTTCACCGGGACTTAAGGCTGGGATGCTTGGCTGGGTCGGGCAGTACGGGAACGAGTGATGCGGGAGCTGCTGAGTCGTGGAAGACAGGGTGCGGGTGGTCATCGCCGAGGATTCAGTGCTGCTGCGCGAGGGCCTGACCCGGTTGCTGACCGACCGGGGGCATGACGTCGTGGCGGGCGTCGGGGACGCGGAAGCCCTGATCAAGACGGTGGCGGAGCTGGCTGCCGAGGATGCGCTGCCGGACGTGGTGGTCGCGGACGTGCGGATGCCGCCGACGCACACCGACGAGGGCGTACGGGCCGCCGTACGGCTGCGCCGCGATCACCCCGGGATAGGCGTGCTCGTGCTGTCGCAGTACGTGGAGGAGCAGTACGCCACCGAGCTCCTGGCCGGTTCCAGTACCGGAGTGGGATATCTGCTCAAGGACCGGGTGGCCGAGGTGCGGGAGTTCCTGGACGCGGTGGTCCGGGTGGCCCGGGGCGGTACGGCCCTGGACCCCGAGGTCGTCGCCCAGCTGCTCGGGCGCAGCCGGAAGCAGGACGTGCTGGCGGGTCTGACGCCGCGCGAGCGCGAGGTGCTCGGGCTGATGGCCGAGGGCCGTACGAATTCCGCCGTGGCGAAGCAGCTGGTCGTGAGCGACGGAGCGGTGGAGAAGCACGTCAGCAACATCTTCATGAAACTGGGCCTCTCGCCGAGTGACGGGGATCACCGGCGGGTTCTGGCCGTTCTCACCTACCTGAAATCTTGATCGACTGACACTCTGTCAGATACGGCATACCGGTCGGGTCGTCTCAAGGGGCGGTCCTACGGTCCAGAATGTGGTCGCTCCTGGGGGCCTGATCCCTACCGTCGTAGGGTGGGTTATGGGGGTGCTCACGCCTCGAAGGAGGTCCAGTTCAGTGACCAGCCAGGTCAGCAGCCCAGCCGAGCAGGCCGACGGGGCCGGGGGTGCGGTTGTCGGTGGACAGCGCATTCCGGGGAGTCCGGACGGCAAGGAAGTACGGCGTCTCGATCGGGTGATCATCCGGTTCGCCGGTGACTCCGGTGACGGTATGCAGCTCACCGGTGACCGGTTCACCTCGGAGACGGCGTCGTTCGGGAACGACCTGTCGACGCTGCCCAACTTCCCGGCCGAGATCCGCGCCCCCGCCGGCACCCTGCCGGGTGTGTCCTCCTTCCAGCTCCACTTCGCCGACCACGACATCCTCACCCCCGGCGACGCGCCGAACGTGCTGGTGGCGATGAACCCGGCCGCCCTGAAGGCGAACATCGCCGACGTGCCGCGCGGCGCGGAGATCATCGTCAACACGGACGAGTTCACCAAGCGCCCCATGGCCAAGGTCGGGTACGAGACCTCGCCGCTGGAGGACGGCTCGCTGGCCGCCTACAACCTGCACCCGGTGCCGCTGACCACGCTGACGGTGGAGGCGCTGAAGGACTTCGGGCTCTCCCGCAAGGAGGCCGAGCGCAGCAAGAACATGTTCGCGCTGGGCCTGCTGTCGTGGATGTACCACCGGCCCACCGAGGCCACGGAGAGCTTCCTGCGGCAGAAGTTCGCGAAGAAGCCCGAGATCGCCGAGGCGAACATCGTGGCGTTCCGCGCCGGTTGGAACTTCGGGGAGACGACGGAGGACTTCGCGGTCTCCTACGAGGTGGCGCCGGCGACCCAGGCCTTCCCCACCGGCACCTACCGCAACATCTCCGGGAACCTTGCCCTCTCCTACGGCCTCATCGCCGCGAGCCAGCAGGCCGATCTGCCCCTCTACCTGGGCTCCTACCCCATCACCCCGGCCTCGGACATCCTGCACGAGCTGTCGAAGCACAAGAACTTCGGCGTGCGGACCTTCCAGGCCGAGGACGAGATCGCCGGCATCGGGGCGGCCCTCGGCGCGGCCTTCGGCGGGGCGCTCGGGGTCACCACCACCTCCGGCCCCGGCGTGGCGCTCAAGTCGGAGACGATCGGTCTCGCGGTGTCGCTGGAACTCCCTCTGCTGATCGTGGACATCCAGCGCGGCGGCCCCTCCACCGGCCTGCCGACGAAGACCGAGCAGGCGGACCTCCTCCAGGCCATGTACGGCCGCAACGGCGAGGCGCCCGTCCCCATCGTGGCGCCGCGGACCCCGGCGGACTGCTTCGACGCCGCCCTCGACGCGGCCCGGATCGCGCTGACCTACCGGACGCCGGTCTTCCTGCTCTCCGACGGCTACCTCGCCAACGGCTCCGAGCCGTGGCGGATCCCGGAGGTCGCGGACCTGCCGGACTTGAAGGTCAAGTTCGCCGCCGCCACGAACCACACGCTCGCCGACGGCACCGAGGTCTTCTGGCCCTACAAGCGGGATCCGCAGACGCTGGCCCGGCCCTGGGCGGTCCCCGGCACCCCCGGCCTGGAGCACCGCATCGGCGGCATCGAGAAGCAGGACGGCACGGGCAACATCTCGTACGACCCGGCCAACCACGACTTCATGGTGCGCACCCGCCAGGCCAAGGTCGACGGCATCGAGGTGCCCGAACTCGATGTCGACGACCCGGGCGGCGCCACCACCCTGGTCCTCGGCTGGGGTTCCACCTACGGCCCCATCACCGCCGCGGTCCGCCGGGTCAGGGGCGCCGGGCTGTCCGTCGCCCAGGCCCACCTGCGCCACCTCAACCCCTTCCCCAGGAATCTCGGCGAGGTCCTGGAGCGTTACGAGAAGGTAGTGGTGCCGGAGATGAACCTCGGGCAGCTCGCCACCCTGATCCGGGCGAAATACCTGGTCGACGCCCAGTCGTACAACCAGGTCAACGGAATGCCGTTCAAGGCCGAGCAGCTCGCCAAGGTCCTCAAGGAGGCCATCGATGACTGAGGTGACGGAGGCGACCGACGGGGCGCGGACCCTGCTCTCGCTGGTACCCAAGGCCGAGAGCAAGCAGTCGATGAAGGACTTCAAGTCGGACCAGGAGGTCCGCTGGTGCCCGGGCTGCGGTGACTACGCCGTGCTCGCCGCGGTCCAGGGCTTCATGCCCGAGCTGGGACTGGCGAAGGAGAACATCGTCTTCGTCTCCGGCATCGGATGCTCCTCCCGCTTCCCGTACTACATGAACACCTACGGGATGCACTCGATCCACGGCCGGGCCCCCGCCATCGCGACGGGCCTCGCCACCTCCCGCCGCGACCTGTCGGTGTGGGTGGTCACGGGTGACGGCGACGCGCTCTCCATCGGCGGCAACCACCTCATCCACGCGCTGCGCCGCAACGTCAACCTGAAGATCCTGCTCTTCAACAACCGGATCTACGGGCTGACCAAGGGCCAGTACTCCCCCACCTCCGAGGTCGGCAAGATCACCAAGTCGACACCGATGGGCTCGCTCGACGCGCCCTTCAACCCGGTGTCGCTGGCGATCGGCGCCGAGGCCTCCTTCGTCGCCCGCACCGTCGACTCCGACCGCAAGCACCTCACCGAGGTGCTGCGCCAGGCGGCCGACCACCAGGGCACGGCGCTCGTCGAGATCTACCAGAACTGCAACATCTTCAACGACGGCGCCTTCGAGGTCCTCAAGGACAGGGACCGGGCGCGCGAGGCGGTGATCAGGCTGGAGCACGGCCGGCCGATCCGGTTCGGCGCGGACGACGAGAAGGGCGTCGTGCGCAACCAGGCCACCGGGGACCTGGAGGTCGTCGACGTGACCCCCGCCAACGAGGGGCGGGTCCTGGTCCACGACGCCCGGACCGCCAGCCCCACCACGGCGTTCGCGCTCTCCCGCCTCGCCGACCCGGACACCCTGCACCGGACCCCGATCGGTGTCTTCCGCAGCGTCGAACGGCCGGTCTACGACACGCTCATGGCCGACCAGCTCGACGCCGCCGTCGACCGCAGCGGCAAGGGAGACCTCGGCGCGCTGCTGAACGGCAACGACACCTGGACCGTCGTCGGCTGACCCACCCGCGCGACACGGCCGCCGGAAGCCCGGGCCCCTCATGGGCCCGGGCTTCGGCATGAGCGGCCCGCCCACCTGGCCACTACCCCCTATATAGCGCTTTCCAAAAGTTAGCGCTTACCGTAGGCTGGCGCTGTCGCCCAACGAGGAGAGCACTCATGAGCATCGTCGTCACCGCCGCCACCGGAGCCCTCGGCCGTCTCGTCGTCGGGGAACTGCTGGAACGGGTCCCCGCCGACCGCGTCGCCGTCGTCGTCCGCGACGAGGAGAAGGCCGCCGGCCTGGCCGCCCTGGGCATCGAGGTGCGCGTCGCCGACTACGACGACCCGGCGGCTCTGGCCCGCGCCTTCGAGCCCGGCGACCGGGTGCTGCTGATCTCCGGCAACGAGATCGGGCGGCGCGTCGCCCAGCACACCGCCGTGATCGACGCCGCCAAGGCGGCGGGTGTGGCGCAGCTGGCCTACACCGGCATCCTCGGCGGCCCGGAGGCCGACTTCGAGCTCGCCGCCGAGCACACCGCCACCGAGCGGGCCGTCCTCGGCTCCGGACTCCCCTACACCTTCCTGCGCAACGGCTGGTACCACGAGAACTACACCCGCGAGCTGCCGGCCGTCCTCGGGCACGGAGCGGTCGTGGGCAGCTCGGGACAGGGCCGGGTCGCCTCGGCGGCACGCGCCGACTACGCGGCCGCCGCGGCCGTGGTGCTCACCGGCGAGGGGCACCTGAACCAGATCTACGAACTCTCCGGCGACGCCGCGTGGAGCCTCGGGGAGTACGCGGCCGAGGTGTCTGCGCTCAGCGGCAGGGAGATCGCGTACACCGAGGTCCCGGCGGACGAGCACCTGCGGATCCTGACGGGCGCCGGGGTGCCCGAGGGCTTCGCGGCGATCATCGTCGACGTGGACGCGGCGATCGCACGGGGCCGGCTGGCGGGCACCAGCGGGGACCTGGCCCGGCTGATCGGGCGCCCGACGACCCCGGTCGCCGCGGCGATCGGCGCCGCGCTGGCCTGACCTGGGCGGACTCGGGCGGCTCCCGTTCGGCTCCCGGCGGTTCCCGAGCGGCCAGCACCTCCGTACGGACACGGGCGCACCGAAAGGTGTCATGAGTATCTCGCAATGACGGCCATGACATCCGGGCCGTGCGGCGATACCGTCGTGAAATTGGCCGGAAGTCGCACAGGAGGTCCCGTGAAGGCAGGGAACGAGCAGCGCGCGGGTTTGCTCTACGGATTCGGCGCTTACGGGATGTGGGGGCTGGTGCCCCTCTTCTGGCCGCTCCTGATGCCCGCCGGGGCCGTCGAGATCCTCGCCCACCGCATGACCTGGTCCCTGGCCGTGGTCGGCCTGGCACTGCTCGCGGTACGCCGCTGGGGCTGGATACGGGAGCTGCTGCGCCGGCCGCGCAAGCTCGGCCTGACCGCGCTGGCCGCTTCGGTGATCAGCGTGAACTGGGGCCTGTACATCTGGTCGGTCAACAACGGCCACGTCGTCGAGTCGAGCCTCGGCTACTTCATCAACCCGCTGGTCAGCATCGCCATGGGCGTGCTGGTGCTGGGCGAGCGGCTGCGCCGCGTGCAGTGGGTGGCCGTCGGCATCAGCTTCGCCGCCGTGCTCGTGCTCGCCGTCGGCTACGGACGGCCGCCGTGGATCTCGCTGGTCCTGGCGTGCTCCTTCGCGACGTACGGGCTGATCAAGAAGAAGCTCAACATGGGCGGGCTGGAGTCGCTGGCCGCCGAGACGGCCATGCTGTTCCTCCCGGCCCTCGGCTACCTGCTGTGGCTGGGCGCGCAGGGCCGGTCCAGCTTCACCTCGCAGGGCGCCGGCCACGCGCTGCTGCTGGCCGCGACCGGACTGGTCACGGCGATCCCGCTGGTGTTCTTCGGGGCCGCCGCCATCCGGGTCCCGCTGTCCACCCTGGGGTTGCTGCAGTACATGGCCCCGGTGTTCCAGTTCGGGCTCGGCGTCCTGTACTTCCACGAGGCCATGCCGCCCGAGCGCTGGGCCGGCTTCTCCCTGGTGTGGGCCGCGCTGGCCCTCCTGACCTGGGACGCGCTGCGGACGGCGCGGCGCTCCCGTGCCCGACTGGAGGCGGTTCCCGTGGTCGCCCCGGCACCGGCCCGCGAACCCGCGTAGCGCCGCCCGGCAGGGCGCGCACCGGCAAACGCCCCGGGCCCCACGATCCCCGGTACGGAACCCCCGTACCGGGGATCGTCCGTTTTCCGAACTGCCCTGACCGAATTATGGTCTTGACGGACAGTCATATTCTCGCCGACCATCAGGCTCGCACTGACGCACTAACGCTCACCTGCTCTATCTCGCTCGTTCCGTCATATCCCCAGCGGAATCCCGGAGCCCCCACATGAGCCTGTCCGTCTCCCGGCGCCTCGCTGCCGTGACCGCTCTCGCGGTCGCCGGCCTGTTCGCCTCCGCCGCCCCCGCCGCCCTCGCCGCCCCCACGGCGGTCGCCGCGGCGCCGACCCCGCCCGACATCCCAGTGGCCAACGTCAAGGCCCACCTGGCGCAGCTCTCGACCATCGCCGCCAACAACGGCGGCAACCGCGCCCACGGCCGGGCCGGCTACAAGGCCTCGATCGACTACGTGAAGGCCAAGCTCGACGCCGCGGGCTTCACCACGACGCTGCAGACCTTCACCTCCAGCGGCGCCACGGGCTACAACCTGATCGCCGACTGGCCGGGCGGCGACCCCGACTCGGTCCTGATGGCCGGCGCGCACCTCGACTCCGTCACCTCGGGCGCGGGCATCAACGACAACGGCTCCGGCAGCGCAGCCGTCCTGGAAACGGCCCTCGCCGTCTCCAGGGCCGGGCTGCAGCCCACCAAGCACCTGCGCTTCGGCTGGTGGGGCGCGGAGGAGCTGGGGCTGGTCGGGTCGAAGTACTACGTCAACAACCTGCCGGCGGCCGAGCGGGCCAAGTTCGCCGGGTACCTGAACTTCGACATGATCGGCTCGCCCAACCCGGGCTACTTCGTCTACGACGACGACCCGACGATCGAGCAGACCTTCAAGAACTACTACGCGGGCATCGGCGTCCCCACCGAGATCGAGACCGAGGGCGACGGCCGCTCCGACCACGCCTCCTTCAAGAACGTGGGCATACCGGTCGGCGGCCTGTTCACCGGGGCCAGCAACACCAAGTCCTCCGCGCAGGCGCAGAAGTGGGGCGGCACCGCCGGCCAGTCCTTCGACCGCTGCTACCACTCCTCCTGCGACAACACCGCGAACATCAACGACACCGCCCTGGACCGCAACGCCGACGCCATCGCCTACGCGATCTGGAACCTGGGCGCCTCCACCCCGGTTCCGCCGGGCCCGTCCTTCGAGAACACCGCGGACGTGACCATCCCGGACTCCCCCGCCGCGGCGGTCACCTCGCCGATCACGGTCTCGGGCGTCACGGGCAACGCGCCGGCCACCACGAAGGTGGACGTGAACATCGTCCACACCTACCGCGGTGACCTGGTGGTCGACCTGCTCGCCCCCGACGGCACGGTCTACGGCCTGCACAACCGCTCCGGCGGCAGCGCCGACAACCTCGTGCAGTCGTACACCGTCAACGCCTCCAGCGAGGTCGCGAACGGCGTCTGGAAGCTGCGGGTCAAGGACTCGGCCGCGCAGGACGTCGGCTACATCAACAGCTGGAAGATCACCTTCTAGCCGACCCGGGGCCCGGCCCCGGCCTCTCTCCAGGGCTCCGGCACGATCCACCCGGATCGCTGCCGGAGCTCAGGCGTCCTCGGCGCGGGCGGCCTGCGACGAGGCCTCCAGCGGCTCCCTGATCCGGGCCCGCAGCTCCTCGGCCACGGCCGCGATGTCCGCGCGGCCCAGCTTCGCCGCCTCGACCAGGTCGCCGAGCTCCTCCGGCGAGGGCAGCTTCGCGGCCCCGGCCACGCGCAGGTACGAGCGGGTCGCCGCAGCCGCGTAGAACTCGTTCATCGGTGATTCCAGCGCCGGGCAGACCGCGAGGGTGTGCAGAAACGCGGCGGCCCGCCACGCGGTGTCCGGGGCGGGCTGTTCTGGCACCAGGACCAGGTCGTTCTGGTGCCGGGCGACCGCAGCGGCCACCCCGGAGGGATCCCACACCGCGGGATCTGAGGGGAGATGGTGGGCCAGAGCGGTCCAGGCCCACTCCATGGTGATCTTCAATTGCCGAACCGCTCCTGGAAGTAGCCCCAGTGATCGGCGAACTCCTCTATGCCGGAGAGGAAGTTCTTCCGGTCCTCGTCGAGTTCGCGCTCCGTGACCTCTGTGATCAGAGCGGTGACCGTCGTCCCCAGTGCCGCCGCGCGCGCCTTGAGGCGCTCGTGGAACTCTTCGTCCAGGCGGATGGTGACGTGTCTCGACATGCCAACACCGTACAGCGGACGCGCTGTACGGGCAGCGACAACGACGCAAGGGTGGGCAGGGACACAGTCCCCGCCCACCCTCGGCGCTCACCGCACGGTGCGGCTACTTGTTGGCGTCGGCCGCCTTCACCAGCGAGTCCTTGGTGACCGCGCCGGCGTAGACCTTGCCGTCGTCGGTGACCAGGACGTTGAACAGGCGGGTCGACAGGACCCGGCCCTCACCGAACTTCCCGTTGACCTTGTCCCCCAGGGAGTCGAGGAACTGCTTGGCCTCCTTGGGGGCGTTCTTGTCGTTCTCCAGGTCCTTGAGGCTCTTGCCGGCGCCGGAGTCGATGCGCGCGATCGTCGCCCAGCCCTCGCCGAGCACCTTCACGTCGCCCTTGCCCCCCGGACCGCCGGCCAGGCCGTCCAGGCCCGGGAAGGACTCCAGCGCCTTGAACGCGCCGTCCTTGCCGCCCTTGCCGTGCCCGTCCGCGCCCTCGGTCACCTTGGCGCCCTTGGGCGGGGTGAAGGCGAAGGTGTCGGCGGCCGGCTTGGCGAAGTCCACCTTGGTGAAGCCGGCGTCCACGATCGGCTTGCCGCCCTGCGCCGAGAGCAGCTGCACGCGCAGCGGCACGCCGTTCTCGGCGTCCACCGCGATCTGCACCGATCCGACCGTCGAGCCGGCCTGCTTGGGCTTGAGCACCAGCTGGTAGGCGTCCCGGCCGGCCACCTGAGCGGTCTCGCCCACGCTGACGTCCGTGGTGGGACCGGCGGCCGCGAGGATCTCCTCGGCGAGCTTCTGGGGGGAGGCGGTCAGCCGGTCACCGGTCTTGTGCTCCTTGCCCTCGCCCTTGCCCGCCCTGTCCGCCGGGGACGCCTTCTCGTGGAAGACCTCGTTCGACTTGGAGTCGTAGCCCCACACGTCGTCGCCGTTGTGGATGAGGCTGTACTCGTCCTTGCCGTCCAGGAAGGTGAGCCGCTGGCGGTCCTCGCCGTCGGCCGCCACGCGGAAGGTGTGGGTGCCGTTCGCCAGCTGCGCGACCTTGTCCTCCGGGTTCGCCGAGCCGCCCGCGACACCGCCGCCGCCGAGGAGCCCGGAGGCGATCTTCGGCAGGCCCAGGTCGGTGCTGATCTTGGCCGTCCCCGACAGCTGCTCCACGTCCGAGGCGGCGACCTTCTCGATCAGCTGCTGCGCCGTCACCTTGGGCAGGTCGGGCCCGCCGGCGTTGGCGAAGGCCGGGACCATCGCCACGGTCGCCGCGGCGACACCCGCCACCGCGACCGGTACGGCGTACCGTGCGACCTTGCGAGAAGTCTTCGTGTTCGCTGCCATGTCAGTGCCCTGCCCTCTGTGTCGACTGCGGCGATCCGCGTGTCGCCGCGCTCACCCGATCCGGTGGGGTTGATGACTCCATCTGACCAAAACGGCGGCGTCGGGGCGTCAGTCCCCGGAAGCAACTGGGCGTACGACCGTGGGATGACACGGAACGGGCCCTCCTCCCCCGACCCGTAGGGGTCGGCGGGCGGAGGGCCCGTCCGGCGGCGTCGGGCGCGCCCGCCCGCCCGCGGTCGTCAGCCGGCGCGGTGCACCACCGCGTCACACAGCTCCTCCAGAGCCGCCTTCGCGAAGCACTCGGGCAGCGGTGCGAGCGTGGCGCGCGCGTCCTCCGCGTACCGGACGGTGTCGCGCCGGGCCTGCTCCAGGGCGGGGTGCGCCCGCAGCCGGGTGAGCACCTCGGCGTGGCGGGCGTCGTCCGTCAGGTCGCCGTCCAGCAGCGTGACGAGCTCCAGGTCCTCCGCGCGGCCGTCCCTCGCGGCCATCTCGCGCAGCCGCAGCACGGGCAGCGTCGGGATGCCCTCGCGCAGGTCGGTACCCGGGGTCTTGCCGGACTCGTGCGCGTCGGAGGCGATGTCGAGGACGTCGTCGGCGAGCTGGAAGGCGGTGCCGAGCCGCTCCCCGTACTGGGTCAGGATGTCGACGACCGACTCGTCGGCACCGGACATCAGCGCGCCGAAGCGGCCGGAGACCGCGATCAGCGAGCCGGTCTTGCCGGCGATGACGTCGAGGTAGTGGGCGACGGGGTCGCGGCCGTCGCGCGGCCCGGCCGTCTCCAGGATCTGGCCCGTGACGAGCCGCTCGAAGGCCTCGGCCTGGATGCGGACGGCCTCGGGCCCGAGGTCGGCCAGGATGTGCGAGGCACGGGCGAAGAGGAAGTCACCCGTCAGGACGGCCACCGAGTTGCCCCAGCGGGCGTTGGCGCTCTCCACGCCGCGGCGTACGTCGGCCTCGTCCATGACGTCGTCGTGGTAGAGCGTCGCCAGGTGGGTGAGCTCCACGACCACGGCGGACGGGACGATCCCGGGCGCGTAGGGGTCGCCGAAACGGGACGCGAGCATGACGAGCAGCGGCCGGAACCGCTTGCCCCCGGCCCGCACCAGGTGCTGTGCGGCCTCGGTGATGAAGGGGACTTCGCTCTTGGTGGCTTCCAGCAGACCCGCCTCGACGGCGGCCAGTCCGGCCTGGACATCGGTCTCAAGAGCCTGGTCCCGCACGCTCAGTCCGAACGGCCCGACGACGGTCACGAGGGGTACTCCTGTCTGCTGACGATCACGCTGACGATCACATGGATTGTCGATGTGTCGCTGCCATCACTCAAGCCAGCGTATCGGGTCCGTTTTCGATCACCGAGAGGGCCTTCCCGGCCACCCTCCCCACACTGCCCGATGAGCACCGGTATGTTCGGGAGGAGCCGAAAGACCCGGAGAGTACGTTTTGCGCAGAACCGTGACCGAGACGGACGAGCCCTCGGATCCGGCGGCCGAACAGCCGCCGCCCCGGGACGATTGCGTCTGCCCGCCACCGCCACCGGCCGGCTCGGCGCGAGCACAAGAGTCGGCACTGGGGCTTTGCCGCCGTCGTGCTCGCCACCCTTTCGGCGATCGCCGGGTGCCTGACGATGGGCTTCGGCTTCCCCGCCGGCCGGCACGCCTCGGCGCCCGGCGTCTTCGAGGCGCGCCGGCCAACGGCATCCAGGCCCAGGTGGTCAAGGTCTACGGCCACGGCTGCGGCCGAGGCGATTGGTGGCAGAACCAATGAGCATCCGCACCGAGTTCCCGTACGGCACCACGCACGAGGATGTCCGGATCCCGCTCCCCGACGGAGTGGAGCTGTACGCCCGGATCTGGCGCCCCGTGACCGACGAGCCCGTCCCGGCCCTGCTGGAGTACCTCCCCCACCGGCTCACCGACTGGACCGCGCCGCGCGACTGGCAGCGCCATCCCTGGTACGCGGGCCACGGCTACGCCTCCGTACGGGTCGACGTGCGCGGGCACGGGTGCAGCGGCGGCCTGCCGGGCGACGAGTACGACGCCCGCGAGCTCGCCGACGGGGTCGCGGTGGTGGAGTGGCTGGCGGCGCAGGAGTGGTGCACGGGGTCGGTGGGGATGTTCGGGATCTCGTGGGGCGGGTGCAACTCCCTCCAGATCGCCGCCCTCGCCCCCGAACCGCTCAAGGCGGTCGTCACCGTCTGCTCGACGGACGACCGCTACGACAACGACGGGCACTACATGGGCGGCTCGGTGCTCGCCGTGGACACGCACGCGTGGGCGGCGACCATGCTGGCCTTCGCCTCCCGGCCGCCGGACCCGCACTATGCCGGTGACGGCTGGCGCGCCCAGTGGCTGGACCGGCTGGCGGCAGTGGAACCGCTGATCCACACCTGGCTCTCGCACCAGACCCGCGACGCCTACTGGCGCCACGGCAGCGTCTGCGAGGACTACGGGGCGATCGGTGCGGCCGTGCTCGCGGTCGGCGGCTGGCACGATCCGTCCCGGGACACCGTGCTGCGGCTGGTCGAGCACCTGCCGTCCGCACGCGTACGGGGCCTGATCGGCCCCTGGTCGCACCAGTACCCGGACCGCGGGCTTGCGCCGGGACCCGCGATCGGCTTCCTCCAGGAGACCCTGCGCTGGTGGGACCACTGGCTGAAGGGGGCCGACAACGGGGTGACGGACGAGCCGCTGCTCCGTGCCTGGATCAGCGACGCCCACCCGCCGGCGACGGTCTACGAGGAGCTGCCGGGGCGCTGGGTCGGCGAGAAGGCCTGGCCCTCGCCGACCGTGATCCCCGTCCCGTACGTGTTCCAGGGCGGGCCGGTGGCCGTCGCCTCCCCGCAGCACACCGGGCTGGACGCGGGCCGCTTCCTCCCCTTCGGCAACGACGCCGACCTGCCGCCGGACCAGCGGGAGGAGGACGCGAAGTCGGCCTGCTTCGAGTTCCCGGTGGGCGGCGGGGAGCCGGTGGAGATCCTGGGCCGGCCGTCGGTGACCCTGCGGCTGCGGCTCGACGTGCCCTACGGGCAGGTCGTCGCCCGGCTGTGCGACGTCGCCCCGGACGGCTCCTCGACGCTGGTCACGCGGGGCGCGCTGAACCTCTCCGCCCGCCAGGGCCGGGACCGGGCCGTGCCGTGGCCGGTGGGCTCGTACGAGGACGTCACCTTCGAGCTGAACGGCATCGGCCACGCCTTCACACCGGGGCACCGGATCCGCCTCGCGGTGTCCTCCGCGTACTGGCCGTGGATCTGGCCGCGGGCCGGGTCCGGGGCCGGCTGGACGCTGGACCCGGCGGGCAGCTCGGTGACCCTGCCGGTGCGGGCGGCCTCCCCGGCCGGGGAGGCCGGGATCGTCTTCGAGCCGCCGGAGCAGGCGACGCCGCTGGGCGTCTCGTTCCCGGCGACCCTGGACGAGCCGCGCCCGGAGCGGCTGGTCGTACGGGACGTCGCGCGCGGGACCTGGCGGCTGGAGGTGGACCCGCGCCACGGGGGCACCCGGGTCTACCCGGACGGCCTGGAGTACGCCGAGGACGCCACCGAGGTGTACGAGATCCAGGACGGGGACCCGCTGTCGGCCCGGACCCGCTCGCAGTGGCGGATCCGGCTCCACCGGCCGGACTCGGGCTGGGACGCGCGGGTGGAGACCACCTCGGAGATCTCCTGCGACGAGGGCGGCTTCCTGACGACGAACGAGGTGGTGTGCCGGGAGGGGGAGGAGGTGGTCTTCCACCGCACGTGGGAACGCCGCCTCCCGCGTGCGGCGGGCTGAGCGCGCCGGAAGCCAGCGGTCAGCCGAACAACCGCTCCAGCACCACCGCGACGCCGTCCGCCTCGTTCGACAGCGTCAGCTCGTCGGCCACCGCCACCAGCTCGGGGTGGGAGTTGGCCATGGCCACCCCGTGCGCGGCCCAGGCGAACATCGGCACGTCGTTCGGCATGTCCCCGAAGGCGATCGTCCCGGCCGGGGACGCCCCCAGGACGTCCGCCGCCCGCGCGAGCCCGCTGGCCTTGTCGATGCCCGGCGGCTGGAGCTCCACCGTGTGCTCCCCCGCCATCGTGACGTTCACCAGGTCCCCGACCACCGTCCGCGCCACCCGCGTCAGCTCGTCGTCGTCCAGTTCGGGGTGCTGGAGCAGCACCTTGTTGATCGGCGCCGACCACAGGCCCGACCGCCGCGCCACCCGCACCGTCGGCAGGTGCGGGTGCCACATCCGGTAGCCCGGACCCATCAGCATCTCCGCGTACAGGCCCTCCTGGTTGACCGCCGCGTAGACCTCGCCGACCTCCGCCTCGATCTTGCCGAGGGCCACCTCCGCCAGCTCCCGGTCCATGGACACGGAGTGCAGCAGCCGGCCGCGCGCCGCGTCGTACACCTGCGCGCCCTGCGCGCACACCGCGAGCCCCGTGTAGCCGAGTGCGTCGAAGACGTGTCGGACCTGTGGAACGGGACGGCCGGTGACGATGATGTGCCGGGCGCCGGCGGCCCGGGCCGCGTCGAGAGCCGCATGGGATCGGGCTGAAAGGGTGTCCCCGGCACGCAGCAGAGTCCCGTCCAGGTCAGTGGCGATCAAGGCGTAGGGGAGGGCCGGAAGAGGCGCGGAAGTCACGGCGCCAAGGATACGGACCCCTTTGGACAAGTCCTACAAATAGAGCGCGAATCCGGCCTCCCACGCGCCCCCTCAGCCACGTAACGTGTCAACCAGCCCCCGGGACACCCCCGGACCGCGTCGAAAGCGAGGCAGTACCCCATGCCCCAGCAGAGCCCCCTCGATGTCCCCGAGGGCGACCCGTTCGGGCCGCACAACCTCCCCTACGGCGTCTTCTCGACCGTCGGCGAGGAGCGCCGCCGGATCGGTGTGCGCATCGGCGGGCACGTGCTCGACGCGGGAGCGGCAGCGGTCGCGCTCGGCTCCCCGTACGCCGGGCTGCTCGGCCACACCTCCCTCAACCCGCTGCTGGCCGCCGGGCGCACCGCCTGGCGCGACGTGCGGCGCGCGCTCACCGCCTGGGTGACCGACCCCGGCCACCGCCCCACGGTCGAGCCGCACCTGCTGCCGCTGGACGAGGTCGTGCTGCACCTGCCGTACGTGGTCGCCGACTACGTCGACTTCTACGCGAGCGAGCACCACGCCACCAACGTCGGACGGATGTTCCGCCCGGACGGCGACGCGCTGACGCCCAACTGGAAGCACCTGCCGATCGGTTACCACGGCCGTTCCGGGACCGTCGTGGTCTCCGGGACCGACGTCGTACGGCCCTCCGGGCAGCGCAAGGCGCCCACCGACCCGGCGCCCGTCTTCGGGCCGTCCGTGAAGCTCGACATCGAGGCCGAGGTCGGCTTCGTCGTCGGCGCCCCCTCCGAGCTGGGCCGTCCGGTGCCGCTGGGCGCGTTCGAGGACCACGTCTTCGGGCTGTTCCTCCTCAACGACTGGTCGGCGCGGGACATCCAGGCCTGGGAGTACGTGCCGCTCGGCCCCTTCCTCGGCAAGTCCTTCGCCACCTCCGTCTCCGCCTGGGTGACCCCGCTGGAGGCCCTGGACGCCGCCCGCGTGGCCCCGCCCGCCCGGGACTTCCCGCTCCTGCCCTACCTGGACGACGCGGCCGTCGACCGCCCCGGCGGCTTCGACCTGCACATCACCGTCTCCATCAACGGGCAGGAGGTGGCGCAGCCGCCGTTCGCGACGATGTACTGGACCGCCGCCCAGCAGCTCGCGCACATGACCGTCAACGGTGCCTCCCTGCGCACCGGCGACGTCTTCGGCTCGGGCACCGTCAGCGGTCCCGAGGTCGGCCAGCGCGGCTCGCTGCTGGAGCTGACCTGGAACGGCCGCGACGCCATCGAGCTCGCCGACGGCAAGCGCACCTTCCTGGAGGACGGGGACACCGTCACCCTCACCGCCTGGGCCCCCGGCCCCGACGGCACGCGCGTCGGCCTGGGCGAGGTCATCGGCCGCATCGTGGGCACCGCGTAGTCCACCCCTTGGTCGGCGGGGTGGCGGATCTTTCCACCACCCCGTCGAAGCCGCAGGTCACAGGGGGTACGCAGGAGCCCCCTGGTGGCGCAATACTGCTGCAACACCACCGTCCGCGGACCGTCGGTATGTTCCGTGCCATGCCAGCCGAACGCAGCCTCGACCACGCCGCGCGGCGGCGGAGACTGCGCGCGGACCAGGCGCGGCAGCTCGCCGACCTGCTGCGCCACCAGATCCTCTCCGGCGCCTTCCCCACCGGGGTCCTCCCGCTGGAGAACGCCCTCGCCGCCGACTACCGGGCCAGCCGCAACACCGTTCGCCAGGCCCTCGACCTGCTGCGCGGCGAACAGCTCGTGGAACGGCAGCCCGGCGTGGGCACCGTCGTCGTCTGCGAGAAGTACCCGCACGGCCTCGACCGCCTGCAGGGGCTCGCCGAGACCCTGCACGAGCACGGCACCGTCACCAACGAGGTCCGTACCGCGGGCCCGGTGCCGGCGCCCGCGCCGGTCGCCCACCGCCTGGGCCTGCCCGAGCACACGGACGTGCTCTACATCGAACGGCTGCGGCGCCTGAACGGGCTGCCGCTCTCCCTCGACCTCACCTACATCCCCCTGGACATCGGCTCCGCGCTGCTCGGCTGCGACCTGGAGAACACCGACGTCTTCCGGCTGCTGGAGCAGCAGACCGGCCAGCCGCTCGGCCACGCCGAGATCACCCTCGAAGCCGTCAACGCCGACGCGCACTCCGCCGCCGTGCTCCAGGCCCCGCGCGGGGCGGCCGTCCTGATGCTGGAGCGGCTCACCCACCTGGCCGACGGACGGCCCGTGGACCTGGAGTTCATCCGCTTCCGGGGCGACCGGATCACCATGAGCGGCCTGCTGCGCCGCTCGCTCTGAGCTCTCAACCCCTGCGTACCCACCTTCCTGGAGACAGCCATGCCTCTGGTCCCCCAGCGCGGCGACGTGCCCGTGACCATCGACGAGTCCCTGTGCATCGACGGCTGCACCCTGTGCGTCGACATGTGTCCGCTCGACTCGCTCGCGATCCGCGAGGACGACGGCAAGGCGTACATGCACGTCGACGAGTGCTGGTACTGCGGCCCCTGCGCCGCCCGCTGTCCCACCGGCGCGGTCACCGTCAACATGCCCTACCTGCTCCGGTGAAAGGTCCCACACCCATGCGTACGAAGGCAGTCGCGCCGCTCGCGCTCGCCCTGCTGCTGGCCCCCCTGGCCGCGGCCTGCTCGGGCTCCGCCGGAGCCGCCGGCTCCAGGACGGTCACCGTGACCGTCGGCTACCAGTCCAAGACCATCAACACCGTCACCGCCGGCACCCTGCTGCGCTCCCTCGGCTACTTCGAGCAGGAGCTCGCTGCGCGCGGCGCGAAGGACGGCGTCACGTACAAGGTGGACTGGCAGGACTACGCCACCGGCGCCCCGATCACCGCGCAGATGACCGCGGGGAAGATCGACATCGGGTCGATGGGCGACTTCCCGCTCCTCATCAACGCCGCCCGCGGCAAGGAGCTGAAGCAGCCCACCCGGCTCGTCTCCGTGACCGGCTACAACCTGCGCGGCGGCCTCAACACCGTGGTCACCGGCCCCGGTTCGAAGCTCCAGTCGCTGGCCGACCTGCGCGGGAAGAAGGTGTCGACCAGCGTCGGCTCCGCCGCGGACGGGACGCTCGTACGGGCCCTGCGGCGCGCCGGGATCGACCCATCGAACGGGATCGAGAAGCTCAACCAGCAGCCGAGCGTGGGTGCTTCGGCGCTCCAGGCGGGCAGCGTGGACGCCCTCTCGCAGTTCGTGGCGTGGCCGGGGCAGCTGGCGTACGAGGGCCGGGCGAAGGCCCTGTACGACGGCGCCGAGCTGAACCTGCCGACCTTCCACGGGGTCACGGTCCGGGAGAAGTTCGCGAAGGAACGGCCCGGTGTGCTGGAGGACTTCCTGCGGGCGCAGCGCAAGGCCACCGAGCACCTGCGCGCGGAGCCCGTGGCGGCGGCCGAGTCGGTGGCGAAGGAGACGGGGCTGCCCGCGGAGGTGGTGTACCTCTACAACGGGGCGAACGGCATCGCGACCTTCGACCCGGCGCTGCGCCCGGAGCTGATCGACGCGCTGAAGCAGGACGTGCCGGTGCTGAAGGACGCGGGGCTGGTCCCCGACGTCGACGTGGACGCCTTCGTGGACCCGGAGCCCCTGAAGCGGGCGGCGGCGGGCACGCAGCCGTACCCGGTGGCGGCTCCCGCCCGCTCCGAGCTGTGGCTGAAGGGCCAGACCCGTACGCAGAGCTTCGACTCTCCGCGCGAGCTGCTGAAGGCGGCCCGGGACGCGGACGTCCGGGCGGCGTACGTGCCGGACGCGGTGACCGGGACCCTGTGGTTCGCGGACAAGGCCGTGTGGGTGGCCGAGGGGCCGGAGCTGCGGGCGTTCGTCACCCCGGCGGGCGCGAAGGCGTACGTCGACGCGCACCAGGGGTCGGGGGCGCGGATCGTGGGCTTCGCCGAGGCCGGGGCCCTGGCGTCATGACGGCCGGCCGGTGGGCGCTGCGGGCCGCTTCGCTCGGCACGGCCCTGCTGCTGTGGCAGGGGCTGACCTCGCTGGACGTGAACCTGTGGCTGCGCTTCGAGCAGTTCCCGACGGTGGGCGAGGTGGCTTCGACCTTCGGGCAGCGTGCGCGGCAGGCGGCGTACTGGCAGGACCTGGGCTCCAGCGTGCGCCGGATCGTGTCGGGCTTCGCGCTCGCCGCGGTCCTGGGAGTCGCGGTGGGGACGGCGGTGGCGCGGTCCCGGATCGCTGAGGACCTGCTGGGCCCGCTGCTGGAGGTCCTGAGGCCGGTCCCGGCCATCGCGCTGGTGCCGGTGGCGATCCTGCTGTTCCCCTCCAACGAGCAGGGGATCGTCTTCATCACCTTCGCAGCCGCGTTCTTCCCCGTCGTGGTCTCGACGCGGCACGCGGTGCGGGCGCTGAGCCCGGTGTGGGAGGAGGCCGTGCTGACGATGGGCGGCGGCCGGGGGCGGGTGCTGTTCTCGGTGGTCCTGCCGGGTGCCCTGCCGGGCGTCTTCGGGGGCCTGTCGGTCGGCATCGGCGTCTCGTGGATCTGCGTGATCTCGGCGGAGATGATTTCCGGCGAGTACGGAGTCGGCTACCGGACCTGGCAGGACTACACGGTGGTCGACTATCCGGGCGTCTTCGTCGGCATGGTCACCATCGGCGCGCTGGGCTGGCTGACGTCCACGGCCGTGGAGCGGGCGGGCCGCCGTCTGACGCGGTGGCTGCCCTCACGCGACTCCTCGGGCCCCGTACCGTCCTCCGCCGCCCGGGCCCGGGCTGGCCGGAGCGCGCGGCGCCCGTCCCGCGAGCCGCTCGCGGCCGTCACGGGCCCGGCCGGCGCGGCCGGCCCGGCGGTGCCACGTTCCGGACCTGAGACCTTCCCCGAGCGGACCCGAGAGGTGACCCCATGAGCCTGACCCAGTCGGACGCCCGGACCCATGCCGGCGCTGCGGGGGACGCGGGCCCGCCCGGGGCCGGGCTCGCACTGCGCGGCGTACGGCTCGGGCACCGCGGGAACACGGTGCTCGACGGGGTCGACCTGGTGGTCGAACCCGGGGAGGTGCTCGCCGTCGTGGGCCCGTCCGGATGCGGCAAGTCCACGCTGCTGCGCACCCTCGCGGGGCTGCTGCCGCCGCTCGACGGCGTGGTGGAACAGGACGGCACTCCGGTCCGCGGCCCGTCCGCCGACCGGGCGCTGGTCTTCCAGGACGACGCCCTGCTCCCCTGGCGCACGGTGCGGGCCAACATCGAACTCCCCCTCGCCATCCGCGGGAACGCCCGGGCCGCCCGGCGGCGTACCGCCGGGGAGTGGCTGGAGCGCGTGGGTCTGGCCGGGCACGCCCGCAAACTGCCGCACCAGCTCTCCGGCGGGCAGCGCCAGCGCGTCCAGCTGGCCCGCGCGCTCGCCGCGCGCCCCCGGGCCGTCCTCATGGACGAGCCCTTCGGCGCGCTGGACGCCCAGACCCGCGCCGAGATGCAGGACCTCCTCGTGGACGTCCTCGCGGGCACCGGCGCGACCGTCGTGTTCGTCACCCACGACGTGGACGAGGCGCTCTTCCTCGGTGACCGCGTCGCGCTGCTCGGCGCCGGCGCGGTGGTGGCGGTTCCGGCCCCGCGGGACCGGGGCGCCGCGCACGCCGGACTCCGCCGGCAGATCATCAACTCACTCTGAAGGGCCGCACCATGGACATCCCCGCGCTCGGCGACGCCGAGGAAATCTCCTGCGACGTCCTCGTCATCGGGGGCGGCACCGCCGGCACGATGGCGGCGCTGACCGCCGCCGAGCGCGGGGCGCGCGTACTGCTGCTGGAGAAGGCGCACGTCCGCCACTCCGGCGCCCTCGCCATGGGCATGGACGGGGTCAACAACGCGGTCGTGCCCGGCCGCGCCGAGCCCGACGACTACGTCGCCGAGATCACCCGCGCGAACGACGGCGTCGTCGACCAGTCCACGGTCCGCCAGACGGCCACCCGCGGCTTCGCGATGGTGCAGCGCCTGGAGTCGTACGGGGTGAAGTTCGAGAAGGACGAGCACGGCGAGTACGCGGTGCGCCAGGTGCACCGGTCGGGCTCGTACGTGCTGCCCATGCCCGAGGGCAAGGACGTCAAGAAGGTCCTCTACCGGCAGCTGCGGCGCCGGGAGATGCGCGAGCTGATCCGGATCGAGAACCGCGTGATGCCGGTGCGGGTCCTGACCGCGCCCGACGACGGCCGGGCGATCGGCGCGGCCGCGTTCAACACCCGTACCGGCGCGTTCGTGACCGTGCGCGCCGGGGCGGTGATCCTGGCGACCGGCCCCTGCGGGCGGCTCGGACTCCCGGCCTCCGGATACCTGTACGGCACGTACGAGAACCCGACGAACGCCGGTGACGGCTACGCCATGGCCTACCACGCCGGCGCCGCGCTGACCGGTATCGAGTGCTTCCAGATCAACCCGCTGATCAAGGACTACAACGGGCCGGCGTGCGCGTACGTCGCGAACCCCTTCGGCGGCTACCAGGTCAACCGGCACGGCGAGCGGTTCGTGGACTCCGACTACTGGTCGGGGCAGATGATGGCCGAGTTCGCCGCCGAACTGGCCTCGGACCGGGGCCCGGTGTTCCTGAAGCTGAGCCACCTCCCGGAGGAGTCGGTGGCGTCCCTCGAATCGATCCTGCACACCACGGAGCGGCCGACCCGCGGCACCTTCCACGCGAACCGCGGCCACGACTACCGCACCCACGACATCGAGATGCACATCTCGGAGATCGGCCTGTGCGGCGGCCACTCGGCCTCGGGCGTCCGCGTCGACGACCACGCCCGCACGACCGTCCCGCGGCTGTACGCGGCCGGTGACCTGGCCTCCGTACCGCACAACTACATGATCGGGGCCTTCGTCTTCGGCGACCTGGCGGGTGCGGACGCCGCCCGGTACCGGCCCTACGAGGGCGCCCTGCCCGCGGACCAGCTGGCGGCGGCGCACGAGCTGGTCTACCGGCCGCTGCGGCATCCGGACGGGCCGCCGCAGCCGCAGGTGGAGTACAAGCTGCGCAGGTTCGTGAACGACTACGTGGCTCCGCCGAAGACGGGCGCGAAGCTGTCCCTCGCGGTGGAGGCCTTCGACCGGATGAGCGGGGAGATCGGCGAGATGGGGGCCACCACCGCCCACGAGCTGATGCGGTGCGCGGAGGTGTCGTTCATCCGGGACTGCGCGGAGATGGCAGCGCGGGCCTCGCTGGCCCGTACGGAGTCCCGCTGGGGGCTGTACCACGAGCGGACCGACCATCCGGAGCGGGACGACTCGGGCTGGCTGCACCATCTGGACCTGCGCAAGTCCGCTTCGGGGACGATGGAGTTCACCGCGCGGCCGGTGGAGCCGTACCTGGTGCCGGTGGACGGGTTCAGCCCGCTCGGCGGCCCCGAGCGGCACCTGGGCGAGGTCGCGCTGGTGCCGGTGGCGACGGCCGGGCCGCGGCGTACGCCTCCGGCGGCGCGGACGGGCTCTGCCGCCGCGGCGACGTCCGCCGGCGACCCCGCGGACACCGCGGCGGGCACCGCCGGGACTGCCGCCGGCTCCTCGCCGCGGATCCTCGAACTCCTCGCGCTCGCCGAGGAGTCCCCGGAGCTCGGCGCCCTGCGCCCCTACCTGACCGACGCCGATCCGGCCGTCCGCACCACGGCCGTGGCCGCGCTCGGCGAGACCGTGCCGGCCGGGGCCGGACCGGCGCTGGCCGAGCGGCTGGCGGACTGCGACCCCGCCGTACGGGCCGCGGCCGCGGCCGCGTTGCGCGAGCTGCTGGAGGTCCTGCCGGGCGGGCCCGAGCTCGGCACGGGGCTGCGGGCGGCCCTGGCCGTGCCCGACCCGGCGGTGCGCTCGGCCGCGCTCGAAGCGCTGCGGACGCTGCGGCTGGGGGACGCCGGGCTGTACGCGGCCGCGCTCGCGGACGCCGAGGTCGACGTACGGATCCACGCGGTGCGGGGTCTGGTGTCCGTGGACGCGGCGGCGGAACTGGCCGCGTCCGCCGGGGACCCGGCCCGTGAGGTGCGGGTGGCCGTCGCCAAGGGCCTGGCCGCGGTGCGCGACCCGGCACCGGCGCCGCTGGACCCGCTGCTGTCGGACGCCGATCCGCTGGTACGGGGTGCGGCGCTGGGTGCGCTGGCCGCGGTGGGCTGCCCGGGCGGGTACGCCCGTACGGCGGTGGCAGCGCTGGCCGATCCGGCGTGGCAGGTGCGTGCGGGGGCGGCGGCCGGACTGTCGGCGGCCGCCGCGGAGGCGGCGGTGCCGGCGCTGGCGAAGGCCCTGGCCGACACGGACGCGGACGTCCGCAAGGCGGCGGTGCTCGCCCTGCTGGCGCACCGGGACTCCGCGGAGGCCCGGGCCGCCCTCGCCACGGCGGTCGGTGACGCCGACGCGGACGTGCGGGCGTACGCGGCCCGCGCCTGACCGGCGGGGCGGCCGGGCCCCGTTCGGAGGCGCGCCGCGTGCGCCGGGCGGGGCGGCCCGGGATGGTGGACGGACCGTATGGAAACGGAACCCGTACCCCGTACCCCCACCGCGAGGAGCCGCCGCCATGACCGTACGCAGCCTGAGGACCCTCGTCACCTGCGCGGCCGCCGTGTCGCTGGGCCTGACCGCCGTGGCCCCGGCGCACGGGGTCGAGGGGCCCGCGCCCGACCCGCGCAACGCGCAGGCCATGCGGGACATGGCGACGGCGATCGCGGCGACGGCGAAGTACGCGGACGAGCGGCAGGCCATCAAGGACGGGTACGTCCCGCACGGCGAGCAGTGCATGAGCAACCCGTTCGGGGTGGGCGCCATGAACTACCACTACGTCAAGCAGGCCAACTGGGGTTCGACGGACCCCGCGAGGCCCACCGCGCTCCTCTACAGCAAGGACAAGGACCGCAGCGGCCGCCGCAGGCTGGAGACGGTGGAGTGGATGTCCACCGACCGGGACCAGGACCTGAAGACCGCCGACGACCGGCCGAGCATGTTCGGCCTGCCCTTCGACGGCCCCATGCCTGGCCACTGGGCGGGCATGCCCAAGCACTACGACCTGCACATGTGGGCGTACAGGGAGAACCCGGCCGGCCGCTTCCACAACTGGAACCCGGCCCTGACCTGCCCGAAGAAGGCTGCCACTCCGGGCAAGCCGGCCTCCGCCCACGCCCACTGAGCCCGCGCCCGCAGGTGGAGTCAAGTGTCATGCGCACATGACTCACTCATCAGGACGGTGTTCCGCGGATCCCCGGCGATACGCTGGTCGCACTCGCGAGACTCCGGCTCATGGGAGCACTGATGAACCCGGAACACAGCTGGCCGCTCCCCCCGCCGGGCGGCTGGACCGCCGACGACCTGGACACGCTTCCGAATCTGCCTCCGCACACGGAGTTGATCGACGGGAGCCTGGTCTTCGTGAGTCCGCAGACTCGATTTCACATGCGCGCGGTCAACTTCCTCACCCGGCACCTCATGGATCAGCAGCCACCGGGCCTGGAGGTGTTCCGCGAGTTCACGATCGACATCGACCGTCACAACCGTCCCGAACCCGATCTCATTGTCGTGGACGAAAGCGCCGTGGGCGATCTGAACCAGACCCGGCTCCCTGCGGAGTCCGTTCACCTGGCCATCGAAGTGGTCTCGCCCCAGTCCGTCGGCCGCGATCGTGGCGTCAAGCCGGTCAAGTACGCAGAAGCAGGCATTCTTCACTTCTGGCGGGTGGAGAACAAGGACGGCCGGGCCGTGGTTTACGTGTACGAATTGGACCCGTCGACCCGGAGCTACGGGACTGCAGGAATCTTCCACGACCGCCTCAAGGTCTCGTCCCCCTTCGACATCGACCTCGACCTGACATCCATCACCCCCGAACGGCGCACCGCCGAGTAGACCCGCACACAGCCAAGGGCCCGGCTCCCCCCGAGGGAGCCGGGCCCTTCGCCGTGGCCTGTGAGCCGGTCAGCGGACGAACGTGCTCGCCTGCCCGGCCAGGTCCAGGAAGTACTGCGGTGCCAGGCCCAGGACCAGGGTGACCGCGACGCCCACCGCGATGGTCGTCATCGTCAGCGGCGAGGGGACGGCCACCGTCGGGCCGTCGGCCTTCGGCTCGCTGAAGAACATCAGGACGATCACCCGGATGTAGAAGAACGCGGCGATCGCGGACGACAGGACACCGACCACGACCAGCGCTCCCGCGCCGCCCTCGGCCGCCGCGCTGAACACGGCGAACTTGCCCGTGAAACCCGACGTCAGCGGGATGCCGGCGAAGGCCAGCAGGAACACCGCGAAGACGGCCGCAGTCAGCGGCGAACGCCGGCCCAGACCGGCCCACTTGGACAGGTGCGTCGCCTCGCCGCCCGCGTCGCGCACCAGCGTGACCACCGCGAACGCGCCGATCGTCACGAAGGAGTAGGCGAGCAGGTAGAAGAGGACGGACTGGACGCCCTCCGCCGACGTCGCGATCACACCGGCCAGGATGAAGCCGGCATGCGCGATCGAGGAGTACGCCAGGAGCCGCTTGACGTCCGTCTGGGTCACGGCGATCACCGCGCCCGCCAGCATCGTGACGATGGCCACCGCCCACATCACCGGGCGCCAGTCCCAGCGCAGCCCCGGCAGGACCACGTACAGCAGCCGCAGCAGGGCGCCGAAGGCGGCCACCTTCGTCGCCGCCGCCATGAAGCCGGTGACCGGGGTCGGGGCGCCCTGGTAGACGTCCGGGGTCCACATGTGGAAGGGGACCGCACCGACCTTGAAGAGCAGGCCGGTCAGGATCAGCGCGCCGCCCATGAGCAGCAGCGCGTCGTTGCCCATGGTGCCGGCCAGCGCCGGGTCGATCTTCGTGATCGTGCCGTCCACCACGTCGGCGATCACCGCGTACGACACGGAGCCCGCGTAGCCGTAGAGCAGCGCGATGCCGAAGAGGAGGAAGGCGGAGGAGAAGGCGCCCAGGAGGAAGTACTTCACCGCGGCCTCCTGCGACATCAGCCGCTGGCGGCGGGCGACGGCGCAGAGCAGGTACAGCGGGAGGGAGAAGACCTCCAGGGCGACGAACAGCGTCAGCAGGTCGTTGGCCGCAGGGAAGATCAGCATGCCCGCGATCGCGAACAGGGCCAGCGGGAAGACCTCGGTGGTGGTGAAGCCCGCCTTGACGGCGGCCTTCTCGCTGTCGCTGCCCGGTACCGACGCCGCCTGGGCGGCGAAGGAGTCCACCCGGTTGCCGTGTGCGGCCGGGTCCAGGCGCCGCTCGGCGAAGGTGAAGACCGCGACGACCGAGGCCAGCAGGATGGTGCCCTGCAGGAAGAGCGCGGGGCCGTCCACGGCGATGGCGCCCATCGCGGCGACGTGCGCCTTGGCCGAGCCGTACCCGCCGGCCGCGAGGCCGACCACCGCGGCGAAGGCCGAGGCCAGCGCGGCGAGGGCCAGGAACACCTGGACGTAGTAGCGGGCCCTGCGGGGCACGAAGGCCTCCACGAGGATCCCGACGACGGCCGCGCCCACCACGATCAGCGTGGGAGCGAGCTGTGCGTACTCGATGGTCGGCGCCGGGATCCGGTCGGCCGGCGTGTCGGCCGCCAGTGTCCACAGGCTGTGGGCGGAAGTCAGTGTGCTCACTTCGCCTCCTCCCCGTTCTTGGCTTCGACGGCGACCTCGGGCGCCGGGTCCGTCTGCTTCACGTCCGACATGGTGTGCTCCACCGCCGGGTTGACGATGTCGGTGAGGACCTTCGGGTAGACGCCCAGCCCGATCAGCAGCGCGATCAGCGGGGCGACCACCAGCACCTCCCGCAGGCGCAGGTCCGGCATGGTGCGGACCTCCTCCTTCACGGGCCCGGTCATCGTGCGCTGGTAGAGCACGAGCGTGTAGAGCGCGGCCAGCACGATGCCGACGGTGGCGATGATCCCGACGACCGGGTAGCGGGCGAACGTGCCGACCAGCACCAGGAACTCGCTGACGAAGGGTGCGAGGCCCGGCAGCGAGAGGGTGGCGAGGCCGCCGATGAGGAAGGTCCCGGCGAGGACCGGGGCCACCTTCTGGACGCCGCCGTAGTCGGCGATGAGCCGCGAGCCGCGCCGCGAGATCAGGAAGCCGGCCACCAGCATCAGCGCCGCCGTCGACAGGCCGTGGTTGACCATGTAGAGGGTGGCGCCGGACTGGCCCTGGGAGGTCATCGCGAAGATGCCCAGGATGATGAAGCCGAAGTGCGAGATGGAGGCGTAGGCCACCAGCCGCTTGATGTCCCGCTGCCCGACCGCGACCAGCGCCCCGTACACGATGCTGACCAGCGCCAGTACGAGGACCACCGGCGTGGCCCACTTGCTGGCGTCGGGGAAGAGCCCGAGGCAGAAGCGGAGCATCGCGAAGGTGCCCACCTTGTCGACGACCGCGGTGATCAGTACGGCGACGGGCGCGGTGGACTCGCCCATCGCGTTGGGCAGCCAGGTGTGCAGCGGCCACAGCGGGGCCTTCACCGCGAAGGCGAAGAAGAAGCCGAGGAACAGCAGCCGCTCGGTGTTCGTCGCCATGTCGAGGGTGCCCGCGGCCCGGGCGGCGGTGATCTCCTGGAGGGAGAAGTTCCCGGCGACCACGTACAGGCCGATGACCGCGGCCAGCATGATCAGGCCGCCGACCAGGTTGTAGAGCAGGAACTTGACCGCCGCGTAGCTGCGCTGCGCGGCCGCGTTCTCGTCCGAGCCGGTGTGGGCCCGGTCCCCGAAGCCGCCGATGAGGAAGTACATCGGGATGAGCATGGCTTCGAAGAAGATGTAGAAGAGGAAGACGTCGGTGGCCTCGAAGGAGATGATCACCATCGCCTCGACCATGAGGATCAGGGCGAAGAAGCCCTGGGTCGGCCGCCAGCGCTGGGAGCTGGTTTCGGTGGGGCCTCCCCTGCTCGAAGAGTTCGGGGATGCGTCGGCGTCGTGCCAGCCGGCCGCGATCACGAAGGGGATCAGGAGCGCGGTGAGTCCGATGAGGACCACCCCGATCCCGTCCACGCCCAGCTCGTAGCGGACACCGAAGTCGGGGATCCAGGCGCGGGATTCGGTGAGCTGGTAGCGGTCGCCACCGGGTTCGAAGCGGACCGCGACGAGCACGGCCAGGGCCAGTGTCGCCAGCGAGAACAGCAGCGCGAGCCACTTGGCGGCGGTCCGGCGGGCGGCCGGGACGGCCGCCGTGAGGATCGCGCCGACCGCGGGCACCGCGGCCGTGACCGTCAGAAGCGGGAAGTCCATGTCACACCGCCCTCATCAGCAGGGTCGCGGCGATCAGGACCGCCGTGCCCCCGAACATCGAGACCGCGTAGCTGCGGGCGTAGCCGTTCTGCAGCTTGCGCAGCCGGCCCGAGAGGCCGCCGACCGAGGCGGCCGTCCCGTTGACCACGCCGTCGACCAGGCTGTGGTCGACGTACACGAGGGAGCGGGTCAGGTGCTCCCCGCCGCGCACCAGCACGACGTGGTTGAAGTCGTCCTGGTACAGGTCGCGGCGGGCCGCCCGGGTGAGGAAGGAGCCGCGCGGGGCGACGACCGGGACGGGCCGCTTGCCGTACATCCCCCAGGCGATGCCGACTCCGACGAGGAGCATCACCATGGTGGCCGCGGTGACCGTCATGGCGCTGACCGGCGGGTTGCCGTGGGAGTAGCCGGTGACGGGCTCCAGCCACTTCAGGAAGCGCTCGCCGATCTCGAAGAAGGCGCCGGCGAAGACCGACCCGAAGGCCAGGATGACCATCGGAATGGTCATGGACCTCGGGGACTCGTGCGGGTGCGGCTCGTGGCCGTCCGCGGCCGGCTGCCAGCGCTTCTCACCGAAGAAGGTGAGGAGCATGACGCGGGTCATGTAAAAGGCGGTGATGCCGGCGCCCAGCAGGGTGACCCCGCCGAGGATCCAGCCCTCGGTGCCGCCCTTCGCGAAGGCCGCCTCGATGATCATGTCCTTGGAGAAGAAGCCGGACAGGCCCGGGAAGCCGATGATCGCCAGGTAGCCGAGGCCGAAGGTGACGAAGGTGACCGGCATGTACGTGCGCAGGCCCCCGTACTTGCGCATGTCGACCTCGTCGTTCATCCCGTGCATCACGGAACCCGCGCCGAGGAAGAGGCCGGCCTTGAAGAAGCCGTGGGTCACCAGGTGCATGATCGCGAAGACGTAGCCGATCGGGCCGAGACCGGCGGCGAGGATCATGTAGCCGATCTGCGACATCGTCGAGCCGGCCAGGGCCTTCTTGATGTCGTCCTTCGCGCAACCGACGATCGCACCGAAGAGGAGCGTGACCGCGCCCACGACGGTGACGGCCAGCTGGGCGTCGGGCGCCCCGTTGAAGATCGCGGCGGAGCGGACGATCAGGTAGACGCCCGCGGTCACCATCGTCGCCGCGTGGATCAGGGCCGAGACCGGGGTCGGGCCCTCCATCGCGTCCCCGAGCCAGGACTGCAGCGGCACCTGCGCCGACTTGCCGCAGGCCGCCAGGAGCAGCATCAGGCCGATGGCGGTGAGCGTGCCCTCCGAGGCCTCGCCCACCGCGCCGAACACCGGCCCGAAGGCGAACGTCCCGAACGTGGTGAACATCAGCATGATCGCGATCGACAGGCCCATGTCGCCGACGCGGTTGACCAGGAAGGCCTTCTTGGCGGCCGTGGCCGCGCTGGGCTTGTGCTGCCAGAAGCCGATCAGCAGGTACGAGGCGAGGCCCACACCCTCCCAGCCGAAGTACAGCAGGAGGTAGTTGTCGGCGAGGACCAGCAGCAGCATGGCCGCGACGAACAGGTTGAGGTAGCCGAAGAAGCGGCGGCGGCGCTCGTCGTGCTCCATGTACCCGATCGAGTACACGTGGATGAGCGTGCCGACGCCCGAGATGAGCAGGACGAACGTCATCGACAGCTGGTCCAGCTGGAACGCCATGTCGGCCTGGAAGCCCTCGACGGGGATCCAGGTGTACAGGTTCTGCGTCAGCGTCCGGTCGTCGGCGCCGCGCCCCAGCATGTCCGCGAACAGGGCGACGCCGATCCCGAAGGAGACGGCCGCGAGCAGGGTGCCGAGCCAGTGGCCGGTCTTGTCGAGGCGCCGGCCGCCGCAGAGCAGCACCACCGCTCCGAGCAGGGGCGCCGCGATCAGCAGCGCAATCAGGTTCTCCACAGCGACCCCTTACAGCTTCATCAGGCTGGCGTCGTCGACCGAGGCCGAGTGGCGGGTACGGAACAGCGACACGATGATCGCCAGGCCGACCACGACCTCCGCAGCGGCGACGACCATGGTGAAGAAGGCGATGATCTGGCCGTCGAGGTTGCCGTGCATCCGGGAGAACGCGACGAAGGCGAGGTTGCAGGCGTTGAGCATCAGCTCGACGCACATGAACAGCACGATCGCGTTCTTGCGGATCAGCACGCCGGTGGCGCCGATCGTGAACAGCAGGGCCGCCAGATACAGGTAGTTGACCGGATTCACTTCGAGGCCTCCTCACGGCCGAGGCGCTCCGCGGAACTCTGTTCCAGCGCCTTGAGGTCGTCGAGCGCCTCGCTGGAGACGTCGCGGATCTGACCGCGGGCGCGCAGCGTCTTGCTGACCGTCAGCTCGGACGGGGTGCCGTCCGGCAGCAGGCCGGCGACGTCCACCGCGTTGTGCCGGGCGTAGACGCCGGGCGCGGGCAGCGGCGGGAGCTGCACCCCCTCGCGCACGCGGCGCTCGGCCAGCTCGCGCTGGGTCGCGGCCCGTTCGGTGCGCTCGCGGTGGGTGAGCACCATCGCACCGACGGCCGCGGTGATCAGCAGCGCGCCGGTGATCTCGAAGGCGAAGACGTACTTGGTGAAGATCAGCTGCGCCAGACCTTCGACGTGCCCGGCGGAGTTGACCCGGCCGAGCCCGTTGAACTGGCTCAGCCCGGCGTGGCCGATGCCGGCGAACAGCAGGATGCCGAAGCCGAGGCCGCACAGGACGCCCAGCCAGCGCTGCCCCTTGATGGTCTCCTTCAGGGAGTCGGCGGCGGTGACGCCGACGAGCATGACCACGAAGAGGAAGAGCATCATGATCGCGCCGGTGTAGACGATGATCTGGACGACGCCCAGGAAGTACGCCCCGTTGGCGAGGTAGAAGACGGCCAGGATGATCATCGTCCCGGCGAGGCTGAGTGCGCTGTGCACGGCCTTCTTCATCAGGATCGTGGCCAGCGCGCCGATGACGGCGACCGTGCCGAGGATCCAGAACTGCACGGCCTCGCCACCGGAGGTGGCGGTCGCGGCGATGGCGCTCATGCCCCCACCTCCGCCGCGGTGCCGCCGTCGGCGTCGGCCGGCTCCTCGCCCTTGGAGACCGCCACCTGCCGGACCGTGCCCGGGGCGGCGCCCGTCACCAGTCCGCGGTAGTAGTCCTGCTCGTCGGTGCCGGGGAAGATCGAGTGCGGGGCCTCGACCATGCCCTCGCTCAGACCGGCGAGCAGCTGCTCCTTGGTGTAGATGAGCGACTCGCGGCTGGCGTCGGCCAGTTCGAACTCGTTCGTCATGGTCAGCGCCCGGGTCGGGCACGCCTCGACGCACAGCCCGCACAGGATGCAGCGGGCGTAGTTGATCTGGTAGACCCGGCCGTACCGCTCACCCGGGGAGTAGCGCTCCTCCTCGGTGTTGTCGGCGCCCTCCACGTAGATGGCGTCGGCGGGACAGGCCCAGGCGCACAGCTCGCACCCGATGCACTTCTCCAGACCGTCGGGGTGCCGGTTGAGCTGGTGCCGTCCGTGGAAGCGCGGGGCGGTGGTCTTCTGCTGCTCCGGGTACTGCTCGGTGAGGCGCTTCTTGAACATGGCCTTGAAGGTCACGCCGAAGCCGGCCACCGGGTTCTGCCACTTCTCGTCAGACATTCTCAGCACCCTCCTCTCGGTCACTGTCGGGGTTCGCGCCGCCACTGACGATCAGCTCCCGCTCGCTGCGGGGCCGCCTGCGGGGTACGGGTGCCAGGTGCTGGCCGGGCTTGGGCGGTACGGGGAACCCGCCCGCCAGCGGGTCGAAGGGCTCCGCGTCCTTGGCGGCGTCCGCGGCCGCGGCCTTCTCGCGCTTGTCGCGGAAGACGTCCGCGACGAGGGAGAGCAGCAGGATCGCCACGACGGCGCCGCCGACGTAGAGGGCGATGTCACCGATCTCGTACGCCTCGTTGCGCAGCGCCCGGACGGTGGCGACCATCATCAGCCAGACCACGGAGACCGGGATCAGGACCTTCCAGCCGAGCTTCATCAGCTGGTCGTAGCGCACGCGCGGCAGCGTGCCGCGCAGCCAGATGAAGAAGAACAGGAGCAGCTGCACCTTCAGGACGAACCAGAGCAGCGGCCACCAGCCGTGGTTCGCGCCCTCCCAGAAGTGACTGATCGGGTACGGGGCCCGCCAGCCGCCCAGGAACAGGGTGACCGAGACCGCCGAGACGGTGACCATGTTGACGTACTCGGCGAGCATGAACAGCGCGAACTTGATGGACGAGTACTCGGTGTTGAAGCCGCCGACCAGGTCGCCTTCGGACTCCGGCATGTCGAAGGGGGCGCGGTTGGTCTCGCCGACCATCGTGACGACGTAGATGATGAAGGACACCGGCAGCAGCACGATGAACCAGCGGTCCTGCTGGGCATCGACGATCGCCGAGGTCGACATCGATCCGGAGTAGAGGAAGACCGAGGCGAAGGCCGCGCCCATCGCGATCTCGTAGGAGATCATCTGAGCGCAGGAACGCAGGCCGCCGAGGAGCGGGTACGTGGAGCCGGAGGACCAGCCCGCGAGGACGATGCCGTAGATGCCGACCGAGGCCACAGCGAGGATGTAGAGCATCGCGATGGGCAGGTCGGTCAGCTGCATCGAGGTGCGCTGGCCGAAGATGGAGACCTCGTCTCCGGCCGGGCCGAAGGGGATCACCGCGATGGCCATGAAGGCCGGGATCGCCGCGATGATCGGGGCCAGGACGTAGACGACCTTGTCGGCCCGCTTGACGATGATGTCTTCCTTGAGCATCAGCTTCACGCCGTCGGCGAGCGACTGGAGCATGCCCCACGGGCCGTGCCGGTTGGGGCCGATGCGCAGCTGCATCCAGGCGACGACCTTGCGCTCCCACACGATGGAGAAGAGCACCGTCACCATCAGGAAGGCGAAGCAGAACACCGCCTTGACGACGACGAGCCACCAGACGTCCCGTCCGAAGACGGACAGGTCCTCGGCAGCGAGTTGAACGGTGTTCACGCGCCCACCTCCGCAGTGGTGTCGCCTGCGCCGGCCGGGGTCGCCGGACCGATGCGTACGAGGGTGCCCGGGCGGGCTCCGGCGTCGGCGAGGACGCCGGAGCCGGTGGAGTTCAGCGGGAGCCAGACCACGCGGTCGGGCATCTCGGTGATCCGGAGCGGGAGTTCCACGGTGCCGGCGGGGCCGGTGACCGCGAGGACGTCGCCGTCCTTGACGCCCGTCTCGGCGGCCGTGGCGGCCGACAGCCGGGCGCCGGCCTCGTGCCGGGTTCCGGCCAGGGCCTCGTCGCCCTCCTGGAGCCGGCCCTGGTCGAGGAGGAGCCGGTGGCCCGCGAGGACCGCCTCGCCGACGCCGGGACGGGGCAGCGGCACGGGGTCGGTGGACTGCTCGGCGGCGAGCCCGCCCTCCCAGGGGCCGAGCCGCTCCAGCTCCCGGCGTACGGCGTGCACGTCCGGCAGCGCGATCGGCCGGTCGGCGGCGTCGGCGAGCATGTGCAGCACGCGGGCGTCGGCCGGGGCGAGCCGGCGGGTCATCTGGTCGGGCTTGAGGGCGGCCTCGAACGGCCGGACCCGGCCCTCCCAGTTGATGAACGCGCCCGCCTTCTCGGCGACCGCGGCGACCGGCAGGACCACGTCCGCGTGGTCGGTGACCTCGCTGGGCCGCAGCTCCAGGGAGACCACGAAGGCCTCCGTCAGGGCGGTCCGCGCGCGGGCCGGGTCGGGCAGGTCGGTGACCTCGACGCCCGCGACCAGCAGCGCGGACAGTTCCCCGGTGGCCGCCGCCTCGACGATCTGGCCGGTGTCGCGGCCGTAGCGGTGCGGGAGTTCGTCCAGGCCCCAGGCGGTGGCGACCTCGTCGCGGGCCCGCGGGTCGGTCGCCGGCCGGCCGCCCGGCAGCAGGGACGGCAGCGCGCCGGCCTCGACGGCCGCCCGCTCCCCGGCCCGGCGGGGGATCCACACCAGCTTCGCCCCGGTCGCGGCGGCCGCCCGTACGGCGGCGGTCAGCGCGCCGGGCACGCCGGCGAGGCGCTCCCCGACGACGATGACGGCGCCGGGCCTGCGCAGCGCCTCGGCGGCTTCGGCGCCGCCCGCCTCCAGGCCGGTCCGCGAGGACAGCGCGTCGAGCCAGTCGGGCTCGGTGCCGGGGGCGGCGGCGAGCAGCGTGCCGCCGGCCTTCTCCAGTCCGCGGGTGGCGAAGGGGGCGAGGGCGAAGGTCCGCTGCTTGAACCTGCGGTGGGCCTTGCGCAGCCGCAGGAAGACGCCGGGGGCCTCCTCCTCGGCCTCGATGCCGGCGAGCAGCACCGTGGGCGCCGCCTCCAGCGAGGTGTAGGTGACGCCGTCGCCGTCGAGGTCCTTGCCGGTGCCGGCGACGGTGGCGGCCAGGAAGTCGGCCTCCTCGGCGCTGTGCACGCGGGCCCGGAAGTCGATGTCGTTGGTGTCGAGCACCACCCGGGCGAACTTGGCGTAGGCGTAGGCGTCCTCGACGGTGAGCCGGCCGCCGGTCAGCACGCCGGCCCGGCCGCGCGCGGCGGCGAGCCCGTTCGCGGCGGCCTCCAGGGCCTCGGGCCAGCTCGCCGGTTCCAGCACTCCGGCGGCGTTGCGCACCAGCGGGGTGGTCAGCCGGTCCGGGCGCTGCGCGTAGCGGAACGCGAATCGGCCCTTGTCGCAGACCCACTCCTCGTTGACCTCGGGGTCCTCCGCGGCGAGGCGCCGCAGCACCTTGCCCCGGCGGTGGTCGGTACGGGTCGCGCAGCCGCCCGCGCAGTGCTCGCACACGCTCGGGGAGGACACGAGGTCGAAGGGGCGGGAGCGGAATCGGTACGCGGCCGAGGTGAGGGCGCCGACCGGGCAGATCTGGATGGTGTTGCCGGAGAAGTACGACTCGAAGGGGTCGTCCTCGCCGGTGCCGACCTGCTGGAGCGCGCCGCGTTCCAGCAGCTCGATCATCGGGTCGCCGGCGATCTCGTTGGAGAAGCGGGTGCAGCGGGCGCAGAGCACGCACCGCTCCCGGTCCAGCAGGACCTGCGTGGAGATCGGGACGGGCTTCTCGTAGGTCCGCTTGCGGCCCTCGAAGCGGGACTCGGCGTTGCCGTGCGACATCGCCTGGTTCTGCAGCGGGCACTCGCCGCCCTTGTCGCAGACGGGGCAGTCCAGCGGGTGGTTGATGAGCAGCAGCTCCATCACCCCGCGCTGCGCCTTGTCGGCGACCTCGGAGGTCAGCTGCGTCTTGACGACCATGCCGTCGGTGCAGGTGATGGTGCAGGAGGCCATCGGCTTGCGCTGGCCCTCGACCTCGACGATGCACTGGCGGCAGGCACCGGCCGGGGGCAGGAGGGGGTGGTCGCAGAACCGGGGGATCTCGATGCCGATCTGTTCGGCGGCGCGGATGACGAGGGTGCCCTTGGGCACCGAGAGCTCGACCCCGTCGATGGTCAGCGAGACCAGGTCCTCCGGCGGGACGGCGGCTTCTCCCCCGGAGGCGGCCGTAGTGGTGACGGTCATGCGTTCACCTCCGTGTCGGCCCAGAGGGTCGACTTCCTGGGGTCGAAGGGGCAGCCCTTGCCCGTGATGTGCTGCTCGTACTCCTCGCGGAAGTACTTGAGCGAGGAGAAGATCGGGCTGGCCGCGCCGTCGCCGAGGGCGCAGAAGGACTTGCCGTTGATGTTGTCGGCGATGTCGTTCAGCTTGTCGAGGTCGGACATGACGCCCTTGCCGGCCTCGATGTCGCGGAGCAGCTGGACCAGCCAGTAGGTGCCTTCGCGGCAGGGTGTGCACTTGCCGCAGGACTCGTGCGCGTAGAACTCGGTCCACCGGGTGACGGCCCGCACCACGCAGGTGGTCTCGTCGAAGCACTGGAGGGCCTTGGTGCCGAGCATCGAGCCGGCGGCGCCGACGCCCTCGTAGTCCAGGGGGACGTCGAGGTGCTCGTCGGTGAACATCGGGGTGGAGGAGCCGCCAGGCGTCCAGAACTTCAGCCGGTGCCCGGGCCGCATGCCGCCGCTCATGTCGAGGAGCTGGCGCAGGGTGATGCCGAGCGGGGCCTCGTACTGGCCTGGTCCGGCGACGTGC
Source organism: Streptomyces sp. NPDC023541 (assembly GCF_055559995.1). Classification (NCBI taxonomy): domain Bacteria; kingdom Bacillati; phylum Actinomycetota; class Actinomycetes; order Kitasatosporales; family Streptomycetaceae; genus Streptomyces; species Streptomyces sp. NPDC023541. Next base: position 464,996 of record NZ_JBVHJO010000005.1, read on the forward strand.
CCGGAGAGCGAGTAGAGCGTGAAGCCGGGGGACTTCTCGGTCCCCATCGCCTTGAACCAGTCCTTGCCCTTGTTCAGGATCGCGGGAACCGAGGCGATGGACTCGACGTTGTTGACGACAGTGGGGCACGCGTAGAGCCCCTCGACGGCAGGGAAGGGGGGACGCAGCCGGGGCTGGCCGCGCCGGCCTTCGAGGGAGTCCAGCAGCGCCGTCTCCTCGCCGCAGATGTACGCGCCCGCGCCCGCGTGCACCGTGATGTCGAGGTCGAGGCCGCTGCCGAGGCCGCTCTTTTCCCGATGTCCAGCCTTGCCGAGGTATCCGGCCTCGTACGCCTCGCGCACCGCCTCGTGCAGGCGCCGCAGGACGGGTACGACTTCGCCGCGCAGGTAGATGAAGGCGTGCTGCGAGCGGATCGCGTAGCAGGCGATGATCATTCCCTCGATGAGGGAGTGCGGGTTGGCGAAGAGGAGGGGGATGTCCTTGCAGGTTCCCGGTTCCGACTCGTCCGCGTTCACGACGAGGTAGTGCGGCTTTCCGTCGCCCTGCGGGATGAACTGCCACTTCATGCCGGTGGGGAAGCCCGCGCCGCCACGTCCGCGCAGCCCCGAGTCCTTCACGTAGGCGATCACTTCGTCCGGCGTCATCGCCAGGGCTTTGCGCAGGCCCTCGTAGCCGCCGTGGCGGCGGTAGGTCTCCAGCGTCCACGACCGGGGTTCGTCCCAGAACGCCGACAGGACGGGTGCGAGGAGCTTCTCCGGGCTGGTGCCGTTCTTGCTCAGTTCGGTCGACACGGTCATCACTCCCCTCCCTCGGTACGGGTCTCGCCGCGCGGGTGGACGACCGGGGCGTGCGGGGATTCGCCGCGGGCGATGCGCAGGCCGATCAGGGAGGCGGGGCCGGCGCCGCCGGTGGCCTCGACCGCGCCCGCGCGCTCGTCGGGGAAGCCGGCCAGGATCCGGGCGGTCTCCTTGTACGTGCACAGCGGCGCGCCCCGGGTCGGGGAGACCTCGCGGCCGGCCAGCAGGTCGTCGACCATGGCCTTGGCGGACTCGGGGGTCTGGTTGTCGAAGAACTCCCAGTTGACCATCACCACGGGGGCGTAGTCGCAGGCCGCGTTGCACTCGATGTGTTCGAGGGTGACCTTGCCGTCGGGGGTGGTCTCGTTGTTGCCGACCCCGAGGTGCTCCTTGAGCTCTTCGAAGATGGCGTCGCCGCCCATGACCGCGCACAGGGTGTTGGTGCAGACGCCGACCTGGTAGTCGCCGGAGGGCCGCCGCCGGTACATGGTGTAGAAGGTGGCGACGGCGGTGACCTCGGCAGTGGTCAGGCCGAGCACCTCGGCGCAGAAGCGGACGCCGGTCTTGGAGACGTAGCCCTCGTGCGACTGGCACAGGTGCAGCAGCGGGAGCAGCGCGGAGCGGCTGTCGGGGTAGCGGGCGATGACTTCCTTCGCGTCCGCTTCGAGGCGTGTCCGTACCTCCGCCGGGAAGTCGGGGGCGGGCAGCTGGGGCATGCCCAGCGAGACCCCTCGGTTCTGAGGACTGGCGGTCATCGGTCGACGCCTCCCATCACGGGGTCGATGGAGGCGACGGCGACGATGACGTCGGCGACCTGGCCGCCCTCGCACATCGCTGCCATGGCCTGCAGGTTGGTGAAGGACGGATCGCGGAAGTGGACCCGGTAGGGGCGGGTTCCGCCGTCGGAGACGACGTGGACGCCCAGCTCGCCCTTGGGCGACTCGACGGCCGCGTACGCCTGCCCGGCCGGTACCCGGAAGCCCTCGGTCACCAGCTTGAAGTGGTGGATGAGGGCCTCCATGGAGGTGCCCATGATGTTCCTGATGTGGTCGAGAGAGTTGCCGAGGCCGTCGGGGCCCATGGCCAGCTGCGCGGGCCAGGCGATCTTCTTGTCGGCGACCATCACCGGCCCGGGCTCCAGCCGCTCCAGGCACTGCTCGACGATCCGCAGGGACTGGCGCATCTCCTCCAGGCGGATCAGGAACCGCCCGTAGGAGTCGCAGGTCTCGGTGGTCGGCACGTCGAACTCGTAGGTCTCGTAGCCGCAGTACGGGTCCGACTTGCGCAGGTCGTGCGGCAGGCCGGCGGAGCGCAGGATCGGGCCGGTGGCGCCGAGCGCCATGCAGCCGGAGAGGTCGAGGTAGCCGACGTCCTGCATGCGGGCCTTGAAGATCGGGTTGCCGGTGGCGAGCTTGTCGTACTCCGGCAGGTTCTTCTTCATGGTCTTCACGAACTCGCGCAGCTGGTCGACGGCACCCGGGGGCAGGTCCTGCGCGAGGCCGCCGGGGCGGATGAACGCGTGGTTCATGCGCAGCCCGGTGATCAGCTCGAAGATGTCGAGGATCAGCTCCCGGTCGCGGAAGCCGTAGATCATGATCGTGGTCGCGCCCAGCTCCATGCCGCCGGTGGCGATGCACACCAGGTGGGAGGAGAGCCGGTTGAGCTCCATCAGCAGGACGCGGATGACGGTGGCCCGGTCCGGGATCTGGTCGGTGATGCCGAGGAGCTTCTCGACGCCGAGGCAGTACGCCGTCTCGTTGAAGAACGGCGTCAGGTAGTCCATGCGCGTGACGAAGGTGGTGCCCTGCGTCCAGTTGCGGAATTCGAGGTTCTTCTCGATTCCGGTGTGGAGGTAGCCGATGCCGCAGCGGGCCTCGGTGACGGTCTCGCCGTCGATCTCCAGGATCAGCCGCAGCACACCGTGGGTGGAGGGGTGCTGCGGACCCATGTTGACGACGATCCGCTCGTCGTCGGCCCTGGCCGCCGACTGGACGATCTCGTCCCAGTCGCCGCCGGTGACGGTGTAGACGGTGCCCTCGGTCGTCTCGCGAGCGGAGGAGTGGTTGGACGTGGACATCAGCTGTACGACCTCCGCTGGTCGGGAGCCGGGATCTGGGCGCCCTTGTACTCGACGGGGATGCCGCCGAGCGGGTAGTCCTTGCGCTGCGGGAAGCCCTGCCAGTCGTCCGGCATCATGATCCGGGTGAGGGCCGGGTGCCCGTCGAAGACCAGGCCGAAGAAGTCGTACGTCTCGCGCTCGTGCCAGTCGTTGGTCGGGTAGACGGAGACGAGCGAGGGGACGTGCGGGTCGGCGTCCGGGACGGACACCTCCAGCCGCAGGATCCGGCCGTGGGTGAGCGAGCGCAGGTGGTAGACGGCGTGCAGTTCGCGGCCCTTGTCCCCGGGGAAGTGGACTCCGCTGACGCCGGTGCACAGCTCGAAGCGCAGGGCGGGGTCGTCGCGCAGGGTGCGGGCGACCCGTAGGAGGTGCTCGCGGGCGATGTGGAAGGTGAGCTCGCCCCGGTCGACGACGGTCTTCTCGATGGCGTTCTCCGGGACCAGGTCCTGCTCCTCCAGGGCGCCTTCGAGCTCGTCGGCCACTTCGTCGAAGTAGGAGCCGTACGGCCGGGCGGTCGCGCCGGGCAGGGCGACGGTGCGGACGAGGCCGCCGTAGCCGCTGGTGTCGCCGCCGTTCCCGGCGCCGAACATGCCCTTGCGGACGCCGATCACCTCGGGGCCCTGGGCGCGCGGCGCGGGCAGGCCGCCGCCGCCACCGTCGGAGCCGGGGACGTCGGTGCCGTTGCGCGGCTCTTGGGTCTCGCTCACCGGAGCAGCCCCTTCATCTCGATGGTGGGGAGCGCCTTGAGGGCCGCCGCCTCCGCCTCGCGGGCCGCTTCCTCCCGGTTCACGCCGAGCTTTCCGCCCTGGATCTTCTGGTGGAGCTTGAGGATCGCGTCCATCAGCATCTCGGGGCGGGGCGGGCAGCCGGGGAGGTAGATGTCCACCGGGACGATGTGGTCGACGCCCTGGACGATCGCGTAGTTGTTGAACATTCCGCCTGAAGATGCACAAACCCCCATGGAGATGACCCATTTGGGAGCGGGCATCTGGTCGTACACCTGGCGCAGCACCGGCGCCATCTTCTGGCTGACCCGACCGGCCACGATCATGAGGTCGGCCTGGCGCGGGGAGCCGCGGAAGACCTCCATGCCGAAGCGGGCCAGGTCGTACCGGCCCGCTCCGGTCGTCATCATCTCGATGGCACAGCAGGCGAGGCCGAAGGTCGCCGGGAAGACGGACGACTTGCGCACCCACCCCGCGGCCTGTTCGACGGTGGTCAGCAGAAAGCCGCTCGGCAGCTTCTCTTCCAGTCCCATGGGAAATTCAGCCCCTCAGTCCCATTCCAGGCCGCCGCGACGCCATACGTAGGCGTAGGCGACGAAGACGGTGAGCACGAAGAGCAGCATCTCGACGAGCCCGAAGATCCCCAGGGAGTCGAAGGTGACGGCCCAGGGGTAGAGGAAGACAACCTCGATGTCGAAGACGATGAAGAGCATCGCCGTCAGGTAGTACTTGATGGGGAAGCGACCGCCGCCGGCAGGCATCGGCGTCGGCTCGATGCCGCACTCGTAGGCTTCGAGCTTCGCCCGGTTGTACCGTTTTGGACCGATCAGCGTGGCCATGACCACGGAGAAGATCGCAAACCCTGCGCCGAGGGCGCCGAGCACGAGGATGGGCGCGTACGCATTCACGCTCCTCGCTCCTTCCAGTCGTCCTTGACCGTTGGACCGCTGCCGGCGCCGCGTGCCCCGCCTCGCGAAGATCACGCTTTCGATGAAGCGCTCGCATGTGAGGCAGTTCACAAGCCGGACTGGTGCGCATCTTATGCCTGCTCGTCTGTGATCTGCGACACGGGTACCAACACCGAGTTTGTGATCTCCACCACCTGACGAACGATCATGAAGTCCGATGAGTGGTGATCTTCATACGCGAAGCAGCCGCATGATCACCAAAGGTGACATTCGAGCCCGTTCTCGCAGGTGGAAGGCGCCTCGCCCTATCAAATGATGGCGGGTGCAGGCAAATTGGCCTGGAAGCGCCCCCGATGGTAAGGGGATCCGCGTCGCCCGGTCGGGGGAGGCCGCGCGTACGGAGGTGGACGCGGGGCAGACGAGGGTGCGGCGGGCCCCCGAGTGCGTGCATCCGTTCACGAGCCGCCCCGGCCGCTTCACAGGAAGGTCACGGCCCGGCCACGGGGCCCACATGACGTGATCCGCCTGTGACCTGCGCCACTCTGAATCGGGCGTTCCGAAAGCGGGCTTGGCCATCTGTGCGGAGGGATGGTAGTCCGAGGATCATTTCGGACTTAATTCTGAAACCCCATGATCACAGCCTTGTGAAGGCGTGTCCGTTTCGCCCGTTACGGCGTCAATAAGAGTCGGGGCGCGCCCGGTTCGCGCACTTCGCGCGCAACTGTGGCGCACCCCACGTTTCTTGAAGGGACCCCTGACGCCCTGATAGCGGTTGTTCTCATGTCCCACACCGCTCACATACCCAGCCACCGGAAGCCCCGCCGCAGCGCCTCGAAGCTCGCGGTCCGCGCCGGAGTTGCCGGTGGCGTCCTCAGCACCCTGGCCATGGCCGGCACCGCGAGCGCGTCCCCGTCCGAGCCCGTGGCCGAGACGACGCTCGAAATGCCGGTCCTGAACCTGGACCTGGCGGCCGAGGTCTCCTCCGCCGTCACCACGGCCGCCGAGAACACCCGTCTGGCCGCCGTGGAAGGCGAACTGACCGCCCAGGAGGAGAGCGCCCGTACCGGCGCCGCCGCCGAGGCGAAGCAGGCCAAGGAGACGGCCCAGAAGGCCGCCGAGAAGAAGGCGAAGGAGGAGGCGGACCGCAAGGCCGAGGCCGAGCGCGCCACCCGCGACTCCGACCGCACCTCCCTCAAGAGCACCTCGACCTCCGCCAAGGCTCCGCAGGGCACCGGCACCGTGTCGGCCCCGGCGACCGGCTCCGCCGCCGCCGTCGTCAACTTCGCCCGCGCGCAGGTCGGCAAGGCCTACGTCATGGGTGGCACCGGCCCGTCCTCCTTCGACTGCTCCGGCCTCGTCCAGGCCGCCTACCGCCAGGCCGGCATCTCCCTGCCGCGCATGTCCCAGGCGCAGTCCTCGGCCGGCACGTCGGTCTCCCTGAACGCCCTGCAGCCGGGTGACATCCTGTACTGGGGCTCCAAGGGCAGCGCGTACCACGTCGCCCTCTACGTCGGCGGCGGCAAGTTCGTCGGCGCGCAGAACCCCAGCACGGGCATCGTCGAGCGCAGCCTGAGCTACGACAGGCCGACGGGCGCCGTCCGCGTCCTCTGAACCCGCCCCTGAGCGCCGCTCGGGCCAACGGCACCACACACGGCCGCAGGGCCGGTACTCCCCCGCTCGGGGGCGGAGTACCGGCCCTGCGGCCGTTGCCCTGACCTGACGGGCCTTGTGGCACCCTGCCGGCCGACGCCCTGCGAAGATGGCGGCGGAAGCCCTGAGCGTCAGACCCTGGAGGTGGTGGTCCCGTGGGCGCACAGCCGTACGAGCCCCACGAGGCCGGCGACCCGACCGCGGTCCGGGCCGCCCTCGGCCTCGGGCTCCTCGCCGTCGGGGGCTGGCTGCTGAACACCGCGCGCCCCTGGCAGAAACCGGGGCACGCCCTCCTCCTGGCCACCGGCTGGACCGTCTCGGTCGCGCTGCTGGTGTGCGGCCTGGTCCTGCTGGCCCGGTGCGTGCGCACCGTGCACGGATCCCCCGACCCTGAGGGCCGGGGGATCCGGGACCGCCGTCCGTAGCAGCCTGCGTCAGACCGTCGTCACGCCTTCGGGGCCACCTTCGAGAGGCCGTTGATGATGCGGTCCATCGCGTCGCCGCCCGCCGGGTCGGTCAGGTTGGCCAGCATCTTCAGCGTGAACTTCATCAGCAGCGGGTGGGTCAGACCGCGCTGCGTGGCGACCTTCATGACCTTCGGGTTGCCGATCAGCTTCACGAAGGCGCGGCCCAGCGTGTAGTAGCCGCCGTAGGTCTCCTTGAGCACCTTCGGGTAGTTGTGCAGCGCCAGCTCGCGCTGCGCCGGGGTGGACCGGGCCTGCGCCTGCACGATGACGTCGGCCGCGATCTGGCCGGACTCCATGGCGTAGGCGATGCCCTCGCCGTTGAACGGGTTGACGAGGCCGCCCGCGTCGCCGACCAGCAGCAGGCCCTTGGTGTAGTGCGGCTGCCGGTTGAAGGCCATCGGCAGGGCCGCGCCGCGGATCGGCTGCGTCATGTTCTCCGGGGTGTAGCCCCAGTCCTGCGGCATCGAGGCGCACCAGGCCTTGAGGACCTCGCGCCAGTCCAGCTCCTTGAAGGCGGAGGAGGAGTTGAGGATGCCGAGGCCGACGTTGGAGGTGCCGTCGCCCATGCCGAAGATCCAGCCGTAGCCGGGCAGCAGCCGGTCCTGCGGACCGCGCCGGTCCCACAGCTCCAGCCAGGACTCCAGGTAGTCGTCGTCGTGCCGCGGCGAAGTGAAGTACGTGCGCACCGCGACGCCCATCGGGCGGTCCTCGCGCCGGTGCAGGCCCATCGCCAGGGACAGCCGGGAGGAGTTGCCGTCGGCCGCGACGACCAGCGGGGCGTGGAAGGTGACCGGGGTCTTCTCCTCGCCCAGCTTCGCCTGCACGCCCGTGATGCGGCCGGTGCGGGCGTCGCGGACGGGCTCGCCGACGTTGCAGCGCTCGTACAGCCGGGCGCCGGCCTTCTGCGCCTGCCGGGCGAGGATCTCGTCGAAGTCGTCGCGCTTGCGGACGAGTCCGTACTCCGGGTAGGAGGCGAGTTCCGGCCAGTCCAGCTGGAGCCGCTGCCCGCCCCCGATGATCCGCAGGCCCTTGTTGCGGAGCCAGCCGGCCTCTTCGGAGATGTCGACGCCCATCGCCACCAGCTGCTTCGTGGCGCGCGGGGTCAGTCCGTCGCCGCAGACCTTCTCGCGCGGGAACGCCGTCTTCTCCAGCAGCAGGACGTCCAATCCGGCCTTGGCGAGGTAGTAGGCGGTGGTCGAGCCGGCGGGCCCGGCCCCGACGACGATCACGTCCGCGGAGTGTTCGGAGAGGAGCTCGGTCACTGCGGGGTCTCCCGAAGGCTCGATAAAGGGTGCCCAACGGCACCGGACATGTGCAGTCTATGCAGCGAGAGAGATCGCGATCAGAAGGGCCACCCACGTTGACAAGCTCGCCGACCTCGCAGACCTCGCCGGCCTCCCCGCCCCGGCAGCCGCTCGCCGCGGTGCAGCTCCGCGTGCCCACCGACGAGGACGCCCACGCCTGGCACGAGGTCTTCGCCGATCCCGACGTCATGGAGTTCCTCGGCGGTCCCGCGGAGCTGTCCGAGTACGAGGAGTTCACCGCGCGCCAGCGCATGCACGACGCACAGCTCGGCTACTGCCTGTGGACACTGCTGGACGAGGACGGCGCGGTGATCGGCTTCACCGGCGCCCAGCCGTGGCCCCGGCAGGAGTGGGGCCCGGTCGGGGAGGTCGAGATCGGCTGGCGGCTGGGCCGGGAGCACTGGGGCAAGGGCTACGCCACGGCCGCCGCAGAGGCGACCGTGGCACGCGTCCGGGCGGCCGGCCTGGAACGGGTCTGCGCCATGATCCACGCACGCAACGCCCGTTCCGTGGCCGTGGCGGAGCGGCTGGGCATGACCCTGGCCGAGGAGTTCACCACGCCGGGCGGGAATCCGGCACGCCGCTACGTACTGGACCTGCGGGACCTGCCGCAGCCCCGCTGATCGTCCCGGCCGGCGTTCGTCCCGGCCGGCGTCCGGGGGGCCGCGGCGAAGCGGGGAGCCGCTCGCCGCGGCGGGGGCCGGTAGCACGGGATCAGAAGACGGACAGGCCCGTCAGGGTCGTGAACCGGTCCAGCGCCGCGACGCCCGCCACCGAGTTGCCCCGGGCGTCCAGGCCCGGGCTCCACACGGCGAGGGTGCACCGCCCCGGGACGACGGCGACGATCCCGCCGCCCACCCCGCTCTTGCCGGGCAGACCCACCCGGTAGGCGAACTCGCCGGCCGCGTCGTACGTCCCGCAGGTCATCATCACGGCGTTGACCTGCTTGGCCTCGCTGCGCGTCAGCAGCCGCGAGCCGTCCGCGCGCAGCCCGTGCCGGGCCAGGAAGCTCCCGGCGCGCGCCAGGTCGGCGCAGCTCATCTCGATGGAGCACTGCCAGAAGTAGTGCTCCAGCAGTGCGGGCACCGGGTTGTCGATGTTGCCGTAGGAGGCCATGAAGTGGGCGACGGCCGCGTTGCGGTCCCCGTGCTCCTGCTCGGATGCGGCGACCTCGGCGTCGAAGGCCATCTCCGGGTTCCGGCTCTCCTGCCGCAGGAACTCCAGCACTTCGCTGCTCGCGTCGCCCGTCAGGGTCTGGAGCCGGTCGGTGACCACGAGCGCGCCCGCGTTGATGAAGGGATTGCGCGGAATGCCGTTTTCGTACTCCAGCTGCACGAGTGAGTTGAACGGGTTGCCCGAGGGCTCCCGGCCGACCCGCTCCCACAGACTGTCGCCGCCCCCGGCCAGCGCCAGGGCGAGCGAGAAGACCTTGGTGATCGACTGGGCGGAGAAGGGCACCTGCCAGTCCCCCACCCCGAAGACGTTGCCGTCGAGATCGGCGATCGCCATCCCGAACTGCCGCGGGTCCACCGACGCGAGGGCCGGGATGTACTCGGCGGGCGTACCGCTGCCCAGCAGCGGGGCGACGTCGGCGGCGATCCGCTCCAGCAGGGGCCCGTAGTCCGTGGGCGCAGCGTCGGGCACGGCGGTCAGTCCTTGGTGCCTCTGTGCAGCGCGACGATGCCGCCGCTGAGGTTGCGCCAGGCGACCTTGGACCAGCCGGCCTTCTGCAGGAGGGCTGCCAGCGCCGGCTGGTCGGGCCATTCGCGGATGGACTCGGCCAGGTACACGTACGCGTCGGGGTTGGACGACACCGCGCGGGCGACGGGCGGCAGCGCGCGCATCAGGTACTCGGTGTAGACGGTCCGCAAGGGCGCCCAGGTGGGCTGCGAGAACTCGCAGATCACGACCTGGCCGCCGGGCTTGGTCACCCGGTACAGCTCGCGCAGCGCCGCGTCGGTGTCCTGGACGTTGCGCAGGCCGAAGGAGATCGTCACGGTGTCGAAGACATCGTCCTTGAACGGCAGCCGCGTGGCGTCGCCGGCCGTCAGCGGCAGCCAGGAGTTGCGCTTCTTGCCCTCCATGAGCATGCCGAGGGAGAAGTCGCACGGGACGACGTACGCGCCGGTCGCGGCGAAGGGCAGCGAGGAGGTCGCCGTGCCGGCGGCCAGGTCGAGGACCTTCTGCCCGGGGCGCGCGCCGACCGCCTTGGCGACCTCCTTGCGCCAGACCCTGTCCTGGCCGAGGGAGAGGACGTCGTTGGTCAGGTCGTAGTTCGCCGCGACCCTGTCGAACATGGAGGCGACTTCGTGCGGCTGCTTGTCCAGGGAGGCCCTTGTCACTGGCGTTCGCCCCTCGTGTTGCGATGCGGATCGGCGGGTACGGCCCCATCCTCTCAGGCCGCGCCGGCCCGGAGGGCGCGGGCTCCGCCGTACCGCGCCGTGCCGGTTCCGTACCCGAGCGTAGAACTGTTCCGAAGGACAGTTACGCTGCTACGCCGCATGCGCGTTGACTGCCAGGGTGCGGCCCGGTGAGGGTCACCCACCGGATCAGAACCGCAAACCGTGGGCGGGTCCGGCAGTGGCCGCCGCGAACAGGAAGCTTCACGATGCCGGCAGGCCATTCCACCGGTCGTTCCCGCCGAGACGGCCCGCGCGCCAGGCGCCGGGCCGAACGGCGCAGGCGGCTGCGGCGCACGATCCTCCTCGGTTCGGCGGCGCTGGTCGCCGTCTCGGCCACCGCCTACGCGCTGCTGCCCGAGGACGACGCCACCACGGCCGCCAAGGGGCGCACCGCCGCCCGGCCCGACGCACCGGACGGGGAGGGCACCGACGCCGCCGGGAACCCGCTCCCGCAGGGCGGTGCGAAGTCACCCGAGGCCGCGCCGTCCCCCGCGGCCCCCTCGCAGCAGCCCGCGGGCTCGCCCTCGGCGTCCACCGGCGCCCCGGCGACGCCCGGCAAGCCCGGCGCCTTCTCCGGCTCGTCCGCCGCCGGCAACGCGCAGGGCAAGGGGACGACACGGCGCTGGCGGCTGGAGGTCGAGGAGGGCAGCGGGATCGACCCGGAGGCGGCCGCCCGCTCCGTCGAGGCGATCCTCGGGGACCCGCGCGGCTGGACCAGGGACCCGCAGTACGGCTTCCAGCTCGTGGGAGCGGGCCAGCCGGTGGACTTCACCGTCAAGATCGCGACGCCCAGGACCACCGACCTCCTCTGCGACGTGGTCACCCCGGAGCTCATCGGCGAGACCAACTGCCGGGTCGGCCACACCGTGGTGGTCAACCTCAAGCGCTGGAAGGAGGGTTCGCCCCAGTTCAGCGGCTCCGTGGAGGAGTACCGGGCGCTCATCGTCAACCATGAGGTCGGGCACGAGATCGGCCGCGGCCACGAGGGCTGCCCGGGCGCCGGGAAGCCCGCACCGGCGATGATGCAGCAGATCAAGGGCCTGGGCGGATGCAAGTCCAATGCCTGGCCGTTCGACGCGAATGGAACCTACCTGTCCGGTCCATCCGTCCTCTAGGGCGGAGGGCGGCCGCCGGAAGGGCCGCCCGGGGGCATCGAGGAGTGGGAACCGTGCGCGTCGTCAGCTTCAGCGTCCCCACGTGGTTCCCCTCGTACGAGGAGCCGGGCGGGCCGCCGTCGCCGCACGGAGGCCTGCCGACCGAGGCGCTGCTGACCGAGCAGGAGTCAGCGGTGTTCCTGTGTCTGGCCACCGGCGCCTCCAACCGGGAACTCGCCGTGGAACTCCAACTGTCCGTCAGCACGGTCAAGTTCCACGTCGTGAACATACGGGCCAAGCTCGGCGGGGTCAGCCGCCTCCAGGCCTGCCTGCTGGCCGCCCTCGCCCGGCAGGGCGGGCGCCCCGCGGACATCCGACCCGCGGACAACCGCCCCGCGCACATCCGCGCCACCGACGACAGACCCACCGACGACGGACCCGCCGAGGACGCGCCGGCCGCCGGGAGCGACGCCGGGCTCAGCGACGGCGGTGCAGCAGCCGTCCCCCGATGACCGTGGCCACGCACGTGGTCGCGCCCCGCGCCAGCAGTTCGGCCTCGTCCGCCACCGCGAACACCGCGAAGCGCGCCGCGGCGCCCGGCTCCAGCACCCCGTGGAAGGCATCGGCCGCCGACTCACGCCCCGCGAAGGGATCCAGGGCCGGCCGCCCCTCGTAGGGTGCGGGCGGCAGGATCGTCAGCCCCGATCGGGACACCGCCGTGCGCACCGCCGCAACCGTGAAGCGCCCGCACACCGCCACCACCCCGCGCGCCAGCAGCCGCTGCGTGCCGCGCCGGGCGCTGTTGCCCCACCGCGGCTCGGTCAGCTTCAGGGCGTCCAGCGCTTCCTCGCCGCTGATCGGGTCGGCGCCGAGCTCCGTGACCTCGTACGGGTCGTCCGGGTAGTACGTCCGCTCCAGCAGCTCGTCCGCCCCGCGCACCAGCAGCCCCGGGGTGAGCACCCCCGGCCAGCGGCGGACCCGCGCGTGCGAGTGGGTCGCGCCGAGGTCCTCGTACGGACCGACGTGGGCGATCCGGTCCCCTTCGACGAGGACCGCACCGCCCTCCAGCGGCGCGGACCCCGGCCCGGTCACGAGGAGTTCGGCGGCGTGCAGCGTCAGCATCGTGTCGGACGCGTCAGTTCGCGGAGATGAGCTTCAGCTCGGGGTGCGCGGTGCCGCCCTCGATGGCGGTGGAGGAGATGTGCGAGACGACGCGGTCGTCAGCCGGGTCGTTCGCCGGGTCGTCGTGCACCAGCAGGTGCTCGTACGTCGTCGCGCGCTGCGCCGGCGTGCGGCCCGCCTTGCGGATCAGGTCGATGATCTCCTGGCGGTTGGAGCGGTGCTTGGCGCCCGCCGAGGAGACGACGTTCTCCTCCAGCATGATCGAGCCGAGGTCGTCCGCGCCGTAGTGCAGCGAGAGCTGGCCCGCCTCCTTGCCGACGGTCAGCCAGGAGCCCTGGATGTGGGCGATGTTGTCGAGGAACAGGCGCGCGATCGCGATCATGCGCAGGTACTCGAAGATCGTCGCCTGGGTGCGCCCCTTGAGGTGGTTGTTCTCGGGCTGGTACGTGTACGGGATGAAGGCGCGGAAGCCGCCCGTGCGGTCCTGCGTGTCACGGATCATCGCGATGTGCTCGATGCGCTCGGCGTTGGTCTCGCCGGTGCCCATCAGCATGGTGGAGGTGGACTCCACGCCCAGCTTGTGGGCGATCTCCATGATCTCCAGCCAGCGCTCGCCGGACTCCTTGAGCGGGGCGATCGCCTTGCGCGGCCGGGCCGGCAGCAACTCGGCGCCGGCGCCCGCGAAGGAGTCCAGACCGGCCGCGTGGATGCGCTGGATGGCCTCCTGCGCCGAGACGCCCGAGATGCGGGCCATGTGCTCGACCTCGGACGCGCCGAGGGAGTGGATGACCAGCTGCGGGAAGTCCTTCTTGATGGCGGAGAAGTGGTGTTCGTAGTACTCGACGCCGTAGTCCGGGTGGTGCCCGCCCTGGAACATGATCTGCGTGCCGCCGAGCTCGACGGTCTCCGCACAGCGGCGCAGGATGTCGTCGAGGTCGCGGGACCAGCCCTTCTTCGTGTCCTTGGGGGCCGCGTAGAAGGCGCAGAACTTGCACGCCGTGACGCACACGTTCGTGTAGTTGATGTTCCGCTCGATGATGTACGTCGCGATGTGCTCGGTGCCGGCGTAGCGGCGGCGGCGCACCGCGTCGGCCGCCTGGCCGAGCGCGTGCAGCGGCGCGTGGCGGTAGAGGTCGAGCGCCTCTTCCTTGGTGATCCGGCCCCCCGCGGCGGCGCGGTCGAGGACAGACTGGAGAACGGCCTGGTCGGTCACCGGTGAGTCACCTTTCGGCGGTGTGTCTGTGTCAAGGTCCGGACCGATCCAGCCTACGCCAGCACCCGGCGGCGGTTTTCAGGGGCTGCGGGTGAGGTCTCCTTCGGGGTTCCCGGCCGGGGAGTCGCCCGACTTGTAGTGGAGCGTTCCGTTGGAGTTGAGGGTGAAGCGCTCCTCGGCGGACCCGTTGGAGCACACGCCGGGGGCGGGGTTGGGGCCGGCCGAGGTGTCCAGGACGAGCGAGCGGTCGGTGGCGGACGCCAGCTTCCAGTCCCCGCTGCAGTCGGTCCCGAAGAGCGGCAGGATCGACTTGTCCCGGCCGACGACCTCACCGACCTTGCCGGCCTTGATGGTGATCTCGAACTCGGTGGAGAGCCGGGCGCGGGCGGTGGTGACCGTCCCCTTCCACGTGCCGATGAGCTCCTCGGGGACGTCGGTACGGCTCCCGGACGGCGGCGCGGAGCTCGCACCGGTGGCCGCGGCCGAGGGGGCCGAGGCACCCGGGGCCGGGGAGGAGGCGGAGGGCCGCCCGCCGGAGTCGGCCTGGTCCCGCCGGCCGCCGCCCTGGCCCGGCAGCAGGTCCAGGAAGTAGATCCCGCCGGACAGCACCGCGAGGACGGCCGCCGCGGCCAGTACGACGGTGCAGCTGAACCGGCGCCCCGCGGCGCTGACGGTGACCTGCCGCCCGTCGGCCGCGCTCCGCTGCTGCGGCAGCGCGCCGCCGGCTCCGGGGGGCCCGCCGGCCGTCTCGGTGGGGCTGCCGTACGGGCCCGCGGCCCGGGCGGCGTACGCGGAACCCGCGCCCTGGCTCCCGTAAGGGCCCGTGCTCCCGTACGCTCCCCGGCTCCCGTAGGAGGGGTCCGGCGCCCCGAAGCCGCCACCGGCGGGGCCGTACGACCCGGCGGTGAACGGGACCGGGCCCGATGCGGCCTCCGGGGCGCCGGCCGCGACGCCGGCCCCGGCCGGAGCCGGGGTCGCACCCGCACCGCCCTCGCAGGGCTCGCCGTCCAGGTCCAGCAGCGCCACCGCGGCCCGGCTGGCCTCCTCGACCAGCGCGGCCGGGAGCCAGCCGGGGGCGCCGAGCGCCCCCGCGAGGGCGGCGGCGACCGCTTCGGGGGCGGGCCGGTCGGCGGCCGTCTTGGCCAGGCAGGCCGCGATCAGGTCGCGCAGGTCCCCGGCCGGGAGCTCGCCGAGCTCGGGCGGCTCGTGGACCACCTTGTAGAGGAGGGTGGCGGAGTTGTCCCCGGTGAAGGGCGGCCGGCCGGTCGCCGCGAAGGCCAGGACCGCGCCGAGCGAGAACACGTCGGCCGCCCCGGTGATCCCCTTGCCGAGGATCTGCTCGGGTGACATGTAGCCGGGCGAGCCGATGGAGACGCCGGTGGAGGTGAGCGAGGCGGTGCCGTCCGTGGCCCGCGCGATCCCGAAGTCGATCAGCCGCGGACCGTCCAGGGTGAGCATCACGTTCGACGGCTTCACGTCCCGGTGGACGAGGCCCAGCCCGTGCACGGCCACCAGGGCCCGCGCCAGGCCCGCGCCGATGGCCCGAACCGATGCCTCGGGGAGCGGCCCGTGCGCGGCGAGCGCGCGGTCCAGGGAGGGGCCCGCCACGTAGCCGGTGGCCACCCACGGGACCGCGGCCTCCGGGTCGGCGTCCAGGACCGGCGCGGTCCACTCGCCGCCGACCCTCCGGGCCGCCTCCACCTCGCGGCGGAATCGGGCCCGGAACTCCTCGTCGGAGGCGAAGTGCGGGTGCACGATCTTGACTGCGACGGTCCGGCCGCCCGCGCTGCGGCCCAGGTAGACCCGCCCCATGCCGCCCGCGCCGAGCCGGCCGAACAACCGGTATGTGCCGATGGTCCGCGGCTCACCGGCTTCCAGCGGATGCATCGCGTCCCCCCAATTCCCCGTGGTCCCGGGCGCCTTGTGGCACCCGGCCGACAGCAGCCTAAGGGCTGTACCACCGTCCCCGGTGGATCAGCGCACGGCGTCAGATGCGGTGCATGGCAAGGCGCAGGGGCGTCCTGATACGGGGCGCATCCGGGTGTTCCGACAACGCGGCGAGGTGCCGCAGCTGCCGTCGTGCGCCCGCCGGGGATGGAGGCCGGGACAGCCCTTGGGGGTGTCCTGTCGATCGGGCCGAGCCCGGCATGATCGGCACCTCATCCCCTATGGCGTGCGGGGACGGGCGGGGCGCGCCGTCACCCTTCTGCATTCCCCCCGCCCGGCGGAGAAATGCGGAAAGGGCGGGAATTCCCGGGAAACCGGGCAACCGGGCAACCGGGCATTCACCTGCCGGGCGCTTTGGATCTACCCGGCGGTAAACCCGCTCAGCACTCCTGGACCACCGCGCTCAGCAGCTCCACGGACACATCCGCGGGATACCCCGTCGTCGGTCCGGTCCGGCGCGCGAATTCCCGTACGCCGGCCAGCTGATCGGGTCCGAAGCGGAAGTCGAGCGTCGTGAAGTACCGCTCCAGCAGCTCCGCGTCGAAGGCCTCCCAGCGGGCCGCCTGCTCGGCGACCTTGGTGACCTCTTCGAGGGAGAGGTCACGCGAGGCGAGGAAGGCCTCGTGGACCTTCTGCACGACGGCGGGCTCCCGGGCGAGGTAGTCCTTGCGGGCGGCCCAGACGGCGAAGACGAACGGCAGTCCGGTCCACTCCTTCCACATGTGCCCCAGGTCGTGGACGGTCAGTCCGAGCCTGGGCGCGTCGTGGAGCGAAGCCCGCAGCGCGGCGTCGCCGATCAGCACGGCGGCGTCGGCCTCCTGCATCATCAGGCCCAGGTCGGGCGGGCAGGTGTAGTAGTCGGGCCGTACCCCGTACTGCTCGGAGAGCAGGAGCTGGGCGAGGCGTACGGACGTACGGGAGGTCGAGCCGAGGGCGACGCGAGCTCCGTCGAGCTGCTCCAGCGGGACCTGCGAGACGATCACGCAGGACATCACGGGGCCGTCGCAGCCGACCGCGAGGTCGGGGAAGGCGACGAGCCGGTCGGCGTTGCGGAGGAATTCGACGAGGGTGATCGGGGCGATGTCCAGCTCCCCGTCGACCAGTCTCTGGCTGAGCTTCTCGGGGGTGTCCTTGGTCAGCTCCAGGTCCAGCAGCGTGCCGGTTCTGGCGAGCCCCCAGTAGAGGGGCAGGCAGTTCAGGAACTGAATGTGGCCGACGCGGGGCCGGCTGCGGTAGACGTCCACATCGCGAGACTAGTCCCACGGTCCGCGTCAGCCTTGAGGCGGGTCTCAAACGTCCGGGTGACGTGATCTTTCCCTCTGGTCTCGGCCGCATGGTGCGTGCTAGGCTCGCCGCAAGTTGCAGTTTGGTTTCCCTTGCAGTACGAGGCCTGCGGAGAATGTGACCCGCAGGCTTTTGTAGTTTTCAGACTTCTTAGCAGGTTCTGGAGCAGGGCGACCCTTTGGCCCATAGGAGGGCTCATGGCTACCGGAACCGTGAAGTGGTTCAACGCTGAAAAGGGCTTCGGCTTCATCGCCCAGGACGGCGGCGGCCCGGATGTCTTCGTCCACTACTCCGCGATCAACGCCTCTGGCTTCCGCTCCCTCGAGGAGAACCAGCAGGTCAACTTCGACGTCACGCAGGGTCCGAAGGGCCCGCAGGCGGAGAACGTCACCCCGGCCTAGTCGCCAGGGCCAACCTCATCGCGGGTTGGAAAAGCAGTACCCAAGGAGCCCTGTCCCCTCTGCGCGAGCAGAGCGGCAGGGCTCCTGCCTTTCCCCTCCCGGGTGGGGGGACGACCTGGGCCCGCACCGTGTGGACGGTGCGGGCCCAGGGGCGTGGAGCGGGTTACTTCGGGGTGGCGGCCGGGGTCGGGGCCGTGATCTCGATGTCGAGGATCAGGGTCACGTCCTCCGGGGTGACCAGGCGGAGCTGGTAGGTGCCCGGGGCGAGGTCCGCCTCCGTGAAGATCTCCGGCAGGACGATCCGGCCGTCGGCCGCGGTCTCCGGCAGGGTCAGACCGAAGACCTTCTTGCCGGTCTCGTCCTTGAAGTACGGGCCCTTCGCGGTCGCCGGGTCGGCCGGCACCCACTTGCCGTCCTTCTCCTGGCCGAAGCCCGCGACGACACCGGACACCGCGACGGCCTTGCCCTTGGCCGTGGCCCGGACCTCGATGCCCTTGATGCTCTTGCCGGCGACCGCCGCAAGCGGCTTCGAGCCGTCCGGGCGGGCGAGCAGGTCGGCGGCCGGGGCCGTGACCTTGCCTGCGAAGTTCACGGTGAGCCGGCTCGTGGTGTCGTAGGCCGAGGCGCGCAGGGTGAAGGTGCCCGCCGTGGCGCCGGCCTTCAGGCCGGGCGCGGCGGCGATGCCGTCGGTGCCCGTCTTGACCACGAGGGACTTCGCCGTCCCGAAGAGGGTGCCGGTGGCGTCCTCCTCGACCGCGAAGATCACCTCCCGGCCGGCGGCGGGCTTGCCGTCGCTGAGGAGCAGCTTGACCTTCGGGACCACGGTGAAGGCCGTGCCCGCCTCGGCGGTGAGGCCGGGACCGTCGAGCACCGTCAGATGGGCCAGGTGCGGGGCCGGCTTCTCCGGGGTGGGGGTCGGGGTCGGCGTCGGGGTGGGGGTCGGCTTGGGGGTGGGCGTCGGCGTCGGCTTGGGGGCCGGCGTCTGCGTGACCGGGTTCTGCGGACGGGGCGTGGGCAGGGTGCCCGGCTGCTGCGGCGGGTAGTTCCCGACGGGCGGGTTGGCCACCTCGGTGGCGCCCTGCTGGTACTGGCGCATGTAGCCGAGCACGGTGTTCACGTACTCGCGGGAGTTGTTGTAGCTGAGGATGGCCTTGTCGAGCTCGGCGGCCACGGAGAGGTTCCGGTCGCCCGCGCACAGGTAGAGGCCGGCACCCAGCGCCGCGTCGTAGATGTTGTTGGGGTCCCGCTTGGCGTCGCCGTTGCCGTCGGCGCCCCAGGTACTCCAGGTCGACGGGATGAACTGCATCGGGCCGACGGCGCGGTCGTAGACCACGTCCGCGTCCCACTCGCCCCGGTCCGTGTCGCGGATCTCGGCGAAGCCGTTGCCGTCGAGGCGCGGGCCGCGGATCGGCTTCTCGGTGTAGCCGTCGGCCTTGAGGCCGTAGCCGGAGGCGTGGACGGACTCGACCCGGCCGATGCCCGCGAGCAGCTGCCAGGGCAGCTTGCAGCCGGGGAGTGCGGCCGCCACGGACACCTCGGCGCGGTGGTAGGCGTCGAGGGCGGTCGCGGGTATCCCGCTGGCGCCCTCCTGCGTGCCCGTACCCGCGGCGGGCGGCGGGTCGGCGACGATGTCCGGCAGGTCCAGTCGGGCGTCACCGCGATCGGTGGCCTGCGGACTGTCCGGGGTCGGTTCGGACTCTCCCGCATCTGCGGTCGACGGAGTGGACACGACCGCGGCAGTGGTCAGGCTGGCCGCGAGCGCGGCCGTGCACAGGACCTTGCGCGAGGTGTTGACGAGGTGGCGGTGAAGCGGCTTCACAGTGCGGCAATCCCCCCAAGGAGCCGTTCAGAGGTATACGGCCGGAGCGACCGTGAATATCCACTGTCTATCAGGTATTCCGACCCGACTCGCCGTGCGCCCGGCAGATGTGACGCACCATTCGTCTCGCCTTTACCGGGGCCTGACGACAGAACGGACAACGCTGTCAACTCTCCGTCCGAAATGGCCCGATGACAACCTATTTCCAGCCAGACCCCGTCCGTTCGGATGGCCGAACACCCCCGCAGCCCCACAACTGCCGCCCGCCCGGCGGCCGCCACGCACAGCGCCCCGAAACCGCTCCACACGCCGCCACGGCCCGCACACGGGGATGTGATGCAGATCACTCAAGTGGGAGCGTGAGGACCGATGCATTCCGAGGCGCCCGGCGGTCTCCCTTGTGTACCCACCGACCCGAACGGAAGAGGAACGCATCCCATGCGCATCGTCATCACCGAATTCATCAGTCTCGACGGCGTCGTGCAGGCCCCGGGCGGTCAGGGCGAGGACAACGACGGCGCCTTCGCCCACGGCGGCTGGTCGCACCCCTTCTTCGACCCGGAGGTCGTCGGCGGCTCCTTCACCGAAGCGCTGGAGAAGGCCGAGGCGCTGCTCTTCGGGCGCCGCACCTGGCAGACCATGGCCGCGGCCTGGCCCGAGCGGGCCGGTGACCCCTTCGCGGACCGGATGAACAGCGTCCCGAAGTACGTCGTGTCCGAGACCCTGGGCGATGACGAACTGACGTGGAACAACACCACGCGCATCGACGGCGCCGAGGCCGTCGCCCGTATCCGCGAGCTGCGCGACGGCCAGGGCGGCGACCTGGTGGTCATGGGCAGCCCGACCCTCGTCCGCACCCTGCTGAGCGAGGGCCTCCTCGACGAACTCCGGCTCATGGTCATGCCGGTGCTGCTGGGCGGCGGAAAGTCGATCTTCCCGGAGGACGGCGGCCTGCACACGCTCGAACTGGTCTCCACGGCCATCAGCCCGGCGGGCGTGCACGTCTGCACCTACCGCCCGGCCGCCAAGGGCTAGGCGGGGCGGGGCAGGGCGCGATGGGGCGGGGCGGGGCGGGGGCGTCGACGGGTCCGGCCGTCAGAAGACGGCGGTCCCGATCCCGACCAGGATCCCGGCCGCCGCCGCCAGCACGACGGCGGCGAACAGACCGACCAGGGACAGCAGGAAGTAACCCTCGCCGTTCTCCACCGTGCCGCTGCGCGCACAGGCGAACAGCCAGGCCGCGAGCGTCAGGAACGGTACGAGCAGCAGGCCGCCGGCCGTGCCGAAGTTGAACACCGCGCCCCCCGACAGCTCGTACGCCCTGCCCCCCGCCGTCCGCACCTCCACCTGGGTGCCCCGCCGGTACTCGTCGGCGGCGGTGTCCAGCACCATCTCGCGCGCCGCCTCCCCCGGCCGCCGGGGCGTGTACCAGCCCGTGCAGTCGGTGCCGGTCGTGTAGCCCTAGGCGTCGGCTGCCTCGTAGCAGCGGCTGACCGAGAGGACCCCGTCGACGGGCCCGAAGCCGAGTACGGCGCCCATCTGCGGCCCGGGCAGCACCCACATCAACCACCCGGCCACCGCGAGCGTCACGACCACCCCGGCCCCGGCCGCCCCCCGCCCCAACCCCCGCACACCAACGCGCACAACGCCCCCTCTCCCGTGCAGGCCGATACCCACGAGGGAGGTGCCGTAACGCGGCGGGGCGGCTGCGGGATGGTCGGGAGCCACCGCCTGGCGTTCCGCCACCTCCCGGGTCCGGGAGTGGGGGCCCGGGCGGTGTCAAGCCCCGAATTGCAGTGGCGTGACGGGGCGGGGGCGGCGGGGGCGCAATGGTCGTACGAGGTTCGGCTCCGCAGGCGGGCCGCCACCGCTCCCCGCAGCGCCAAGGAGAACGTCATGACCAGCATCCACCGTCTCGCCCTCCTGAAGGCCGCCATCGCCGTGGGAGCCCTGCGCGTGGCGCCCGGCCTGGTCGGAGACTCCGTGGGGCGCGCCGCGACCGGCACCCTCATCCCCATGCGGCCCGAGTCCCAGGGCGGGACCGGGCACTCCGTGCGGGCGTCGCTGCGCAGCCGCTGGTCCGACGTCGCCTGAGGCGGCGGCGGGGCCGCCCCGGGAGCACCGTCGTCGGTGCTCCCGGGGCGGCCCCGTCGGCGTGTCAGGCCGCGGGGGTCCGGGGCGGGCGGCGCAGGACGGTGGCGGCGACTGCCAGGGCGGCGACGAGGAGGGCCGCGCCGACCGCGAAGGCCAGGTGGTAGCCGCCGGTCAGGGCCTCGGAGGCGGGGCGGCCGGCCGCGGTGAGGGACTCGGTGCGGGAGGCGGCGAGGGTGGAGAGGACCGCGACGCCGAGGGCCATGCCGATCTGCTGGGTGGTGTTGAAGAGCCCGGAGGCCAGGCCCGCGTCCTCTTCCTTCGCTCCGGACATGCCCAGGGAGGTGAGGGCGGGCAGGGCGAGGCCGAAGCCGGCGGCGAGGAGCATCACGGGGAGCAGGTCGGTGAGGTAGTGGGCGTGCTCGGCGTTGCCGGGGACCCGCGTGAGCAGGCCGAGTACGCCGATCAGGAGGACGAGCCCGGTCAGGAGGACCCTGCGTTCGCCGAAGCGGGCGTTGAGGCGGGCCGAGACGGCCAGGGAGACCACGCCGATGGCGGCGGCGGCCGGCAGCATCGCGAGGCCGGTCCCGGCGGCTCCGTATCCGAGCACGTTCTGCATGTAGAGGGCGACGAGGATCTGGAAGGAGAACAGGGCGGCGACCATCAGCATCTGCACCAGGTTGGCGCCGGTGACGCTGCGCGAACGGAATATCCGCAGGGGCATGAGCGGATTGCGTGCGGTGGCCTGGCGGACGAGGAATCCGGCGAGCAGGGCGAGGGAGAGAGCGCCGAGGCCGAGCGTGTGGGCCGAGGCCGCTCCGTACTGGTCGATCTTGACGACGGTGTAGATCCCGAGCATCAGCCCCGAGGTGACGAGCAGCGCGCCGAAGGTGTCGGCGCCGGCCTTCAAGCCGAGGCCGCGGTCGCCGGGGAGGGTGGGGAGGGCGACGAGGAGTGTCGCGATGCCGATGGGCAGGTTGATGAGGAAGATCCAGTTCCAGGTGAGTGCGTCGGCGAGGACGCCGCCGAGGACCTGGCCGATCGAGGCGCCGGCGGCACCGGTGAAGCTGAACACCGCGATGGCCTTCGCCCGTTCGCGGGGCGCGGTGAAGAGCGTGACGAGGATGCCGAGGCTGACCGCGGAGGCCATCGCGCTGCCGACGCCCTGGAGGAAGCGGGCGGCGATGAGGACCGTGGGAGATGCGGCGGCGCCCGCCAGGAGGGACGCGGCGGTGAAGAGTCCGGTCCCCGCGAGGAACATCCGCTTGCGGCCGATCAGGTCGCCGAGGCGGCCGGCGAGCAGGAGCAGGGAGCCGAAGGCGATGAGGTAGGCGTTGACGACCCAGCTCAGCCCGGCCGGGGTGAAGCCGAGGTCGTCCTGGATGGCCGGCATGGCGACGGTGACGATGCTGCCGTCGAGGACGGTCATGAGCATCCCGGTGGCCAGGACGCCGAGGGCGAGCCGGCGGGAAGTGCGCACGGTCGGTGCGGCTGCGGTCGGTACGGCTGCTGGTGCGGAAGTGGCAGACATCGCGGTCTCTCCTGTCGTCGGGAGCCAACAGGAGAGACCGTAGCAGATAGTTTTGTTGCAGACTATCTTCTACGGACCCGGATTCCCGCCGCCGCCCTTCTCGCCGTCACCCCTTCTGGCGCGCCCTCCGAGCCGGCCGCGGTCCCTCGACCGGGGTCTCCAGATGGCCGGTGACCAGCCGGTTGAGCGCCCGGAGCAGCACCTCGCGCTCAGCGGCGGGCAGGGAGTCGAGGGCGCCCGCGTGGACGCCGTCGACGATCTTCTGGCTCTCCTTCGCGACCTTCGCCCCCGCCTCGGTCACCGCGATGATCCGCGCCCGCCGGTCGGTGCTGGACGGACGGCGCTCGGCCAGGCCGGCCTTCTCCAGCGCGTCGACGGTCACCACCATCGTGGTCTTGTCCATGTCCCCGATCTCGGCGAGCTGCGCCTGGGTGCGCTCTTCCTCCAAGGCGTGGACGAGCACGCAGTGCATCCGCGGGGTGAGCCCGATCTCGGCGAGCTGCGCGCTCATCCGGGTGCGCAGTACGTGACTGGTGTGGTCCAGGAGGAAGGACAGGTCCGGTTCGGTGCGGGTGGGTGCCATGGCTGTCATGTCAGCCAGCGTAACGAAACTCGATCCGTCGCGGATTATCGACAGACGGACGACCTGTGGTGCGACCGGGGCCAACCATGGCCGCTCACGCCTCGCGCGGCCCTCGGTACAGCTCGTCGATGCGGTCGGCGTAGTCGCGTGCGATGGCGCCCCGCCTGAGCTTCAGCGACGGGGTCAGATGACCGCGCGCCTCGGTGAAGTCGCCCGTCAGGACGGCGAAGCGGCGGATCGACTCGGCCCGCGACACCAGCTGGTTCGCCTCGTCGACGGCCCGCTGGAGGTCTGCGAGCAGCTCTTCGTCCCGGACGAGCTCCCGCATCGGCACGTTCTGCTTCTTCCGCATCTGGCGCCAGTGCCCCAGCCCGTCCGGCTCCAGGGTGATCAGCGCGGCGATGTACGGCCGGTTGTCGCCGACCACCATGCACTGCCCGACCAGCGGGTGGGCCCGCAGCCAGTCCTCCAGCGGCGCCGGGGCGACGTTCTTCCCGCCGGAGGTGATGATCAGGTCCTTCTTGCGGCCGGTGATGGTGAGGTACCCGTCGGCATCGAGCTCCCCGATGTCCCCGGTGGCCAGCCAGCTGCCGTACGGGAGCGCCTGCCCGCTGTTCCAGTAGCCCGCGAAGACGTGCCGCCCGCCCAGAAGCACCTCCCCGTCCGGTGCGATCCGCACCGCCGTGCCGGGCAGCGGCCAGCCCACGGTGCCGAGCCGGGGGCGCAGCGGCGGGGTCACGGTGCTGGCCCCGGTCGTCTCCGTGAGTCCGTAGCCCTCGAAGACCTCGATGCCCGCGCCGGTGTAGAAGGCGGCGAGTCTGCGCCCCAGCGGTGATCCGCCGCTCAGGATGTAGCGGACGCGGCCGCCGAGCGCGGTCCGGATCCGCCGGTAGACGAGCGGGTCGTACAGGGCCCGGGCGGCGCGCAGGACCGGCCCGGGGGCCTTGCCCTCGACGCTCTCGCCGATGCGGCGGGCGATGCGGGCGGCCCGGTCGAAGGAGGAGGCGCGGCCCATCTTCTCGGCGGTGGCGCGGGCGGTGTTGTAGACCTTCTCCAACACGTAGGGGATGGCGAGCAGGAAGGTCGGGCGGAAGCCGGCGAGGTCGGCGAGGAGGTCCTCGGTACGGATGCTGGGCGCGTGCCCGAGCTTGACGCGGGCCCGCAGGCAGCCGACCGCGACCATCCGGCCGAAGACGTGGCTGAGCGGCAGGAACAGCAGGGTCGATGCGGGGTCCTTGCTGGCGGACTTGAAGACGGGGTGCAGCAGCTCGATGGAGTTGTCCACCTCGGCGAAGAAGTTGGCGTGGGTGATGACACAGCCCTTGGGCTGCCCGGTGGTGCCGGAGGTGTAGATGAGGGTCGCGACGGAGTCCGGGGTCCGGTTGGCCCGCCGCGCGTGCACGAGGGCCTCGGGGATGCGCTCCCCCGCCTTCACCAGCCGGCCGATCGCGCCGGTGTCGAACTCCCAGAGGTGGGCCAGCCAGGGCAGGTTCGCCCGCTCGGCGCTGATGATGCGGGCCTGTGCGGTGTCCTCGACGGCGCAGGCCACGGCGCCGGAGTCCTGGATGATCCAGCGCGCCTGGAGGGCGGAGGAGGTCGGGTAGATCGGTACGGTGACCAGGCCCGCGGCCCATCCGGCGAAGTCGAGCAGGGTCCACTCGTAGGTCGTGCGGGCCATGATGGCGAGCCGGTCGCCCTCGCGCAGTCCCTCGGCGATCAAGCCCCTGGCTACGGCGAGGACCTCGGCCGCGAACTCGGCGGCCGTGACGTCGCGCCAGGAGCCGTCGGCCTCCTTCCGGGCGAGTACGGCTTCGTTCGGGGCCTGCGCGGCGTTCTCGAAGGGGATGTCCCCGAGGGAGCCGTGCGCGGGGACCGCGGCGAGTGGGGGTACCCGCACCTCGCGCACCACTCCGTCGACGACCGTCCGGACGGGCTCCACCAGCTTCGGCTCCGCTTCCACGGCGCACACTCCTCGGCTCACACGAGTGTTACCGCCGGTAATCTACGGAGGGTCACCGCGCCCGACCAGCCCCTGGAGCCCTTCTTCACCGACGCTCCACCCGACGCTCACCGCGAAGTCCCTGCCCCCGGCCCGGACCCCGTGCGGTCGCCGCTCGGGCCTGCGGCCGCGGCGAACACCGCTCCAGCAGCTCGGAGCGCCGGTTGGACCCGGTTTCGCGCCAGTGCGCCGTCACCCGCCAGGAGTGAGGCGGCCTTCCAGCGCCGGCGGGAGCGGGTAGGCGCGCTCTGCGGGGAAAAGCCGCCGTGCTCTGGCGGCTTGCCCGGTCTGCAGCAGCGATGCGGCCTTGCGGACTTGTGGAGTGAGGTCGGTGAGACCGACGATCCAGTCGTCGTTGAACGTACGGATCAGATGGCGGCCGATGCCGACCTGGATGCTGTAGTGGTTCAGCGGCGTACCGCGCGGCGAGCGCTCCGGGTCCCACTGGACGTGCACGGTGGCCCGGCCCACGGCCGTCGGGTCCGCAGTCGTGAGCACGGCCCGGGACAGGGCCTCCTCCCAGCCGTCGCGCGTCATCCGCACCGCGAGCACGCGCTCCTGACCGGGTCTGCGAGCCCAGTTGCTGCGGTGCATCAGCCACATGTACGACGGCTTGATCCACGTCATCCGGTGGAACGAGAACGGCTCGACGAAGCGGCCCGCCCGCAGCGCCGGCTCGGCGATGGCGGGCGCGTACGCCTGGTAGACCACGATCGTGCGGGCGTCGTAGTCGGCACGGACCTGATACTGGGATGCCATGCCGCACCCTGCCATCCGGCCCGCGCCTCCCGCGCGCCGTTTTCCCGCGCCGCCGCGCCGCCGCCCGCGCCGCCTCGCGGGTGATCGGCTGCTCCGCCGTCGATCAGTCCGGGCAGACGGGCGACGGGGCGGCCTCGACCACGAAGAAGAGGAACGTCGGCCTGCGTGAAAGGTCGTCGAAGTCGTCGGGGAACAACTCGCGGGCCGCCGGGGCCGGCTGCGGCTCGCTGATGACGGAGAGGCGGAAGCCGGCGGCGGTGAAGGCGTCGGTCATCGCGTGCAGCGGTTTGCGCCAGAACCTCATCGGGGCGCAGTGCCCGCCCAGCGTCCACTCGAAGGCATAGTCGGTGGTCGCGAAGTAGTCGGGCCGGGGGTCCTGGAAGGTGTAGGCGACGAAGGGGTGGTCCACCGAGGCGATCAGCCGGCCGCCGGGCCTGAGCACGCGCCGCAGCTCGGCCAGCGTCGGCCCCCAGTCCTCCAGGTAGTGCAGCACGAGCGATGCGACCACGTCGTCGAACTCACCGTCGCCGAAAGGCAGTCGGTCCCGCAGATCGACGCGGTGCAGCGCCGCGTCGTCACCGAGCCGCCGTCTGGCCAGGGCCAGCATCCCGGCGCTGACGTCGACGCCGGTGACGAGGGCACCGCGGTCGCGCAGGGCGGCGGACAGCGGGCCCGAGCCGCAGCCGGCGTCCAGGATCCGGCGCCCGGTCACGTCCCCGGCGAGGGCCAGGACCGCGGGCCGTTCGTAGTGGGCGTTGACGAGGCTGTTCTCGTTCTCCGCCGCGTAGGCCTCGGCGAAGCCGTCGTAGTCGTTCGCGACGCTCTCAATTCCATCGGACAAGCGTTCCATCTCCGCACCCTACGCGGCCACGACCGGTCGGCAGCGTCTGCAGCGGCCCGGGGTCGGGGCGCGGAAGGCGCGGTCGCAGCCGTCGCAGTTCTGGAGAGGGTCCGGCCGTCTGGGCGGCTGGACCACCGGGGTGGGCGGGGCGGGCGGGAGGTGCGGCGGGAGCAGGGCGGTGAGCCGGTACGCGAGGACGGACGCGGGGCGGCGCATGTCCTCGGGCAGGTCCCACGACAGGGCCCGCCGGACGGCTTCGGGGGCGACGCCGCGCTCCAGCCAGGTCGACACCAAGGGCGCGAGGCGTCGTACGTCGCGTTCGGCCAGCAGCAGCCGCGGGTCGTAGCGCCGCAGTCCGGCGAGCAGGTCGGCCGCACCCGGGTGCAGCCGCTGCCCCTCGGGAGCCGCCACGACGTCCGGCTCCGGAGCCGGGTCCGCCACGAGACGGGGCTCGTCGGCCCCCTGCGGCGCAGCCTGCGCCTCCGGCTCCGGGTCCCGGTCCGGGTCCGGCTCCGGCTCCGGCTCCGGCTCCGGCTTCGGTACGGGTTCCCGGACCGGCGGCGGCGGTGGAGGCAGCGGCGGGGGTGGTCCGTCCGAGGCGGAGCCCGGCTTGTTGTACGAGTACGTACGGGTCACCACCCGCCCGCCCTCCAGCCGTTCGCGCCGCCGCTCCAGGTAGCCGTGCTTCTCCAGCTCGCGCAGGGCGGAGGCGATCCGCACCTCTCCCTCCGGGAACCGACCGGTGAGGGCCTTGATGCCGACGGGGGCGCCGCCCGGCAGTGACTGGATGTACGCCGCGACACCGATCGCCGTCGCGGACAGCTCCCGGTGCTGGAGGAGGTGGTTGCCGACCACGGTGTAGTGACTCGCGTGCCACGTGTTGACGTGGATGACACCGGATCGGGCGGCGCCGGAGGGAACTCGGGACGTGGCGCGCGAAGGCGCGCTAGGGTGCTGGGGAGCCATTGGGAAGCTGCTACTTCCTTGTTGGTCAGGCCCTCGGCCGGGATGCCAGTCCCACCGGGGGCCGTCTCATGTCTGGAGTTGTCGCGGCGAGCATATGCCCGCCAACCCACCCGAAAGCCAGCCCAGTTGGCACCTTTCACCC
The DNA here is from genome assembly GCF_055559995.1 of Streptomyces sp. NPDC023541. Classification (NCBI taxonomy): domain Bacteria; kingdom Bacillati; phylum Actinomycetota; class Actinomycetes; order Kitasatosporales; family Streptomycetaceae; genus Streptomyces; species Streptomyces sp. NPDC023541. The sequence continues at coordinate 493,160 of NZ_JBVHJO010000005.1, forward strand.
GTCCGAGCGACGCGGGCCGGGTGGGTTGGTGGGTTGGTTCTTTCTCCCGGTTCTTTGGGTCTTTATGCGTCTAAGCACGCCGGGTCGCGGACCCCCGCGACCCGGCGACCAAGGAGGCCAGGGAGACCTCCGCCCACACCACCTTGCAGGGCAGCGGCCCTTCCCTGACGCCCCAACGGTCCGCCAGCGCTTCGACGATGACCAGTCCGCACCCCGCGTCGCGGATCCGCGGGATCCGGTCGCCGCGCGCGTCCGTCACCTCGATCAGCAGCGTCTCCGGGGTCGCCGTGAGGGCCAGCCGGAAGTCCCGGCCGGCCACGCGCCCATGGGTCACGGCGTTGGCGGCCAGCTCGGCCACGACATGTGCGGGCTCGACCAGGGGAAGCCCCCAGCCCCGCAGTTGCTCGACCGTCAGGAGGCGGGCGAGACGGGCGGCGCGCGGGGTCGCGGACAGCTGGACGTGGAAGTCGACGAGTTGAGGAAGCACGTCACTCAGCGTGTCCGTCCGTGCGTACCGTGAGAAGCGGCAGCGCCCGTACGTCCCGGGTTTGTCCGGAGCTTGTCCGGAGCCGTCCCGACTGTCCGGACGCGCCCGACGGGTACGAGGCGTTGCGTACATCGGCTCGTCGGAAGTGGGTGCGCATGAGCGCAGACAGTGACGGTACGGAAGAGCCCGGCTGGGACGTCGATCCGGAGGACGAACAGGGCGCGGCGGTGGTGGCCGCGCTGGGCCGCCAGCTCAGGGCGTGGCGCGAGGCGGCCGGCCTGCGGCCCGCGGACTTCGGGGCGGCCATCCAGTACGGGGAGGAGCAGGTCCGCAAGGTCGAGTCGGGCAAACGGATCCCTCGCCCCGAATACCTGGACAGGGCGGACGAGGTACTGGACGCGGGAGGCCGGATCTCCGCGATGAAGGCCGATCTGGAGCAGGTCCGCTACCCGAAGAAGGTGCGGGACCTGGCGAAGCTGGAGGCGCGGGCCGTCGAGATCGGGGCGTACCGCATCCACGGGATTCACGGCGTTCTCCAGACGGCGGAGTACGCCAGGGCACTGTTCGAAATGCGCCAGCCCGCTTACAGCCAGGACGAGGTGGAGCGGTACGTGGCCGCGCGCATGGCCCGGCGCGCCCTCTACAAGCGGAATCCGGCCCCCTCGCTCAGCATCGTCCAAGAAGAAGCGAGCCTGCGTCGGCGCATCGGAGGCACAATGGTGTGGCGCCGACAGCTCGAACGTCTGTTGGAGGTGAGCCGGTTGCGGCACGTGGCCCTGCAGGTGATGCCGATCGACCGCGAGGTCCATGCCGGCATGGACGGTGGGATCGAGGTCCTGAAGTTCGAGGACGGCACGGCCGTAGGCCGCTCGGAAGGCGCTTTCGGCGGACGCCCGGTTTCCGACCCGAGGCAGCTCCGAATCCTTGAGCTGCGCTATGGCATGATCCGGGCCCAAGCCCTCACCCCCTTGGAGTCGCGGGCCTTCATTGAGGAACTGCTGGGAGAGACATGACCGACAACCGCGAGCTCGACTGGTTCAAGAGCAGCTACAGCGACGGCAGCGAAGGTGACTCCTGCGTCGAGGTGGCCACCACCCCCGGGGTGGTCCTGGTCCGCGACTCCAAGGACGTCGAGCGCGCCCACCTGGCCTTCGGCCCGCACGCATGGGCCGGGTTCGTCGCCCACGCGTTCGACGCCTGACGGAACCGTGCGTTCCCGTTGCGCGTCTCCCGATTGACGGTCGTCAACTAGGCGGGGGATGGATGTCGTTCGACGCGGAATGGGCGCAGCACAAAGCCCTCGCCCGGTCGGCACCGGCACCGGCACCGGCGCCCGACACGGGCGGCGGCGGCCCCGCCGGGACCCTCGTGGCCGGCTCCTCCTCCATCAACGGCAACGCGAACCTCCTGATCGAGATCGCCGCCCTCCTCCACGAGGGCCGCCCCGACGGCGACGCGAGCACCATGGCCCGCGCTCCGCGCGCCCACACCGAAGTCGCCGAACAGGTCCTGCGGTTCGCGGCGTTCGCCGACGACCAGTTCAAGGACACCGTCGCCCTCTTCGCCGGCCTCGCCACCCGCCTGAAGACCACCGGCACCGCATTCGCGCGCGTGGACGACGACACCGCCCGGTCCTTCCTCGCCGGCCTCCTCTCCTCGGGGCAGTACGTACCGCCGGAGTGCAAGTGAGCAGCGGGCTCAGCCACCGTGAGGACGTCGCGTTCCTCGAAGAGTGCAGTCCGCCCCTCATCGAGCGGAACGCCGCCGAGTTCCGCCGCCTGCGCGACCTCCTCGTCCAGGTCGGCGAACCGGCCCGGCGCGCGGAGACCCGTACCGAGTGGGAGAGCGAGGGCAGCCACACGTACACCGCGCGTCTCACCGAGGCGCGCCTGCTCGTGGCCCAGACGGCCGAGGGGTACGACAAGGCCGCCAGCGCCCTGAACGCCTATGCCGCCGCCGTCACCACCGCCAAGTCCCACTACCGCAACGGCAAGCACACCGAGCGGGCGCTCGCCGCGCTCATCGACACCAAGGGCGTGGCCGTCACCAAGGTCGCGCGGGCGGCCGAGCCGATGCGCCGGTGGGAGGACATGCGCGCCACGACGGGTTTCCTGGACTTCCTGGCCGAGGCCACGATGGACGTCGACGACATCCGGGAGGAGGCGGACCGGCTCCACGACGCGGCGGGCGGCAGTTTCCACCTGGCGAAGACGGTCGAGGCGGAGGCCCGCGCCACCTGCGTGCACGCGCTGAAGCAGGCGTACGAGCTGCTCCCCGAGTTCAAGGTGCCGGGCGGCGGGGCGCGCCCCGACCTGTACGCGGCCATGGCGGACATCCGCCGGGAGGCCGCGGAGGCCGCGGCCTCCCCGCTGACGCACCTGCCCGGCAGCGGCCCGAAGCGGGAGACGGCGCCCCCGCCCGGCGACGCCGCGATGTCACCCGCGCTGCGGGACATCCGGATGCGGGTCTCGTCCCTGCCGCATGCGGACGACAGCTACTGGGACCCGCCGGGCGACGACGAGGAGCGGGCCCGCTGGATCTCCCACAACAAGGAAGTCCTCCGAGCCGCGGCCCGGCACGCCGGGCTGCCCGACGAACTCGTCGCGGGCATCGCCTGGAAGGAGATCGGCGGCCAGTACGGGTTCACCGACGACCTCACCGACACCGTGCGCGGCGCGGCCGACTCGCCGCTGGGCCCGGTCCCGGCGCGGGACCTCCCCTGGCGGCTGGGCGGGACGCCCGACGAGACCTCCTTCGGCCCGATCGCGATCCAGCTGCGCCGGGGCGCCGAGGTGCTCGGCTACGATCCGGCGCACCTCACGGACGCCCAGCGGGACCTGGTGGAGGAGTCCCTCCAGGACCCCGAGCAGAACGCGTTCATCGCCGCGGGCTTCCTGGCCCGGATCAAGACCGAGGCCGGGTACGGCGACGTGCCCGCCGAGCAGCTGACCCACGCCCAGATGCGGGAGATCGCCGCCCGCTACAACGGCGGTCCGTACTGGCAGTCGGGCAAGGCCCAGGACTACGGCGATGATTTCGGCGACGCTCTCGGCAAGGTGAAGGACGCGATGCGATGACAGACGGCCGCGGGACGACCGTCCCGGCCGGCGGTGGTCGGTGGGTGCGCTGGGCGTTCGGCCTGCCCCTCGCCCTCGTGCACGCGCTGAACGCCGTCCTCGTCTACGCCGCCGTGGCCCGGGGCCCGCAGGCCGAGTGGGACCACCAGGGCTACGAGGGGACGGCGGCGGCCGTCTTCCTCTCCCTCTGCCTGGGCCTGATCGGGACCCTGACCACGCTCGTCCCGCCCGTCCGCAAGGCGCTGGGCCCGTGGTGGTTCGCGCCACCGCTCGTACTGGGGGTGATCGCGTGGGTTCGTATCGGGACGCTCGGCTGAGGCTGCCCCGCGAGGACGTCGACCTGCCCGAGGACCGCGGCTGCCTGCGCTGGGTGCTCGGCATCCCGCTGGTGGTGCTCTACGTGCCCGCGGTGTACGCCTGCTACATCGCCCTGGCCGTGCGCCCGGACTCGCCGTACGACCAGCTGCGCGAGGACGCCCGGTTCATGGGCGGCTTCTCCCTCGTCCTGTGCCTGCTGGGCCTGCTGATCACCATCACCCCGCTCTACCGCCGCACGATGGGGCGCTGGTGGTTCGCCGCGCCCGTCCTGATCGCGACGATCGCCTACTTCCGCGCCCAGACGGTCTGACCTCCCCGTCAGCCCGTACGGCCCGACCGAACGCCGCAGCCCCCGCCCGGACGGGGGCGGGGGCTGCGGCGAGTGCGGCGGCCGGCCCGGGTGAGCCGGGCGGCCGGGTGGAGCCGGGGCGGCTCAGGCGGTCGCGGCGGCCGGCTGCGGCGTGGCCTCGACGACGGCCGGGGCGGCGGGCTCGTCCAGAGAGCCCGAGGCCGTCGCGTAGGCCTCCTTGTCCAGGATGCCCTCGCGGGCCGAGACGAGGACCGGCACCAGCGCCTGACCGGCGACGTTCGTGGCAGTCCGCATCATGTCGAGGATCGGGTCGATCGCCATCAGCAGGCCGACGCCCGCGAGGGGGAGGCCCAGGGTGGAGAGGGTCAGCGTCAGCATGACGGTCGCGCCCGTCAGGCCGGCCGTCGCGGCGGAGCCGATGACCGAGACGAAGACGATGAGGAGGTATTCCTTGATGCCCAGCTGCACGTCGAAGATCTGCGCGATGAAGATCGCGGCGAGCGCGGGGTAGATCGCGGCGCAGCCGTCCATCTTGGTGGTGGCGCCGAACGGGACGGCGAAGGAGGCGTACTCCTTCGGGACGCCGAGGCGTTCGGTGACCTTCTGGGTGACGGGCATGGTGCCGACGGAGGAGCGGGAGACGAAGGCCAGCTGGATGGCGGGCCAGGCGCCCTTGAAGAACTGGACGGGGTTGACCTTGGCGACCGTCGCGAGCAGCAGCGGGTAGACGCCGAACAGCACCAGGGCGCAGCCGATGTAGATGTCGGCGGTGAAGGTGGCGTACTTGCCGATCAGGTCCCAGCCGTACGTGGCGATCGCGGTGCCGATGAGGCCGACGGTGCCGATCGGGGCGAGGCGGATGACCCACCACAGGGCCTTCTGCAGGAGCTCCAGGGCGGATTCGGCGAGGTCGAGGACCGGCTTGGCCTTGGCGCCCAGCTGGAGGGCGGCGATGCCGGCGACGACCGCCAGGAAGACGATCTGAAGGACCTTCAGCTCGGTGAACGGCGTGACGATGTCGGTGGGCACGATGCCGGTCAGGAAGTCGATCCAGGAGCCGGTCTTCTTCGGGTCCTTGCCGTCGGCGGCGGTGAGGCCGGTGCCCGCACCGGGGTCGGTCAGCAGTCCTATGCCGATGCCGATGCCGACCGCGATCAGCGAGGTGATCATGAACCAGAGGAGGGTGCGGGAGGCGAGGCGCGCCGCGTTGTTCACCTTCCGCAGGTTGGTGATCGACACCAGGATCGCGAAGAAGACGAGCGGGGCGATGGCCAGCTTGAGCAGCTGTACGAAGATGTCGCCGGTCTTCTCCAGGGTGGTGGCGAGCCAGCTGACGTCCTGGCTGCGGGCTATCCAGCCGAAGAGGACGCCGAGGGCCAGACCGGCGACGATCTGGGCCCAGAAGGGGAACTTGAACGAGGCCTTGGCAGGGGCCTGCGGGGTCGCGGACACGGACACTCTCCGGAGGTGGCGCACGAAGTGAGGGGGGTGGTTCTGCGTGGTGTTGCGGTGCGGCAGCAGCCAGGAAGGGCCGGCCGGGACCGCTGCTGTATCGATTCAGCTCAACAGCAACAGGCCGCGGACGCGCGGCGGCAGAGGTCGACGTGCAGGCGCGTCACGAGCGGAACGCTCGTGATCATCGGGTGCGCAGCTGTGGTCAACATGTTGAACACGCTAACACTTCTCCTTTGAGAATCTCAAAGGGGCCCTTTGAGACAGCGGCGCACGGGGCCCTCTTGCGCGGGCCCGGAAAACACCAACGCCCCAGCGTTACGGGCGGTATACCCGATGCTGGGGCGGTTCGATGTGTGATGAAGCCAACTGGGGCGCTATGACCCGACGCGCGCCGCGTCGTCCGCCCGGTCCTCCTGGCTGCGGTTGGCGGCGAGCTTCTCCTTCGCACCCGCGACGCGCCCGGAGATCTGCGCGGACATCTCGTCGCGCTGCTTGCGCAGGAGGACGAAGGAGAGCGGGGCGGAGAGGACGAGGGCGAGCAGCACGACCCAGGCGCCGTTGGCGTCGCCGAGTCCGGCGGGCACCCAGCGGAGCCGGACGAGGACGGCGACGACGGCGAGGCAGCCGACGAAGATGCCCAGGCGCATCGCGGTGTATCGGATCGTTGCGCTCGGCTTGAGGGACACGGTGACCCCTTCTCTCTCGTCGTGGCGTTGGCGGTCGGTACGTCGTGCGTCGCACGGTGCCCGTCCAGTGAAGCACGCCGCAGCCCGCCCGCGGCCCGCCGGGGTGCGCGGGCGGCACACCTCGGCACCTCCCCGGCCGTGCGGCGGGCCCGTGCGCGGCCTCGGCCGTCAGTACAGCGGCAGCAGCATCGTGATGTCGTCGCGGTCGTCGCCGGGGGCCACCCGGACGGCGCCGGGGACGCGGCCGACCTCCTTGTAGCCGCAGGAGGAGTAGAAGTGCTCCAGTCCGAGGCCGCCGCGGCAGGTGAGGCGGACCGCGTCGATGCCTTCGACGGAGCGGGCGGCGGCTTCGGTCGCGGCCATGAGCTCGCGGCCGAACCCCTTGCCCTGATGACGCGGATGGACCATCACCGTGTAGGCCCACAGCCAGTGCCGCTGGAGGCGGTGCGCGTTGTGGGTGAGGAAGGAGGTGGCGGCGACCGCGCCGTCCTGGTCGCGCCCGACGAGCAGCCGGCAGGTCCCGTCGGCGACGGCGGCCAGGTGCTTGTCGAGCGAGGGGCGGACGTCGTCGTGGGTGACCGGCGGCACGAAGCCCACGGCGCCGCCCGCGTTGGAGACGTCCGCCCAGAGTTCGAGGATTCCATCACGCAGGGAGGGTCCGACGACCGGATCCAGGGTGAAAGTAAGGGTCATTCAACAAGTTTACCCATTACCTAATCCGCCCGTCCAGAAAAAGCTAAACCCCGGCCCATGGGCCGGGGTTAACTCGCCGGGAGCGGCTCTGGCGCCTCTGACGCCTTGACGCCCCTGGCGCGCGCCGGTCAGACGCGCATCGCCTGCGGGGTCTCGCGCAGGTCCGCGTCCGGGCCGGGGTACTCGCGGATGATCTCGTAGCGCGTGTTGCGCTCGACCGGCCGGAAGCCGGCCTCCCGGATCAACTCCAGCAGGTCCTCACGGCCCAGCTTGTTCGGGGTGCCGTAGTTGTCCGCGTCGTGGGTGATCTTGTACTCGACGACCGAGCCGTCCATGTCGTCCGCGCCGTGCTGGAGCGCGAGCTGGGCGGTCTGCACGCCGTGCATCACCCAGAAGACCTTCACGTGCGGCACGTTGTCGAAGAGCAGCCGCGAGACGGCGAAGGTCTTCAGCGCCTCGGCGCCGGTGGCCATCGTCGTGCGCGCCTGCAGCTTGTTGCGCACCTTGCCGTCCTGCATGTCCACGAAGTCGTGCTGGTAGCGCAGCGGGATGAAGACCTGGAAGCCGCCGGTCTCGTCCTGGAGCTCGCGCAGGCGCAGCACGTGGTCCACGCGGTGGCGCGGCTCCTCGATGTGCCCGTACAGCATCGTCGAGGGGGTCTTGAGGCCCTTCGAGTGCGCGAGACGGTGGATGCGCGACCAGTCCTCCCAGTGGGTGCGGTGGTCGACGATGTGCTGGCGGACCTCCCAGTCGAAGATCTCCGCGCCGCCGCCGGTGAGGGACTCCAGGCCGGCCTCGATCAGCTCGTCCAGGATGTCGGAGGCCGACATGCCGGAGATCGTCTCGAAGTGGTGGATCTCGGTCGCCGTGAAGGCCTTCAGCGAGACGTTCGGCAGCGCCTTCTTCAGCTCGGAGAGCGAGCGCGGGTAGTAGCGCCACGGCAGGTTCGGGTGCAGGCCGTTGACGATGTGCAGCTCGGTGAGGTTCTCCGTCTCCATGGCCTTGGCCAGCCGCACGGCCTCCTCGATGCGCATCGTGTACGCGTCCTTCTCGCCCGGCTTGCGCTGGAACGAGCAGTACGCGCACGACGCGGTGCACACGTTGGTCATGTTGAGGTGGCGGTTGACGTTGAAGTGCACCACGTCACCGTTCTTGCGCGTGCGCACCTCGTGGGCGAGGCCGCCGAGCCAGGCCAGGTCGTCCGACTCGTAGAGGGCGATGCCGTCCTCCCGGGTCAGCCGCTCGCCGGAGCGGACCTTCTCCTCCAGCTCACGCTTGAGCCCAGCGTCCATGTACCGGTCGCCTCCTCTAGATGCCTCTTGCCTGTCCTGCAAACCCTGACCAACCGTACTCTCAGGCTTCCTCGGGCAGCTCCCCGACCCGGTTCTCCCACTTCGTGGAGAGCACGATGGTGGTGCGGGTGCGCGAGACGCCCTTGGTTCCGGAGAGCTTACGGATGATCTTCTCCAGGCCGTCCACGTCGCTGGCGCGCACCTTGAGCATGTAGGAGTCGTCACCGGCGATGAACCAGCAGTCCTCGATCTCCGCGAGGTCGCGCAGCCGCCGGGCCACGTCCTCGTGGTCGGCGGCGTCGGAGAGGGAGATGCCGATCAGCGCGGTGACGCCGAGGCCGAGCGAGGCCGAGTCGACCGTCGCGCGGTAACCGGTGATGACGCCGGCCGTCTCCAGCCGGTTGATGCGGTCGGTGACGCTGGGGCCGGAGAGGCCCACGAGACGGCCCAGCTCCGCGTACGAGGCGCGACCGTTCTCCCGGAGTGCCTGGATGAGCTGCCTGTCCACCGTGTCCATTACGTGGCGCCTTCCATTATTCGGCGATCCTGCAAGTCTAGGTATAGAATCTAAGGCACACAGGGTCAACACCCTGTGATTTCATTCAACAGATCAGCGACGATCTTCAGGAGTGGTACACCGTGTTCACGATCGAGATGGCGCACGCACACATGCGAGAGCTCCAGGAGCTGGCCAACCGATCCCGTGCCCACCAGCCCGCCGCGGCCGTCCGCGTCGACAAGGCCCGCAAGCCGCTGGGCCGCAAGAAGGCCTAGTCACCGCCGCTTGCCCCCCGGGGGGAGCGGGAGCCTCCCAGTTCCCCCTCCCAGCGGCGGTACAGCCGGTGCGGCACCCCTGCCGCGTCCAGCACCCGCCCGGCGACGAAGTCCACCAGATCCTGGATGTGCGTCGCACCCGCGTAGAACGCCGGAGAGGCGGGCAGCACGACCGCGCCCGCCTCGTCCAGCGCCACCAGGTGCTTCAGCGTCTGCCCGTTCAGCGGGGTCTCCCGCACCGCGACCACCAGCCGGCGCCGCTCCTTGAGCGTCACGCTCGCCACGCGCTGGAGCAGGTCCTTCGACAGCCCGAGCGCCACTCCCGCCACGCACGCCGTGGAGGCGGGGACGATGAGCATCCCCTTGGCCGGGTACGAGCCCGAGCTCGGGCCTGCGGCCAGATCCCCGGCGGCCCAGTACCGGACGTCCGCGTCGGCCGCCAGGCCCTCGAAGGTCCCCGGCTTTCCGTCGGCTCCGCGTGCCAGCCATTGCGCGAGGTCCTCGCGCCAGTGCGCGTCGCGGAAGGCGATCTGGGTCTCGTCCAGCAGGGTGAGGCGCGATGCCCGGCTCACGACCAGGTCGACGCTCTCCCCCGCGGCGAGCAGCCCGCGGAGCACCGCCGCCGCGTACGGCGTCCCGGACGCTCCGGAAACCCCGACCACCCACGGGGTGCGATTGCGCTCTGTCATACCTCCGAGACTATCCGGCCATGCCCGGCGGGCACTCAGTAAGGTGACCGCACGTTCCCGTGAGGGGAGCCGCGAAGGGGGCGAAGATGAGCACGACGGTGGATACCGGCTGGACGCAGACCGGCCGGGCCAAGGCCGCGGCCAAGCTGATGCTGGGCTGGGTGGCCCTGCTGTGGGTCCTGGAGGCCGTCGACCACGCCACCGGGCACGCCCTCGACCAGTACGGGATCGTCGCCCGCGACCCCGACAGCCTCAGCGGCGTGGTCTCCGCGGCCTTCCTCCACTTCGGCTTCGACCACGTCGCGTCCAACAGCGTCCCGCTGCTGGTCCTCGGCTTCATAGCCGCCCTGTCCGGGATCCGCCGGTTCCTCGCGGTGTGCGGCCTGATCCTGCTGGCCGACGGCCTCGGCACCTGGCTGATATCGCCGTCCGGGACCATGACGCTCGGCGCCTCCGGCATCGTCTTCGGGCTCTTCGGCTACCTGCTCGTACGGGGCTTCGTCGAGCGCAAGGCGCTGGGCATCGCGGTGGCCGTGGGCGTCGCCGCCGTCTGGGGCACCACGATCGTCTCCGGCATCCTCCCGACGGACTCGGGCGTGAGCTGGCAGGGCCACCTGTGCGGTCTGGTCGCGGGCATCGTGACGGCCCTCTGCTTCCGCCGGCCGGCCCACCGCCCGGCCGTCACGGCCTGACGACGGCGGGGTCACGGCCTGACGACGGCGGGGCCCGCCCGGCTACACGGTCAGGCCGCGGACCACGAGGTCGGCCAGGGCGCACGCGAAGAGGGCGATGCCGATGAAGCCGTTGACCGTGAAGAAGGCCCGGTTCAGGCGGGACAGGTCGTCGGGCGTCACGATGGTGTGCTCGTAGACGAAGGCGGCGACGACGATCGCCAGGCCGGCCCAGAACAGCGGGCCGGCGTCCGTGGCGAGCGCGTACCAGACCAGCAGGGCCGTCGTCGCGACGTGCGAGCCGCGCGCCCCCCAGAGGGCGGCCGGGACGCCGAAGCGGGCCGGGACGGACTTGACGCCTTCCGCGCGGTCGGCGGCCACGTCCTGGCAGGCGAAGATCAGGTCGAAGCCGCCGATCCACACGCCGACCGCCAGGCCCAGGACGACCGCGTCCCAGGACCACTCGCCGGTGACCGCCAGCCAGGCCCCGACCGGGCCCATCGCCTGGGCAAGCCCCAGGATGGCGTGCGGGAAGTTCGTGAACCGCTTGCCGTACGGATAGACCACCATCGGGACGACGGCGACCGGCGCCAGCGCCAGGCACAGCGGGTTCAGCAGGGCCGCCGAGCCGAGGAAGACCACGAGCGCGATCGCGGCTCCGGTCCAGGCCGAGCGGACCGACACCGCGCCGGTGACCAGCTCGCGCCCCGCGGTCCGCGGATTGCGGGCGTCGATCTCGCGGTCGATGATCCGGTTCGCGGCCATGGCGAAGGTGCGCAGCCCCACCATGCACACGGTGACGAGGAGCAGCTTGCCCCAGTGCACGGTCCGGTCGAGCTGGAACATGGCGGTCAGGGCCGCGATGTAGGCGAACGGCAGCGCGAAGACCGAGTGCTCGATCATCACCAGCCGCAGGAAGGCCTTGACCTTGCCGTCGGCCCGCGGCGCCGGGCCGGGCCCGAGGACGTCTTCCGCGGTGGTCATCATGCGAAGCTCCGGCGGAAGGAGGCCACCTCGTCGCGGAGTTCGGCGACGGGCAGGGTGCCCAGTTCCAGCTCCAGCGGGCCGCTCTCGCCCGCCGGTGCGTCCCCGCCGGGCGGCGGTACGACCCGGGCGGTCAGGGCGACCCGGTCGTCACCGGCCGCGTCGACGGTGACGGTGAGGGCGCCGTCGGACAGCTCCAGTTCGGCGCCCCCACCGGTGCCGGCACCGGACAGGGCGGCCATCAGCTCCTCGGTGAAGACCGCCACGTCCCCGTCGGACAGCTCCGGCAGTTCGAAGGAACGGCCCTCGCCGTCCTGGCGGTCCGCCATCACCTGCCAGACGTCGGACGGGCCGGCGAACTCCTCCGGGGTGACACCGGCCTGCTCCGCGGCGAACCGCAGCCCGAAGTCGTTCACGTCGAGCTCCGGGCGCACCAGTGCCACGCACGGCGTGCCGTCGCCGAGGAACAGGGCGGGGCCGCCCACAGCAATCGGGCTCACAGGCCGTACTCCTTCCAGCGGCGGTCCACCAGGGCGGCGGTCGCCGGGTCCGACTCCACCATGTCCGGCCAGCCGCCGTCGCGGGTGTAGCCCTCCTCGGGCAGCTTCTTCGTCGCGTCGATGCCCGCCTTGCCGCCCCAGAACTGCTGGTACGAGGCGTGGTCGAGGTGGTCCACCGGGCCCTCGACGACCGTGAGGTCGCGGGAGTAGTCCGTGTTGCCGAGGGCCCGCCAGGACACCTCGTGCAGGTCGTGGACGTCGCAGTCCTTGTCCACCACGATGATCAGTTTGGTCAGCGACATCATGTGGGCGCCCCAGATGGCGTGCATGACCTTCTGCGCGTGCTTGGGGTACTTCTTGTCGATCGAGACGATCGCGCAGTTGTGGAAGCCGCCGGACTCGGGCAGGTGGTAGTCCACGATGTCCGGGACGATGATCTTCAGCAGGGGCAGGAAGAACCGCTCCGTCGCGCGGCCCAGCGGGCCGTCCTCGGTCGGCGGGCGTCCCACCACGATCGACTGGAGCAGCGGCCGCTTGCGCATCGTGATGCAGTCGATCTTCAGGGCCGGGAAGGGCTCCTGCGGGGTGTAGAAGCCGGTGTGATCGCCGAAGGGGCCCTCCGGGAGCATCTCGCCGGGCTCCAGCCAGCCCTCGACGACGACCTCCGCGTTGGCCGGGACCTGGAGCGGGACGGTCTTGCAGTCGACCATCTCGATCCGCTTGCCCGCGACGAAGCCGGCGAAGAGGTACTCGTCGATGTCGCCCGGCAGCGGAGCGGTGGACGCGTACGTGACGGCGGGCGGGCAGCCGAAGGCGATCGCGACCGGCAGCCGCTCGCCCTTGGCCGCGGCGACGGCGTAGTGGTTGCGGCTGTCCTTGTGGATCTGCCAGTGCATGCCGATGGTGCGCCTGTCGTGGCGCTGCAGCCGGTAGAGGCCGAGGTTGCGCACGCCCGTCTCGGGGTGCTTGGTGTGGGTGAGGCCGAGGTTGAAGAAGGAGCCGCCGTCCTTCGGCCAGGTGAAGAGGGCCGGCAGCAGGTCCAGGTCGACGTCGTCGCCGGTGAGGACGACCTCCTGGACGGGCGCGGAGTCGCCCTTCACCTTCTTCGGCGGCACGTGGACCATCGAGCCGAGCTTGCCGAAGGCCTCGCGGACCCCGATGAAGCCCTGCGGCAGCTCCGGCTTGAGCAGGCCGCCGATCTTCTCGCTGATCTCGGCGTAGGACTTCAGGCCCAGGGCCTTCAGGAGGCGGCGGTCGGTGCCGAACACGTTCATGGCCAGCGGCATCGCCGAGCCCTTGACGTTCTCGAAGAGGAGCGCGGGGCCGCCCGCTTTGTTCACTCTGTCGACGATCTCCCCGACCTCCAGGTACGGGTCGACTTCGGCCTTGATGCGCTTGAGGTCGCCCTCTCGCTCCAGAGCCCGGAGCAGCGAGCGGAGATCGTCGTAAGCCATAGGGGCCAGTATCCGTCACCAACTACGCTGGGAGCGTCACCGGGGCCCCCTGCGGGCCCGCCGCCACTGCCCGGGAGTCGGTCCCACACCGTGCTGCGCTATCTGCCGTTCCTGCTGATCATCGCGCTGACCATCTACGCCTTCATCGACTGCCTGAACACACCGGAGGAAGAGGTCAAGCACCTGCCCAAGGCGATGTGGGTGCTCATCATCCTGCTCTTCTCCATCGTGGGACCGGTGGTGTGGCTGTTCGCGGGCAAGAAGCGGGTGGCCTCCGGCGGTGGGCGCGGCCCCCGGGGCCGGAGCCGGTGGGTGGCTCCGGACGACAACCCGGAGTTCCTGAAGTTCCTGCGCGAGGAGCAGGAGAACAAGGACCGCGACAAGGACAAGGACTCCGACTAGTCGGCGTCGGCGGGGTCCGTGCGGGGCAGCGCGCCGACGAGCCACCGCATGTTCCGGGGTGTGACGGCTATGAGCACCTCGCGCTCCCCGTCGCGGCACTGGGCCACCAGGCAGGCGCGGCCGACGTCGTTCGCGACGATGGCATCGGGATCCGAGGGCAGCAGCCGCCGGACCCGCTCCAACACCAGCCCGGCGGGCAGCGGGTCGCGCCGGAAGGCGCCGGTGGGGTCGTTGGTGAAGGCGAGCACCCCCGGGCCCACGACGAGGTGGCTGTGGGCGTACGTACCGCCGGGGCCGCTGCGGTCACCGAGCACCAGCGCCGGGAAGACGTGTTCCCGCCCGTCGCGGCGCGGCGCCACCTCGATCACCCCGCCCCGGTCCACCTGGGACCGGCAGAGGGCGACGGTGATGCACAGCAGCACGGCGGCGGCGACGGCCGTCCAGAACAGGCTCTGGGGCACGCCGTCGGTCAACATGGCTGTGAAGGGCGCGGCGACCGCGACCGTCACGAGCCAGACGTACGGGACGGCGGCCCCCGGCGGCGCATTGCGCAGGGAGCGCGTGGAGAAGGCTGCGGTCCACGTCACGAGCCACAGCACGCCCGCACCGGCGAAGACCAGGCCCAGGGCCCAGGCCAGGGGCGCCTGGTGGGCGTCGCGCGGGTGGTCGGTGGTGGGGGAGCTGCCGGCGGTCGGGCCGTTGCCGTACTGGACCGCGGTGACCGCGCCCCGCCAGGCGACCAGCCGGACGGGCCTGTCCGCGGGGAAGTGCCTCTCGTCGGGTTTGTAGTCCAGGGTGATCACCTGGCTGGTCCCGTCGGCCGTCGCGAACTCGATGTCGGCGTGCCGGAGGCTGCCGTTGTCCAAGCGCCCCACCACCGTCGCGGGAGCCGCACTCAGGCAGTCCCGCGTCTGTCCCCGGGCGCACGGCGTCGCGGCCTCGAAGGCGCGTTGCGTGTCCACGGCGTTCGCGACGGGGCCGAGCAGCAGCCCGGCCCCGGCCAGTACCGACGCCAGCCCGACGGCGGCGACCGCGACGAACGCGGACCGTTTGCGCGGCTCCCCGGTCGTCCCCCCGTTGTTTTCGATCATGCTGGTCAGCATGCCCGGGGGCCGCTCGCCGCGTCCCGGACCGGAAGGTCTGTTACGGACCCCGGACGGGGAGGCGGCGGTTCCGTCACACGCCCCCGGGCGGGGGCGCGGCAGGGTCCTACCGGGCCCAAGGGAGGGCGCGGGTGCCCTCCTCTCCCGGCACCGACACCACGCCGTCCGCGCGCATCGCGACGTAGGCCTGGAAGGTCTCGGCGGCGTGGATCCGGCGCGGCACGTCCGCGGGCAGGACCAGGGTCTGGCCCGCGGTGACCTTCTCGGTGCGGCCGTCGCAGGTGGCCTCCAGGGAGCCGGCGGTCAGGGTCCAGACCTGCTCGCGGCTGACGGAGTGCTCGGGGCCGGTGGCGCCGGCGGGCATGTCGACGTGCCAGGTGGACAGCTCGGAGCTGCCGCGGCTGGGGGCGGCGAAGGCGGTCATGGTGGCGTTCGGGGTGGTGGTGACGTTCTCGGGGGAAGCGGCGATCACGTGCAAGGCGGGGCCCGTTCTTCTCGGCTACTTAGTCAAGGTGCTTTACTCGCAGTGAGTAAAGCACCTTGACTCAGTCGTGTCACCATATTTGCGTGACGAGAGACGACTACGCCGGCGTCGAGCTGACCTTCCTGCTCGGCCTGGGCTTCCAACTGGTGCTGGGCGAGTTCACCCGGCGCCTGGCCGACGCGGGCCAGGGCGACCTGCGGCCCGTGCACGGCATGGCCTTCCAGGCCCTGAAGGGCGACGGCGCCACCGCCACCGAGCTCGCCGAGCGGCTCGGGGTGACCAAACAGGCGGCCGGGCAGATCGTGGACGATCTGGAGAGGCGCGGCTACGTACGCCGCGAGCCGCACCCCGGGGGCGGCCGCCGCAAGCTGGTCGTGCTGACCGCGGCGGCCCGGGAACACCTCTTGGTCGCGGGCCGGGTCCTGCACGAGCTGGAGGCCGAGCTCGCGGGCAGCGCCGACGTCGGCGCCCTGCGCCGGGAGCTGTCGCGCGTCGTGCGCGCGCTCCACGGAGAGGAGGGGCTGCCGCCCCTGCGCCCGGTGTGGTGAACGCGGCCCAGGCGGTTCAGGAGGCCTTGCGGGCCCTGGTGAAGGACGCGTACGACTCGCGCAGCCGCGCCCAGCGGGCGTCCGTCCAGGTGGACCAGTCCGTCGGGCGTCCGGCCAGTGCGGCGTCCAGCAGCTCGAAGTGCTCGTGCCAGCCGGCCAGGCAGTCGAGGCGGTCCTCGTCGGATCCGCCGCGTTCGTTCAGGAACCGGATGACCGTCGAGTCGGTGCCGACGGCCTCCAGGTGGAAGCGGATCCGCCCGTGCTCGCTCACGGTGTACTCGGCGACGCGCTCGACGTCCCAGGCCGAGACGTGGCCGCTCACCACGGTCCCGGTGTTCAGCCAGCGCAGCGTGACGGCACCGCCGAGGTGCCGTTCCAGGACGTCGGCCTCGGCCAGCCAGCCGCGCAGCCCGTCGGGCGTGGTCAGGGCGTGCCAGAGGGCCTCGTAGGCGTACGGCAGGTGCAGCTCGAAGCGGAGCAGCCAGTGGTTCTCGCCGCGCCGTTCGCTGGTGGCATGGCTCACGAGGGACATGCCACCAGCGTCCCACTCCCGACGGTCAGACGCCCGCGTACGAGTGCTTGCCGCTGAGCAGGATGTTCACGCCGTAGTAGTTCCAGATCCAGCAGGCGAAGGCGAAGAGCGCCAGGTAGGCGGCCTTGCGGCCCTTCCAGCCGGCGGTGGCGCGGGCGTGCAGGTAGCAGGCGTACGCCACCCAGGTCACGAAGGACCAGACCTCCTTGGGGTCCCAGCCCCAGTAGCGGCCCCAGGCGTCGCCGGCCCAGATCGCGCCCGCGATGATCGTGAAGGTCCACAGCGGGAAGACGGCCGCGTTGATGCGGTAGGAGAACTTGTCCAGCGAAGCGGCGGACGGCATCCGCTCCAGGATGGAGGAGGTGATCCTGCCGGGCTTGCCGCCGTCGGCGAGCTTGCCCTCGTAGGCGTCGCGGAAGAGGTAGAGGACCGCGCCGGCCGCGCCGAGGTAGAAGACGGCGCCGCAGAAGATGGCGGTGGAGACGTGGATCCACAGCCAGTACGAGTGCAGGGCCGGGACCAGCTGGTCGCTGTCGGTGTAGAGCCAGGTGACGGCGATGCCGAGGTCCAGCAGGACGGTGGTGACCAGGATCAGGCCCATCCAGCGGACGTTCTTCTTCAGGGCGAGGAGCGCCAGGTACGTGCCGACGGCCACCGTGGAGAAGGTGATCGAGAACTCGTACATGTTGCCCCAGGGGGCCCGCTCGACCGACATCGCGCGGGCGACGACTCCGGCCGCCTCGACGAGGAAGGCGAGCGCGGTCAGCGAGACCGCGATCCGGCCGTACAGGTCGCCCTGCACGGTGCCGCCGGCGGCGCCGGGGCCGTCGGGCACGTCACGGGTGCCCGCGCCGGAGCGGGTGGTGACCTTCGGCCGGTCGAGGACCGCGGTGGCCCCGCCCTCGCCGCGGACCTGTACGGCCGGGGCCGGGGCCGCATCGGCGCCGGTGAGCGCGGCGGCCGTACGGGCCACCTTGCTGCGGCTGCCGAAGGTCCACTCGGCGATGTGCGCGAAGAAGGCGAGCGTGAAGACCGCCATCGACGAATAGATCAGGTAGTTGCTGATCTGAGCCAGGTTCTCGTTGGCTGCGGCTGCGAGCGGCGTCATCCGCGCTCTCCTTCAGGGGTTTCTTCGACACGTGGTTCGGCAGGTGCGGTGGGCGCGCTCGGCGCCTGCTGGTGCAGGGTGGCGGCGAGGTCCGCCAGTTCCTCGGGGAGCCGGGCGGACTCGCTGCGGCCCAGACCCGCCATCTCGACGACCGTGACGCCGTCCTTGCCGGTCACCGCGCGGACCCAGACCCGTCGGCGCTGGATGAACAGCGATCCGGCGAGGCCCGCGATGGCGGCGATCGCGCCCCCGAGGGCGAGGGCGCTGCCGGGCTGGTGGGTGACGGAGAAGGTGGCCCACCGCTCGATGCCCTCGAACTTCACGGTGCCCGCGCCGTCCGGCAGGGTCATCGTGTCGCCGGGCGCCAGCTTCTGCTTGAACTGCTGGCCCGACCCGTCCTTGAACGGCACCAGCTTGGTGGTGTCGAGCCGGTAGACGTTCTGCGGCAGACCCGAGTCCACGCCGAGGCTGCCGTGGAAGGCGTTGAGCATGAGCCGCGGGTTCAAGGGGGCGGGGAACTGCGAGAACATCGTGCCCATGCCCTCGCCGGCGAAGGTCGGCACGAAGACGGCGTTGAAGCCGAGCTGCTCGCTCTTGCCGTCCTTGTCCTTGTAGCCGTCGGTGACCTTGACGGCTCCGGTGGAGGTGAGGTTGCCGTCCTGCGGGAGGACCGGGACGGCGTCCTTGTAGACCACCTTCCCGGTGGGGTCGGCCACCGAGATGATCGGCGCGTAGCCGTGGCCGAGCAGGTAGATCTTGGACCCGTCGACCTCAAGGGGCTTGTTGACCTGGATCTCGCGCTTCTGCGGTGCGCCGTGCGCGCCGTCGCGGAAGGTGACGTACGCCTTGAAGTCGCGCGGGGTGCCCCGCTGCGGGCCGGACATCTCGTAGGTGGCGTCGAACCGGTCCAGCGTGAAGCTGAACGGCGGCAGGTCGTCCGGGTGGAAGAGCGTGCCGGGCTTGAAGTCGTCGTACTGGGTGAGCGTGTTGGAGAAGCCGCTGCCGCGCAGGACCAGCTTGCCGCCCTCGGACTTGAAGTACTGGCCCCAGGCGAAGGCCACCAGCATCACGATCAGCGAGACGTGGAACATCAGGTTCCCGGCCTCGCGGAGGTAGCCCTTCTCCGCCGCCACGTGGTCCCTGCCCGCCTCGGTACGGAAGCGCCGCTCGCCGAGGAGCGTCTTCGCGAGCGCGAGGACCTCCTCCGGGGTCTTCCCGGTGCGCCAGGTGGTGTGGGCGGGCAGCCGGTCGAGGCGGCCCGGGGCACCCGGCGGGCGGCCGCGCAGCTGGCCGACGAACTGCCAGGCGCGCGGGATGATGCAGCCGATCAGCGAGATGAACAGCAGCAGGTAGATCGCGGAGAACCAGACCGAGCTGTAGACGTCGAAGAGCTGCAGCGCCTCGGCGATGCCGACGTAGGAGGAGTGCTCGTCCTTCCACTGCGCGACCTTCAGCGCGTCGACGTTGGTCTGCGGCACGAGGGAGCCCGGGATGGCGCCCAGCGACAGCAGGAAGAGCAGGATCAGCGCCACCCGCATGGAGGTGAGCTGCCGCCAGAACCAGCGGGCCCAGCCGATCACGCCGATGCCGACGGGACCGCGGTCCTCGACGGGTGCGGTGGAGAGCTGGGCGCCCGCGTCGCCGAGGGCGGCGGAGTCGCCGGGCTCGGCGGGCTCGTGCGACGCCTCGGTGGACGCTTTGTCTGTCGTACTCATGTCCGTTAAGTCCTCAGATCCCCACCGTGAAGGTTTGGGTCCAGCTCTGCATGTCGCTGACGATGCTGTCCCACATTCCTGTGACGAGCAGCAGTCCGGTCAGGATCAGCATGCCGCCGCCGATGCGCATCACCCACGCGTAGTGCCGCTTCACCCACCCGAACGCGCCGAGCGCCTTGCGGAAGGCGATCGCGGCGAGGATGAAGGGCACGCCGAGGCCCAGGCAGTAGACCACGGTCAGCAGGGCGCCGCGGCCGGCGCTCGCCTGGTCGAGGGAGAGGGTGGTCACGGCGGCGAGGGTCGGGCCCATGCAGGGGGTCCAGCCGACGCCGAAGAGCACGCCGAGCAGGGGCGCGCCGAGCAGGCCCGCCGTCGGCTTCCGGTGGAAGCGGAACTCCCGCATCGTCAGACCCGGGACGGCCCCCATGAAGAAGAGGCCCATGAAGATCACCACGCCGCCCAGGACGCGGGAGATGATCTCGTTGTTCTCCCGGAGGGTCTCGCCGAAGTATCCGAAGAGCGCGCCGGTGGAGACGAAGACGGCGGTGAAGCCGGCGATGAACAGGAGCGCGCCCGCCAGCATCCGCCCGCGGCGGGCCTCGGCGAGGTCGGCGCCGCTGACGCCGGTCACGTAGGAGAGGTAGCCGGGGACGAGCGGCAGCACGCAGGGAGAGAAGAAGGAGACCAGGCCGGCGAGGAGCGCGATCGGCAGTGCGAGGAGCAGTGCGCCGTTCAGCACCGTCTCGTTCACACCGGTGGCCTCGGCGGCGAGGACGTACGCGACCACGAGGTCACTGCTCCGCGAGGACGGGGTCGATCATGGAGCGCAGCTGCTCCTCGCTGAGGGGGGCCAAGGTGCGCGCCGCGATCCTGCCCTCCCGGTCCAGGACGAGCGTGGACGGGATGGCGTTCGGGTGGAGGCTGCCCTTGGGGAAGCGCAGCAGCAGTTTGCCGTCGGGGTCGTAGAGGCTCGGGTAGGTGATCCCGAAGGTCTCCTCGAAGGAGGCGGCGTTCTGCTTGCTGTTGTCGCGGACGTTGACGCCGACGAAGACGACGTCCTTGCCCGCGTCGGCGAGTTCCTTGGAGACCTTCGCGAAGGACGGGGCCTCGGCGCGGCACGGCGGGCACCAGGAGCCCCACACGTTGAGGACGACGACCTTGCCCTTGAGGGCCGTGGTGTCGAGCGTCTTGCCGTCAACGGTCTCGCCGTCGAGCTTGGGGGCCTCGGTGCGCTCGCCCTTGGCGGCGGTGGAGACGCCCTTCGCGCCCGTGACGTAGTTCCCGCCACTCCCGGTCGGCTTGCCGCTGTCCGGACCGTCGCACGCCGTGAGGGCGAGGGCGCCGGTGAGGGTCACCGCGGTCAGCAGGAGGGCGCGGCCGCCGGTCGAGCGGCGTCGGGGGGCGCGGCTAAGGCTCATGTGAAAAGTTTCGCATGAACGGTTCCGCGATCTGTCGCGCCCCCCGGGCCGATGTCAATGCCCTGGTCAGAGGATGGGCAGTACCGGTCAGGCGGCCGTCAGGTACGCGTTCCAGCCACCGGTGGGCGACTGGCCGGGGCCGAGGGTGCGCAGTCGGGCGAGCGCCTTGGGGTCCTGGACGTCCAGCCAGTCGGTGAACTGTCGGAAGGATACGAGCCGTACATCCCTTTTGTCCGCCATGCCCTTGAGTGCCTCCTCGACCGCGTCCATGTAGATGCCGCCGTTCCACTGCTCGAAGTGGTTGCCGATGAAGAGGGGCGCGCGGTTGGTCTCGTAGGCCCGGCGGAAGCCGCCGAGGTAGGTGGCGGTGGCCTGGGTGCGCCAGGCCGGGTAGTTGGCGGGTACGCCCTGCGTGGTGTTCTTCGACTGGTTGGCGAGGAGGTTGTAGTCCATCGACAGCACCTCGAAGGAGTGCCCGGGGAAGGGCAGGGACTGCAGCGGCAGGTCCCAGACGCCCGACCGGCGCACGGGCCAGACCTGGAGGCCGCCGGGCGAGCTGGAGTCGTAGCGCCAGCCCAGCTTCTGGGCGGTCGGCAGGAGGGTGTCCCGGCCGAGGAGGCAGGGGGTGCGGGAGCCGGCCAGTTCCTTGCGGTAGTCGAAGGGCAGCGGTTCCACGTCGGTGAAGCCGGTGTTGGTGCGCCACTTCGTGACGAAGGACACGGCCTGGTCGATCTCGCTCTGCCAGTCGTCCGGGGTCCACCGGGCGACGGAGCCGGGCCCCCCGCAGAAGTGGCCGTTGAAGTGGGTGCCTATCTCGTGCCCGTCGAGCCACGCCTCGCGGACGTACTTCAGGGTGGCGCGGACGTTCTCGTCCTTGAGGTAGCCGATGTCCGAGGCGCCGACGGGGTTGCTGGGCGGACGGTAGAGGCTCCGCTTCGACTCGGGCAGCAGGTAGAGGCCGGAGAGGAAGAAGGTCATGGCCGCGCCGTGGTCCTTGGCGAGCTTGAGGAAGCGCGGGAAGAGGCCGTTGCCGATCTCCCCCGCGCCGTCCCAGCTGAAGACGACGAACTGCGGCGGCGTCTCGCCCGGACGGAGCGGCACGGGCCGGTCGGGCTGGTGGGGCTGCGGGCCGGTGTCGGCGGTGGAGCCGTCACCGATGGGCCTGGCCGGCGGCCGCTCGCCGGGCTCCGGGTCCTTCACGGGTCCGGGAGCGCCGGGACCGGACACATCGGGCAGACCGCAGCCGGCGACTCCCATCGCGGCCGCGGCGCCGAGTCCCAGTCCCAGCAGCCCCCTCCGACTGACTCCCCTGTTGTCGCGCATGTCACCGTCCCCCTCGTCGTCAACACGTCCCGACCCGAAGCCCATGGAGACGGACAAGCCGACCGGACCTGTGTGCTGACACGGTGATTCCCGCGCATCTTGTATTTAATTGGACAGGCCTGTAACGGCCCGTAACAGACCGTCGGATCGCCCCGGAACAGACCCGGGGCAGACGCGGATCAAACGGGGATCAGGCTCGGATCAGGCGCCGAACGCCTTGGACGCGCCCTTCACCGGCTTGGCGCCGGCCAGCAGGTGGGCCGGGACCAGGTCCCGGGCCGGCTCGCTGTAACCCACCGACACGAGCTTGTCGCCCTGGAAGGTGAAGGACGTCAGGGACGCGAGGGTGCACTGCCGGCGGCGCGGGTCGTGCCACAGCCGGCGCTTCTCCGCGAAGCTGCGCAC
Source organism: Streptomyces sp. NPDC023541 (assembly GCF_055559995.1). NCBI lineage: Bacteria > Bacillati > Actinomycetota > Actinomycetes > Kitasatosporales > Streptomycetaceae > Streptomyces > Streptomyces sp. NPDC023541. Next base: position 515,588 of record NZ_JBVHJO010000005.1, read on the forward strand.
GATCCAGATCGGCAGCTGGTGGCTGACCGCCACCGCCTCCCGGCCGCGGGCCGCGTCGCGCGCCGACTCCAGCGCGCTCATCATCCGGACCACCTGCTCGACGTACGGCTCGCCCCAGGAGGGCTTGAACGGGTTCGTCAGGTGCTTCCAGTTGCCGGGCTTGCGCAGCGCCCCGTCGCCGACGCCGAAGGTCTTGCCCTCGAAGACGTTCTCCGCCTCCAGCAGCCGCCCGTCCGTCGCCAGATCCAGGCCGTGGGCCTTGGCGATCGGCTCGGCCGTCTCCTGCGCCCGCTCCAGAGGGGAGGACACCACGTAGGCGATGTCCCGGCTCTTCAGGTGCTCGGCGACCCGGTCCGCCATCCGGCGGCCCAGCTCGGAGAGGTGGTAGCCCTCGCGGCGCCCGTACAGGACCCCGTCCGGGTTGTGCACCTCGCCGTGGCGCACCAGGTGCACGACGGTGAGGTCGGACTTCGCTTCACGGCCGTCGTTGCTCATGCGGTGGCCTCCGCGGCGGCACGGGCGGCGGCCGGCAGTGCCGCCGCGACGCGCTCGATCGCCTTGTCGTCGTGGGCGGTGGAGACGAACCAGGACTCGAAGGCGGACGGCGGCAGGTAGACGCCCTGCGCCAGCATCGAGTGGAAGAACGCGTTGAAGCGGAAGCTCTCCTGCTTCTTCGCGTCGTCGTAGTCGCGCACCGCGTCCGCGGTGAAGAAGACGGAGAACATGTTGGACGCGGTCTGCAGGCGGTGCGCCACACCCTCCTTGGCGAGCGCCCCGGTGACCAGGGACTGGATCTGCGCCGAGACGGCGTCGACCTTCTCGTACGCGGCCGCGTCGAGCAGGCGCAGCTGCGCGAGGCCGGCGGCGGTGGCGACGGGGTTCCCGGAGAGCGTGCCGGCCTGGTAGACGGGCCCGGCCGGGGCCAGGTGGCCCATGACGTCGGCGCGGCCGCCGAAGGCCGCGGCGGGGAAGCCGCCGCCCATGACCTTGCCGAAGGTCATCAGGTCGGGCTTGACCCCGTCGACGCCGTACCAGCCGGCGCGGGAGGTCCGGAAGCCGGTCATGACCTCGTCGGAGACGTAGAGCGCGCCGTTCTCGCGGCAGAGGTCCGCGAGTCCCTGGTTGAAGCCCTCGGCGGGGGTGACCACGCCCATGTTGCCGGGCGCGGCCTCGGTGATCACGCAGGCGATCTCGCCCGGGTGCGCGGCGAAGGCCGCCCGTACCGCTTCGAGGTCGTTGTAGGGGAGCACGATGGTGTCGCCGGCCTGTGCGCCCGTGACGCCGGGGGTGTCCGGCAGCGCGAAGGTCGCGAGCCCGGAACCGGCGGCGGCGAGCAGCGCGTCCACGTGACCGTGGTAGCAGCCGGCGAACTTCACGACCTTGGCGCGACCGGTGAAGCCGCGTGCCAGCCGGATCGCCGACATGGTGGCCTCCGTCCCGGAGGAGACGAGCCGCACCTGCTCCACGGGTGTGACGCGCGCGACGATCTCCTCGGCGAGCGCCACCTCGCCCTCACCGGGCGTGCCGAAGGAGGTGCCGCGGGCGACGGCGGCCTGGACGGCCTCGATCACCTCGGGGTGGGAGTGGCCGAGGATCATCGGCCCCCACGAGCAGACGAGGTCCACGTACTCGCGGCCGTCGGCATCGGTGAGGTACGGACCGGTCCCGGACACCATGAACCGGGGCGTACCGCCCACGGCGCGGAAGGCGCGCACGGGAGAGTTCACGCCGCCGGGGGTCACGAGGGAGGCGCGCTCGAAGAGCGTCTGCGAAACTGGGGCTTCATACGGGTACGGGTAGCTCACACCAGCCATGGTCTCAGAGGCTGCGACAGACTTGCGGGCGGGCGTTTCACCGCGTCGCCGCGGGGGAGGTCACTGCCATGATGATCAGGCTGCGCGGCGGGCGCCGCGGGGCCGTGGCGAGCAAGACCAGTCGGGTGGAGATATGCAACGCGGTGGTGGACCGGGTGAGGGTACGGACGGCCTCGATCCGCAGCGCGCCCGCGAAGCCCGCGAGGCCCGCCGCCGAGGCAAGCACCGCCGGCGCGCCACCGAGGCGGCCGACGCCGTGCCGGAGGCCGCGACGACGCCGCAGGACCTGCCCAGGGGCCGCGGCATGGGAGTGACGTACAAGTACTTCGGCGCCCCGGACGGTGCCACGGCGGCGCGGGTCCCGGTGACGATGCGGCCGGAGGAGCTCGGCGGCGACGAGCTCGGCATGGGCGGCCTCTTCACCAAGATCAAGCCGGAGACGGTGGCCGCGATGGTCCTGACCGGCATCGAGGGCATACCCCTGCACAAGGTGCCCCCGCTGGAGCTGGTCGTCCTGCACCCCGACTACGCGGTGGTCAAGCTCCCCATGACGGTGGTCGACCCGCTGCGCGGGATCGGCGAGGAGTCCGTGGGCGCGGCGGCCTTCATCTGGTCCACGGTCCCGGACCGCGGCGGCCCGAGCGACGCCTTCAACGTCTACCAGCTGCTGCACGAGTGGCAGGATTTCAGCCACCGTCTGCACGAGGCCGGACACCAGCCGTACTGCCTGGTCTGGCCCTGATCCCTCCCCTCCGGCGCCGATCGGCGGTCCTCCACAAGGGCGTCCCGGCCCGCCCGGAGGCCGGCGGTCGGGGCACGTCGAGGACGCACAACCGAGGAACGTGCCCGGTTGCGGACTGCGCGTGCCCCGCTGCGACTGCCTGACGCGAGCCCACGCCCGCCCCTTCCGGGCGCCCCGCCCCGCGGGTCGGCCCGGCTCCGGGCGCGGCCGGCGGCCGGGCACCCGACAGGTCCGCACGTGCGTGCACCCCATCAACTCCTGACACCGCGTCACTCATGCAGCCGCTTTTCCCGATTTGACGCTATTGCACGGAAATATGCGTGAATACTCCCGGATGACGGCTCATCACATGGCTGCCTGGTAGCCACTTCGCGGTGCCGCTCAGGATCAGCCTGCGCGACGGGGCGGGGTGGGGGCCTGCGGCCCTGAGCGGTCATCGTCGCGGGCGCTCGGGCGCCTCCTCCGGGAGGACTGAGGCCCGAAGCAACAAGAAAGGTCCTGCTGTGGCATTGGATGTCATCCGGTCGGGTCCACCCGACAAAAGGCCCAGACGCAATCTGTTCAAACGGGGAGTCCTCGTCCTGCTCCCCGCCGCGCTCCTGGCGGCGGCAACCCTGGTCCCGAACCTCGCTCACGCTCTGGAAGCCCCCGTGAACCTGGGGACCGCCACCAATTACGCGGTCCTGGCCGGTTCGACGGTCACCAATACCGGCCCCACCGTCATCAACGGCGACCTGGGGCTCCACCCGGGCACATCGGTGACCGGCTTCCCGCCCGGCATCGTCAACGGAACGCAGCACATCACCGACGCCGCCGCCGCTCAGGCGAAGTCCGACCTCGTCATCGCCTACAACGACGCGGCGAGCCGGGGACCCGGCACCGCCACGCCGCCCGACATCGGCGGCCAGACACTGGCGCCGGGCGTCTACACGGCCTCGTCGACACTGAACCTCACCGGAACGGTCACTCTCGACGGCCAGAACAACCCCGAGGCCGTCTTCATCTTCCAGATCCCCTCGACCCTGATCACAGCTCCGGCGAGCGTCGTGGCCCTGATCAACGGAGCAAACGCCTGCAACGTGTTCTGGCAGGTGGGGAGCTCCGCCACGCTCGACACGAACACCCAGTTCAAGGGCAACATCCTTGCCCTGACGTCCATCACGCTGAACACCGGCGCCGTGCTCGAAGGCCGCGCCCTGGCGCGCAATGGCGCGGTCACGCTGGACACCAACACCATCACCAGGGCGGCCTGCGCCGTCGGCCCGCCCGGGCCTCCCGGACCGAGCGGGCCTCCCGGACCGACCGGCTCTCCCGGCCCGACCGGTGCCCCTGGCCCGACCGGTGCCCCTGGCCCCACGGGTGAGCCCGGACCGACCGGCGCGCCCGGCCCCACGGGTGAGCCCGGACCGACCGGCGCGCCCGGCCCCACGGGTGCCCCCGGACCGACCGGCAGCCCTGGTGCACCCGGCCCCACGGGCGCACCCGGCCCCACGGGCGCACCCGGCCCCTCCGGCAGCCCCGGCGCACCCGGCCCCACGGGCGCACCCGGCCCCTCCGGCAGCCCCGGCGCACCCGGCCCCGTTGGACCCGCAGGACCTGCCGGACCTGCCGGACCCGTAGGACCCGTAGGACCCGCCGGACCCGCCGGACCTGCCGGACCCGCCGGACCTGCCGGACCTGCCGGACCCGCCGGACCCGCCGGACCCAAGGGGCCGCGCGGCGACAAGGGTGAAGATGGCGACTCGGGTGATCACCACCACGGTCACGGCGACGACGGTGAAGACGGCCACGGCGAGCACGACCACGAAAGGCCGCCCGGCCACGGTCACGACGACCACGGAAAGCCCGGCCACGGTCACGACGACCAGGGCAAGCCCCCGTGGGCCGACTTCCTGCCAGGCGGCCTCGACGACGCCCTGGGCCAGTTCGGTCCCGGCCACGCCGCCAAGAGCGTCAACTTCGCCCACGTGAGCGCCGCCACCGGCCGACAGCCGAAGGAGGCGCCGGCAGACCTCGCCGCGACCGGCTCGGGCAGCGGTGCCGGCATCATGGCCGCCGCCGCGGCCGCGCTGGCGTTCATCGCAGGCTCGGCCTTCTTCGCCATGAAGAGGACCCGGGGAGGCACGGCGACCCGACAGGACTGACCCGTCGCGGGCATGACCGTCCCGCGCGTTGAGCCATTCGCCACCGAGCTCCTGGACATTCGTCCGGGGGCTCAGTGGTGCCCGCACGTGATCGGCGGCAAGGCTCAGGGCGTTCCTGCAGCAGCAGCCGTGGCCGCCCGTACGGTCGGCGCCGACCGGGGACGGGGAGCAGGGGGGAGAAGGCGTCGAAATGCAGCCATATTTTTCTGTACCGTCTTGCTACCGCCCAGTAGGTCGGCAATAGCCGTGGAACGGCGTAACCGCACCGGAAGGCGCCATTGCCGACGACCCGTCACCAGTCCGTCCGGTAAGCACTTTCCGGACGGACCGGAGCGGGTCCGCTTTGTTCCTGGGCGAGCCTGACGGACGATGTCCGTGCCGCTCGGGTCACCTGAGGTCGCTCAGCACACCACTCACGTTGAGGACTTCGTGGCACTCCTGCGCCTGACGGCCGGTGGCCGGCGTGCCCGGCTTTGCACAGGTCACCTGGACAGTCACAGTCTGGCTCTCGGTGATGCTGATGGGGGTGACCCAGTGGTAGTCCTGGTTTCGGAACGTCTCCAGCGCGATCGTCGTGATCTTGCGGTCACCGAAGTTGATCGTCACCACGCCCTCGTCGCCCTGGAAGTTGGCGACGACGAGGTCCGTGATCCCGAACACCTTGCCCGCCGGCACCGTGTAGGAGCCGGTCTTGGACTGGCCGCCGCCGGTCTGCAGGTCGATGGTGGCCGAGCTCTGCAGCCCGCCCCCACCGCCGCCGGCCCCGCCACCACCCGTACCGCCGCCGCCCGCTCCGGGCTGGTTGCCCTTCGCCGCGCCCGGGGCCGTGCCCGCGCCGCCCGGCTGCTTGCCGTCACCGGTCACCGGGGTCTGCCCCGCCCCGTCCGCGGCGGGCGCCGGGTTCCTGGCCGCCTCGGCGGCGGCCTCCTTGGCGGTGCTGCGCACGGCCGGGCGCACCAGCATGAACCAGGCGAGCAGCAGCGCGAGCAGCGCCGCCAGAACGGCGAGCAGCCACGTCGGGAAGATCGGGATCTGGACGAACTCCACGTCCAGCGGAGCCCGCACGTTCTCCGGCTCGGGCCGCACCGTGGCGGCGTCGCCGTCCTCACCGTCCTTGGTCTCGGCCACCTCCACGGTGAACGGCCAGGTCACGGGGGATCCGAACCACACCGGGCCGCCGGCGCGCACCTTCAGCACCACCTCGGCGGACTCGCCCGGCTCCAGCTTCAACGTGGCCGGGGCGAAGTCGAACTTCAGGTCCTCACCGGGCTGCGCGGGCGTGAAACCGACCCGTACCGGGGAGTTCCCCTCGTTGCGCACGGCGATGCGGTAGCGCCCGCGGAGCCAGCCGCGGCGGCGTTTGGGAGCGCTCTCCGCGCGAAGCTCCCGGAACTCCTCGACGTGCACGGTGGTCTCGGGAACCCGGACCGCCTCGGGCTGCTCGGTGGGCAGCACACGCACGGCGAGCGGCACGTCCCCGGCCCGCACCAGGGGCGAACGGGGCGGCGCCAGACGGATCGTCACCGTTTGCGAGGTGCCCGGATACAGCGAGACGCGCTCGGGTTCCACCGTGGTCCAGGCAGCGCAGTCGCCGACGACCTCCAGGCGGTACGCCTCGACGATGTCGCTGTCGTTGCGGACGGTCAGGCTCGTGGTGGCGGTACCGCCCGGCATCACCGACACCGGCTCGATGTCGAGGACGGGCGCGCCAGGGCTGGGAGATGCAGCTGGGGATGTCACGCCACGACGCTACGCCGACGCCCGCGCCGCCTCCACGGACGCGGGGGCAAGGCCCCGGGCAGTCCCGATGCCCCTACAGACTTCCCAACTCCTCATGTACGGCCATCGGTTGGGTCTCAGCGTCGAGATCCGAGCAAGCCGGCCAATTCCGCTACCCCACGTACGCATCACGGAACAGGTACGACACATGCGCTGCGCTGACACCAACAGCCCCGTCCTCACGTCCCACACCGGCATGTCCCAGCCCCCCAGCCCGGCCCCTCCCCGCAGAACCGGCCGACGGGTGACCGTGGCCGTGTACGCGTCGGACCCGATCCTGCGCGTCGGGGTCGTCCACCAGCTGCGCCAACGCCCCGAGATCGAACTCGTCCCCGACACGGACGCCGACGCCGCGCAGGTGTCGCTGGTGACCGTGGACAGCGTGGACGACGAGACCGCCGCACTGCTGTACCGGCTGCGGCACAACCCCGGCACGCGCACCGGGCTCGTGGTCGGCACCTTCGCATCCGGGGACGCCCTGCAGCGCGCCATCGAATGCGGGGTCAGCGCGGTGCTGCGGCGCGCCGAGGCCGACCAGGACCGGCTGCTGCGGCTGGTCCTGGCGATAGCGAACGGCGAGGGCGTCCTGCCCGGTGACCTCCTCGCCAAGCTCCTCGACCACATGGGCAGCCTGCAGCGTTCGGCGCTCGATCCGCGCTCCGTGTCCCTGTCCACCCTGACCTCCCGCGAGGCGGACATGCTGCGCCTGGTGTCGGAGGGCCTGGACACCGCGGAGATAGCGCGCAAGACCTCGTACTCCGAACGGACCGTCAAGAACGTCCTGCACGAGGTCATCACGCGCCTGCAGCTGCGCAACCGGACGCACGCGGTCGGCTACGCCCTGCGCAACGGGCTGATCTGACGCCCGGACGGACGGTGGCGGGCGGGGACGGCCGCCCGCCACTGCCCGAAAGCGCAACGCACGCTTCCCCCGCATCCGGCCCCGCGGCCCTGCCGCACCGGCCGGTCCCGGCCGCAGGGTGGCGGGGTGACAGGCAGCATGCTGGACCGGACTGTGAGGTGGGCCGTGATGGGCACGGATGGGTCCGGCAGTCGGCGACACCGCTGGGGGAGGGCCGGCGCGTCGATGCTGCTGCTGGCGCCCTTGCTCGCGGTGACGGCGGCCGCCGGACCGGGCGACACCGGGGCGCGGCCCCTCGCGGCCGACGCGGGCGACAGCCGGGTCGCGTACGCCGGTACGCGCCACCGCAGCCTGGGGCGGGTGGCGAGCGGCAGGTCCGACACCAGCACCCCGCTCTTCGGTGACGGACCGGTCCACCTCGACGTCCAGCCCGCGGCCCTGGGCGACCAGCTCGTCTTCGCCGGCCGGCGCGACGAGAAGACCCCGCAGGTCTACCTGAGGTCCGCCGACGGCTCGGTACGCCGGCTGACCAGCGGCATGGACGCGGGCAACCCGCGGCTGACCCCCGACGGGCGGTCGGTCGTCTTCGACTCGGCCCAGCGCGCCACGACCGGAGGCGTCCAGCGCGACCTGTGGCTCGTGCGCACCGACGGCACCGGCCTGACCAGGCTGACCGACACTCCCGCGAACGAGGATCACCCCACCGTCTCCCCGGAGGGCGGACGCCTGGCGTACTCCTCCGACGGCGACCCGGCCGCCGGCCGGCAGGTCTACGTACGCCCCCTGCGCGGCGGCGCCGCCACCCGGCTCACCGACCCGGCCAACGGCCCGGCCACCGAGCCGGTGTGGAACCCGGTGGACGACGCCGCGAACCGCGACGTGATCGCCTACACCGCCACCGGGGCCTCCGGGCCCCGCCTGCGGTGGACGAACGGCCGCGCCGACGGGCAGTTGCTGGCCGGCGCCCAGGCCGGCTGGCGTACCCGGGGGGCAGCCTGGCTGCCCGACGGGAACGGCCTGCTCTTCCTCAGCCCGGACCGCACCTGCGAATGCAAGGGCGACTGGGACCACGTCTTCCAGGTGCCCGCGCACTCGGCGGACACCCCGCAGCTCGTCTACAGCGAGGACCGCGAGATCGGCTCGCCCACCTGGCTCGGCCCCCTCAAGGGCGGCGGCGCCGTCGTCGAACGGATCTCGGCGGCCGGCCCGCACACCGTGACCCTGCAGGACGCCCGGACGGACGGCTCCGACCCCCGCGACCTGGGCCTGACCATCCTCGACGAGGACCCGGCGGCCGACACCAACACCGACCCGGCCAAGGACCCGCTGTTCCAGCCCGGCCCCGACCACGACCCGTGGACGGAGCGGCAGAGCTACACGCCCGACGGGCGCAGGATCGTGGTCACCCGCTTCGAGGGCAGGCCCGGCTCCCGGATCCAGCGGATCTGGACGGCGGACGCCGACGGAACCGACGCATCGCCCCTGCCGCTCGCCGGCCGCGGCCCCAGGGACTGGGACACCGACCCCACGTTCTCGCCCGACGGCAGGTACCTCGCCTTCACGCGTACCTCGCCCGGCGGCGCCGGCCAGGCAGCAGGCCCCGGGCGCATCCTGATCGCCGACGCCGCCACCGGCGCGATCCGCGGTGGGATCACCCCGCCCCCGGACCTGCCCGGCGGCGGCGACGCCCAGCCCACCTGGTCCTCCGACGGCACCACGCTCGCCTTCACCCGCAACCTGGTGATCAACGGCCACGGCGGCAACAAGCACGTCTGGACCGTGCCCGTGGACCACCTGGACCGGCAGCGCGACCTGAGCGCCACCATGTGCCCCGGCGCCTGCGACGTCATCGACGACAGCCCGGCGTTCTCCCCGGACGGCGCCACCATCGCCTTCAACCGCAAGAACGGCGGCGGCCGCGTCGACGAGCGCAGCGGCATCCTGCTGGCCTCCGCGGCCGGCGGCGCCTGCCGGGTCCTGCTGCCCGACGCCGCCCGCGACAAGCCGGGGGCCTGCGGCCGCGAACTGCCCGAGACCACCGGCTCCGGTCCCTTCCAGCCCCGTGACGCCGCCTGGACCGCCGACGGCAGGAGCCTGGTGCTCACCGGCCGCGGCTCCCGGGCCGTCAACAGCCCGGAGAAGCTGAAGCTGGTGGACGTGGCGACCGGCGCCCACAACCTGCTCGTCACCGGCCTGCCGGGTCGTCAGAAGGAGCCCACCGTGCAGCAGTCGGTGGACCTCGCGGTAAGGGCACCCGAGAAGACCCCGCCGCTCACCGTCGGCGGCTCGGCCACCGTCCGGGTGGACGTCGTCAACCACGGCCCGGCGGCCTCCCCCGGCACCCGGCTGACCGTCGCACCCCCGCTCGGCGTGAGCGTCACCGCGCTCACGGCACCCGGCGCCACCTGCGACGCCGCGGCCCTGACCTGCACCCTGGGCGTGGTGCGCCCCGGCACCACCGTCCCGGTTTCGGTCACCCTCACCGGCGTCACCCCCGGCGACCAGCCCGTGGAGTGGTCGGTCACCGGCACCGTCCTCGACCCCCGCCCCAGCGACAACGCCGGCCGGACCGTGGTGCCGGTGCGGGAGACCCCCGTACCCCCCACGCCGACGCCGACGCCCACCCCGACACCGACACCGGCGCCGCCCCCGGCCCCGACGCCTCCGCCCGCACCGCCGCAGCCGCCCGCGCCCCAGGCAGGTCCCGGGGTGAGCATCACCGCGCAGCCGAACCCCGGCTACGTCGGCGGCCGCGTCGTCGTCACCTACACCGTCGCCAACGGCCGGAGCGCCCTGGCCACCGGCCTGCGGCTGCGCATCGGCCTGCCCCAGGGCGTCCCCCACGACGGGCCGCCGCCGGGCTGCGACCAGAACTGGACGTGCGCACTGCCGGACCTGGCGCCGGGCGCCCGCAGCGTCCTGCGGATCGTCCTGAGCCCCGACAAGGCGCTCACCGCCCAGGTCACCGCGACCCTCACCACCAGCGGCACGGACGCCGACCCCGGCGACAACACCGCCCAGCAGCAGCTGCGCGTCCTCCAGCCGCGCATCGTCGCCGTCCCGGCGATCGGCAGGCCCGGCTTCGTCACCTCGGTACGCGGCGAGGACTTCCCGCCCGGCGCGCCGGTTCGGTTCGCGTGGAAGCCGGGCATCACCGCCGCGGCGGCGCCGACCCACCCGCAGGCCGACGGCACGTTCATCGGCCAGCTGCTGATCCTCGCCAAGGACCAGACCGGCCCGCGCACCATCACGGCGAGCGGCCCCGGCTTCTCCCCGGTGCAGACCGACTTCCTCGTGGTCAACGGCACGGTGCAGCCGCCCGACGAGGTGGCCCGCCGGTGATCCACGAGGTCGACGAAGGGCTCCGGCGGCTGCTGGCGGAGTCCGGCCTGGAGGCGTCGGGCGTCGAGGTCGTCTTCGACGCGCCGACCCGGGACTGGGCGGCCCGCCGCAGCGCGCCCACCGTCTGCGTGTTCCTGTACGACATCCGGGAGGACCCGACCCGGCGCGGCAGCGGCGCGGGCGAGGTGTACGACGCGGACGGCTTCGTCGTCGCGCGCCGCACCCCGCCGCGCTGGTTCGAGCTGACGTACCTGGTCACCGCCTGGGCGGGCAGGCCACAGGACGAGCACCGGCTGCTGTCGCAGGTGCTCTCCTGCCTGGTGAACACCGACACGCTGCCGCCGCGCCTGCTCACCGGCACGCTCGCCGACCTCGGCCTGCTCGTGGACGTGGACGCGGGCGGCACCGGAATGGACGCGCCGGCCGCCTCCGACGTGTGGTCGGCGCTGGGCGGCGAACTCAAGCCGTCCCTCGGGCTGCGTGTGAAGGCCCCGCTGGCCGGCATCGGCAAGACCACCGCCCCGCCGGTCACCCAGGGCCTCGTGGTGGACTCCGTACCGCAGGCCGGGCCGGACGGCGACGGGAGGCCGCGCCGGCTGCGCTACGTCGAGCTGGCCGCACCGGGGCCGGAAGGCTTCGGCGGGTCCCGCGAACGGCCCAAGGCCCCCGCCCGCCGGCGACGAGGAGAACGCCAGCCGTGACGCACACCCTGCAGCCCCCGGCCCCCGCGCCCGCGCCGGGCCCCGAGCGGGCCTCCGACGGCGAGGTCCCCCACCTGTGGGCACGGCTCCGGCTCGTCGAGGAACGGGTCCGGCTGGCCGTGGACCTGCGGCGCGCCGTCGACCCCGACCCGGACGACCCCTACCGGGGCCAGTACTTCACGCCCGAGGCGGCCGCCCGAATCCTGGACGGGAAAGCCGCCCCGGACCTGCCCGCGCTCGCCCCGGCCGGCCCGCCGCCGCCCGGCTCACCGCTCGGCGTCCTCGTCACGCGCTTCGGCCTGGAGCCGCTGGACGTGGACCTGCTCCTGGTCGCGCTCGCCCCGGACCTGGACGCCCGGTTCGAACGGCTCTACGGCTACCTCAACGACGACCTGACGCGCCGCCGGCCCACCGTCGGGCTCGCCCTCGAACTCTGCGGCCGCGGCCGGGTCGCCGCCGCACGCTTCCGGCTCGCCCCCGGCGCACCGCTCGTCGCGGGCGGCCTGCTGGAGGTCACGGAACCCGAGCGGCCGCCCCTGTCACGGGTGCTGGCCGTACCGGACCGGGTCACCGCCCACCTGCTCGGCGACGCGGTGCCCGATCCGCAGCTGGCCGAGGTGCTCGGCGAAGCCGCCGACGACCCGGCCGTCGACCCCGACGAGCTGTACCGGGCCGCCGCCGCGGCCCTGAGCGGCACCGGCCACGTACACCTGCGCACCCGCGGCGGCGACCCCGAGGGCCTGGCCGCCGCCGCCCTGCGGGCCCGCGGGCTGCGCCCCCTGGTCCTGAACCCTTCGGCGCTTGCCCACCACGCCCGCGCCCTGCCCGCACTCGCCCGCGCAGCGGCCCGCGAAGCCCGGCTGGTGGGCGCCGGAGTGCTGCTCGGGCCGCTGGAGGACCTGCCCGACAAGCCCGACGAGCGCGCCCACGTGCTGCGCACGCTGTGCACGGTGCTGCGCGGCATCCCCCTGTTCACGCACGGCACCAGCGGCTGGGAGCCCGCCTGGGCGGCCGCCACCCCCGTCTCCCTGACGGTGACGGCCCCCTCCCCCGACCGGCAGGCCGTGCGCTGGCGGCACGCCCTGGAACGCGCCGCGGTCGAGCACGGCGAGACGGGCGGGGCCGACGAGGTCGAAGCCCTCGCCCGGTCCGTGTCCGCGCACCGCCTCGACGCCGGGCAGCTGCGGCGCGCCGCCGACACCGCGTCGCGCACCGCCGCGCTCGACGGCCGTCCCGTCTCCCCCGCCGACCTGCGTGCCGCCGTACGGGCCCAGAACGGCGCGGGCCTGGCCCGCCTCGCACGCCGGGTGGAGCCCGCCGTGGGCTGGGACGACCTGGTACTGCCCGCCCCCACCCACCGCCGGCTGCGCGAACTCGCGGTGCGCGCACGCCACCGCGACCAGGTGCTCGGCCAGTGGGGCATGCGCCCCGGCGGCGGCCGCGGACGCGGGGTGATCGCCCTGTTCGCGGGCTCCTCCGGCACCGGCAAGACCATGTCCGCCGAGGTGGTGGCCGCCGACCTGGGCATGGACCTGTACGTGGTGGACCTGTCCACGGTCGTCGACAAGTACGTCGGCGAGACCGAGAAGAACCTGGAACGGATCTTCACGGAGGCGTCGGCCGTCAACGCGGTGCTCCTCTTCGACGAGGCCGACGCGATCTTCGGAAAGCGCTCGGACGTGAAGGACTCCCACGACAAGCACGCCAACATGGAGTCGGCCTACCTGCTCCAGCGGATGGAGTCCTTCGACGGCATCGCCATCCTGACGACCAACCTGCGGGCCAACCTCGACGAGGCGTTCACCCGCCGCCTCGACGTGATCGCGGACTTCCCGGTGCCCGACGCCGCCCAGCGCCGGGCCCTGTGGGAACGCTGCCTGGGCGACCGGCTGCCCCGGGCCGACGACGTCGATCTCAAGTTCTGCGCCGACCGGTTCGAACTGGCCGGCGGCTCGATCCGGTCCTGCGCGGTGACGGCCGCCTACTCCGCGGCCGCTGCGGGCGGAGCGCTGGCCATGCGCCAGGTGGTGACCGCCGTCGCCCAGGAGTACCGCAAGCTCGGACGCCTGGTCCTGGAGGGCGAGTTCGGACCGTACCTCGGCCAGGTCACGGACGTGTGAGCCGCGTACGGGGGCGTGCGGGGCGTGCGCGCTGCCTGGACGGTCCGGCGCGAACGACCGCGAGGGCAGCGCACTTGCCCCTGGCCAGGTCCGCACGCCCCTGCCGACGGGGGCGCCCGCGCACGAGGCTGTGACCAGACCTGATTGCAAAGCCGTGACGAAGGAGCGAGCATGCCGACGTACCTCACCCCGGGCGTGTACGTGGAGGAGGTGCAGTCCGGTGCTCGCCCGATCGAAGGGGTCGGCACCGCCGTCGCCGCGTTCGTCGGGTTCGCCCAGAGCGGGCCCTTCCACGAACCGACGCTGGTCACCAGCTGGGACCAGTACTCCCAGCACTTCGGCGGCTTCACCGAGGGCACCTACCTGCCCCACGCCGTCTACGGCTACTTCGCCAACGGCGGCGGCGCCGCGTACGTCGTCCGCATCGGCGGATCCGACCGCGACGACGCCTCCGCCGCACCGGCCGCCGCGGGATCGGTCCCCCAGCCCCGCGCCGCGGAGCCCGTCGAGCTCGGCGGTTTCCTGATCACGGCGCGGCCGGGCACCACCGGCGTGAGCGTGGAGATCGCCGACGCGGACGGGGAGAACCCGCCCGAGGACCGCTTCAAGCTCCTGGTCCGCCAGGGCGAGCAGGTCGCCGAGACCTTCGAGGTCTCCGCCCGCAAGAACGTCAAGGGCTACCTCGTCACCCAGGCGCGCGCCTCGAAGCTGATCGAGGTCACCGAGCAGCGGTCCGCCGCCCAGACCCGCCCCGCGGGCCAGACCGTGGCCCTGCCCGACGCCCCGGCCTCCGTGCCCGCCGCGACCGCGAACGGCACCGTGTCCCGGCTCAACCCGGCCGAGTACGTCGGCGACGCGGGCGCCCGCACCGGCTTCGCCGGCCTGGAGACCATCGACGAGATCACCATGGTCGCGGTCCCGGACCTGATGAGCGCCTACGAGCGCGGCGACATCGACGCCGAGGGCGTGCGCACCGTACAGCTCGCGGTGATCTCCCACTGCGAGCAGATGGGTGACCGGGTGGCCGTCCTGGACACCCCGCCCGGCCTCTCGGCACAGCAGGTGCGCACCTGGCGCAACGACGAGGCGGGTTACGACTCCCGCTACGCCACCCTCTACTACCCGTGGGTGCGGGTCTTCGACCCGGCCGCCGGCCGCAACACGACGGTCCCGCCGAGCGGCCACATCGCCGGCGTGTGGGCGCGCAGCGACGCCGAACGCGGAGTGCACAAGGCGCCCGCCAACGAGGTGATCCGCGGCGCGGTGGACCTGGAACTGCGCCTGAGCAAGGGTGAGCAGGACCTGCTCAACCCGATCGGTGTGAACTGCGTACGGGCCTTCCCCGGCCGCGGTATCCGGATCTGGGGTGCGCGCACCCTCTCCTCCGACCCGGCCTGGCGCTACCTGAACGTGCGCCGCCTCTTCAACTACCTGGAGGAGTCCATCCTCCTGGGCACCCAGTGGGTGGTCTTCGAGCCGAACGACGACCGGCTCTGGTCCAGCATCCGGCGCAACGTCACCGCGTTCCTGACCGAGGAGTGGCGCCGCGGCGCGCTGTTCGGCCGCACGGCGGCGGAGGCGTTCTACGTCAAGTGCGACCGGGACAACAACCCGCAGGAGTCCATCGACCAGGGCCGCGTGGTCTGCGAGATCGGCGTCTCGCCCGTCAAGCCCGC
This sequence comes from Streptomyces sp. NPDC023541, assembly GCF_055559995.1. Taxonomy (NCBI): domain Bacteria; kingdom Bacillati; phylum Actinomycetota; class Actinomycetes; order Kitasatosporales; family Streptomycetaceae; genus Streptomyces; species Streptomyces sp. NPDC023541. Next base: position 530,768 of record NZ_JBVHJO010000005.1, read on the forward strand.
CGAGTTCGTGGTGTTCCGGCTGGCCCAGTTCTCCGACAGCACCAGCCTCGTCGACGAGTGACCCTCCGGGGCAGCGGCACCGGCTGCACCGACAGCACCAGCAGCAGCAAGGAAAGGTGAAGGACAGTCATGGCAGAGGGCGATGCTCTTTCCACCCATATCTTCGGCGTGCAGCTCGGCGGCTACCTGGTCGAATCGATCCAGGAGATCAGCGGCCTGACCGTCGAGGAAGAGGTCGTCGAGGTCCGCCAGGTCAGCGCGGAGGGCAAGCAGATCATCCGCAAGCAGCCCGGCGCGCGCCAGGCGGGCGAGGTCACGATCACCCGGGGACTCGACAAGAGCAGCGAGTTCACCAAGTGGATCAAGGAGACCCTCAACAACGGCGCCGTCGACACCGCGCGGCAGAACCTCACGATCGAGATCAAGGACTCCACGGGCGCGACCGTCCGCCGCATCCAGCTGATGCAGGGCTGGGCCTCCAAGTGGGAGGGCCCCTCCCTCAAGGCCGGCGAGTCCGCCGCGGCCACCGAGTCCGTGACCATCGTGTTCGAGGAGATCATCGTCGAATGAGGCGCCGTACCGTGACCGCGGGCAGCCTGGAGGAGATCCTCCAGGTCACGGCGCCCGCCCAGGCCCCGGAGCAGGCGGCGGTACCCCCGGCCGCCGCCGCTCCGGCCCCGCGCGAGGACCACGGGCTGCGCACGGAGTTCGAGTTCGAGCTGCCGCGCGGGTACGTGGACGAGGCGGGCACGGTGCACCGGCACGGCGCGATGCGCCTGGCCACCGCGCGAGACGAGCTCCGCCCGCAGATCGACCTGCGGGTCAAGGAGAACCCGGCGTACCTGAGCGTGGTGCTGCTGAGCCAGGTGATCACCCGGCTCGGCACCATCACCGACGTGCACGCCGGGGTCGTCGAGCGGATGTACGCGACCGACGTCGCGTTCCTCCAGGACTTCTACCGGCGCGTCAACAGCGAGGGCCACACCCGCGCGGCGGTCACCTGCCCGCACTGCGACGGCGGCTTCGAGGTCGACCTCTCCGGTGGGCGCCTGGGGGAATCGTGACGTACGCGCTCCCCCGGCTCCGGGAGGAGATCGCGTACATCGCCTACCACTTCCACTGGCGGCGCGACGAGATCCTCGACCTGACCCACGGCGAGCGCCAGGACTGGGTCGCCGAGATAGCTCGGATCAACACCCGTGTGAACGAAGGCGGTTGAGTAGATGGCATGGCGGGACAGGCTGCGTCGGCGCACCGCCGTGCCGGACACCGCGGCTACGGCGCCGGCCTCCTCGGGGCCGGCGTCTGCGTCGGGGCCGGCGTCTGCGTCGGCCCCGGCGTCTGCGTCGGTCGCCGTGCCCGGCGACTGGGACGGCGGCTGGCGCATGACCGCGCCGCCCCCGCTGACCGTGTCGCGCGCGGCCCTGGGCGTCAGCGACGGGCTCGCCTTCCGCTCCGGCCTGGCCGCGTGGCGCGACCCGTCGTTCGACACGGGGCTCGCCCACGCCCTGCTGCCGTCCGCGCCGGCCGGTCTCGTACGCGGGGTCGCCCGCCCCGCCACCGCCCGCCCCACCCACAGCGGCGGCGGCCCGCTGCTGCTGCGGGCGCTGCCCACCGAGCCCGGCGCGGAGCCGGTGCCCGAGGCCGGGCCCGTACGCGACACCCCGCAGATCGCGCGCCGCACGCGGCCCGGCGCCGCCTCGCCGAGCCGGTCCGCATCCAGGCCCGGGTCCGGATCGGGATCAGGATCGGGATCGGGATCAGGGGTCGCACCGGACGCCGTACGGCCGACACCGTCCGCGGACCGCGGCGCGAACACCGGCACGCCGGGTCCGGTCGTCTCGCGTGCCGTCACCCGGGGCGACGCGGGCGCGTCTCCGCCGCGCACGACGGATCGCGGGCCCGCGTCAGGGCCCGGGCCCGCGGCGAACACGGTGGCGCCGTCCCACGGCGCCGACCGAGCACCACAGCCGGTCGTCCCGCGTGCCCCTGCCCGGGGTGGCGCGGGCGCGGCCGAGCCGGGCACGCAGGCTTCTGCGACGAGCTCCGTGACACCGTCCCGCGAGCGGCCCCAGGGCGGTTCCGGCTCCGGATCCGGGACGCGGGGCCTCACGTCCACGCACTCCGCAACGGTGCTCGGGACGTCCGCGCCCGCCGTACAGCGGGCCTCCGTCTCCCCTGCCGAGCCCGGCCGTGCAACGACCTCGCCTGCGCAGTTCCCGGTGGTCCGCCGCATCGCGGTGGTTCCCGGGGCATCCGCCGAGCCCGTGTCCGGCCCGCCCGTCCAGCGCACCGCCGCCCGTACGTCCGGGTCCGGCGCACCTGGGGCCGCCCGGCCCGGCCGTACGGGCGAGGGGCCGACCGCGGCGGTCCGGCCGCGCCCCGTCGGCCGTGCACTCACCACCGCGCGGGTCCCTGCCACGCCGCGACGGCTCGTGCCCGCCGTGCGCCCCTCCGCCACGCCGGAGGCCGCCCTGAGCGCGCCCGTGCAGCGTGCGCAGACCCGCTCCCCGCTCGGCACCGGCCTCCCGTCGACCCCGGCTCCGACCGTGCCCACGGTGCAGCGCCGGACCGAACTCCCCCAGACGCAGCTCCCCGGCCTTGCACCCACGGTCACACCGTCGACCCCCACGGCGGCCGCTCCGGCTCCGGCCATGCCCACGGTGCAGCGCCACGCAGAACCCACGGCCACCGGTCCGGCACCGGCGGCCCCGGCCGCGCCCACCGGTGGCGCACCGGAGGCGCCCGTACAGCGCGTGCGGACCCGTGCACCCCTCGGCGAGCCCCTCGCCGAGCCCCTCGGCGAACTCCCGCCCACGGCCACACCGGCCATGCCGACCGTGCAGCACCGGGCAGAGCCCACGGCGAGCGGCCCGGCGCCCGAGAAGCCGGTGCGCACCCGTGCACCCCTCGGCGAACCCCTCACCCAACTGCCGCCCACCGTCACAGCGTCGATCCCCGCTACGGCGGCCACCCCTGGTCCGGCCATGCCCACCCTGCAGCGCCAAGCGGAGCCCGCGGCCAATGGTCCGGAACCGGCGGCTGCGGCCATGCCGCCCGTGCAGCACCGGGCAGAGCCCACGGCGACCGGCCCGGCGGCCGAGAAGCCGGTGCCCACCCGCGCACCCCTCGGCGAACCCCTCACCGAACTCCCGCCCACAGCCATCCCGTCGCGACCCGGACCGGCCATCCCGGGCCCGGCCATGCCGACCGTGCAGCGCCGGCCGGAGCCCGCCGCGAGCGGCCCGGCGGCCGAGAAGCCGGTGCGCACCCGGGCGCCGCTCGGCGCGCCGCTCACCGAACTGCCGCCCACCGCGACACCGTCGAAGCCGATCGCGGGGCCGGCGGCGGCTCCGGCCATGCCCACCGTGCAGCGTCAGGCAGAGCCCGCCGCGAGCGGCCCGGCGGCGGCCGGGCCGCGCGTGCGCAGCGGTCTCGGGGCGCCCCTGCAGTCGATGCCGGCGAGTGCCGCCGTACCCGCGTCCGTCGCCTCCTCCGGGTCCCGGGGGCACGCGCCCCTGCTGGGGGCGGGCGCGTCCGCCACGCAGCCCCGTACCGGCGGGCCGGCGGGGGCGCGTCCGCCCGTCCAGCGGGCCGCCGCCACACCGCGGCGTTCCGGCGCGGTCCCGCTCGTCGCCGCCCGTGCCGTCGGGGGGACGGTCGCGCCGGACGCGACCGCACCCCGGGCCCTCCAGCTTCTGGCGGCCCGGCCCCTGTCCCCGGGCACCCTTGACGTGGCGGGCATGGGGGCCGCGCCGGCCTCCGCCCCCCGCTCCCGCCCGGCCGGCCGGCCCGTGGTCCCCGCGCGCTGGTCCGCCCCGTCCACCGCCCCGTCCACCGCCGCACCCGGGCAGACCGGGCAGACGCGGCAGATCCAGCGTGCCGCCGACGGTGGGCGCGCCCCGGCTCGCGTGGCTTCCCGCCCCGCACAGCCCGTGCGCCCGGCGCCCGCGCCGTCGCCCGCGGCCCCCGCCAGGGCGGCGACCCCCCTGCCCGTGACCGGCCCGTACACACCGCCGCTCGTGGTCCAGCCGGCCCCCGCCGCTGCGGGCGCCGGACCGGTGCCCGTCGTACGGCCCAGGGCGTCGGCCCCCGCCGCAGTCCCGGGCCCGGCCGTTCCCGCGCCGCCGCCGAGCGGCCCGCCACCCCCCGTACAGCGCGACACGGGCCGGGCCGGCCGGGCCGGTCCCGTCCCGGCCACCCCCGCCGCAGCGGCTCGCCGGCCCGAGGGCGCGCGAGACGCCGCGCCCCACGGCGGCGGCGACCTCGACCTGGACGACCTGGCACGGCGTCTGCTCGACCCGGTCGCCCGCCTCCTGCGCACCGAGTTGCGGCGAGGCCGGGAACGCGCGGGCAGGCCCTTCGACGGCCGCCGCTGAGATCACGTACGAACGAGGAACGGACGACGGACCGATGACCGACAACATCTTCGCGACAAGCGTGTTCTTCCGGCTGGCGATCGGCGGCAACGACCTGGGCGCCTTCCACACCTGCTCGGGCATGGGCGCCGAGGTCGAGATGGAGAGCTACGCCGAGGGCGGCAACAACGGCTTTACCTGGCAGCTGCCCGGCCGCGTGACCTGGTCGAACATCACCCTCACCCGGCCCGTCACCGCCGACACGGCGAAGATCGCCCGCTGGCTCGACGAGACGCTGCGACGGGTCGAACCGAAGGACGGCGAGATCGTGGCGCTGCGGCCCGACCTGAGCCGGATCATCAGCTGGCAGGTCTTCGGGATCGTTCCGGTGCGCTGGCAGGGGCCGTCCTTCGATCCCGCCAACTCCGCGGCGGCTGTGGAGACCCTGGAGATCGCCCACGCGGGCCTGCTGCCCTCCTGACCTCCCGACGTCCCGACTCCGCCTCCCCCTCGCCCTCCCCCCTCGTCCCGTTCGTCGCCGCCCCGGAAGGAAGTCCACGGCATGGCATCTTCGGCACGCGCCAGCCGCGCCCGGGCCCAGCTCACCCTCAAGGAGCCCCCGGCCTCGGTCGGCGCCAAGCCCGGCGGGACGATCGCCCGGCTCGACCTGCAGTTCAACCCGTCGACCCTGCAACTGGGCAAGACCACCGAATGGCGGCGCTCCCCGTCCAGGATGGCGGGCCAGTCGGCGCTGCCCGAGTTCGTGGGCAGCGGCCCGCGCACCCTGAGCCTGGAAGTGTTCCTCGACGCCACCGCCACCCACGACAACTCGGTGGAGCAGGCGGTGGAGAAGCTGATGAAGGCGTGCGTGCCGACCCCGGCCAGCCTCGGCCGCAAGAAGCCGGCGAGCCCGTGGGTGCGCTTCGAGTGGGGCAGCGCACGGACGACCTCGTTCGACGGTGTCCTGTCGAACCTGTCGGTGTCGTACACGCTCTTCGACGTGGACGGAAAGCCGCTACGGGCCACCTGCTCGCTCTCCATCGAGGAGGCGAGCGTCGACCCGCCCGGCCAGAACCCGACCTCCGGCTCACGCACCGCCCGCAGCACCCACACCGTGGTGGCGGGCGACAGCCTGGCCATGCTGGCCTGGCGCGAATACGGCGACGCCACGGCCTGGCGGGTCATCGCCGAGGCCAACGGCATAGACGACCCCATGGCCCTCGTCCCCGGCAGCGAGATCGTGGTGCCGGGCACGCGGGACCAGCACGGCGAGGAGGAGCAGCGGTGAGCGGGTCCGAGACCGGGGGCCGGTCGTTCGCGGCCGACCCCATCGTGGAAGCCCCCGGCGAACTGCCGCAGATCTGGGCGGCGCAGCTGGTCAGCTGTGTGGTCGACGAGAACGTCGGCCTCCCCGACACCGCGGTGCTCACCTACCGCGACCCCGACCACGAGTTCCTGCGCGCCACCGGCATCACCATCGGCACCCCGCTGCGGGTGTCGGTGGCGACCGTGAAGGGACAGTCACGGGAACGGCTGTTCAACGGCGAGGTCACGGCACTGGAGATCGACCGGGACCGCACCGGCTCCTTCACCGTCGTACGCGCCTACTCCAAGGCGCACCGCCTCCAGCGGGGCCGCAAGGTCGTGGCGTACCGGAACATGACCGCCGCCGCCATCGTCCGCAAGGTGGCCGCCGGAGCCGGACTCGCCGTCGGGAAGGTGGAGGCCGCGCCGGTCACGTACAAGCAGCTGTCCCAGGCGAACGTCTCCGACTGGGACTTCCTGCAGTTCCTCGCCGGGGAGAGCGGCGCACAGGTGCGCGTCGACGACAAGGGGCTCCTGCAGTTCACCCGGCCCGTGAAGGCTTCGGGGGCGCCCGCCCCGTCCACGTCGGCGGTCCGCGACCCGATGGTCCTGGAGTACGGGCGCAACCTCCTGGCCCTGCGGGCCGCGCTGACGGCTGCCGACGGCGCCTCGAAGGTGCAGGTGCGCGGCTGGGACGTGACCACGAAGCGGCCCCTGGTCGCCGAGCAGCCGTCCGTGGTCAGCGACACGGTGGTGCCGGGCCTCGGGCCGCAGACCGCCGCACGCTTCGGGGCGGCGGCCGTGGCCGTCACCGACACCCCCTACCGCACGCAGGCCGAGACGGCGGCGGTCGCGAAGGCGGCCGCGGCCCAGATCAGCTCCGGCTTCGGCGAGCTGGAGGCGGTCGCCGAGGGCAACCCGCTGCTGCGGGCCGGCAAACCGGTAGCGCTCGGCAACGTCGGACAGGCGTTCTCCGGCCGGTACACCGCCACCGCCGTCCAGCACGTCCTGGAGCCGCACGGCGGCTTCCGCACCACCGTGTGGGTCAGCGCCAGCCCGGACCGCTCCCTGACCGGCCTGGTGACCGGCGCCAACGCACCCGGGCGCGGACCGCGCATCCCGGGCCTGGCGATCGGCGTGGTGACGGACGTACGCGAACCGAACGGCTCCGAACGCGGCGCCGTACGGCTGAAGTTCCCGTGGCTGGACGACACCTACGTCAGCGACTGGGTGCGCACCGTCCAGTGGGGCGGCAAGGGCGGCGGCGGTGTGGTCAGCCCCGAGGTCAACGACGAGGTGCTGGTCGGCTTCGAGCAGGGCCTGCTCGACAGCCCGTACGTCATCGGCGGCCTCTACAACGGTGTGGACCAGCCCTCGCCGCACGACGTGCCGCTGGTCGACAGGACCAGCGGAAAGGTCAACCGCCGCTCGATCGTGTCGCGTTCCGGCCACCGCGTGGAACTGCTGGACGCGGCGGCGCCGGGGCCCTCCGGGCTGCGGCTGGTGACCGGGGACGAGCGGCTCGAAGTACGCATGGACGACCGCCGGGACCGCATCGAGCTCACCGTGTACGCGGGCCGGGGCCGGCCGCTGACCTCCGTCCTCATGGACAAGAACGGCATCACGCTGGACGCCCGCAAGGGCACCGTGAAGGTGTCCGGCCGCCAGGTCGACATCGACGGCACCGCCGGGGTCAGCATCGGCGGCCGGTCGGTGAAGGTGTCCGGAACCTCGGACGTCACGGTCAACGGCGGCCTGCTCGCCGTCCTCAAGGCCCGCCTCATCCGCATCAACTGAGCCCCCTTGTTCCGTACCGCACGCCCCCTTGCACCACGACCCGCCGTCCCCGAGGAGCCCCCGATGCCAGCCGCAGCCCGTACCGGCGACCCCACCAACCACGGTGGCCGGCTCGCCACGCCGCCGCCCGGCGCCGCCGCGGCGGTGGCCACGGTGCTGATCGGCGGCCGGCCCGCCGCCGTCGTGGGCAGCCTGCACGTGTGCGTGGTCCCGCCGCACGCCGCCCTCGGCCCGGCCAACGTGATCGTCCCCAACCCGGCCGCCCTCACCGCGGGAACGGTACTCATCGGCGGACTGCCCGCCGCCCGGGCCCGCGACCAGACCGCATGCGGCGCGCAGGTCCTCACCGGCGCCCTGAACGTCCTGATCGGAGGCGTGTGATGAGCGAACGGTTCATCGGCCGCGGCTGGGCGTTCCCGCTGCGCGTCGGACCGACCGGCGGGATCGCCATGGTCGAACGCGAACGCGAGCTGGAAGAGGCCATCCGCCTCGTCCTGGGCACGGCGCCCGGGGAGCGGCCCATGCGGCCCGAGTTCGGCTGCGGCATCCACGAATACGTCTTCGCCCCCGGCGACGGCGACACCGCCGGCCGGGTCGCCCAGCAGGTCCGCGAGGCACTGGAACGCTGGGAGCCCAGGATCACCGTCGACGACGTCGTCGTGGCCTTCGACGCCGTCGACGCGGGCACCCTCTACATCGATGTGCACTACACCGTGCGCACCACCAACGACCGGCGCAACCTGGTCTTCCCCTTCTACACGATCCCCTCCGAGGAGGGGGCCGAGGAAATGGTCGCGGACTGATGGCCCTGCCCTCCCCCAACCTGGACGACCGACGGTTCCAGCAACTCGTCGACGAGGCGAAGCGGTACGTGCAGCAGCGCGCGCCGGAGTGGACCGACCACAACGTCTCCGACCCGGGCGTCACCCTCATCGAGACGTTCGCCTACCTCGTCGACCAGCTCCTGTACCGGCTCAACCGGGTCCCGGACAAGAACTACCTGGCCTTCCTCGACCTGTTGGGCATCCAGCTCTACCCGCCGTCGGCCGCCTGCGCAGACGTCGACTTCTGGCTGTCCGCCCCCCAGCCCGACACCGTCACCCTGCCGGCGGGCACCGAGGTGACGACCGAGGTCGCGACCGCGGCCGGCGACACCGAGGAAGCCGTCGTCTTCGCCACCACCGACGACCTGCGGATCCTGCCCAGCGAACTGACGAGGCTGGTCACAGCGCCCCGTGCCGGCGAACCCGCCGACCGCACCGGCGCGCTCACCGAAGGCCGCGACATACCGTGCTTCCAGGCGACACCCGAACCCGGCGACGCCCTGCTCTTCGGCCTCCCGACGGCCGTGCCGCGCTGCGTCGTCGCGGTACGCCTGGACAGCCGCGTCGAGGGTGTCGGCGTCGACCCGCGCCAGCCCCCGCTGGTGTGGGAGGCCTGGGACGGCGGCCGCTGGCAGCGCTGCGCCACCGACTCCGACAGCACCGGCGGCCTCAACCGGCCCGGTGAGATCATCGTGTACGTACCCGCCGGGCACACCGCGTCCGTGATCGGCGGGACCCGCGCCGGCTGGCTGCGCTGCCGGGTCACCGAGCCCGAGCCCGGCCAGCCCTTCTACTCCGAGTCCCCCACCGTCCGCGAAGCCGCCGTCTTCACCGTCGGCGGCACCATGACCGTGGAACACGCCGAGCGCGTCAGCGACGTACCGCTCGGCGCGTCGGAGGGCGTGGCCGGGCAGAGCTTCCGCCTCGGCCGCCCGCCCGTACTCCTCGACGGGGAACCCCCGGTGGTGGAGGTCTCCTCCCCCGAGGGCTGGCAGCGCTGGGACGTCGTCGAGCACTTCGGCCGCTCCGGGCCCGACGACCGGCACGTCCGCGTCGACGCCACCACCGGCGAGTTCGCCTTCCCGCCGGTGCTGCGCGAGGCCGACGGCACCCTGCGCGCCTGCGGCGCCGTACCGCCCAAGGGCTCCCAGATCCGCGTGGCCCGCTACCGCACGGGCGGCGGCCCGGCCGGCAACGTCTCGCGCGGCGCGATCTCCGTACTGCGCAGCTCCGTCCCGTACGTCGCCCGCGTCACCAACCGGGAAGCGGCACGCGGCGGTGTCGCCGGGGAGACCATCGACAACGCCAAGCTGCGCGCCCCGGAGGCCCTGCGCATGCAGGAACGCGCCGTGACCGCCGAGGACTACGAGATCATCGCCCGCCGGGCGGCGCCCTCCGTGCGCCGCGTCCGCTGCCTGCCGGCCCCGGACGGCGGACGCGGCGCCGGCTCGGTACGGGTCCTGGTGGTGCCGGACGCCGTCGCCGACGAGGGCGACCGGCTCCGCTTCGAGCAGCTGATCCCCTCCGACCAGGTCCTCACCGCGATCACCGACACCCTCGACGAACGGCGCCTGATCGGCACCAGCCTCGTCGTGGAACCACCCGTCTACCAGGGCGTCACCGTCGTCGCCCGGCTGTCGGCACCCGCCGCGGACGCCGACCGGGTGCGCGACGCGGCGCTCGCCGCGCTGTACCGGCACCTCAACCCGCTGCACGGCGGGCCCGACGGCACCGGCTGGCCGTTCGGCCGGCCCGTGCAGTACGGCGAGGTGTTCGGCGTACTGCAACGCGCCATCGGGGACGTCCTGGTGGAGGAGATCCGCATGTTCGCCGCCGACCCGATCACGGGACGGCGCGGCGCCCCCGTCGACCGCATCGACATCGGCGCGGGCACGCTCGTCTTCTCCTACCAGCACCAGGTGGTCGTCACCGAGCCCGAGTCGGGGACGGGGGTGCACGGATGAGCCGGGCCGCCGTACCCGGCCTTCCCAGCCGGCACCCGATCGGCGGGCAACTGCCCGCGCTGTACGCCGACGACGACTTCGCCCAGCGGTTCACGGCCGGCCTGGACACCGTCCTGGCCCCGGTGTTCACCACCCTCGACAACCTGCCCTCGTACTTCGACCCCCGGCTTGCCCCGGCCGACTTCCTGGCCTGGCTGGCCTCCTGGGTGGGCGGCGCCGACGACCCCGAGTGGCCGACCGCACTGCGGCGCGAGGCGGTGGCCCGCGCGGTGGAACTGCACCGGTGGCGCGGCACCCGGCGCGGCCTGGTCGAAGCCCTGTGCCTGGTACTCGGCGTGTCCGCCGACGTCAGCGGGGACGGCACGGCCGTCTGGTCCCGCACGGCAGGCGGCGAACCGTCCCCGGCGCCGGCCGGCGAGGTCCTCGTACGGGTGTGGCCGCGCGGCCGGGGCGCCGCGTACGAGGTGGACGCGGACCGGGTCCGCGCCCTCGTCCGCACCCTGTGCCCCGTCCACACGGCCTGCCGGGTGGAGATCCTGCCCGGGCCGCCCGCGGCCGAAGGGAGCTGACGGCATGCGTACGTGTCCCGCATGCGGGGCGTCCACCGCCCCGACGGACGACTTCTGCACCAACTGCGGCGCCTACCTCAACTGGTCGTCCTCCGCCCGCCCCACCCCCCGTACCGGAGGCACGCCCCAGGGCGGCCCGCCCGACGACGAGACGGGCCAGGACGGCCCGGCCCGGGAGACCACCCCTTGGTGGGCCACAACACGCCAGGAGGACACGTCCCAGGGAGGCCCGCCGGGCGGGGCCCTGCCCCAGGAGGGGGACGCCCGGGAGGCCCCCCGGAGCGGCACGGCCCAGGGCGGCACACGCCCCGGTGGGACCCGGGAAGGCACGCCCCGCGGTGCCGCCCGTGAGGCCGGCACGGCCCAGGACGGGACGGCTGGAGAGGACACGCGCCCGGGCGGCACGTCCCGGCCGGGCGCAGCCCCGCAGGCGGTCCCGCAAGGGGCCGCCCACGGTGGACGGGACGGGGAGGCCACCCTCCAGGGCGAGACGGCCCGGAGCGGGCGGCCGCCCCAGCACGGCACGGCGGGAGAGGACACCCGGCCGGGCGCAGCCCCGCGGGGGGCCGCCGCCCACGGTGGACGGGACGAGGAGGCCACCCGGGACGGCACCCTTCAGGGTGGCACGCCCCCGGGGGCCGCCCCTGGCGCGGGCACTCCGCGACAGGGCACGGCCGAGGAGGCAACCCGCCAGCACGACCGCGACGGCACGGCTGCGGAGACCACCGCCGGAAGCGGGACGCCTCGCAGCGGGACCCAGGGGGATGGGCGGGTCCACGGGGCCGCCCCTCGGGGCACAGCGCCGCAGGAGGGCACGGCCGGGAACGGCTCGCCCACCGGTGGCACGGCCCACGGCGGTCGGACGCAGGCAGGCACCCCCCAGGACGGTCCGTCCCAAGGCGGCGCACCTCGTGGAGGCGGAGCCCAGGAGGGCAGCCCCCAGGGCGGCGCGCCCCGCGGGGACACGGCCCGAGAGGACACCTCTCAGGTCGGCACGGCCGGGAGCGGACGGACCCAGGACGGGTCGGCTCGGGAAGACGCCCGGCGGGCGGACACCCCCCAGGGCACCCCCCAGGTCGACATGGGCGTCGTCGGTGAGCGGGACCAAACGCGGAGTACCCCTCAAAGCGGCACGGCCCGAGAGGACACCTCTCAGGTCGGAACGCCCCGGGCCGACACACCCCGACAGGGCACGGCCCAGGACGCCACCGCCCGAGGCGGCAGGGGCCCGGAAGGTATCGGCTCACCGGCCGCCGTCGGGGCCGAGGCAACCGCGGAAGCGGGGTCCGAGCCGTCCGCGCGCGCCGGGGCGCAGTCCGCGCCCCGCGTGGAGCGGTGGCTGTCCTGGCTGCGCAGGAGGCCCGCCCCGGCCTCGGCTGCCATCGCGCCCGCCGGCGCCGGCGCCGAGTCCGATCCGGCCGCGGCCACAGCCGCGGCCGCCGGCCACGACGCCGGGTGCGGCCGGTCCGCGGCCGCAGGGGCGGAGCCCCGTCCGGGCGCGCCGTCCGGCGCCGCGGCGGGATCCTCGCCCGCGCCCGTGGCCCCGGCACGCCCGGCGGCGCCGGCACCCCGCCCGCCCGCCACCCCAGCGGTGGCGTCCCCAGCTCCCGTGCTGCCCGCCAGGGCCGTCGCGCCGCGCCCCGTCGTACGTCCCCTCCCCGCCGGCGACGACGTCACCGGCGCACCGTGCCCGGCCTGCGGCACGCCCAATCCGCCCGACCGCCGCTTCTGCCGCCGCTGCGCCACACCCCTGACGCCCACCACCGTCGCGGCCCCCCTGCCGTGGTGGCGGACCGTCTGGCCGTTCCGCCGCCGCACCCGGGCCGGCTCCGGCCGCCTGGTCCGCTTCCTGGTGGTCCTGGGCGTCGTACTGGCCCTCTGCGCGGCCGGCTTCCTGCTGCTGCCGGCCGGACGCCACCTCGTGGAGGACACCCGGGACAAGCTCGGCAAGGCCAAGGCGGTGACCCCGACCCGCGTCCGGGCGAGCGCCGAACTCCCCGGACACCCCGTCGCCCACACCACGGACGGCCTCAGCAACCGCTACTGGGGCGCGCCCGCCCCCGGCGCCTCCGTGACGTACGCCTTCGGCAAGCCGTTCCGCCTCGTCGCCGTGATCGTCACCAACGGCGCCTCATCCGCACCCGAGGAGTACGCGAAGCAGGGACGCGCGCTGCGCATCGACATGGAGGTGACGGACCGGGACGGCGCGACGGTCCACAAGAAGCTCGTCCTCAGCGACAAGCCCGGCCCGCAGACCTTCCCCCTCGGCATCAGCCACGCCACCACGGTCCGGCTGACTCTGGAGGAACCGGCCGGCTCGGCTGCGGACCGCCATCTCGCCGTCGCGGAGGTGGAGTTCTTCCAGCGCGGCTGACTACACGCCCGTACGGAGGGTCTCGGCGGGCAGGATGCGGGCGGCCGCCAGGGCCGGGTACAGCCCTGCGGCCAGACCCACCACGAGGCCCACCAGCGGCCCCGCCGACGTGAGAGCGGGGTCGAGGACCACCAGCCAGTCCTTGGCCAGGCAGGTCACGGCGGTGATCTGGATGCCCAGCACCGTGCCGACGACGCCGCCCGCGAGCCCGACCAGACCGCTCTCGATGCAGAACTGCCCGGCCACCGCCCGCCGGGAGGCGCCCAGGGCACGGCGCAGGCCGATCTCCGACCGCCGTTCCAGTACGGACACGTAGGCGGTGTTGCTGACACCGAGCGCCCCCACGCCGAGGGAAACGGCGGCAAGTCCCAGGAACAGGGCCCGGGTCTGCGACTCGACGCCCTGGCGCAGGGACCGGGGGTCCGGCGGGACCAGCGCGACGAGTTTGTCCGGGGCGCCCGGCGCCAGGGCGAAGGGGGCCTCGGCACCGACCTGGTCGGCGGCGCCCAGATCCGTACGGATGATCATTTCCGCGGAGGCGAAGCCCAGCCCGGCCGGGTCCTGCAGGGCGGCCCAGTAGGGGACGACCACGGATCCGGTGAGGTTCGTGTCGCCGGAGGGGGCGCGGAAGACCCCGAGCACGCTGAACGCGACGCCGTTGACGTGGATCACGGAGTTGCCGGCGCCGCCGTCGACGGTCAGCCGGGACGCGGCGGCCGTGTCGATCAGGGCCACCCGCTCCCGCCGCGCGTCGTGCCCGGTGTCGAACCACCGGCCCTGTGTGAGTTCTGCCGACATGGCCGCCAGTGCGTCGGGCTGCGCTGCAAGGACCGTGCCCTCGGGCAGATCGTTCGACGTGCCCGACAGCCGTGAGACCACCGGCTGTTCACCGGCCTTGCTGACGAGACCCGCGGTGCGGACGCCGTTGAGGCCGCGTACCCGCTGGGTGTCGCCGCCGTCCGGCCGTGGCCGGATCCCGGCGACGGGTTCCGACGGGTACTTGACCGTCACCCGGGTCGCCTTGAGGGCGTCGAACTGGTCGGAGACGGCTCCGGCCGCACTGGCGGTGATGCCCAGCGTGGCGAGTGCCGCGGCCAGCCCTACGGAGATGCCCACCATCGTCAGCAGGGTGCGGAACCGGCGGCCGAACAGCGCGAGGAACGCCTGGACGAGCAGGTCCGCCGCCGACGTCCGGGGCGCCGCTGTCCCCTCCGCGGACGGCCCACGCGTCCCACGGCTGCCCGACCGCCTCCCGCGGCTAGGAAACACGGCCGTCCACCACCTTGAAGACGCGGTCGGCGCGGGCCGCCACGTCGGGTTCGTGCGTGACCACGACGACGGCCCGGTCCTGCGCCACCAGTCCGGTCAGCAGGTCCATGACGCGGGCCGAGTTCGCGGTGTCCAGGTTGCCGGTCGGCTCGTCGCACAATACGACGGCGGGCCGGTGGACGATCGCCCGCGCGACCGCGACCCGCTGCCGCTCCCCGCCGGACAACGTGGTCGGTCTGACGTCCAGCCGGTGCCCCAGGCCAACGGATTCCAGGGCCGCCACGGCTTGCGGCCGCCGCAGGGCACGGGGCACGCCGAGGTGGACGAGCGGGAGGGCCACGTTCTGCACGCAGGTCAGGTGCGGGACCAGGTGGAAGGCCTGGAAGACGAAGCCGAGCGTCGAGGCCCGCTGGGCGGTGCGGGCCCGTTCGGACAGGTCGGTGGTGTCCCTGCCCTCCAGCAGGTACCGGCCGCGGGTGGGGACGTCGAGCAGCCCGAGCACGCTCAGCAGCGTGGACTTCCCCGAGCCGGAGGGACCGACGATCGCGGCGAGCCGGCCGGGCCGGATGTCGAGCGTGACGTCGGTCAGCGCGTGCACGGGCGGCGGCCCCGGGTAGGTCTTCGCGATGCCGGCCATCTCGATGACGGGGGCCGGTTCAGCCATCCCTGCCCCCTTCGGAGCTGTCCGCCGCCTTTCCTCGGCGCACGAGGACGACGGTCTGGCCGGCGCCGAGGTTCGCGTCGAGCGCGTTGACCGCGGTGAGGCCCTCATGGGTGAACAGCACCTCGACGGGGACGTTGCGCTCCTTGCCGTTCTCGGTGACGGTGACCGTGGACGCGCCGCCGAGGTCGGTCCAGACGGCTGACACCGGAACGGTCAGCGCGCCCTTGGGGCTGCGCCGCAGTTCGACGCTGATCTGCTGGACCGCCCCTTCTTCCGCCTCCGAGCCGCCGGGGACGAACAGCGCCTCGTGCTGACCCGCGCCACCGCCACCACCTCCGCCGCCACCGCCGTTGCCGGTTCCCGCGCCCGCGGTAGCGGCGGCGGACGTGCTCCCGCCGTCCTGCCCGCCGGTCTTCGCGTTGCCCTGCTGGTCGCCGCCCTTGGCGTCGGAGGACCCGGCGAGGGAGCCCAGGCTGCCCTCCCGGCCCGCGTAGGGGCCCGTGCCGAAGCGGATGACCGCGTCGTTCGGCAGGTCCCGCAACCGGGTGCGCTGGTCCGCGGTGAGGGGCGCCCGCACCTGACGGCCCCCGCTGCCGAGGACGACGAGCGGCTTGTCGGCCGCGTCACCCACCGCCGCGGTGACCTGCACCACCGTGGCGGGAAGGGCGCTGACGAACGCCACTTCCGCGGCCGGCAGCACCTCCCCGGGCTTGGCGGGTCCGGAGGCGGGCGGCACGTCGGGGCCGCGGGTGGGCACCCCGGGTGCGGCACCGTTCGTACCGGGCGCCGCGCCCGTGCCGCCGTCGGTCTCCGCGCCGCCGCCGCGGGGGGCGGTGCCGGACGGGGCGCCCCCGCCGCCACTCGCACCTGCGCCACTCGCACCTCCGCCGCCCCGGCTCGGGCCCTGCCCCTGCCCGGACGGCGCCTCGTACCCGGCCGCCGCGTACAGCTTGCGCACCGCGTCGACGGTGGCCTGTCCGTACGTGCCGTTCACCGCCGTCCCGTACAACGGCGCGAGTGCGCGCTGCAGTTGCTGGACGTCCGGGCCCTTGTCGCCGGCCTTCAGGTCCCGGTACGCGGGGAAGCGTCCCGGCAGGAGGAGGACCGGCCTGCCCGACACCTCGGCCACGGCCGCGCCGGCCTTGAGGCTCTTGCCCGCGGTCGCGGGCAGGGCCGTCACGACCGCGCGGCTGGTGCCCTGCGGCTGGACGCCGGTGATGGGCGTCCGGGAGGCCGTCTCGACCTTCCCGGTCAGTTCCAGCTTCTCCACGAGCTGCTGGTCGGAGACCTTCCCCGTGATCTGGGAGGGCGGAGGCGCCGCGGCGTTCGAGGCACGCTGCTCGGGTGTTCTGGCCTGGGATGCGATCCACCAGACGGATCCGGAACTCCCGAACAGCACGACGACGGCGGCGGCGGTGGCCAGGCCCCTCCTGGACCTGTGCCGGGCCCGCCCGCCGGACGGCTCGCTCACCTGGGACTCCGCGGTGCGTTCGAGGCTCATCACGGTGTTACGACGTCTCTCGCAGTAGTTCCTGTGCCCTGCCCTTGGCTTTAGTGACGAGTTCCAGCCAGGCGGTGATCTCCCCTTCGTGCTTCACCAGCGAATCGGCGGACGCCTTGCTCTTGGCCTCCCGCGCTTTCGTGTTGAGCCCGACCTTCGTACCGCATTCGGCATCGGTGGTGGCCTGCTTGATCTCGGCACGTTGCGCATTGTCGAGCGCGGCGGTGTCCCCGTCCTGGACATTCGCATAATACGAAAGCGCCGCCTCCCTGGCCTTTTCGGGAGTCGAAATCTCCGGATATCCGCCGGACTTCATGCAGGAGGCCCATTCCGACAACGCCTTCTGGTACGCGTCGTCGTCGGCGAGGATGTGCGCGCTGTTCTGCTTCACGGTGTTGTACACCGTCCAGTTGAGGCGCAGGTATTCCTTCACGTCCCCGTACACGGCCTTGAGGGTTTCGCCGCGGCAGCCCCGCGACGGCACCATCACCTTGCCGCCTCCGAAGTCGAACTCGACACCGCCCTCGGGCTTGTCGACATAGCCGTCCATGGCCATGCTGTGGGCCCGCTTGACGTCCTCGGGCAGCGCGTCGAAGTCGTCGCCGTTCTCGCGGGCCTTCTGGTTGTCCGACCGGCGCGGGTCCGCGCCGTAGCCCACGGTGCGCGCCGTCTCGGGCGACGGGGTGAGGTCTTCGCTGCGCTTCCTGCCGTTGTCGCTGTCGGCACCGTCGGACGGGAAGACCTTGAAGCCCTGGTCGTTCATGCACTTGCGGATCAGCTTGGTCTCGGCCTCACGCTCCTGCTCCAGCGCCTCGTTGGCACTGTCGAGCGCGGTCTGCGCCCTGCGGGCCGCCTCCATGTCCTTGGGGGACTCCTCCGAGCAGGCGGAGGCGGAGCCCGTCAACACCGCCGCCACCGCGATCGCCGTCACAACCCGACTGCGCTTGTTCAATGTCCGTGCCCTCCGGAAGGTGCGGCCGGGCCGCCTCCGCCCTGCGGGGGCGGCCCGGCCTCCGAGCGATGGTCAGCAGCCGGAGCCGTCGTTCAGCGTGTTGCTCGCACCATCGTCGTTGGCGTCCCAGTAGTAGTTCACGGAACCGCCGGGAACGAGACAGACCTCGACGCCCCACGACATCCAGCGACCACCGTAGGTCTTGGACGACTGGCCGCGCCGGTTCCACCATGAGCTGTCGGCCTCGTACACGGCCGGCATGTCGATGTCCCAGCGGGCGGACTCGTACTTCGTCCGGTACATCGAGTTGTTGGTGGAGTAGTCCCGGTCCTTGTAGATGCAGAAATTGCCGTCGTAGCAGGTACGGTCCACGGCCGATGCGGACGGCGCCGCGGCGACGACGCCGACGACGGCCGCCATCGCGATGAATCCGGCCGAAATCCTCTTACTGAACACTCGTTACTCCCCCTCGTCGGGTGGTGACTGATGCAGTGAGAGGGCAGGGCAGCCGAAGCCCTTCCCCCCGGTCGGCTGAGAGTCAGACTAAGCCACGCCGTTCGGAAGCAAAAGGTCAATTCGCTTTGCAAGAGGGACCGCTGGCGTTTGGAATTGATCATTCAGTGTCTGAAATCCAGCCGGCCCGCCCTCCATTTCGGCGCACCGCCCACGTTTCGATCAAGGACCCGGCGCAGGTCAGCCACGCCCGGATAGAGGCGGAACTCCACGGACGCGCGCTGTCCGGATCCCCGGCACCCGGGCGGGGTGCGAAGACGCGACAAAAATCTCGCGATCCGTAGGGTGGGCCGATGGAGACACACGTACGACTGGAGCCGTGGTCCGAGGCCGATTTCCGGCTGCTGCAACGCTCGAACGAACCGGCCATGACGCAGCACCTCGGCGGCCCCGAGCCGGACGGGAAGCTCCATGACCGCCAGCGGCGCTACGAGGCCCTGAGCGCGCGGGAGCCCGCCGCCGGGCGGATGTTCCGCGTGGTTCTGGAAACCGGCGAGAGCGCCGGATCCACCGGCTTCTGGGAACGCCAGTGGCGGGGCGAGCCGGTCTACGAGGCCGGCTGGGGCATCCTGCCCGAGTTCCAGGGCCGCGGACTGGCCGTCGCCGCCCTCACACAACTCCTGGCGTACGTACGGGCCCACGGCTCCCGCGACAGCGTCCACGCCTTCCCCGGCACGGACCACCCCGCCTCCAACGCCGTCTGCCGGCGCGCCGGGTTCGAATGCCTCGGCGAGGTCGACTTCGAGTACCCGCCCGGCGTCCCCCACCCGAGCCTCGACTGGCGCTACCGGGTGGGGCCGCCGCGCACGGTCACGCCGTCAGGATGATCCGGCCGCGCACGCCCGGCGTCGCGAGCCGGTCGTGCGCCTTCGCCGCCTCCGCGAGGGGGAAGACGTCCGAGACCCGCAGGGTGAGCGCGCCCGCGTCGACGAGCGACACCAGACGGGCCAGCAACTCCCCGTCCGCGGCCACCTCCTGCTCCTCGACCCGGATGCCGCGCTCCGCCGCCGGGGCGTGGTTCGGGATCAGGCCGACGTACACCCCGCCGTCGCGGACGCGGGCCAGCGCGGCCCCACCCAGGACGGCCGCGTCCAGCACCCCGTCAACCGGCCCGGCCGGAGCCCCGCCGCGCGGGACGAAGGCGGCCGCGCCCAGCGACCGTACGAGATCCTCGTCCTGCGGGCCCGCCAGGGCCGTCACCACCAGGCCGGCCCGCGCGGCGAGCTGCACCGCCAGGCCGCCGACCACGCCCGCGGCACCGGTGACCAGCACCGAGGAGCCGGGCGCCATCCCCAGCTGGTCCACGGCGCGGGCGGCGGTCAGGCCTGCCAGCGGCAGCGCCGCCGCGGCCAGGACGTCCACCGCGGCCGGCGCGGCGGCCACGGCGCCGGCGTCGAGCACCACGTACTCGGCGTGCGTGCCCAGCGGCTTCACCGCGCCGTAGTGCAGGCCCACCACCCGGTCCCCGCGGCTCCAGCCGGTCACCTCGGGACCGATCTCGTCGATCTCCCCGGCGACGTCCCAGCCGAGGCCGAGCCGCTGCCCGGCGCCGCCGAAGACCCCGGCGCGCACCGCGCCGTCCACCGGATTGAGCCCGGCGGCCGCGACCCGGATCCGCACCTGGCCCGGCGCCGGACGCGGCACCGGCACCTGCGCCGACTCGACCCGCTCCGGGCCGCCGAAACCGGTCACCACGGCCGCCAGCATCGTCTGCTCGCCCATCGTTCTCCCCGTTCTGCGTTCTGTGTCCTCACAGTCGGCGCTTTCCGCGCCGTTCCTGACGACCACTAACCTAGGGAGAGGTACTCTCTTTCCGTAAGTACGCACTTGGAGGTGCGTACCGCACCTGGAAGTGGGGACCCCATGGCCACCAGCACCGCCGCGGCCCGCCGCGAGGAAGCCCGTTCCGCCTACGACGCCTTCGTCAAGGAGTGCCCCACCGGCCAGCTCCTGGCCCGGATCAGCGACAAGTGGGTCGGCCTCGTCGTCAGCGCCCTCGGCGAGGCCGACGACCGCTCCATGCGCTACAGCGACCTGGGCCGCAAGATCCCCGGCGTCAGCCAGAAGATGCTCACCCAGACGCTGCGCTCCCTCGAACGCGACGGCCTCGTCACCCGCCGCGTCACCCCCACCGTCCCCGTCCGCGTCGACTACCGGCTCACGGACCTCGGCAGCAGCCTCGGCTGCCTGCTCTCCTCCGTGAAGATCTGGGCCGAGAACCACTTCGACGAGGTCAGCGCCCACCGCGACACCTACGACCGAGCCGCCGCGGCCTCCTGAAATCAGGCGCGACCACCCACCACGGGGTGGCATGCTGACAGGGTGAACGGACCCGGCATTCAGCTCACCCTCGCCCCCGAACTGCGCCTCTTCGCCCCGCCCAGCCGGCGCACGGACCGCGTACCGACCGCCACCGACGGCGCCTCCAGCCTCGGCCACGTCGTCGAATCCGCCGGGGTCCCGCTCACCGAAGTCGGCCGCCTCCTCGTCGACGGCCACGAGGTGCCCGTCTCCTACGTGCCCCAAGACGGCCAGAACGTCGAGGTGTTCGGAGTCGAACGCCCCCAGCACGTCCCCGGCGCCCCCCTCCGCTTCCTCCTCGACGTCCACCTCGGCACGCTCGCCCGCCGCCTGCGCCTCCTCGGCGTCGACGCCGCCTACGAGAACGAGGACATCGGCGACCCCGCCCTCGCCACCCGCTCCGCCGCCGAGCAGCGCGTCCTGCTCTCCCGCGACCGCGGGCTGCTCCGCCGCCGCGAGATCTTCGCCGGCGCGTACGTCTACAGCGACAACCCCGACGAGCAACTGCGCGACGTCCTCGGCCGCTTCGCTCCCGCCCTCGCCCCGTGGACCCGCTGCACCGCCTGCAACGGGCCGCTCCACGAGGCCGACAAGGAGAGCGTCGGCGACCGCCTGCAACACGGCACGCACCGCTCCTACGACGTCTTCGCCCAGTGCACCGAATGCGAACGCGTCTACTGGCGCGGCGCCCACCACGCCCGCCTGGAGCGCATCGTCGACGAGGCACTCGTCGAATTCGGCACCGCCTGACGAGGCCGGGCCCCGGGCCGCGAACCCCGGGGCCGAGAACCCCGGGCAGGAAACCCCGCGCCCGGGAACCCCGGGGCCCTCGGGCCACTTCGGCTAGAAGGCGTACGCGTCACCCGTGTCCAGGGCCAGCACCACGTGATCGTCGTTGGCGTGGTTGCGGTCCGTGGCACCGCCGTTCCACCACGTGTCCACCCGCACCACCACCTCCGGCACCGGCTCACGCAGCTCCAGCGCCAGCCCCACGTGGCGGCCCCGCCCGTGCAACGGCAGCGGCCCCGTCTCGCACACCACCTCGCGCAGACCCGCCCGCGCACAGCCCTCCGCCAGCTGCTGCCGGTCCGCCAGGTCGGCCGACAGCCGCACCCGCAACGTCGCGTTCGGCAGCGCGGCCGGCCCGTCGTTCTCCGGAACCAGCCACACCCTCAGCTGCGACCCCGACAGGGCCACCCGGCCGTGGTAGGACACGTCGGCCTCCGGCCCGGCCCCCACCGGCGCCCACGCCGACGCCTGCGCCGGCCCGGGCACACCAGCCCCGAACGCCAGCAACCCCGCCACCACCACACTCCGTACGGCGACACGGCGCACCGCCACCACCTCCTCGCGTCTCGCGCGGAGGCTAGCCCCCACCACCCCCCGGCCGGTCGGACCATCACACGAATGAGGGCGCGCCCACCCCCATCCGCCGTACCTGCCTTCGAACCCGTGCCGATCGCCCGCGCCTATGCTGGCGGGGAACGCCCGTACGAACGACCGAGGAGCACGCACATGAGCACGGCCGCCACCCGAACCGCCGTAGTCACCGGCGCGAGCAGCGGTATCGGCGCGGCCACCGCCCGGCAGCTCGCCACGGCCGGCTACCACGTCGTCCTCACCGCCCGCCGCAAGGACCGCATCGAGGCCCTCGCCGCAGAGCTCACCGAGGCCGGCCACTCCGCGACCGCCCACGCCCTCGACGTCACCGACCGCGCCGCTGTCGACACCCTCGCCGCGTCCCTCGACCGCTGCGACGTCCTCGTCAACAACGCCGGCGGCGCCATCGGTGCCGAACCCGTCGCCACCGGCGACCCCGCCGACTGGCGCACCATGTACGAGGTCAACGTCATCGGCACGCTCAACGTCACCCAGGCACTGCTCCCCGCCCTTACCGCCTCCGGCGACGGCACCGTCGTGGTCCTCTCCTCCACCGCCGGCCACGCCACGTACGAGGGCGGCGCCGGCTACGTCGCCGCCAAGAACGGCGCCCGCGTCCTCGCCGAGACCCTCCGCCTGGAGATCGTCGGCCAGCCCGTACGCGTCATCGAGATCGCCCCCGGCATGGTCAAGACCGACGAGTTCGCGAAGACCCGCTTCCGCGGCGACACCGAGAAGGCGGAGAAGGTCTACGCGGGCGTCGCCGAACCCCTCACCGCCGACGACGTCGCCGACACCATCACATGGGCAGTGACCCGCCCCAGCCACGTCAACATCGACCTCCTGGTGGTCCGCCCCCGCGCCCAGGCCTCCAACACCAAGGTCCACCGCGACCTCTAGTGCGTATCCCAGGGCCGCAGCGATACGCGTTGCGGCATGCGGTGCACGCCTCGTGGACGTCCACTGGCCCCGCTTCCGCGGGGCCGTCTGCTGTTCGTCGAGGGCTACCGGCCACCGGCACTCCGACGGATGCACTTCGAGGAGTACGCCGACCGGCTGCGCACCAGCAACCCTGAGTGGCAGACCGAGCAGATCCGCTCGCCGACGAGCCGATACGTGCCCCCGCCCGACACCCCCGGCAGCAGGAACAGCGAGACGGGCACCGCCGCTCCAGCAGGATCCGAGCGGCCTCGGGATCGCGGTTCCAGCCGTCGTCGACGGTGACGAAGACGACCTTCTCCGAGGTCGGCACATGCGCGACGACCACACGGGTCCTCCGCATGCCGCACCCCCCTGCCAGACCAGCCGTTCGGTCAACCTCCGCCCGACGGGAGGGCGTTGGTGCATCGCCGCCCAGAGGCCCGTATGGGTGAATGCGAGCGGTATGTCGGCAGGCGCGGCTACGATCCGAAAGCGTGAGCCCCCAGAGGGAGGAAGCCATGGCCGTGATGCAGCACGAGACCACGATCGCCGAGACCGCCGATCGACTCTCCAAGGAGCTTCCCGGACACCGAGTGGAGATTCTCCAGGGGAGGCTCACCGTGACACCACCCGCCGACGGGGCACACTCGGAGACACTCACGTGGCTCATCGAGGAGTTCGCGGCGGCCGGAGCCAGAAAGGCGGGCCTGAAGTACCTCCAGACCATCGGCATCGCACTGCCGACCGGGCCGGACGACTTCGCCATCCCCGACTTCGCTCTGGTCGAAGCGGACTACAAGCGCACCCGAACGGCCCACGACTGCTACTCTCCCGACGCCTTCCGCCTGATCGTCGAGGTCACTTCCTCGAACTGGTCGGACGACATCGGCATCAAGGTAGAGAGCTACGCGAGGGCCGGCGTCCCCGTCTACGTCATCGCCGACCGCCACCACGACGAGGTGGTCCTCCACACGGACCCCCGCAACGGCGCCTACCACCTCCGCAAGACCTTCAAGCGGGGCGCCTCCGTCCCGCTCCCCGAAGACCTCGGAGTCTCCGTGGAGCTCTCGGTGGACCTCCTCCTCGACGGGGACCAGGACTGAAACATGCGGAGGGGCCCGGGCCGGTCTTCACCGGTCCGGGCCCCTCCACTCCCCCGACGATCGCGCCCGGCCTCAGCCCTTGACGCAGATGACCTGCTTGAGTTTGGCCACGACCTGGACGAGGTCCGTCTGCTGGTCGATGACCTGCTCGATCGACTTGTACGCACCCGGGATCTCGTCCACGACACCCGAGTCCTTGCGGCACTCGACACCCTTGGTCTGCTCCGCCAGGTCGCGCGCCGAGAACTTCTTCTTCGCCGCCGTCCGGCTCATCTTCCGGCCCGCACCGTGCGAGGCCGAGTTGAAAGACTTCTCGTTGCCGAGGCCCTTCACGATGTACGAGCCCGTGCCCATGGAGCCGGGGATGATCCCGTAGTCACCGCTGCCGGCGCGGATCGCGCCCTTGCGGGTGACCAGCAGGTCCATGCCGTCGTACCGCTCCTCCGCCACGTAGTTGTGGTGGCAGCTGATCTCGCGGTCGAAGGAGACCTTCGCCTTCCGGAACTCCTTGCGGACGACCTCCTTGAAGAGGCTCATCATCGCCGCCCGGTTGAACTTCGCGTACTCCTGCGCCCAGAAGAGGTCGTTGCGGTACGCCTCCATCTCCGGGGTGGCCGCGAGGAAGACCGCCAGGTCCCGGTCGACGAGGTTCTGGTTGTGCGCGAGGCCCCGGGCCACGCCGATGTGGTGCGCGGCCAGCTCATTACCGATGTTCCGGGAGCCGGAGTGCAGCATCAGCCAGACCGAACCTGACTCATCGAGACAGAACTCGATGAAGTGGTTGCCGCTTCCGAGCGTTCCGATCTGCTTCGTGGCACGCTCCTGACGGAATTTGACCGCATCGGTGAGGTAGTCGAACCGCTTCCACAGGTCCTCGTACCCCTCCACCGAGAAGCCGTACAGCCGCGACGGATCCACCGCCTCCTTGTGGAGGCCCATGCCCACCGGGATCGCCTGCTCGATCTTGGAGCGGAGCTTGGAGAGGTCCCCCGGGAGGTCGTTGGCCGTCAGGGACGTCTTCACCGCCGACATGCCGCAGCCGATGTCCACGCCCACCGCCGCCGGGCAGACCGCGTCCTTCATGGCGATCACCGAGCCGACCGTGGCCCCCTTGCCGTAATGGACGTCCGGCATGACGGCCAGGCCCTTGATCCACGGAAGGGTGGCGACGTTGTGGAGCTGCTGCATCGCGCCGGCCTCGACCGACGCCGGGTCGGTCCACATCCGGATCGGGACCTGTGCGCCCGGTACCTCTACATACGACATAAGGAATCAATCCCCCGAAACCAACAGAAAGGTGAGAATGCGCAAAAGCCTCGCTCTTGATCCCAAAGACGACAGGGGACCGGCGCCAGCACCAGCGTGTGCGATAGACATTGTGTCCAGCCGTGCCCAAGTCGCGGCAACGCATTTTCCTGACCGTCGGGGGGCCCGCCGGTCGAAGGGAGCCAGTGGACGTGCAGCGCAAGGCGGTACGGCGAGTCCTGCCCGGCATCGCGATGATCACCGCGCTCGCGGCCGGGACGGCCGGCCTGACCGGGTGCACCGGCGGGAGCGACAGGGCGGGCACCAGCGACTCGAAGGCCGGCGGTGGCGCCGCCGCACCCGCCCAGCCGGGGAAGTACCGCAGCCTGCCCGCGCCCTGCAGGGCGGCCGCCGACAGCAAGAAGCTCAAGGCCATGCTCCCCGAGCCGGACGGCCTCACCCCCGAACAGCTCGCCCAGCTCTACGCAGGCGTCGCCGACTCCTCCTACGACGGCGACCGGCACGTCGGCTGCCGCTGGACCGCGCAGACCACCGAGGAGACCCGGCTGCTGTCGGTCGGCTTCGAACGCGTCGTCTCCTACGACCGCGCCACCACCAGCGACGACGACAAGGCGAAGCAGGTGTACGTACGCCTGCTCACGGACGCCCACCTGCCCTTCCCCGGACCGGTCACGACCCCCGGCCCGGGCGCCACCAACCCGGCCAATCCCGGCAACCCGGCCAACCCGGCGGCCTCCACGCCCCCGCCCGCGAACGCCGCACCGCCCGCGAGCGGCTCACCGTCGGCCGGAGCACCGGCCGGAGCACCGGCCGCGGGAACCCCGGCCCCCGGCACGAGTCCGTCCCCGCAGCCCGAGCTCGGCTCACGCGTCCTGGAAGGGCTCGGCACCGAGGCCTTCCTGGACGACAAGCTGAGCCCCGCCGGGGCCACGGCCGCGCAGTCGCGCACCGTGCGGATTGTGTTCCGTACCTCGAATGTCATCGTCAAGGTCGAGTACAGCGTGCAGCCGGCCGTGCCCGGCACGGTCCCGTCGAGCACCGAAACCCAGGACAGAGCACGGCAGTTGGCGCTGGCGCTCGCCGAGCGCTTCAACGAGTGAGCGGTGCGCGCCCCGCCCCGGCGTGACGGCGCGCACAGCAGTCGGGCACCCGATCGGGCTACCGTTGACCGGGTCCCGCGTCCGAAGAAAACCCGAAGAAGACCGAAGAAGACCCCCAGAGCACTGAAGGAACCATGCACCGATCAGCCTCGCGCCTCACCCGCGTTCTCGCCTGCGCAGCCGTCCCGGTGATCCTCACCATGGCCGGGTGTTCCTCCGACTCGGGCAAGGAATCGGCCGCGAAGGGCGACAAGAAGTCCGGTTCGTCCGCTTCTTCGAAGCCCGGCGAGAAGTCGAAGAAGCCGGAGCTGGAGAAGGCGGCGTTCGCCGCGCTCCCGGACCCCTGCAAGGCGCTCCAGACGGCGACGATAGACACGCTCGTGCCGGAGGCGAAGGACAAGAACGGCACGGCGACCAAGTCGAACGACCTGGCCAGCCGCGCCAGCTGCTCCTGGAACGGTCTGGACGAGGACGGTCTGAAGGGCTCGCAGTACCGCTGGCTCTCGCTCTCCTTGTTCCGTACCGATTCGCACGCCTCGCTCGGCAACGCCAACAAGCGGGCCGAGGAGCAGTACGGCAAGCAGGTCGAGGCGGCGAAGGCCACCGAGGGCGCGCAGAACGTGAAGGCCGAGCCGGCCGAGGGCCTGGGCGACCAGGGCACGTCGGTCGTCTACTCGGTGAAGAAGGACGTCGACTTCTTCAACACCACGATCGTGGCGCGCACGCAGAACGTGGTGATCACGCTCGACTACAACGGCGCGGCCTACGAGGGCGCCGGCGCTCCGGACCAGGCGAAGCTGCTGCAGGACGCACTCGCCGCGGCGAAGGAGGCCGTGGCCTCGGTCGCGACCGCCAACAAGCCGGCGGAGCAGCCGCAGTCCCCCCAGCCCCAGTAGGAGCGTGGCGGGTCGGGGTCGGGGCCTCCTGGAGCGTTGACATCCAGTCACCCGTACGCTGTGCCTGCCGCTGCTCCGTAAAGGCGCGGTAAGCGCTCGGTCTGTGCTCGACAAGGGGAGGGGATCGCGGGTGGCCGCGATGCAGCTGACTCGTACGCACCGAATACTCATCGGTGTCGTCGTCGCCGGAGCCGTCGTCATCGCGGGCATCGGCTTCGCGGGCTCGTACGCCGCGGTGCGCGAGCTCGCGGAGAAGAAGGGCTTCGGCAGTTTCTCCCTGGTGTTCCCGATCGGCATCGACGCCGGCATCTGTGTCCTGCTCGCGCTGGACCTGCTGCTGACCTGGATGCGGATCCCCTTCCCGCTGCTGCGTCAGACGGCGTGGCTGCTGACGGCGGCGACGATCGCGTTCAACGGCGCCGCGTCGTGGCCGGATCCGCTCGGTGTCGGCATGCATGCCGTGATCCCGATCCTGTTCGTGGTGACGGTGGAGGCCGCCCGGCACGCCGTGGGCCGGATCGCGGACATCACGGCGGACCGGCACATGGAGGGCGTGCGCATCACGCGGTGGCTGTTGTCGCCGCTGCCCACGTTCAAGCTGTGGCGGCGGATGAAGCTGTGGGAGCTGCGCTCGTACGAGCAGGCGATCGGCATGGAGCAGGACCGGCTGATCTACCAGGCGCGGCTGCAGGCGCGGTACGGGCGTTTTTGGCGGCAGAAGGCGCCGGTGGAGGCGTTGATGCCGCTGAAGCTGGCGCGGATCGGTGTCCCGCTCTCGCAGACGGCGCCGGACGCGCTGGCGGCGACGGGGATCGACCCGGCGGTGCTGCCGCCGCTGGAGCAGCAGCTCACGGGTGCGGCTCCGGCGCTGGAGGCGTCGGCGGCGGACATGCCGCAGCCGAACGCGAACCAGGCACAGGCGCAGGCGCAGGCCCTGGTCCAGGCACAGCAGGCGGCGGTGTCCGGGGCGGCCGCCCCTGCCCCGCCGGCGTTCGCGGTGGATCCGACGGCGATGCCGGCGGCCCACAACAGCGCCTGGTTCGCCGCTCCGAAGGCGCCGCAGGCCGCGTACGAGGGCGGCTACAACCCGCAGTACGTGGAGGGTCTGGAGCCGACCCCGGTGCTGCCCCCGATGGGCCCGGACGAGCAGCAGATGCAGGTGCCCGTTCCCGGTCCCCGCTCCGAGGCGGACCCGGCCGCCGAGGCCGGAGCCGACGTCGACGGGGACGCGGAGAAGTTCGCGGAGGCGGCGTACGAGGTCTTCCGCACCCACCTGGTGGAGAGCGGCGAGATGCTGACCGCCGAGCAGCTCGACATACTGCTGGCCGACCGTTACGGGGTGGTCCACCCGCGCAGCGGCTCGCTGATCCGCAAGATCTTCCCGCAGCTGAAGCTGCGCTACCAGCGGGAGCTGGAGAACGAGCACATCGCGTAGCGCGACGCAGTACGCGCAAGGGCCCGCACCCCGAGGGGTGCGGGCCCTTGCGTATGTCCGGTCGCCGTGGCCGCCGTCGGCGGCGGGGCGTCAGACGGCGAGCAGCTTGCGCACGCGGTCCGCGCCGACCGCCAGGAGCAGCGTGGGCAGTCGCGGTCCGGTCTCGCGGGTGACGAGGAGCCGGTAGAGCAGTGCGAAGAAGGTGCGCTGGGCGACCTTGAGCTCGGGGGTGGGCTTGGCGTCGGGTTCGAGGCCGGCCATGACCTTGGGGACGCCGTAGACGAGGGTGGTGAGTCCGTCGAGCGACCAGTGGGAGTCGAGGCCGTCGAGGAGGAGGCGCAGGGACTCGCGGCCCTCGTCGTCCAGGGAGGACAGCAGCTCGGTGTCGGCTTCCTCGCGTACGAGGGTGCGCTGGTCGGCCGGGACCTGGGTGGTGATCCAGTTCTCGGCGCGGTCCAGGCGCGGCCGTACCTCGTCGAGGGAGGTGAGCGGCTGCGACGGGTCGAGGTCGGCCAGGATGCGCAGGGTCTGCTCGTCGTGGCCCGCGGTGATGTCGACGACCGAGGCGAGCGTGCGGTACGGGAGGGGGCGGGGGGTGCGGGGCAGCTCGCGCGAGGCGACCCGGACGGCGCGGCTGTGGGCGGCGGCGTCGGCGGGCAGCACGGAGCCGTCCGCCACCTTGCCCTCCAGCTTGTCCCACTCGTCGTAGAGGCGCTGGATCTCCTGGTCAAAGGCGATCTTGAAGGACTGGTTGGGCTTGCGGCGGGCGTAGAGCCAGCGCAGGAGCTGCGGCTCCATGATCTTCAGGGCGTCGCCGGGGGTGAAGACCCCGCCCTTGCTGGAGGACATCTTGGCCATGCCGCTGATGCCGACGAAGGCGTACATCGGGCCGATCGGCTGCTCGCCGCCGAAGATGTGGACGATCTGGCCGCCGACCTGGAAGGAGGAGCCGGGCGAGGAGTGGTCGACGCCGGAGGGCTCGAAGATCACGCCCTCGTAGGCCCAGCGCATCGGCCAGTCGACCTTCCAGACGAGCTTGCCGCGGTTGAACTCGCTGAGCTTGACCGTCTCGGTGAACTCGTCCTCGGTGCAGACGTAGGTCATCTCGGTGGTCTCGTCGTCGTACGAGGTGACCTTGGTGAAGTCCTTGCCGCACTGGCCGCAGTACGGCTTGTACGGGAAGTAGCCGCCCTCGCCGGCGCTGCCGTCGTCCTCGGCGGCGGCGCCGGAGCCCTCGGCGGCCTCCAGCTCGGCCTCGTCGACCGGCTTCTGCTGGGGCTTCTTGACGCCCGGCTTGACCTTGGTGCGGTACTGGGCGAGGACGGCGTCGATGTCGCCGCGGTGCTTCATCGCGTGCAGGATCTGCTCGCGGTAGACACCGGTGGTGTACTGCTCGGTCTGGCTGATGGGGTCGTACTCGACGCCGAGCTCGTCCAGCGACTCGGCCATGGCGGCCTTGAAGTGCTCGGCCCAGTTCGGGTACGCGGAGCCCTCGGGGGCGGGGACGGCGGTCAGCGGGCGCCCGATGTGCTGGGCGTGCGACTCCTCGGTGACGCCGGGGATGCCCTTGGGGACCTTTCGGAAGCGGTCGTAGTCGTCCCACGAGATGACGTGGCGGACCTCGTGGCCGCGGCGGCGGATCTCGTCGGCGACCAGGTGCGGGGTCATGACCTCGCGGAGGTTGCCCAGGTGGACCGGGCCGGAGGGGGAGAGACCGGACGCGACGACAACGGTTTTGCCCGGGGCTCGGCGCTCCGCCTCGGCGATGACCTCGTCCGCGAAACGGGAGACCCAGTCGGTCTCGGTGCTGCTCTGCGCGCTCTGAGCCACGACACGTCCTTCTATCTCGAATGCTGGCTTCGGCCATTCTCCCAGACGGAAGCAGCCACTCCGGGGTTGCTTCCGCCCAGTGATATCCCGCGAAACGGATGGCGCCCGCGTGGGATACTCGGCACTTGTCGGAAGACCCAAGTACAACCAAGTACGACCCGCGTACGAAACCTCACAGGAACGGCAGCTCATGGCCTCGGTCCCTTCGCTCGCTTCGTCCGTCAACCAGCGCGTCGCCGACGCCCTCGCCTCCGCCCTGCCGGAGGCCGGTGGCGCCGACCCGCTGCTGCGACGAAGCGACCGGGCCGACTTCCAGGCCAACGGCATCCTGGCGCTCGCGAAGAAGGCGAAGGCCAACCCGCGCGAGCTGGCCACGACCGTGGTCGAGGGCATCCCGACCGGTGAGCTGATCAAGGAGATCGAGGTCTCGGGCCCAGGCTTCCTGAACATCACGGTCGCCGACCGGGCGATCATCTCGACGCTGGCCGCCCGCGCGGCGGACGACCGGCTCGGCGTCCCGCTGAACGCGTCCGCGGGCACGACGGTGATCGACTACGCGCAGCCGAACGTCGCCAAGGAGATGCACGTCGGACACCTGCGGTCCGCCGTGATCGGCGCCGCGATGGTGGAGATCTTGGAGTTCACGGGCGAGAAGGTGGTCCGGCGCCACCACATCGGCGACTGGGGCACCCAGTTCGGCATGCTCATCCAGTACCTGCTGGAGCACCCGCACGAGCTGGACCACACGTCCGGGGACGGCGACGAGCAGGCCTCCGGCGAGGAGGCCATGTCCAACCTCAACCGCCTGTACAAGGCCTCGCGCGCCCTCTTCGACTCCGACGAGGAGTTCAAGACGCGGGCCCGGGCGCGTGTGGTGGACCTGCAGGCGGGCGAGCCGGAGACGCTGGCCCTGTGGCAGCGGTTCGTGGACGAGTCGAAGATCTACTTCTATTCCGTCTTCAACAAGCTGGACATGGACATCCAGGACCCGGACGTGGTCGGCGAGTCCGGCTACAACGACATGCTGGTCGAGACGTGCAAGCTGCTGGAGGAGTCGGGCGTCGCGGTCCGCTCCAACGGCGCGCTGTGCGTGTTCTTCGAGGACGTCAAGGGCCCGGACGGCAACCCGACCCCGCTGATCGTGCAGAAGTCGGACGGCGGCTTCGGCTACGCGGCGACCGACCTGTCCGCGATCCGTGACCGTGTGACCAACCTCGGGGCGACCGAGCTGATCTACGTGGTCGACGCGCGGCAGTCGCTGCACTTCAAGATGGTCTTCGAGACGGCGCGCCGGGCGGGCTGGCTGAACGACGACGTCAAGGCCGTGCAGCTGGCCTTCGGCACCGTCCTCGGCAAGGACGGCAAGCCGTTCAAGACCCGTGAGGGCGAGACGGTCCGGCTGGTGGACCTGCTCGACGAGGCCGTGGACCGGGCGACGGCCGTGGTCCGGGAGAAGGCGGAGAAGGTCGGCCTGACGGAGGCCGAGATCGTCGAGAACGGCCAGTACGTCGGCATCGGCGCGGTGAAGTACGCCGACCTGTCGACGTCGGCCTCGCGCGACTACAAGTTCGACCTGGACCAGATGGTCTCGCTGAACGGCGACACGTCGGTGTACCTCCAGTACGCCTACGCCCGGATCAAGTCGATCCTGCGCCGGGCCGGCGACCTGCGGCCGGTCGCCCACCCGGAGCTGGGGCTGGCCCCGGCCGAGCGCGCGCTGGGCCTGCACCTGGACCACTTCGGCGAGCTGATCGCCGAGGCGGCCGCGGACCACGCCCCGCACAAGGTGGCGGCGTACCTGTACCAGTTGGCGTCGCTGTACACGACGTTCTACGACCAGTGCCCGGTCCTGAAGGCGGACACGGCGGAGCAGGTCGAGAACCGCCTGTTCCTGTGCGAGCTGACGGCCCGCACCCTCTCGAAGGGCATGTCCCTCCTGGGCATCCGCACCCCCGAGAAGCTCTGACATCGTGCCCTGAACCGCACGACGGCCCCCGGCGCATCCACGCCGGGGGCCGTCGGCGTCCTGACGGAGGACCGTCAACCCGTCTGCCGCGCGACGACGGCCATAAGCAGGTGCACGGGGCTCGCGCACTGGTGTGCACCTACGTCCGCCAACTGCCGCTGGAGGCTTCCGTCTCGCTCCACACCGCATCGCGCGGGTGAGCCACCCCAAGGGTGCAGGGTTCGCCCATCACCCGAACGGGTCGATTCGGGCCGTAGGGGCCGGGTAGGGGTCGGCGCGTCCTTCCCCCATCCACCAGCGGAGGCATCCGTGCCCGACATGAACGGCCCCTACAAGCCCGGCACCCCGTGCTGGATCGACCTGATGGCCCCCGACCAGCAGGCGGCCCTCGACTTCTACTGCGACCTTTTCGGCTGGCAGGGCGAGGTCGGCCCGGCCGAGCAGGGCGGCTACTCCGTCTGCCTCCTCAAGGGCAAGCCCGTCGCCGGCATCATGAAGGCGTCGAACCCGGACGGCTCCGTGCCCGACCCGATGCCGCCGACCGCGTGGACCACGTACCTGGCCACCGACTCCATCGACTCCACCCTCAAGTCGGTCATCGACGCCGGCGGCTCGGTGATGATGGGCGCGATGGACGTCATGGACCTCGGCCGGATGGCCGTGATCACCGACCCGACAGGCGCCGCCGTGGGCCTGTGGCAGGCCGGCACCTTCGACGGCGCGGGCATCGTCAACGAGCACGGCGCCCTCATCTGGAACGAGCTGAACACGGCCGACGTCCCCGCCGCGGCCGCCTTCTACACCGCCATCCTCCCCGTCACCACGGCCAAGTCCCAGATGCCCGACGCCGGGGAGTACACGGAGTTCAAGGTCGGCGACCGAGCCGTCGGCGGGATGATGGACCTCGCCAAGCTGCCGGCCGGGGTGCCGCCGCACTGGATGCCGTACTTCCACGTCGACGACGTCGACGAGATCCAGGCCGCCACCGAACGCGCCGGAGGCAGCGTCATGGCCCCGGCCTTCGACATGGTGGCGGGCCGCATGGCCGTCCTCGCCGACCCCCAGGGCGGCGTCTTCTCGGTGATCACGGCGACCGCCCCGGAACAGCCCGCCTGACCGGCCCCCCTCCCTTCCGCCTGCCGCCGCGCCATCCGTGACAGCGGGCGGAAGGAACCCGGGACGCGAATACCCCCCAAAAAACTCCCACCATCCGACTTCGCAGCAGCCACGGCACGACCACCGGCGGCCGGGACACACCCCCTGACGCCCGCCCCGGCGAGGGGTTCACACAGGGCGGCATCCGAAAGCGCGGGGCGGCCTAGGGGCGGAATCCGCTAGGGCGGGATCAGGGAAGTCCTGGGGGTTTCCCGTCAGTCCCATCGTCTCTCCGTGTCGGGCCGGCCCGTCAAGGGCGCTCCCTTCGGTCGCGTCACTTCGTGATGTCGCTGCGCTCCACCCTTGACCGACCGTCCCGCCACGGAAATCCGAAAGACTGCCGGGAACCCCCCAAGGAACGGGCCGGGGGACAAAGGCCCCTCGGGGCGGCCAGCGATGCGCGGGCGAAGCTCGGTGCGCGTCAAATCGCTACGTGCTCCCGCCGGACGGCGTCCGCGAGCCCCGTGGGCTGGGCATAAGCCGCCACCAATCGCTACGCGCTCCTGCCGGACGGCGCCTGCGAACCCCTGTGGCTGGGCATAGGCCGCCACCAATCGCTACGCGCTCCTGCCGGACGGCGCCTGCGAACCCCTGTGGCTAGGCATAAGCCGCCACCAATCGCTACGCGCTCCTGCCGGACGGCGCCTGCGAACCCCTGTGGCTAGGCATAAGCCGCCACCAATCGCTACGCGCTCCTGCCGGACGGCGCCTGCGAACCCCTGTGGCTGGGCATAGGCCGCCATCGATCACTAAGCACTCCTGCAAGACGGCGTCAGCGAGCCCCTTGGGCTGGACATAAGCCGCCTCAGATCGCCACCCGCTTCTCTATCAGGCGTCTGCGATCCGTCTGGGGCTGGTCTCGGGCCGCAGAAACCTTCCTTCGCTCTTCATGGCCGGCGTCTGACCCCTGCGTGGGGTGGAAAAGCGTCAGATGACGGCTGGAGCGATGCCAATCCATGTCTGGGCGGGTGTGCGCGTCAAAGAGCCGTCAATTCGCCCCAATTGCCCCTGTCTGTACCGACGGCTGGGATCCCATGGTGGTCTTGACGGGGGTTGGGTTCGGCTGAGCCGATGGATCACCCTTCCGCCCCTCGATAGGGCCCCTATCGACCCCAGATGAGGGGCGGACGCGGTCGTCGAGAAGCGCGTAGCGATTGGTGGCGGCCTATGCCCAGCCCAAGGGGCTCGCTGACGCCGTCCGGCAGGAGCGCGTAGCGATCGATGGCGGCCTATGCCCAGCCCAAGGGGCTCGCTGACGCCGTCCGGCAGGAGCGCGTAGCGATCGATGGCGGCCTATGCCCAACCCAAGGGGCTCGCAGGCGCCGTCTGGCAGGAGCGCGTAGCGATTGGTGGCGGCTTATGCCCGGCCCAGGGGGCTCGCAGGCGCCGTCAGGCAGGAGCGCGTAGCGATTGGACGCGCACCGGGCTCCGCCCGGACGCATCCGACGCCCCGTCCCTGAAAACTGGTCCCGGCCCGTTCCTTTGGGGGTTTCCCGGCTGTCCTCGTATTTCCGGGGCGGGACGGTCGGTCAAGGGTGGAGCGCAGCGACATCACGAAGTGACGCGACCGAAGGGAGCGCCCTTGACGGGCCGGCCCGACACGGAGAGACGATGGGACTGACGGGAAACCCCCAGCACATCCCTGACACCGCCCGAGCGGCTCCCGACCTCCCGAAGCCCCCGCCCCACCCGGCAATCCCGTCCGGCTCACACCCCGCCCGCCCCCGCCTCCGGCCTCGACCCCGCTGCCCCCGCCCCCGCCTCCGCCCGCCCTGCGACCAGCGTCGCCAGGCCGTCCAGGATGCGGTTCAGGCCGAAGCTGAACTGGAAGTCCTGCTCGTCCGAGCCGGTGAACGCGTCCGACTCCAGCAGCCGCGTCACGGCCGGGTGCGTGTCCGGGCCGGTCATCAGCCGCAGCGTGCGCACGTACCGGCCCAGGACCTGGTCCGGCGCGACGCCGGACTTCACGATGGCGTCCATCATGTCGGCTGCCATCGTCGCCTCATTACGGACCAGGCCGCCGATGAGGATGATCGTCGAGATCTTCTCGCCCTCCCCCAGCCCCGTGTCCGCCAGCGCCGCGAGCCCACGCTCCATCCAGGCCAGCTGGTTCGGGCTGACCGGCGCCCCGGTGATCGGGATGCGAAGGATCCAGGGGTTGGCCATGAGCACCGCCCGCTGGGCGTAGGCCCACTGCGTCAGCAGCTCGCGCCAGCCCCACCCGTCCGCCTCGGGCGGCAGTGCCGGCGGGGCGCCGACGCCCGCATCCGACATCAGGATGTAGAGCTCTTCCTTGGCCGTGACGTACCGGTAGAGGGACATCGTCGAGACGCCCAGCTCCTTGGCCACCCGGCCCATGGAGACGGCGTCCATCCCCTCACCGGCGGCCAGCGCCACGGCCGTCTCCACGATGCGCGGCAGCGTGAGCGTGGGGCGCGGCCCCTTGCCGGGGCGTTCGCGTAGCCCCCAGGCCATTTCCAGGCTGGCCGGAAGCCCGGTCGCGCTGCCCTCGTCGTCCTCGTCCGCCATGACCGCCCACTCCTCGATTGACCCCCATCCTAGTTCTGTGTATTACTTACACAGAAGAGCGTAAGGCATACGCAGAAGAGGGAGAAGGGAGCCCCATCCCTCATGACCACACACGCCTCCGGACACCCCTCCGGCGCCTCCGGACACCCTTCCGGCGCCCTTGGCGCGCACGTCATCGCCGCCCACACCGACGCCCCACCCGCCCTCGGCATCCACGCCACCGGCCTGGCCAAGTCATACGGCGACGTCCGCGTCCTCGACGGCATCGACCTGGCCGTCCCCCGCGGCAGCGTCCTCGCCCTCCTCGGCCCCAACGGCGCCGGAAAGACCACCACCGTCCGGATCCTCGCCACCCTCACCACCCCCGACGCGGGCACCGCCCGCGTCGCCGGCCACCACACCGTCACCGAGCGGGCCCTCGTGCGCGAACGCATCAGCCTCACCGGCCAGTTCGCAGCCGTCGACGACCTCCAGACCGGCGCCGAAACGCTCCGCATGATGGGCCGGCTCTGCGGGCTGACCCCGCGCGCCGCCCGTACCCGCGCCGACGAACTCCTCGCCCGCTTCGGCCTCGCCGACGCCGCCGCGCGCACGGCCAAGACGTACTCGGGCGGCATGCGACGCCGCCTCGACCTCGCCGCGAGCCTCGTCTCCCGCCCCGAGGTGATCTTTCTGGACGAGCCGACCACCGGCCTCGACCCGCGCAGCCGCCAGGACCTGTGGGAACTCGTACGGGAACTGCGCGCCGACGGCACGACCGTCCTGCTCACCACCCAGTACCTGGAGGAGGCCGACCGGCTCGCCGACCGCGTCGCCGTCCTCGCCGACGGGCGGATCGCCGCGGAGGGGACGCCCGCGGAGCTCAAGGCGCGCGTCGCCGGCCACCGGCTGGACCTCACCCTCACCAACCGGGCCGCCTACGAGGCGCTCGTCCCGCGCGCCGTCCACCTCGCCCCGGACGAGCTCACCCTCGGCGTCACCACCGACGGGAGCGCCGCCCACGTCCGCGCCCTCCTCGACGAACTCGACCCGGACCGCACCGCCGTGGACCGCTTCGCCGTCCGCACCGCCACCCTCGACGACGTGTTCCTCGCCCTGACGGGAGCCGACCGATGATCACCGCCACACCCGTGAGCGCCCTCGCCCTGGCCGGCCGCAGCCTGCGCATCAGCCGCCGCAGCCCGGACGCCCTGATCGCCGCCCTGATGCTGCCCGTGATGCTGATGCTGATCTTCGTCTACTTCTTCGGCGGGGCCATCGACACCGGGACGCAGTACGTCACCTACGTGGTCCCCGGCGCCATGCTGCTCTGCGCGGGCTTCGGCGCGGCCTCCACCGCCGTCAGCGTCGCCGACGACATGCGGACCGGCATCATCGACCGCTTCCGCACCCTCGACATCGGCGGCATCCCCATCCTGGCCGGACACGTCGCCGCCTCCGTCCTGCGCAACCTGCTCTCCACCACCCTCGTCCTCGCCGTCGCCCTCGCCATCGGCTTCCGGCCCCAGGCCGGCCCGGCCGCCTTCCTGGCCGCCGCCGGGCTGCTGCTGGCCTACATCACGGCGATCTCGTGGCTGGCCGCCGTACTCGGCCTGCTCGCCAAGACGCCGGAGGCGGCGGGCGGCTTCACCTTCCTGATGATGTTCCTGCCCTACCCGTCCAGCGCCTTCGTCCCCATCGAGACCATGCCCCGCTGGCTGCACGGCTTCGCCGAGCACCAGCCGCTGACCCCGGTGATCGAATCCCTGCGCGCGCTGCTCCTCGCGCAGCCCGCGGCAAGCGCCCCCTGGACTGCCCTGACCTGGTGCGCGGGCATCACCGCCGTGGCCGTGGTCCTGGCCAGCGTCCTGTTCCGCAGCAGGACCCGCTGAGCGGCTCCGTCAGGAGCCCCTCAGCGGGCCGGTGGTCCGCCCGCCCGCTCAGCGGTTGGCGGGCCGGTGGTCGCCCGCCCGCTCAGCGGTTGAGCGGGTAGGAATGACGGCCCGTCGCCTCGTCGATCTCCGAGTGGGCCTTCTGCAACATCTGCTGCGCGAGATCCATGAGCGCACGAGCGCCCGCGATCTCTTCCCCGACCCTCATCTG
Organism: Streptomyces sp. NPDC023541; assembly: GCF_055559995.1. Taxonomy (NCBI): domain Bacteria; kingdom Bacillati; phylum Actinomycetota; class Actinomycetes; order Kitasatosporales; family Streptomycetaceae; genus Streptomyces; species Streptomyces sp. NPDC023541. Next base: position 568,822 of record NZ_JBVHJO010000005.1, read on the forward strand.
CTCCGGGTCGGAGGGATGACGCAAGGCATAGCCCCGCGCCCTGATCTCGGAGCCGTCCCCGAGCCTTACCAGGGCCGCCGCACTGGTGCGGTGGCCCTCCTCGGTGAATTCGAGCTCCACATGCCACCCGACGAGCGTGGCCATGGTGCATCACCTCCAGGGTCACCTGTTCCCTCCAGAGTGCGCCCACGCCCCGACGGACGCGACCGGAACCAGACCAGGCGAGGCACGGCGCCAGCCGCTCGAAACGGCCGGACCGGCGGGGTAAGGCCCGGCAGCATCAGAGCCGCGCACGGCGGTTCTTCGGGCTGGTCAGCCGCCGGCCAGGCTTGTCGCCACCGACTGGAACCACGCCCCGTACGAGAACGGCTCGGGCGGGTTGACCTCCATGCCGAGTTCCGCAGCGGCCAGGGCGTAGTCGCCCTCGTCCATCGGGAGGGCGATCAGCTCGTGGAGCTCGCCGACGAGACGGGCGACGAGCTGCGGGTCGGTGGTGGCGGCGTAGTCCGCGACCGCCGCTGCGTGGTCGGGGAACTCGTCGACGATGTCCTGCGAGAACCAGCCGCCCAGCAGCTGGGCGGTCTCCGGGAACCGCGCGTGCCACTCCCAGTGCGTCTGCGGGATCGCCGGCGGGGGCACCTCGCCGTCCTCGACGCTCTGCTTGAGGTGGTCGGCGAGCACGAGCAGCCAGTCCCCGATCGCGGCCTGCGGAATCCCGACGTCGGGGACGGCGTAGAACTCTCCGAGGTCGATCCGCAGGCGCCCCGGAGGGTTGCGGCTGTACTCGCGCAGCTGGCGCTCCGCCTCCGCGATGGCCCAGGGGCGGGTGTGCCAGGTGTGGCGCAGATAGGCGTCCAGCGCAGGGCTGCGACGCTCGGCCGTGTCCTCCCCCTGCCGGCCGAGGTAGGCGCGCATGACCTGATCGAGCTCGCCGTAGCACCGGTCGTGTTCGAGGGGCTTCATGGGCACGGTCGGTTGCCTCTACAGGTAGAACGGGACGGTGGTCTGGACGACGAATCCGTACGGGCTGTCCGGCTCGCGACGCAGTACGACGCGGGCGGCGCGGACGTCGACGGGCCCCTGTCCGGCAAGGAGCATGGCCTCCAACTGCACCCGGCCGACGGGCTCCTCACGGGACGGCCAGGCGGCCTCGATGGTGAGTCGGGCCCGCGTTCCCTGGGCGAGCCAGCGGTGGATGACCTGCTCATTGGCGGTCACCACCTGCTGGGTGGCCCACTGTGCGGTCTCCCGGTCGGGGTAGGTGGCGGATCGGGTCAGCATCGGATCATTGTCTCAATTCGCGTTGAACGACCAGAAGACGCCGACCTCGTCGGCGGACACCGCGATCAGGCCGAGATCCATCATGTAGTCGGTGAAGGGGCGGCCGCTTTTGAGATCCTGGGCCAGGAAGTCGGGCGCGTCGCAAGTACGGGCGAGGCGGGAGGAGGTCCAGAACGACGCGTCCGAACCGAAGCGATCCAGCACGGTCCGGGCGTCCGCGAGTACCTCGTCGCGGTCCTCCCTCAACCGGACCGGGTTGTCCTCGAAGAACCACTCCTGCGCGAGCGAGGCGAGCAGCTCGACGGCGGCGCCGGCCGTGATCGGCCGGAGCCCGGCCCGCAACTCCTCGGCGGTCAGCGCAAGGAACGGGTGGAACGGATAGCCGCTCTCCCGCCCCACCTTGTCCATCTGCCATTCCATGACGGACCAGCCCCGCGGGTCGGCGACCGACCGCTCCATGACGGCGCAGGCGTCCTCGGCCCAGTCCTCGTGCAACCGGGGGCCGCTCCAAGCGAAGGTGTAGACATCCTCCAGGAGCCGTAGCAGCGCGGCTTCCCAGGTGGCGGCCTCGGTGGATCGCGTCGGCATGGAATCCTCCTCTCAGGGCTCAGATGTCGCCGAATGCCCAGAACAGCCCGACCTCGGTGTCGGAGACCACGACCAGGCCGCAGTCCTCCCCGTAGAAGGTCATCGGGCTCCAGCCCACTGAATTCAGCCCGAAGTCCAGCGAGCCGACGTGCCCGATGGAGCTGACGTTGGTGTAGCAGACGGACGCGTCCCCGTAGCGGGCGAGGATGGTGCGGGCCAGGTCCTGAAGCTCGTCGAAGCTCTCACTGAACCTTGTGACGTTCCGCAGGGTGCAGCCGTCCTCGGTGAGTGCGAGCAGGAGATTCTCGGCGCTCGCACGGTCGATCTCCTGCATCCGTTGCCCCACGTCGGCCGGGGTGAGCGGGCGCAACGGATCGTCCCTGAAGGCCGGGCGGCAGAACGGCACGGCGGGGTGCTGCGCAGTGCGTTCGTGCGCGATCGGGTCGATCCCCGCCCAGCCGCGCGGATCGGGGACGGCGCGTTCCATGACGGCGAGCACGTCGGCCCGCCAGTCCTCGTGCATGCGCGGACCGGTGGCGATGAAGGCGAACCCGTCCTCGTACAGGTGCTGTACTGCGGATTCCCAGGACTCCTGGTCGATGGACATCTTCGAGGGGCCTTTCTCACTTGCTGGGCATGGACGTCATGACGGTGAAGGGAGGATTGCGGCTGCTGTCGTACTTGAGCCTCGTGTCGATGCCCTTCACATCCTCGGCCTTGGCGTTCATGCCGCCCTGCTTGTATCCGGACAGCGGATCGTTCACGTCGGTCGGCTGCTTGCTCACGCTGATGCCGCTGACCTCACCGTTGGGCGCCGTCCCCTTGAAGTCCTTCACGGCGCCATCGGCCGGCGGTGGCGGGCCCTTGATCCAGGCCTCGATCGCCGTGGCGTTCTGGTTGAGGTTGTGCTGAGTGAGTTCCTGCGCCCGCTGGTAGTTCGGGAAGGCCGAGGAGGCGCTCGGCTTCGGCTTGCCGTACGGCCAGGCCTGGGTCGGCCCGTTCGACTGCTGGTCGCGCAGACGCTGCGCCAGCACAACCACAGTCACCTGAGTACGCGCACTCATGTTCGGGCGCTTTTCGCGGAGTTGACTTGATCCATGACCCCGGACACCGCACGCCACCCGCGCGCGTTCCTCGCGCCGCTGTCCCCACGCGGCGATCAGCAGGACCAGGACCGCCAGCAGGCCGCTCCCGAAGACGGGGAAGGCGCCTGCCCTGGCAGCGGCGGCACGCCGCCGCCAGGGTGTGGCTCGCCGTGATCGCCCCGGCGGCCGTAGTCCTCGACTGGATCGTCTTCAACGGCCTCGTCGACTGGCCGTAGCGCGCCTCAGGCGTTGCGCAGCCAGCCCGCGACCTCGGTCGCCCAGTACGTGAGGATCGTGTCGGCGCCCGCCCGCTTGATGCCCAGCAGGGTCTCCAGGATCGCCCGATCCCGCTCGATCCAGCCCTTCTCCGCCGCCGCCTCGATCATCGCGAACTCGCCGCTGATCTGGTACGCCGCCACCGGTACGTCCACCGCCTGCGCGACCCGGTACAGGATGTCGAGGTAGGGGCCGGCCGGCTTGACCATCACCATGTCGGCGCCCTCCTCCAGGTCGAGGGCCAGCTCCCGCAGGGACTCGCGGGCGTTCGCCGGGTCCTGCTGGTACGTCTTGCGGTCGCCCTGGAGGGAGGAGGCGACGGCCTCGCGGAAGGGGCCGTAGAAGGCGGAGGTGTACTTCGCCGTGTAGGCGAGGATCGAGACGTCCTCGTGCCCGGTCTCGTCCAGGGCGTCGCGGATGACGCCCACCTGGCCGTCCATCATTCCGCTGGGGCCCACGACGTGGACGCCCGCGTCGGCCTGGACCTGCGCCATCTCGGCGTAGCGCTCCAGCGTGGCGTCGTTGTCGACGCGCCCGTTCTCGTCGAGGACGCCGCAGTGGCCGTGGTCGGTGTACTCGTCCAGGCACAGGTCCGACATGATCACCAGGTCGTCGCCGACCTCGGCCTTCACGTCGCGGATCGCGACCTGGAGGATGCCGTCCGGCTCGGTGCCCGCCGTGCCCAGGGCGTCCTTGTTCTCGTCCGCCGGTACGCCGAAGAGCATGATCCCCGCGACGCCCGCCTCGACCGCTTCCACGGCCGCCTTCCGCAGCGTGTCCCGGGTGTGCTGGACCACGCCCGGCATCGCCGAGATGGGGAGGGGCTCGCTGATGCCCTCGCGCACGAAGGCCGGGAGGATCAGGTCCGAGGGGTGCAGCCGGTTCTCCGCGACCATGCGCCGCATCGCCGGGGTGGTGCGCAGCCGGCGGGGCCGCGAACCGGGGAAGGATCCGTACGCGCTCATCTTCAGTCGCCTCTTCGAGCTTCGACAGCAGTCGCCACAAGCCTAGAGCCCGACCCCGGGCCCGCCCGCCCCGACGGCGAACTCGCACCACACCACCTTTCCCGGTACCCGTGCCCCGGTTCCCCACCGGTCGGCGACCGCCGCCACCAGCAGCAACCCGCGCCCGCCCTCGGCGCCCGGGTCGCGATCCGCGATCTGCGGCCGGCCGCCACCGCTGTCATGGACCTCGACCCGTACGGCCCCTTCGTAACGCAGCATCCGCAGCCGGTAGCCGCGGCCGGGCGGGACGCCGTGCAGCAGGGCGTTGGTCGCCAGCTCGCTCACGCAGAGCAACACGTCGTCGTGGCGGCATGTGACACCCCGCGCGTGAAGTGTCTCTGCCGCGAACTCCCTGGCTGGGCGCACGGTCTGGCGGCTGCGGGGGTAGAACCGCTCGCGCAGCAGGGCCGGTTGGATTTCCACGTTCACCCGTCGATCGTCGCCCTGCGTGACTAGCGTGGAGGAGACGACCAACTCGTACTCCTTGAGGAGTACGGGTTGGTACGGGTATCTCGCGCGCCGAGGCGGGGAGTTCAACGGACATGCCAGTACGCAAGAGGCCGCGGCCCAATGAGACGGCGATGAAGATGGTCGGCGCTCAGGTCGCCTCCGCCCGCATCGCCAAAGGACTGACCCAGCGCGCCTTCGCGGAGGCGCTGCACATGGACGTCGAGACCATCGCCTCCATCGAGCAGGGCAGGCGCACCTTGATGCCCAACGTCGCCGAGAAGATGGACCGCGCTCTCGCACTGCCCGGCCTCCTGTCGGTCGCGGCCAACCGCCTCCCCGAGGTGGACATGGTCCCGGCCTGGGCGGAGGAATACATGGCGCGGGAGGCGGAGGCCTTGGCGCTGTCGTGGTACGACACTCTCATCGTGCCGGGCCTCCTACAAACGGAGGGGTACGCCCGCGCAGTCTTCGGGTGCCACGTCCCGTACATCGGACAGGAGCAGATAGAGCGCCAGACCGCACTGCGGATGCGACGTCAGCAGATCCTGGATCGCCCGACGCCCCCGACTCTCAGCTTCATCGTGTGGGAGCCGATCCTGAGGGACCGACTAGGCGGCGATGCCGTATGGCACGAGCAGCTGCGTCACCTTCGCCACTGCGCCGACTCGCCGGGCATCTCTCTCCAAATCCTCCCCATGGGCATGACGGCTCATGCCGGGCTATCAGGCCCGTTCATCCTGCTGGAAACGCCTGACTTCCAGCGGCTCGCCTACTCCGAATCCCAGCGCGGCAGTGTCCTCGTACGTGACCCGAATGAGGTCAGCATCCTCTCCCAGAAGTATGCGATGCTGCGGTCACAGGCCCTCAACTTGGCAGAGACGACGGACCTGTTGGACCGGTTGCTAGGAGAGTCATGAGCACCCCACTGAAGTGGTTCAAGTCCAGCTACAGCAGCGACCAGGGCGGGGCCTGCCTGGAGGCCGCCATCGCCTGGCGGAAGTCCTCCCACAGCGCCAGTGAAGGCGGGGCGTGCGTCGAGATCGCCGCCTGCCCCGCCGACCAGGTGCACGTGCGGGACTCCAAGGTCGCCGACGGGCCGGTGCTCACCCTCGGCCCCGGCGCCTGGGCCGGTCTCACCCGCTGGGTTCGTTCCTGAGCCAGCGGTCGCGCGCCCCGGCGAACGGCGGTTACGTGGTGGCAGAGGCGTGTGTACCGATGCGGCGGCGTCGGCCGCCGGACCGGGCCCTCGCCGCGACGGAGGAGGGCGGATCATGTCCGCACCAGGTTTCACATCCCGCCGTCGGCGTGTGGCGGTGCTCACCGCGGCGCTGGCCTGCTCGGCGGTGCTCACCGGGGCCGGACCCGCCGCCCGCAGCGCGCCCCCTTCTCCGTCACCTCCGGTGAGCGGCGTTCCGCGGCTGGACTGGAGTCCGTGCAAGCCCGGCAGCCCGTGGGACTGCGCCACCGCGAAGGTGCCGCTCGACCACGCCGCCCCCGCGGGCCGCACCATCGACCTGGCGGTCGTCCGGCGGCAGGCCACCGATCCCGGCCGGCGCGTCGGCACGCTGTTCGTGAACCCCGGCGGGCCCGGCGGCCCCGGCACGGTGCAGGTGCCGCAGAACTACGACGCCTTCCCGAAGGAAGTGCGCGAGCGGTTCGACATCGTCAGCTGGGACCCGCGCGGGATCGGCAACAGCACCGCTGTGAACTGCTTCGGCACCACCGAGGAGGCCCGGGCCTGGGCGGCCCGTCCACCCGGCGGCTTCCCGGTGGGCGCGCAGGAGCGCAAGGCCTGGACCGACGCCTACGAGGACCTCGGCCGGCGCTGCGAGCAGCGCGACCCGGACCTGCTGCGCCACGTGTCGACCGCCGACACCGCCCGGGACCTCGACCTGCTCCGCCGGTCGGTGGGCGAACCGCAGCTGAACTTCCTCGGCGTCTCCTACGGGACCCTCCTGGGCGCCACCTACGCCAACCTCTTCCCCGGCAACGTCCGCGCCATGGTCCTCGACAGCAACATCGACCCGCAGGCCTGGACGAACGGCGCCTCGCAGGGCGAGCCGCGCACCACCACCCTCCTGCGCATGGGCTCGGACCGCACGGCCGCCGCCACCCTGGACCGGTTCCTCACCCTCTGCGGATCGGCGCCCGCGACCCGCTGCGTCTTCTCGGCGGGCAGCCCCGAGGCCACCCGCGACAAGTTCGACCGGCTGATGCAGCAGCTGCGCGAACACCCGGTGGGCCCGTGGACGTACGCCAAGACGGTCGCCGACACGGTGAACAGCCTCTTGCCCGTCCCGTCCTGGTGATCGGGACCCGCTACGACCCCTCCACGCCGTACGCGGGCGCCGAGGCCATGGCCGGTGAGCTGGCGGACGCCCGCCTGCTCACGAACGACGGGTACGGGCACACCGCGCTGTTCAACAACGCCAGCAGCTGCATCAGCGCGTACGAGAGCCGCTACCTCGTCGACGGGACGCTTCCGCCTCCCGGCACGGTCTGCGGCCCGGACCGGGTTCCCTTCTCCTAGGTCGCGGCCGGCGGCGCCCTGCGACGCACCCGCAGGTGGGGGTGGTGGGCGTACCGCAGGCCGATGGCCTCCAGCCGGGGGTGTTCCTCCGCGTGTTGGGCGAGGGCCGGAGCCGGACCGACGCGAGGGGCCCGGGTGCTGTGCACCCGGGCCCCTCGACCGTCTTGTCCGACCGTGTCCGGCCGCCTAAGCCGCTCACGTCGTACGACGCCTGCGCGCGCCCGGGCGGCGTTCGCTCGGGCGGAAGACCGTCTCGCCGGCTGCCTTGGCCGCCTCGCGGCGGGCCGCGCCGTACTCGGCGAGAGCCTCCGCCAGCTTCGACACCGACGGCTCCGGGGAGAGGACGTCGACCCGCAGGCCGTGCTCCTCGGCGGTCTTGGCCGTCGCCGGCCCGATGCACGCGATGACCGTCACGTTGTGCGGCTTGCCCGCGATGCCGACCAGGTTGCGGACGGTCGAGGACGACGTGAAGAGAACGGCGTCGAAGCCGCCGCCCTTGATCGCCTCGCGCGTGTCCGCCGGCGGCGGCGACGCGCGCACGGTCCGATAGGCGGTGACGTCGTCGACCTCCCACCCGAGCTCGATCAGCCCGGCGACCAGCGTCTCCGTGGCGATGTCGGCCCGCGGCAGGAAGACGCGGTCGATCGGGTCGAAGACCGGGTCGTACGGCGGCCAGTCCTCCAGCAGCCCGGCCGCGGACTGCTCGCCGCTCGGCACCAGGTCGGGCTTGACGCCGAACTCCACCAGCGCGGCCGCGGTCTGCTCGCCGACGGCGGCGACCTTGATGCCCGCGAAGGCGCGGGCGTCGAGCCCGTACTCCTCGAACTTCTCGCGGACGGCCTTCACGGCGTTGACCGAGGTGAAGGCGATCCACTCGTAGCGGCCCGTCACCAGGCCCTTCACCGCGCGTTCCATCTGCTGCGGGGTGCGCGGCGGCTCCACGGCGATGGTCGGCACCTCGTGCGGCACCGCGCCGTAGGAACGCAGCTGGTCGGAGAGCGAAGCGGCCTGTTCCTTGGTCCGCGGTACGAGGACCCGCCAGCCGAACAGCGGCTTCGACTCGAACCAGGACAGGTCCTCGCGGCGCGCGGCGGCGCCGTGCTCGCCGACCACGCATATGACGGGGCGGGCGCCCTCGGGCGAGGGCAGCACCTTGCCCTGCTTGAACACCTGGGCGATCGTGCCCAGGGTCGCGCACCAGGTCCGCTGCCGCGTCGTCGTGCCGGAGACCGTCACGGTCAGCGGGGTGTCGGGCTTGCGCCCGGCGCTCACCAGCTCGGCCGCGGCGGCCGAGACGGTCTCCAGGGTCGCGGAGACGACGAGGGTGCCGTCGCTGGTCCCGACCTCGCTCCAGCAGCGCGCCGAGGCGGTCTTCGCGTCGACGAACCGGACGTCCGCGCCCTGCTTGTCGCGCAGCGGAACACCGGCGTACGCGGGCACGCCGACGGCGGTCGCGACGCCGGGCACCACCTCGAAGGGGATTCCTTCGTTGGCGCACGCGAGCATCTCGTCGGCGGCGTTGCCGTCCAGTCCGGGGTCGCCGGTGACGGCACGCACGACCCGCCTGCCGGAGCGTGCGGCCTCCATGACAAGATTGGACGCGTCCCGGATCACCGGGACCCCGGCGGCTGCTGACACTTCGTCAGCTACCGTCAGCTGCGGCGTGTCGACACCCGCGCGCGCATGCGTCCGTACGACCTCGAGCACCTCGGGCTCCGCGATCAGTACGTCCGCGGCGGCGAGCGCCTCGACGGCGCGCAGCGTCAGCAGACCCGGGTCGCCCGGGCCGGCACCGAGGAAGGTGACGCGTCCGTGGGCGGCGACGGCCGGAAAAGCGGAGGTGGTCGGAATTGAGGGGTTCAAAGCGATCGCTCCCCCATCAGACCGGCCGCGCCCTTGGCCAGCATCTCGTCCGCGAGTTCGCGGCCGAGCGCCATGGCCTCGTCGTACGACTGGGGCACGGGACCGGTGGTGGACAGCTGCACCAGCGTCGAGCCGTCGAGGGTTCCGACGACGCCGCGCAGGCGCATTTCATTGACAATCCGTCCGTCGGCCAGCAGGTCGGCGAACGCGCCCACGGGTGCGCTGCAGCCGGCCTCCAGGGCGGCGAGCAGAGAACGCTCCGCGGTCACGGCGGCCCGGGTGTGCGGGTCGTCGAGCCGGCCGAGCGCGGCGACGAGGTCCGTGGAGGACGCGGGGCACTCCACGGCCAGGGCTCCCTGGCCGGGGGCGGGGAGGATGCTGTCGACGGACAGCAGCTCGGTGGCCTCGTCACCGCGGCCGATCCGGTTCAGGCCGGCGGCCGCCAGGACGACGGCGTCGAGTTCGCCGTCGCGGACGAATCCGATGCGGGTGTCGACGTTGCCGCGGATCGGGACGGTCTCGATCCGCTTGCCTTGCGAGCGCGCCAGGTGGTTGAGCTGGGCGGTGCGCCGCGGCGAGCCGGTACCGATGCGGGCGCCGTCGGGCAGCTGCTCGAAGGTCAGGCCGTCGCGGGCGACGAGCGCGTCGCGGGCGTCCTCGCGCCGCGGCATGGCCGCGATGACGAGGTCGTCGGGCTGCGCTGTCGGCAGGTCCTTCAGCGAGTGCACGGCGAAGTCGACCTCGCCGCGCAGCAGCGCGTCGCGCAGGGCGGTGACGAACACACCGGTCCCGCCGATCTGAGCGAGGTGCTCGCGCGAGACGTCGCCGTACGTCGTGATCTCCACGAGCTCGACGGGCCGGCCGGTGATCGCCCGGACCGCGTCGGCGACGTGCCCCGACTGGGACATGGCCAGCTTGCTCCGCCGCGTACCGAGCCGCAGCGGCTGGTCGGGACGTGTGTTCATGATGCCCGTCCTGGGTCGTCGTCGTTCTTCGGATCGGCCGCGTCCGCCCGGCTGACGGAAGCAACCGTCTGAGGGTCGAGGTCGAAGAGTTCGCGCAGCGCTTCGGCGTACCCGGCGCCGCCGGGCTCGCTCGCGAGCTGCTTGACGCGCACGGTCGGCGCGTGGAGGAGCTTGTCCACGACGCGGCGCACGGTCTGGGTGACTTCGGCGCGCTGTCGCTCGTCGAGGTCGGGGAGCCGTCCGTCGAGGCGGGCCACTTCCATGGCCACGACCTCGGCCGCCATGGCCCGCAGGGCGACGACGGTGGGCGTGATGTGCGCGGCCCGCTGCGCCGCACCGAAGGCGGCGACCTCCTGGGAGACGATGCCGCGCACGGCGTCGACGTCGGCCGCCATCGGGGCGTCCGCGGAGGCTTCCGCGAGGGACTCGATGTCCACGAGCCGCACGCCGGGGATCCGGTGCACGGCCGCGTCGATGTCCCTGGGCATGGCCAGGTCGAGCAGCGCGAGCCGGACGGCGGTCGCGTCGGTGTGCGTACGGGCACTCCTGCGGGGCTGCCGCTGTGCGGCGGCCTCGCCCTGGTCGGCCCAGGTCCCGTGCAGTTCGAGGGAGTTGGCGTCGACCCCGGTCAGCGCGGAGCGTCCGTCGGGCCCCACGGGGCACCCGTCGGCGTCGGCGTCCACGGGCGCGCTGATGGTCCGTGCCGCGCCCGCGTCGGCGAGCCGTCCGCCGGCCTCGGCGGCGGCGACCAGCCGGGCGAGCACGTCGGCGTCCAGCCCCGGCGGCGCCTGCACGGAACCGGTGGCGGCAGCCGAATCCAGCCTCGCCGGCGTTTGAGGCGCGGGGTCCGGGGCGGCGCCCCAGGACACGGCGGCGAGCACGTCGTCGGCGGTCAGCACGAGCCCGGTGGCCCCGGTGCAGGACACCACCACGTCGACTCGTGTCAGCTCATCGGCGACCTCGGCCATCGGGATGGCGGAAGCCCGCACACCCGTGCCTGAGGCAACCAGAATCTCCGCCAGCCGCTCCGCCCGCTCGGCGGTCCGGTTCGCCACGACGACCTCGGCGACGCCGACCCGCGCGAGGGTCGCCGCTGCGAGCGAGGACATCGATCCGGCGCCGATCACCAGGGCCCGCTTGCCGTGGGCCCACTCGCCGACCGGCGTGCGCACCGCGAGCTGCTCCAGGCCGAAGGTCACCAGCGACTGGCCGGCGCGGTCGATCCCGGTCTCGGAGTGCGCCCGCTTGCCGGCCCGCAGCGCCTGCTGGAACAGGTCGTTGATCAGCCGGCCGGCGGAGTGCAGCTCCTGGCCCAGCGCGAGGGCGTCCTTGATCTGACCGAGGATCTGCCCCTCGCCCACGACCATCGAGTCCAGTCCGCACGCCACCGAGAACAGGTGGTGCACCGCCCGGTCCTCGTAGTGGACGTACAGGTACGGGGTGAGCTCCTCCAGCGCGACACCGCTGTGCTGGGCGAGCAGCGTGGACAGCTCGGCGACGCCGGCGTGGAACTTGTCCACGTCCGCGTACAGCTCGATGCGGTTGCACGTGGCGAGCACCGTCGCCTCCGTCGCCGGCTCGGCGGCGAGGGTGTCGTGCAGCAGCTTGGTCTTGGCGTCGGCCGACAGCGAGGCGCGCTCCAGCACGCTCACGGGTGCGCTGCGGTGGCTCAGCCCGACGACGAGCAGGCTCATGCCGGCATCACCGCCGGGACGTCGCCCTCGGGGCCGCCCTTGCGCGCCTCGGCGGCGGTGCGCCCGGCCGGCGGCACGACGGCCGCGGCGGGTGCGGCGCCGCCCACGACGGAGCCCGGCTCGGAGGCTGCCGCGGCGGCCTCCTCGCCGGCCTTGCGCTGCTCGTGGAAGGCGAGGATCTGGAGCTCGATGGAGAGGTCGACCTTGCGCACGTCCACGCCGTCGGGCACGGACAGCACGGTGGGGGCGAAGTTCAGGATGGAGGTGACCCCGGCCGCGATCAGCCGCTCGCTGACCTGCTGTGCGGCGCCGGCGGGCGTCGCGATGACACCGATCGAGACACCGTTCTCCTCGATGATCTTCTCAAGGTCGTCGGTGTGCTGCACGGACATGCCGGCGACCGGCTTGCCGGCCATCGCCGGGTCGGCGTCGATGAGGGCCGCGACGCGGAAGCCGCGCGCGGAGAAGCCGCCGTAGTTGGCCAGGGCGGCGCCGAGGTTACCGATGCCGACGATGACGACCGGCCAGTCCTGGGTCAGGCCGAGCTCGCGCGAGATCTGGTAGACGAGGTACTCGACGTCGTAGCCGACGCCGCGGGTGCCGTAGGAACCCAGGTACGAGAAGTCCTTGCGCAGCTTGGCGGAGTTGACTCCGGCCGCGGCCGCGAGCTCCTCGGAGGACACCGTGGGGACCGATCGCTCGGAGAGCGCGGTCAGGGCACGCAAGTACAGCGGAAGCCGGGCGACAGTGGCCTCGGGAATACCTCGGCTGCGGGTCGCCGGTCGGTGAGTTCGGCCAGTTGCCACGATGCTCCTGCGGGATGAGCGGGGCTGCAGGCGGCCTCTTGTCCCAGGACCGCCCCGTCGATAGCAGGCTATGCCTTTGTGAACGCGTGCACAAAGATTGTGTCCGCTTTGTCCGGCCAAAGTGACCGGGGTCACGCGACATCGGCACGCAATCCCGGAACCGACGGCACGCCGAACCCGTTCAAATACCAAAGGGGGCAAAACCGTGCACACTCCTCACAGATACGCCCCCAGACCCCACAAATCGCCCATGATGGTAACCGGGAAGAGGGTCAGCCACCCAACGCCCGCCGAAGGCGGTCCGGGTTCACCCTCCAGAAGGTGTGCTGTTCGCCGTCAACCAGGACCACCGGAATCTGCTCCCAGTGGAGCCGGTAGAGCTCCTCGTCCTGCGAGATGTCCTTCTTCTCCCACTGTGCACCGGTCTCGGCGCACACCTTCGCGACGACCTCCTCGGCCTCGTCGCACAGATGGCACCCCGGCTTCCCGATGAGGGTCACCATCCGCTCGCCGGGGCTCTTCTTCTCTTTGCGGCGCAACAAAGGGCTCATGCCCCCATTCTCCCGCGCCCGCCCGGCCGCTCGGACGAGCCGGCCCGCCGCGCCCGGTGGCGCCGCGAAGAGTTAACGCCTCCGTTTCCCACCGGTTCGGGAACTCCCGAACACAGTGGCTATGCTCGCGTCATGGCCGCTCTCGGATGGCTCCCCACTCGCAGGCGCTCCGCCACCGCACGCAGCGTGCTGGCAGGCGAGGCCTCGGCCGAAGCCGCCCGCAAGACCGCGCAGGCCGGGGCCGACCGGCTCACCGAAGCCGAGGCCGAGGAAGCCGACCTCGACCTCCTCGAAGAACGGCAAGCGGAAGAAGGCCCCGCCGAGCCCGTCTTCCCCGTGGCCGGTGACGACCTCGCCGCCGCCTTCTTCGACCTCGACAACACCGTCATGCAGGGCGCCGCGATCTTCCACTTCGGCCGCGGCCTCTACAAGCGCGAGTTCTTCCGGCGCCGCGAACTCGCCCGCTTCGCCTGGCAGCAGGCCTGGTTCCGGCTCGCCGGGGTCGAGGACCCCGAGCACATGCAGGACGCCCGCGACAGCGCCCTGTCCATCGTCAAGGGCCACAAGGTCTCCGAGCTGATGGCGATCGGCGAGGAGATCTACGACGAGTACATGGCCGAGCGGATCTGGCCGGGCACCCGCGCCCTGGCCCAGGCCCACCTCGACGCCGGCCAGAAGGTGTGGCTGGTCACCGCCGCCCCGGTGGAGACGGCCACGATCATCGCCCGGCGGCTGGGCCTGACCGGCGCCCTGGGCACCGTCGCCGAGTCAGTCGACGGCGTCTACACCGGCCGCCTGGTCGGCGAGCCGCTGCACGGCCCCGCCAAGGCCGAGGCGGTCCGCGCCCTCGCCGCCGCCGAGGGCCTCGAACTCGAACGCTGCGCCGCCTACAGCGATTCGCACAACGACATCCCGATGCTGTCACTGGTCGGACATCCGTACGCGATCAATCCCGACACAAAACTGCGCAAGCATGCCCAGACCAACGACTGGCGGCTGCGCGACTATCGGACCGGCCGCAAGGCCGTGAAGGTCGGCGTCCCGGCGGCGGCCGGAGTCGGCGCGATCGCGGGCGGCGCGGCCGCGGCCATCGCCCTGCACCGACGCCGCAAGTAGCCGCTCCGGGCCCAGGACCAGGCCACAACTCGCCCGCACCGCACCCCCGGACGCCGGCGCCGCACGCGCGCCCTGCCACGGGCATACGCTCACCTCTACCCGCGCCCCGGGCGCGGCACTCCGCCCTGCCCGACTCGGTCGCGGGCCCCCTTTGAAGCGTCCATTCCGCGCACCCAAGTGATCAACAATCGATCACCAACCGCGACCGAATATGCCCTCGACACGCAACAGAAGTGTCGGAACCGGTGATTTGAGCAACTGGGTGTAGTGCTGCCTGTACGAAGCGTTATTCTCCTCAAACGCATGCCACCGGCCATCTGTCGCCACGACGGGTGAACGGTTCCGCACTGCACGTGATGGAAGCTCTGCCTCTGGGAGTCCCGTGTACCCACCTGTCGGGGTTGACGCCTCGGGCCTGGCTCAGCTGCGCGCAACGGTCCTCGACCACCTGCGCGGCTTCGTCCCCACCGCGTACACCGCCCCCGCCTTCGCCGCCGCGGTTCCTGCCGGCCTCGGCCCGGCCGGTCCCTGCTACGCCCTGACCGACGGCGGGGCGACGGTGGGCAGACGAGGCCGCTCGGCGGCCGGCGGCTCGAACGGCGCAGCCGGCACGAGCACCCAGGCCGCCCCCCGCCGCCCCCTTGCGGACAGCGACCAGGCCCGCATGATGGACCTGGTCGAACGCGCCCAGGCCGGAGAGGCCGAGGCCTTCGGCCGCCTCTACGACCAGTACAGCGACACGGTCTACCGCTACATCTACTACCGCGTCGGCGGCAAGGCGACCGCGGAGGACCTCACCAGCGAGACGTTCCTTCGCGCCCTGCGCCGCATCTCCACCTTCACCTGGCAGGGTCGCGACTTCGGCGCCTGGCTCGTGACGATCGCCCGCAACCTGGTGGCGGACCACTTCAAGTCCAGCCGCTTCAGGCTGGAGGTGACCACAGGGGAGATGCTCGACGCCAACGAGGTGGAGCGCAGCCCCGAGGACTCCGTCCTGGAGTCCCTTTCCAACGCGGCCCTGCTGGAAGCCGTACGGAAGCTGAATCCGCAGCAGCAGGAGTGCGTGACCCTGCGCTTCCTGCAGGGCCTCTCGGTCGCCGAGACGGCCAGGGTGATGGGGAAGAACGAGGGCGCCATCAAGACGCTCCAGTACCGGGCCGTCCGCACCCTGGCCCGCCTCCTCCCCGAAGACGCCCGCTGACGGACCTGTCCAGACAACACCAACCGACCTCACATCCGGTGACCCCTCGATGACGCTGTGGTCCGATCATCCTTCGTCCGTAACCCAACTGCCGCGACGCTCGTTGTGCGGAATGCAGGCTCCCTGTGGACACGCCCTGCCTGAAGCCGCTCACTCGAAAGTGTGGATGTGCTCAAGGAAGGCAACCTTCCGGACACCTTGGGGAGTCGATCGTCATGACGAGAGGAGGTGCCGCCAGTGATCGCGAACGTGACCCCGCACCGGCGGGCGAACGCCTTCGCCCAGGCCCTGGAGGATCGGAACCCATCCGACCTTTCGGAACCGGACCCGGCGGCCGAGCAGTCCGAGGCACCTGCCGAACCTGCTGACCACGACCGGTTGTTGGCCCTGGCGAGCGTGCTCGGCGAACGGATGCCGCGCCCAGTGCTGGACCCCGAGGTCAAAGTGGTGCAGCGGGCGCAGCTCGTTGCCGCCATGGAGGCCATGGTGCTGGAGGAGAGGGCCGGGGGCGGTGCCGCCTCGGACCCTCTGATGCCCGAGCAGCGGACCGGCCGCGGCGCCCACCGGGCGACCCCGCTCCGGAAATTGCGGCCCCGCTCCCGCTGGTCCAAGGGCATCGCAGCGGGCGGCCTCACCGTGGGTGTGGCCGCGGGGGCCTTCAGCGGAGTGGCCGCTGCCAGTTCCGACGCCCTGCCCGGTGACCACCTCTACCCCGTGAAGCGGGGCATGGAGGACTTGAAGCTGGGCATGGCCGACGACGACGCCGAGCGCGGAGAGCTCTATCTCGACCGGGCCTCCAACCGTCTCTCGGAGGCCCGCAGGCTGATGGAGCGCGGCCGGACGGGCACCCTGGACCACGAGTCCCTGGGCGCGATCCGGCGGGCGCTCTCGGGCGTCAAGCACGACGCGGAGGAAGGCCACCGCCTCCTCCAGGCCGCGTACGACCGGGACGGCTCCCTCGGCCCGATCCAGACGCTGTCGTCGTTCTCCCGCTCCCACCGCGACGCCTGGGGCAAGCTGCGCGAAAAGCTGCCCGTGCAGCTCACCGACATCGGCGGCGAAGTGGAATCCGTCTTCCAGGCCATAGACGAAGACGTGGCACCGCTCCAGGGCCTGCTCCCCAAGCCGCCCGAGCAGACCCGTGGCGGCACCGGTTCGACGGGATCCCCCGCCAAGCCGGAAACGCCCGGCGGTGCCAAGCAGTCCAGCCCGGCAGCGGGCACGCCGTCGGGCAACAGCCCCGCGCCGTCCCCCTCGGGCAGCACGCGGCCACCGGCCGACGGCGGCCTCCTCGGCGGTACGGGCGACCTGCTCAGCCCGCCCGCGGGGCAGTCGGCACAGCCCTCCGCAGGCACCCCGGAGAACCCGAAGCCGGAGATCACCCTCCCGCCCCTGCTCCCGGGTCTCCTCCCGGGCCTGGGCCTCGGCGCGGAGGACGCGGAGTAGGGACGCCGGCGGAGACGGTGGTGGGCCGGGGCGGTGCAGCCCCGGCCCACCACCGTCAGAAGAACACCGACCTGCGCTGCACCAGCAGCTTGTAGAGCGTGTGCTGGATCTGCTCCCGCACCTGGTCCGTCAGGTTGAACATCAGCATCGGGTCTTCGGCCGCCTCCGCGGCGTACCCGTCGGTCGGGATCGGCTCACCGAACTGGATCGTCCACTTCGTCGGCAGCGGCACCGCCCCCAGCGGCCCAAGCCACGGGAAGGTGGGCGTGATCGGGAAGTACGGGATCCCCAGCAGCCGCGCCAGCGTCTTCGCGTTGCCGACCATGGGGTAGATCTCCTCCGCCCCTACGATCGAGCAGGGCACGATCGGCGTGCCCGCCCGCAGCGCCGTCGACACGAACCCGCCGCGCCCGAACCGCTGGAGCTTGTACCGGTCCCCGAACGGCTTCCCTATCCCCTTGAAGCCCTCCGGCATGACGCCGACCAGCTCCCCGGCCTCCAGCAGCCGCTGCGCGTCCTCCGCGCACGCCAGGGTGTGCCCCGCCTTGCGGGCCAGCTCGTTGACCACCGGCAGCATGAACACCAGGTCCGCCGCCAGCAGCCGCAGGTGACGCTCCGCCGGGTGCTGATCGTGCACCGCCACCTGGAGCATCAGCCCGTCCAGCGGCAGCGTCCCGGAGTGGTTCGCCACGATCAGCGCGCCGCCCTCGGCCGGGATGTTCTCGATGCCCTTGACCTCGACCCGGAAGTACTTGTCGTACAGCGGCCGCATCAGGGACATCAGGACCTGGTCCGTCAGCTCCTTGTCGTAGCCGAAGTCGTCGACCTCGTACTCCCCGGTGACCCGCCGGCGCAGGAACGCCAGGCCGCCGGCGATCCGCCGGTCCCAGACGTCACCGCGCTCCACCGGGGCCGCCTCCGGCTCCGGCGCGGGAGCCGGCACCTCCATCGGCGGCTCCTGCACGACCGGCTCGGCCGCCTGCACCGACCGCACCCGGCGGGGCATCCGCCGGCGCGGCCGGTCCTCGTCGAACGGAATGACCTTGGCGTCCGCCACTATCGTCTCGCTCCCTCAACCGTGTCGACGTCGTCCCGCGGGCCCCCCGCGTCCAGGATGGCCGCCACCCGGTCCACGGCCCGCCCGACCCGCTCGGGCGGCAGCAGCCCGTTGCCCCGGCTCCGCGCGAAGTCCGCAAAGGTCTCGGTGGTCGTGTAGAGCGGCTCGAAGCCGAGGACCTCGCGCATCTGCGTGGTCTCCACGACCCGGCCGTGCGTGAGCAGCCTCATCTGCTCGGCCGAGAAATCGGTGACCCCGACCGCCCGCAGCGCGGACCCCACCCAGGTGAGCGCGGGCAGCAGCAGCGGCAGCGTGGGCCGCCCCAGCCGCCGCGAGCACTGCGACAGCAGCAGCACGCCGTCACCCGCGATGTTGAAGGTCCCGCTGTTCAGCGTCCCGCGCCGGGGCTCCCGCGCGGCCAGCCGCAGCACCTCCAGCACGTCGTCCTCGTGCACGAACTGCAGCCGCGGGTCGTAGCCCAGCACGGTCGGCATCACCGGCATCGAGAAGTACTCGGCGAGCGCCGAATCGGCGAAGGGCCCCAGGATGTTCGCGAACCGCAGCACGCACACCGCGACGTCCGGCCGCCGGCGCGCGAAGCCCCGTACGTACCCCTCGACCTCGGCGGCGTCCTTGGCGAAGCCGCCCGACGGCAGCGACTTCGGCTGGGTCGTCTCCGTGAAGACGGCCGGATCCCGCGGGGTGCCCCCGTACACGCTGGTACTGGACTTCACCACGAGCCGCCGTACCGTCGGCGACTTCTGGCAGGCGCCGAGGAGCTGCATCGTCCCGATGACGTTGGTCTCCTTGACGGCGCTGTGCGCGCCGCCCGCGACCGGCCGGCCACCGGTGACCGCCAGATGGACCACCGTGTCCACCACGTGCTCGGCAAGGACCCTGGCGATCGACGACTGCCGGATGTCCGTACGCACGAACTCCGCCGACCCCAGCCGGTGCGGCGGTGCCACGGCGTCCACCGCGATCACCCGCTCGACCTCCGGGTCGCGCTGGATGCGCCGCACGAAGCGGCCGCCCAGCTGCCGGGCAGCCCCGGTGACGAGTACGACCTTCCCCACGAGCTCAGCGCCTCCCTCGAAGAAGTACCCGGCTGCACCGCAGCCCCTCCACCAAGGATGGTGGAGGGGCTGCGGAGAAACACGTACAGCTGCCGTTTACTTCTTGTTACGGCGCTGGACGCGGGTGCACTTGAGCAGCTTGCGGTGCTTCTTCTTCGCCATCCGCTTGCGCCGCTTCTTGATAACAGAGCCCACGACTACCCTCGCTCACTTCTCTTCACTGGTGCGGGGCGTCTGGGCCCACACGACCTACGTCGGCCTAGCCTACCCGCCCAAGCTCCGAGCCCGTAATCCGACTGCTTCCCAGGGGTTACGAAGGCGTCATGACCCGTCAGTCTCAGGCCGACTCCACCCCCACATAGGACTCTCGGAGGTACTCGTGGACCGCGTTCTCGGGGACCCGGAAGGACCGGCCCACCCGGATTGCGGGCAGATGACCGTTGTGCACCAGCCGGTACACGGTCATCTTCGACACTCGCATCACCGAGGCGACCTCCGCCACGGTCAGGAACTGAACCTCACTGAGAGGCCTCTCGCCAGCAGCCATGACACACCTTGACCTTCCGCGCATGACGGGCACCGGCTTCCCCTCCGGTTACTCCTCGTCGTCGCACGCTCACTCCCCAGAGTAGGGGCGCGTGATACGAGTGGGGAAGAGGAGCTGCGGCCACTCCTGTCATCCCGTCAGACACGCCCGGCCCAACACGTACCGGGCAAGCGGACGGTAGTAGTCCGATCGCACGGCATCATCAAGCGGAACGGCCACCGCGACCCGCCCCTCGGCCTCCCCGACGAACAGAGCGGGATCGTCCGTGTCGGCCAGCCCGATCGCCTCCACGCCGAGCTGACCTGCGCCGCAGACCCATCCGTGATCACCCACCACCAGGTCCGGGAGGGGCCCACCGGCCTCCGCGAGGGCCCCCAGCGCCATCCGAACCGGCAGGGGTGAATGGCTGTGCACGCCGGTCGCACTACCCGGCGCCCGCGCGCCGGGTTCCCGCACCAGCGCGACCCCCCGTACGTAGTCGATGCAGTGCGTGCGTACGCCGAACCGGGTCGCCATGTCGACACACACCCCCTGCGCCGGTGTGAGGACAACACATCCCGCCGCCGACATCGCCTCGGCCAAACCGGCGTAGAAGCCCAGGAGCCGATGCGGATGCCCCGTCCCGAACAGCACGCGCGACCGCGCCCTCGCTGCCTCCCGCAGCCGCCCCGCGAACGCCTCCAGTGCGGCCATCGTCCGCTCCGGATCGATCACGTCCGGCCCGCTGACGTGCGAAGGATCCGCCGAGACACCGCACTTGTCCGCCATCAGCCCCAGCAGGTCACCCTCACCCCAGCCCCCCTCGGGATCCAGCCCCAGCAGCACCCGCGGGTCCCGCGCCGCGAACAGCCGGTAACTGCGCAGGCTCTCCTCCCGGGAGGTGGCGACGGGCCCGGCCAACCGGGCGGCCAGCAGATGCGCACGCAGCGCGCCGGTGCTCAACACCCTCCGATGCTCCCCCACCACATATGTCGGGGCATCAATTCCGGCGAACAGCCCCACAGTTGGCGTAACGATGCATCACGGACCGCACCGGCACCCCGCGGTCAAGTCAACATGCCGCGCAGCGGGAAGACCGCCCGTCGCGTGGCCAGAACGGCCTGATCCGTGCGGTCCGCCGGGTCGTAGCCCGCGTCCCAGTCCCGCCACGACGGACTGCGCCCGTCGGTCATCCGCCCCGGCGCCCATTGCCGCGTCCGCGCGTACACCTCCTCGCGCCACGAAGCGGGGACCGCCGCCTGCGGGTCCACCGGCCGGTGCGCGGCGACCGCCACCAGATGCGTCCACGACCGCGGTACGACGTCCACCACCGCGTACCCGCCACCTCCCAGCGCCAGCCACCGCCCGTCCGCGTACTCGTGCGCCAGCCCGTGACAGGCCTCCTGCACGGCCCGCTGGGCGTCCAGGGACACCGCCAGGTGCGCGAGGGGGTCCTCGAAGTGCGTGTCGGCGCCGTGCTGGGTCACCAGTACCTGCGGCCGGAAGTCCGCCAGCAGCTCCGGCACCGTCGCGTGGAACGCCCGCAGCCACCCCTCGTCCCCGGTACCGGCCGGCAGCGCCACGTTCACCGCCGCTCCCTCCGCCGCCGGACCGCCCGTCTCCTCCGGCCAGCCGGTCTGCGGGAAGAGCGTCCGCGGATGCTCGTGCAGCGAGACGGTCAGCACCCGCGGGTCGTCCCAGAAGGCCGCCTGCACTCCGTCCCCGTGATGGACGTCCACGTCCACGTACGCGACCCGCTCCGCCCCCAGCTCCAGCAGCCGGGCGATGGCCAGCGACGCGTCGTTGTACACGCAGAACCCGGCCGCCCCGCCCGGCATGGCGTGGTGGAGTCCGCCGGCGAAGTTCACCGCGTGCTCGGCCTCGCCGCGCCAGATCGCCTCCGCGCCCGCCACGGACTGCCCCGCGATCAGCGCGGACGCCTCGTGCATCCCCCGGAAGGCCGGATCGTCCATCGTGCCCAGCCCGTACGAACCGTCCGCGACGCCGGGGTCTGCCGAGACCTCGCGCACAGCGGCGACGTAGTCCTCCCGGTGGACGAGCCTCAGCGTCGAGTCCCCGGCCGCCGGGGCCGCCCGTACCTCCATCGCCCGGTCCAGACCGAAGGCGCGCACCAGGCCCATGGTCAGCGCCAGGCGCACCGGGTCCATCGGATGGCCCGGTCCGAAGTCATACCCCGTTACCGCCTCGTCCCACATCAACAGCCCGGTCACCGGCTCGCCGCTCATGGTCGACACCGTATCGGGCGTCCCGCGGCCCGAACGAGCGGGCATGGAACAGCGTGATCAGCACGAGGACCATCGGCACCAGCATCGCGCCCCGGTAGCTCCAGGCGTCGCCGATCGCGCCGACGAGCGGCGAGCCGATCAGGAACCCGACGTAGTTGAAGATATTCAGCCGCGCGACCGCCGTGTCGGAGGCCCCGGGGAACAGCCGCCCCGCCGCCGCGAAGGTCTGCGGCACGATCACGCACAGCCCGACCCCCAGCAGCGTGAAACCGAGCATCCCCGTCCACACTCCCGGCGCGGCCGCCACGACGGCGAACCCGCAGGCGGCGAGCAGCGCCCCGCCGCGCACCACGGCCACGGCTCCCAACCGCCGCACGCCCAGGTCCCCGACGGCCCGCCCCACGAGGGTCGTCACCATGTAGACGTTGTAGGGGACGGTCGCCGTCTGCTCGGAACTCCCGAGCACGTCCTGGAGGTACTTGGCACTCCAGTTCGCGACCGTCGAGTCCCCGATGTACGCGCACGCCATCACCAGGCACAGCGGCAGCAGGAGCGCGAACCCCCCGGCGCCCAGCCCCTTCTCCGGCAGGCCCTCCGGCCCGGTCCGGTCCGCGCGGTCCGCCCGGTCCACGTAGGACCGGCTCCCCACGAGCACCAGCGGCAACAGCACGGCCACGGCCGGCAGGTAGCCGACGAACAGGCCCAGGTGCGCGTGCGCCCCGTACCAGGCAGCCGACGCCCCCAGGATCCCGCCCAGGCTGTACGCGGCGTGGAAGCCCAGCATGATGCTGCGCCCGTACGCCCGCTGCAGGCTGACCCCGAGCATGTTCATCGAGGCGTCCAGCGCCCCCACCGACAGCCCGAACGCCCCGAGGGCCACCGCCACGTGCCACAGCCGCTCGCCGGCCCCCACCCCGAGCAGGGACAGCAGGACCACCGGCTGGGCCCACCGCAGTACGACACTGGGCGCGACCCGTTTGACCAGGTGCTCGGTGCCGACGCTCGCCACGCCTGCGAGGACCGGGACGGCGGCGAGGAAGACGGGCAGCAGCCCGTCGGATATCCCGTACCGGTCCTGGATGGCCGGGATCCGGGTGACAAGCAGGGCGAAGGTGACG
This sequence comes from Streptomyces sp. NPDC023541, assembly GCF_055559995.1. NCBI lineage: Bacteria > Bacillati > Actinomycetota > Actinomycetes > Kitasatosporales > Streptomycetaceae > Streptomyces > Streptomyces sp. NPDC023541. The sequence goes on from NZ_JBVHJO010000005.1 coordinate 591,701, forward strand.
CCCTGCACGAAGAAGCTGAAGCCCAGGGCGCCGCGGCCGCCGCGCAGCCGCACATCATCCGTCATGGCGGGTCAGCGTAGGCCCCGGTGCTACCCGTGGGTAGAGAGATCACACGGGGAGTTGCAGGAGCAGCGGGAGCTGCATCATGTCGCCGAAGTACCCGGTGGCTCCGGGAAGCTCGTCCGCGGGCAGCAACGCCGTGTACCCGTACACGTCCATCCCGGCGGACACGGCGGCCCGGACCCCGCGGGGGCTGTCCTCGATGACGACGCACCGCGCGGGCTCGACGCCCATCTGCCGTGCGGCGTGCAGGTAGAGGTCGGGCGCAGGCTTTCCGAGGCCCACGTCGTCCGCGCTGAAGATCCACTCTTCTTCGAACCACCCGTCGAGGCCGGCCACCCGGTGCCCGACACGGATCCGCTCGTGACCGCTGGAGGAGACCAGGCAGTACCCGATCCCGTGGGCGGTCAGCGCGCCGAGGACCTCTTCCACTCCGGGGACGGGCTTCAGCTCCTGCTCGAACGCGGCGCAGATCCGCGCGTGCAGTGTCTCGTCGAAGTCCGCCGGCAGCCGCTGCCCGGTCCGCTCAAGGACGAGCTCGTGCACGCGGCGCACGGCGGCCCCCATGTAGTCGCGGACCGACTCCTCGTAGGTGGTCGGGTGCCCCAGCTCGGTGAGGTACCCGGCGAGGACGTTGCTGGCGAGCGGCTCGCTGTCCACCAGCACGCCGTCGTTGTCGAAGATGACAAGGTCGTAGCCCATACACCCACATTACGGAGGAAAGGGATGTGAAGCGGTTCCGCCGTGCCCACCCCCGGCACCGGGTCACCCGACCGGCCCGTGAACGCAGAAAAGCCCCGCACCAGAAGGTGCGGGGCTTTCCCACAATGATTGTTCGGCGGCGTCCTACTCTCCCACAGGGTCCCCCCTGCAGTACCATCGGCGCTGAAAGGCTTAGCTTCCGGGTTCGGAATGTAACCGGGCGTTTCCCTAACGCTATGACCACCGAAACACTATGAAATTTGAACGCTGGCATGAACACAGCTGTTCGTTATTTCAGAACTAACACAGTGGACGCGAGCAACTGAGGACAAGCCCTCGGCCTATTAGTACCAGTCAGCTCCACCCGTTACCGGGCTTCCACATCTGG